>CAZJVT010000002.1:0-266666 GCA_964549935.1 uncultured Candidatus Saccharibacteria bacterium | reverse complement strand
GCCTGGAGCGTAGCGATCATCGCTTGGAGATCACTCATGCTCTGTGCGTGTGCGAGGTTAGTCGTTAATGTCGAGAGTCCGCTGACAGAGACGAGCGTCGTTGCGGCTAGTAAAACCGCAGACAGTTTTCGTAAGGACATATGATTATATTAATAAATTTACTTTAAGTATCGCATAGTTAAGGCCCAATAAACACGCGGACCTGTTCATAGCTTGCGCGGGTGCCAAGGTGCTCTATACTAGGTAGCAAGAAAAGATATGACTGCCATTGCTATTGCCTCCGGAATTTTTGGCGTTCTCTGTATCGCTATCGGCCTCATCGTCGGCGGTGTTGGCTTTGGTATTTTAAATGAAAACGAGGAGCCTATTTTGGCCCTCGCACTCGGAGTCGTGGCGCTGCTGCTTGTCGGCGCCGGACTCCATTTCTTACACTTATTGCCTTGGTAGCTTTAGGCTGCCGGCGGAGCTGCTTTAGCCGCGACCAGTGCTTTTATCGTGGCGACTACTTTGTCTAGGTCATCGCTCTTTTTTAAGAAGGTGACGGCTCCGAGCGTCTTTGCAAAGGCGTCTTTTTCCTCGACGATGCCCGGCCAGGGGTGATCCATGCTTGAGAAGAAGACAATTTGTACGTCTTTTGTCTCCGGTGAGTTTTTTATTTCTAAAACTGCTTCAGTGCCGTTTACGTGCGGCATATCGATGTCCATCACGATGAGGTCAGGCTTCAGAGCTTTGGCGCGGGCGATGGCCTCGGCGCCGTCACTAGCTTCAGCTATTTCAAAACCGGCCGCCACGAGTTTGGCGGAGATGATTTCTTTAAAGTCGGCGTTGTCGTCTGCTAAAAGAACAAGCGGTTGTGTGCGCATATATAAGGTAGGGTATCGTGGTCAGGCTTACGACGCAAGGTGCTCTCGGACGGAGGTAAGCAGATGTTCGAGGTTGCCGCCTTTCTTAAAGTAATCAACAGCGCCAATTTGCTTCGCCATGCGGCGATTAACCTCGGCCGCCTTGCCCCAGTTGGTTTCGCCGAGGTTGGAGAGATACATTATCTTGATGCCTTTGGTGTGCGGGTCTTGCATCAGTTCAAAAGTGACCTGAAAACCGTCTTTTTTAGGCATATCTACATCAAGTAGCACTAGGCCGGGGTGCAGCTCGCGGGCAGTAGCTAAAGCCTCCTCGCCATTGCTGGCAGTTTTGACTTGGAATCCTTTTGCGGTAAGGAAGTCCGTCAGAATCTGGCGGAAGTCTTTGTCGTCATCGGCCACTAAAATAACCGGTGAAAGCGTAGCCATAACCTTTACTATAACACTGTTTTCGTATATCGTAATAGGCATCTGTTTATGACTAATAAAGTGATTTTAGAAATTCGCGCGGGCGTAGGTGGCGATGAGGCCGGGCTTTTTGCCGGGGACTTGGCGCGTATGTACCAGCGCTACTGTATGAACAAGGGCTGGAGCTTCCAGATGATGGATTCAAACGACATGGGCAATGGCGGGTTTAAGTACTTTGCTGCGCGTATTCAGGGCGATGGCTGCTACGAGGCATTGCAGCTGGAAAGTGGTACCCACCGCGTGCAGCGTGTGCCGGCGACGGAGCGACAGGGAAGGGTGCACACCTCAACTGCGACCGTCGTTGTGATGCCGGAGGTTGAGCCGAAAGAGGTTATCATCAACGACAGCGATATCCTCGTCACCTTTAGTCGTGCCGGCGGGCCGGGTGGTCAGAACGTCAACAAGGTGGAAACTGCTGTGCGCGTGACCCACAAGCCGACTGGCATCGTGGTTTCAAGCCGCGCCGAACGCAGTCAGCACGCCAACCGCGAGACGGCGATGTCAGTGCTTCGTGCTAAATTGTTTGATATGCAGCGCCAAAAGGAGTTGGCTCAGGTCACCGGAGATCGTCGCGACCAGGTTGGTACCGGCGACCGCAGCGAAAAGATCCGCACCTACAACTTTCCTGACGACCGCATCACCGATCACCGGTTTGGAGTAAAAGTGCACGAGATTGAGACGGTGCTCGAAGGGGATTTGGATAAATTGCTGAATAAGATTGCGAAACAGAAGGCGGGGGAGAAAAAAGAAGAGTAAAACAAAAACAGGCGGCCAGTAGGCCGCCCGGTTTGTTATCTAAGACCTATTCTCTGCATCTCTCATAGATTTTTCATCATCATCCTCTTGCATTGACTGTCGCCAAAAAGTTAGCATTTCCTGCTCATGGTCTTTAGAGGTTTCGCCATGTTTTTCTATCCACGACTTTAATAAATCTCGTAATTCTCCCTTTCTTTTTTCAGGGATTTGATCATGCAGTCCATCTTGGTGTTTTGCTAGTGCGGTTTCCACCTGCTCCTCTAATTTTGCCTCTGCGTCAAATTCCTTTGTCGCAGCTAGCCGCATTTCTTCGATCATTGAGTGCATGGGCGGGAGCGTGTTCGTGCGTTTATATTCCGCGACCATTTCTTCGACGCGTTTTTCTATTTTTGCATTTTCTGGCTTAGCTTCAGGGGAAAAATCCTCTTCTCCTTCCATATTTTTATAATTTAATAATATTTTATAACTTCTTAATTCGCTGGAGGAATCTCTGGTGGTACACCACCGGCGCTGTCATCGTCCCCGATAAATACCTCGCGAGGTTTAGCGCCATCGCCGGCGCCAATCATGCCTTTAGCCTCCATAATATCGAGTAGGCGAGCAGCACGAGCGTAACCAACGCCGAGACGGCGCTGCAGCAGCGAGGCCGAGGCCTTTTTAGCCTCCTTAACTACCTGGATAGCCTGGGTGAGCATCTCGTCCTCGTCGTCATTACCGCTGCCATTGGTCCCGGCGTAGTCGTCGAAGATATCACCGCTCTTGGCCTCGGCGACACCCGGAGCCTGCTGCGTGGCAGCCATCGCGTTAGTCAGCGCCTTGCTCTCTTGTTCGGTTTCAGTCGGAGCGAGCACCTCGTTATGTTCGCGGATAAACTTCACGACCTCACGAATCTCTTCTTCGGCGACAAACGGGGATTGGATACGCTTTGGTTTACTGAAGTCGTTGCTGATAAACAGCAGGTCGCCTTTACCAAGCAGCTTTTCGGCGCCGGCCATATCGAGAATCGTGCGGGAGTCAATTTGTGAGGCGACCTGGAGTGCGACACGAGCCTGGATGTTGGCTTTAATCAAACCGGTCACGACGTTTACCGACGGACGCTGTGTCGCGAGCACTAAGTGGATACCGGTGGCACGCGCCATCTGGGCAAGACGGACGATTGAGGCTTCGATTTCTTTACCAAACGTACTCATCAAGTCGGCCATTTCGTCGATGACGATCATCACGAATGGGAGGGCGTTATCTTTATTGCTCTTATTGTAGCTGCGGATATCACGAGCACCGGCCTTCATAAAGACCTCGTAACGGCGATCCATTTCTGAAACCGCCCAGCGGAAGACGGCGATCGATTTCTTAGATTCGGTGATAACTGGGGCGATTAAGTGCGGAATACCTTCGTAGATCGAGAGCTCGACCTTCTTCGGGTCGATAAGAATCATCTTGAGTTGCTCTGGCGAGTTCTTGTACAGTAGCGGAATGATGAGCGAGTGAATGAAAATTGATTTACCGCTACCAGTCGTACCGGCCACGAGTAAGTGTGGGAGCTTTTCAATATTGCCGAAGATGCCTTCGCCGGTTACGTCACGGCCGATAGGGAAGACGAGCGGGCCGCCATTGGTGAAGTCCGGGTAGGTGAGCATTGAGCCGAGGTGGACGGTCGCGACGGTTTTGTTTGGTACCTCGATACCGACGAGTGACTTGCCCGGGATTGGAGCTTCAATACGCAGCGACGGCGCGGCGAGAGTAAGTGCGAGGTCCTGCTGCAAAGCGGTGATGCGGGTGAGCTTCACGCCTTCAGCCGGTTTCAAAGTAAAGCGAGTCACCTTTGGTCCGACGTTGACCTCGCCCATTTCTACCGGGACGCCAAAACTCTCGAGCGTGCGCTTGATGATGTTAGCCGAGGCCTTGATGTCGCCCGGCGTCGCCTTATCAACCGTCGAGGTCAAAAGCGAAAGCGGGGGAGCGATGTAGTTGGCGTGTTCCTTTAGCTTGCCGCGGCCCATAGAGATAAGCGGCGCCTCGGCGAGTTTGACGTCGATATCCGCAGACATCGCCGGTTTAGCTCCTTTAACGGCCTCTTCGGCCGGAGCCAACCATTTACGCTTCGGCTTCGGTTCATCAGCACCGGTAACGACCAGGTCCTCGTCTTCGAGCTCGTCATCCTCGTCCTCACTGTCTTCATCTTCCTCGTTATCGCGCCACGGCATCTTTAACTTGCGCAGGTTGACCGAGGCGTTAAGCGTGATCATTAAACAAACAACGACGAGAGTCAGCAATAAAATAATTGCCGCCGCGTAACCAAACGGAACCTGAATCAGTCCAACGACTTTGCCGAGCCAACCGGCCTTGCCGGTAAATAGCACGTCGATGAGGCCAAGACCGGAGATAATGAAGCCAAACATGCCGGCGAAGACGACGCCAAAGAACTTTTTCTCGTGGCTTACGAGGAACAAAATGCCTACGCCTAAGAAAACGAGAGGAATCAGGTAGTAGCCGACGCCGAGTAGCTTGTCGAGCAGTCCATACGCAAACGCACCGGCCGGACCGGCGGCGTTAAAAGCCGCGAGGAATAGAATGAGCGAGATGCCGATGAGCAGAATGCCGGTAACGCTTTTTTTGGTTTCTTTACTGACCGCCGAGAGCGGGTTAGGAATAAGGTCCTTCGCTGATTTCTTCTCGGATTTTTTTGTTTTCGCCATAAAATAAACGATGCAAATATACAAATGTATACCAATAATACTAATGAGACGGGAATACCAATAGTATACCCCCACACCAAACCAATGCCTAGTCTAAAGTATTTAGAATAGATTATTAATATTTTTTTACAGATGTTTGATATTTACGGAGAGTTTGGTGTGGGGGTATACAGCGAAATCATATATTCAAAAAGTGAATCGGACCGGCACGCTCTAGGAGAGCGGCCGGTCCGATGTCGTCGGAACCTCTGGTCCGTGCAGCCGTCTTTTACATAAGACGGAAAAGGGGAGCTAGGCCGCGACGGGCATGAGACATGCCAGCGCCTCCAGCTTGCAGCCGCTCCTGCGATGCAGCTCCTCGGCCTTCTTCAGGTCGACGACGTTCATCTCGCGATGCAGCTCGGCACGCTCGAGCAGGTCGGCCAGCTTGGCCAGCCACGCGTCGCCCAGCCGATCTGTGTGCCCCGAGAGGGCGTAGATGACGAGCGCAGCATGAGTCGGGCTCCTGCTGGCACAGCGTTCGGCCATGGTGTAGGCACCGTTGGCGAACTCGAACTGCCGGCTGGTCGCCACGAGCCGCGGCTGCTCGTTCATCCGAGCTACCGCGATGCCGAAGTAGCGGGGGTCTTGCCGTGACTGCAGCAGCAGGATGTTGAACAGCTCTGCCGGGCGAACCAGCAGGGGGGTCAGGAGCTCCGCGGCGTCAGCCACGGTGTCCCAACCAGGGAGCGAGCGATACAGCATGCGTCTCGTCTTTCTCGCAGGTCTCCCTGCGTTTTCTGCCGTCTAAACTATAAAGACGGCGGGCCTGTATCTGGTATACTGCAGATATACGCCCGCCGCCTTTATTAATTTACGGAGTTCGCATTATAGATACTTTTATAGTTTTAGTCAACGCACTAGCATGGATCTCAAAAATAAAAAACTAATCGTCTTCGATCTCGACGGGACGCTCACCGAAAGCAAAAGCCCGCTTACGCCGGATGTTGAGGCGTTGCTTTTAAAACTGCTCGAGCAAAAGCCGGTGGCGATTATCGGCGGGGGACGTTGGCAGCAGTTTCAGAACCAGTTCTTGTCGCACTTCAACTGCCCGCCGCAACTTTTGCATAATTTATTTTTATTTCCGACGACGGGGACGGCCTTTTATCGCTACGTTCCGGAGAAGGGCTGGGAAAATGTCTACGCAGTCTTGTTGAGCGACGATCAAAAGAAGCGCATTTTAGACGCGCTAGCGCAGACGCTTAAAGATATTAATTTTGAGCAGCCGGAGAACGTCTACGGTGAGCAGATCCAGGACCGCGGGAGTCAGATCACGTTTTCGGCGCTTGGACAGGACGTCGTTGATGTATTGGGTACCGAAAAAGGCGTGGCTTTGAAAAAAGCCTGGACCGCGCTTCCATGGCGTTCAAAAATAGCTGAAGAATTACAAAAGCGCATTCCTGATTTAGAGGTACACAAAGGCGGGATTTCTACCGTTGATATAACGCAAAAGGGCATTGATAAGGGCTACGGTATGCGGCAGATAGAAAAATACGTTGGTATGCCGATTGCCGACATGCTTTTTATCGGTGATGCGATTTATCCGGGCGGGAATGACTACGCCATCGTTGAAACCGGTGTCGAGTACGTCCAGGTCGCAGGACCAGAGGAGACAAAAAAGGTGATTGAGGGGATTTTGTAAAAAGTGATCGCATGAACATGAATGTGGTCGCGGGGCGTCGAGAGTTCTCTCGCCGCCCCGTTTCCGCTTGTGCTGCTCGTTCACATCGCCTCCCGACGGCCTTCGATCCGCTCTGCCCACGGTGTGACGCGAGCTTCTTTTCGCGACACAGCCGGATCGACTCGCTCGAGCCTCTTGCTGCAGCGTTCGCAGACGAGGTACGAATCGAGGTCGACGAACCTCTGCGTCTTGAGGCAGTTCGAACAGTACTTGTTGCGCATTCGCAACATCATTCCCTCCGTCCTTCGAAGTTCGATGACGCGATAGTTGGCGGAACCACTCCGCCAGCCCCATTTTTAATCCTGTTCCATTTGTAGCTACACGCAAGGGGATAACTTTTATTTTTTAAATTACGGAAAATAGACTCAAATAAGCTTAGTTTTACAACATTTTTCAGCTCTTGACAAATATTCAAAAGAGGTGTATACTGTATCCTGGAGATGACGTGGGGTGTCCCCGCGTCGTACAGGTGAATTCCACCGCTGGATTTCTGAGGCGGTGGTGGGAGGAAACCATGGCCAACGAAGGCTTTGCGCAGAACGGCGGCGAGGTCGACGCGGCAACGATGAAGGAGTACGAGATGTACGCCGTCATCGGAGACAGCATCGCCGGTGCGGCGATGAAGTTCGAGAGCTGGTTCAGCCAGTTCCCGCAGCCGCTGCGCGACATCGTCATCCTGGAGACGATCGTCCTCCTCCTGAGCGCTGCTGCGCTCGGGCGGTAGCACCCCGAAGACGGGGTTCATGGGTCCGCGGTTGCTGAAAGGCGCCGCGGACTCTGTTGCTTTTTATAAGAACGTCAGTAAGGGGCCTAAATCGATTTTCACTTTTTCTAACTTATCTTTCTCAAAAAGTCCGAGCTGGTTTGAATAAATACTATCTTTTTTGGGAATTTTTATTTCGCCTTTGGATCGGACGAGGTCGTAGAGTTCTTTTGTGAGCTTAACGTCGTTTAAGCAGTACTCTTTGAGTTCTTCGGTGCGGCCTTCGGCGAAAAGTTGTGGTGCTTCTGTACCATGGCCGGTTTTGCCGCGCCCGAGATTGACGAGGGCGAGCGTGTTTAAGCCGACGCGGCGGCCAGTGCGCATTTCCAGCTCCTCGCAGAGGTCCACACGTGGGTGTTTATCGAAAACTATATTAAGCACGCGCGAAAGAATCGGCAGATCGAAGTGGTTCGACGAAAAGCCGACCAGCAGCGCCGGCTCTTTCATTAATTCTTTGAGCGCCGGAAAGTCGGATTCAAAGTAGCTTAAATATTTATTTTGCTTGTACGAATAGACTCCGACAAACGAAGGGGAGAGGTCGGAGATAATCTTGCCCGAACTCGGGCCGTACATATCTTTTGTTTCGAGATCTAGAACGAGGGTGTCCATCCCGTATGAAATCAAGCGGTTAATTTTTTAATTACTGTTTGCGTCATGAATGTAAAAAGTAGATATCTGCAAGGAACTCATTGCGGAAGCGACCCAGTCGCTTCCTATTTCGTACGGGATCCATGCGTAAGTTTTTAGCTAAAGCTGCGTCTTATAGTATAGTAAAGCAGTAACTTTAACAATTTTAATTACTCTATGAAACATCAAGGAATTATCTGGGGGCTTGCCATTATTGTTGTAATCGCGGGCGCGGCGATGTTATTGAGCGGCAATAAGCAGGCAGCTACGACTACAAATGAGGCGCAGCAGCAGGGTGTAAGCGGCTCCGGACGAGTTGTGTTTGGCATAACCGATGCTGCCGCTGATCTTGGCGCGGTTAGCACTATCAATATGACCGTCGATGAGGTAAGTATGCACAGCAACGCTAACGGGTGGATTACGGTCGCAAACGCCGACAAAGATTTTGATCTCATCGCATTGCGTAACAGCGGAACATTGGCCCTGGCAGCCGAGGCAACGATTCCGGCCGGTAGCTATGACCAGGTTCGTGTCACTATCAAGAAGGTGGCAGTGGTCAAAAAAGCAGGTGGCACTGTTGAGGCGAAGTTGCCTTCCGGAGAATTTAAATATAATGCCAACTTAGTTGTTGCCGCTAACGCGACCTCGAGTGTCAGCTTGGACTTCTTGGCGGATGCTTCACTGCATGTAACCGGCAACGGAACTTATATCTTTGCGCCTGTCGTCCGCGCGGAGCACCGTAGCAACGCCACTGTTTCAGTGAACTCGAATAATATTGTAACGATTGCCGGCGGCCGTGTTGACGGCGACAGTACTCACGGTATGGATATCGACGGTTCGGTCAAAGCCAATTTCAAGATTGACGCCGGTGCCAAGGTTGATATCAATAACGGAGTGATCAAAGTGCAGTTGCCGGCCGGAGCGACGATCAACAGCTCCAGCTCGAAGTCTCAAGGTGGAATCAAGGTGAATACAGACGTCGACGGTGGTATCAAGGTTGGATACTAGAATCGCCGGTAACTCACTACGAATTGCAAACGGGGCCCAAGGCCCCGTTTGCGTTTGCACAGTCCGTATGTTCAACGCTTTCCCGCTAGTCGTTCTTCATCCCGTGCCGGTCGGCAACTTTACTGGCCGCGTAGCTGTCCGGTTTAGTTTTGACATTAAAGTTATTGGCACGAATCATTCCGGTCAATTCCTGAAGCATTACTTTAGTCGCGCCTTTTTCGCCAATATCAATGTGGATTTCAAAGTCAAACTTCGGGAGTTTCTGTTCTTTAGCGGTTTCGATAAAGTTGTTGGCGACGACTAGCGAGAGGAGAACCTCTTCTAAGATGCGGTCGCGCAGGGTGTGGAACTTTTTGTCTTCAACAAGCCGGCGCCAGTAGTAGACGCCGCCGTTACCAATGCGGTGGACGACGATAGCCGTCACAAAGTCAGCCCGCTTGTCATGGAGCTGTTCAGAGTCGCTGCCAATAGTTACGCGGTAGTCGTAGCTCGCATCCGCCAGCATAAACTGGGCTATCTCTTTAACCACCTGTTCCGGCGTAAGTTGTTCGCCGCGACCGCTCTTAAAGAGAAACGAGCTTGCCGGTTGGGCAAGTATTTCAATGTTTGAGGCTTTGATAGGCATAGTATGTCGGTACTATAGCGCAGGATGAAAGAGCGCGCTAGACTAAAGTGTATTACCTTATATATGCCATCTTTTGTTGTTTTGGTGAGCTATCTTATCGGCGGGTTAACGATTCTGGCGCAAATCGGTTTGGTGCTTTTCATTATTGCCACGCTGAATAGTGCGAAGTTGCGCGAATGGCTGCACGAACGCGTGGGTAAGCACGGCGTGCTCTTTATGCTTACCATCGTGGGCGCTTCTATAGTAGGGAGCTTGTTTTACTCCAACGTGGCCGGATTTGCCGCTTGTCTGCTTTGTTGGATTCAGCGCGGGCTGATGTACCCGCAGATTATATTATTCGGGTGGTACTTGTACCGTCCGCGCCGCGGATTGCTTGATGTCGCACTCGTGATGACGATTCTTGGTTTAATCGTCAGCGGTTACCACATTATCTTAGAAAACGGGGGAGCGGAGCTCGTGCCCTGCACCGCGACGCTGGCGGTTTCTTGTACGACCAAGTACGTCAACATCTTTGGCTACGTGACTATCCCGACAATGAGCTTCACGGTGTTTGCCGCGCTACTCACCACGCTCATTATTGTTTTGCACCGTAAGCACTGGCTGCCCGCAAGGCAAGTAAAGGCGCTACAGAACCCTTAAGACGTTTTTGTTTGGCAGTTTTTGCACAGTCCAAAAAATTCCAGCGAGTGACTGGCGATTTTTACACCGTGGGTTTTTTCTAAATTAAACTCCTCGCTCTCGAGGTCGTTTTTTAAATTAATATCCAAGACAAGTCCGCAGTGTGTACACACGAAGTGGTGGTGATGCGCGCCGCCGGCGGCCTCAAAGCGTTTGGCGCCGTCGCCGAAGTCTACGCTTTTGATGATGCTTTGTTCCTGTAGAAAGGTGAGTTCGCGATAAACGGTCGTGCGGTTGCAGTCAAGTTTGGCTTTTTTAAGCAGCGCGATGAGATCACCCGCAGAGATTGGTTTGCGGCTGTCGCGAAACGTTTCCAGCAAAAATTTACGGACCGAGGTCATTCGGAAGCCGCGGCCCTGGAGAAGGTGAATGGTGGAGTCGATGTTCATAGTTGCATTATGATGCAACAAGCGGTAGTTTGTCAAAGTATGAAAAAATAAGTATTGTGTAAGCTCTATGAAGCCTATCTACCTCGACTACGCAGCCAGTACGCCGGTTGACCCGCGCGTGCTTGAGGCTATGCTGCCTTATTTCTCGCAGCAGTTCGGCAATCCGGGTTCGCTGCACTCCTTTGGTCAGGTAGCCAGTGCAGCTATTTTTGCCGCGCGGCAGACGGTTGCGAAGGCGCTTAACGCGCACTACAGCGAAATAGTTTTTACCGCCTCAGCGACGGAGGCCAATAACCTGGCGATTAAAGGCGCGCTTAAAGCGAGCGGCAAGAAGCGAATTGTTATTTCTGCAATTGAACACGAAAGTGTTTTGCTGACTGCCTACGAGCTTAAAAAAGACGGATATGATGTCGTCGTCATTCCGGTTTCTAAACAGGGAGTCGTAAATGTAAAAAAACTAAAAGAGGCATTAAACGAAGACACCGCTATTGTTTCGGTGATGTATGAAAACAATGAGGTCGGCTCGGTGCAGCCAGTCGCTGAAATCGCAAGAATCGTAAAAGAATTTCGAGCGTCTTTACCAGCTAACCAACTAACTAAGCAACCAAGAAACTACCCCTTACTTCATACCGACGCGGTGCAGGCGTATCAATATATCCAGTGTGACGTGCAAGCTCTTGGTGTTGATTTACTCACGCTCTCGGCGCAGAAAGTCTATGGACCTAAGGGAATTGGCGCGCTGTATGTACGCAGCGCTATGAAGGGAGTTAATCGTTTGTATCCGATTACCTCCGGAATTAATGGTGCGGGTCAGGAGCAGGGGCTGCGTGCCGGGACGGAGAATGTGCCGGCCATCGTCGGCTTCGGCAAAGCGGTAGAGCTTGTTGAGGTGCTGCGCGGTAAGGAGGCGGCACGAATTGCGGCGCTGCGTGACGAGCTTTGGAAGGGAATAAAGAAGATTTTTCCGAAAGTGCAACTCAACGGTCCGGAGAACCGCCTCCCTAACAACTTGAATGTTTACTTCCCGGGCGTTTCCGGCGAGCAGCTTATCGTCGCGCTTGATTTACAAGGCATCGCGGTTTCCTCAGGCTCGGCCTGCGCGGCTCGCTCCATTGATCCTTCACACGTGCTCTCGGCTATGGGTTGCGACACCGTGCGCGCAAAAAACAGTTTGCGGTTTAGCTTAGGCAGAATGACCACCAAAGCCGAGATTGCTGCGACGCTGAAGGTGCTTAGCGAAATCAAGAAACAAGGCTTGAAATAATTTTTGGCTTCGGTTGTATACTATAGATACAAAAACTACTTGCCCGTTAGAAATGGGTCCTTTCTCATGTTGCAGGGTTTTGTCTATCGCGAGGGTTTGCTTGTAAATAAAACATTATAAACATTTTTTATTTCTGTTGGGATGAAAAAAATACATTTTTCGTATATTTTCGCGGCGATTGCACTCATTGTTTTTGGTGGAGTTATTCTAACGCAGCAGGGTAATCGCGGGGCGCAGTTTTTGAGCGGTAGCCAGACCGCTACAAGTACCCAGGCGGTTGCCAAGTATCAGTCTCAAGTCGGATACGAGCAGGCGATTATCGATACCGTTGATAAGGTCTCGCCGGCGATTGTTTCTATTACGATCAGCAAAAATGTTCCGGTTATCGAAAACTGTCCGGTTAACCCGTTCGCAAATTTACCGCCGGAGTTTCAGCAGTTTTTTGGCGGTGATAACTTCCAGTTCAATCAGCCCTGCCAAAAGGGGACTAAGATGCAGGATATTGGGGGTGGCTCCGGCTTTATCGTTTCAGCCGACGGTATGATTGTAACTAATAAGCATGTCGTTTCAGACAAGGATGCGAGCTACACCGTCTTTACGAATGATGGGAAAAAATACAAAGCAAAAGTTTTAGCGCGTGACCCGCTTCAGGATTTAGCCATCATTAAGATAGAAGGGAGCAGCTTCCCGACACTCCCGCTCGCTGATTCTGACGGAATTCGGCTCGGACAGACCGTTATCGCAATCGGTAACGCGCTTGGTGAGTTCCGTAATACGGTTTCGGTTGGCATAGTCTCCGGTCTTGCGCGTAACATCACCGCATCCGGTGGCAACGCCGTCAGCGAGGACTTAGAAGGCGTTATTCAAACTGATGCCGCTATCAATCCGGGCAATTCGGGCGGTCCGCTCGTCAATCTGCGCGGAGAGGTCATCGGTATTAACAGCGCCGTCGTTTCCGGGGCTAACAGTATCGGGTTTGCGCTGCCGATTAATAATGTGAAGCGCGATATCAACTCCGTGAAGATGAGTGGCAAGATAACTGCTTCGTATCTTGGAGTTCACTACATACTGCTCACCGAGGAAATCGCTAAGCGCGACAATATCAAAGTCACGGAAGGTGCCTTGATCCGCGGTGACGAGAGTGGACCGGCGGTTATCAAGGGTTCCCCGGCGGACAAAGCGGGGGTGCTCGCTGAAGACGTCATAACACATGTAAACGGTGTCAAAATTGATAGTAGTCACTCGCTCGTGTCACTAATCCAGCGCTACAACGTCGGAGATAAGGTAGCGTTGACTGTGCAGCGAGGAGATAGAGTCTTGAGCCTGAACGTTGTGTTAGAAGAGAGGAAGTAACGCTCTGGACAAAAACAGTTTCCTGTGTTAATATAACGCGGCACAAGGAGGTGCGCAATGAAGGTCGTGAAAAGAAGCCAGCCTAGCTGGCAGCAGTATCTGCGACTGATCAGTGAGCAAGGGTACGATGTCGTGCTTTCCGCCCAGATCATCGCCGGCAACATCCTGGATATCGGCCTGGTCTGCAAGGACGGACAGACCGCACTCAGGATTGCTGAAAGCCCGAAGCTTCGGATGTTCGAGGGTGCGGCAGGCGTTCTCGACTTCCCGGGATTCAACGGTCACGTTGCCCTGAAGTCACACAGGCAGCACGGGCGGACTCGAGAGGTCACGAAAGAAGAGGTGATCGCCCGGATCATCTTGGCCATCGAGGAACTGTAGTCCGACCTCCGCCGCAACTGTTGCGGGCGCGCCATCATTCGGTGGCGTGCCCGCGGCAGAAACTATTGACACGGATGGTATAATCTCACTATATGGCAATGAATAACAAGAATTTCAATCGATTTACTGTAAAGGCGCAGGAGGCGCTTCAGAATGCCCAGGAACTCGCCGGGAGCTATAACCACGGTGAGTTTAAGGCTATCCATTTACTTGTTTCGCTGATAAACGATCAGCAGTCGCTGGTTGTCCCGATGCTTGAAAAAACCGGCATCGATGTCCAGGCGCTGGATGCCGAGGTTCGTCGGATGTTGCAGGAGATGCCGAAGATTTTTGGCAGCGGCGTCGGACAGCTTTACTTAAGTCAGGAGCTGATGGGACTTTTGGAGAAGGCCGCTAAAATTGCCGCCACGCAGAAGGACGAGTTCGTCTCTTGTGAACATTTGTTACTCGCGATGTTGGAGGTTGATACGACTGCCCGCGCTATTTTGGAGCGCGCCGGGGTTCGTCGTGATGCGCTTATCAAAATCCTCGCACAGCTACGCGGCAGCACGCGGGTTACGGATGAAACACCAGAGAGTAAGTTCCAGGTTTTAGAAAAGTACGCCGTGAATTTAACAACCAAGGCGAAGGAGGGGAAGCTCGACCCGGTTATCGGCCGCGAAGAGGAGCTGCGCCGCGTGATTCAGGTGCTTTCGCGTCGCACAAAGAATAATCCGGTCTTAATCGGTGAACCGGGTGTTGGTAAAACAGCCATCGTTGAAGGCCTCGCGCAAAAGATTATCGCCGGAGAGGTTCCGGAGACTTTGAAAGGCAAGGAGGTGCTTTCGCTCGACTTGGGTAGCCTGATCGCCGGCACAAAGTTCCGCGGCGAGTTCGAAGACCGCTTGAAAGCGTTTATTAAGGAGGTTCAAAACTCCGCCGGCCGCATTATTTTGTTTATCGACGAGATTCATATGATTGTCGGCGCCGGTGCCGCCGAAGGTGCTATCGATGCTTCGAATCTTTTAAAGCCGGCTTTGGCGCGCGGTGAGTTGCACGCGATTGGTGCGACCACGATTCGTGAGTATCAGCGGCACATCGAAAAAGATTCAGCGCTTGAGCGCCGCTTTGCACCGATTATGGTAGAGGAGCCGTCTATCGAGGATTCAATCTCGATTTTGCGCGGCCTCAAAGAAAAGTATGAGATTCACCACGGGCTGCGTATCAGCGACCGGGCGATTGTGGCTGCAGTTAATTTGTCGACTCGCTACATTACCGACCGCTTTCTACCCGACAAGGCCGTTGATTTAATCGACGAGGCGGCTGCGGCTTTAAAGATGGAGACCGAGAGTACACCGGCGGAAATAGAAAAGATTCGCCGCGAAATTACGCGTCTGGAAATCGAGAAAAAGGCATTAACAAACGAGGTGACACCGACGAAGCGCAAGAGTAAGGCGGTTAAGGCAACCGGCCCGGAAAAGCGCTTAGCCGAGATTGAGACCGAGCTTACTAAGCTCAAGTTGCGTAACGACGACCTCTCCGGTTCGTGGCGCGCCGAGACGATGACGCTTGAAAACTTTCACAATCTTCGTAAGCGGATTGATCAGCTCAAGAAAGAAGCCGAGAAGGCGGAGCGCGGAGGAGACCTGGAGCGCGTTGCTCAGATTTTGTATGGCGAGCTTCCGCAGTCTGAAAAGGAGTATAAGGCGTTTGAAAACAAGCACTTCAGCGAGGATGCTGATGTAAAAAAGAAAAAGCGCGTGAGTGGTGAGACCTTTGTTAAAGAGGTCGTCGACGAAGAGGACATCGCCGCCGTCGTTGCGCGCTGGACCGGTATTCCGATTACCAAGATGCTTGAAAGTGATACCGAGAAGATGCTTAAGCTTGAAGAGGTGTTGCATCAGCGTGTTGTCGGCCAGGACGAAGCGGTTACCGCCGTTGCCGGTGCTTTGCGTCGCGCCCGTGCTGGACTTGCGCACGAAGACAGACCGCTGGGCAGCTTTATGTTCCTTGGTCCGACCGGTGTTGGTAAAACCGAGCTTGCCCGTAGTCTCGCCGGCTTGATGTTTAACGACGAGAAGGCAATTGTGCGCGTGGATATGAGCGAGTATATGGAAAAGCACGCGGTCTCCCGTCTTATTGGCAGCCCGCCGGGCTACGTCGGCTTCGAAGAGGGAGGACAGCTCACTGAAACAATCCGTCATCGTCCGTATAGCCTCATCCTGTTTGATGAGATTGAAAAGGCGCACCCGGAGGTGTTCAATGTATTGCTGCAAATCTTAGACAATGGTCGTCTCACTGATGCGCACGGCAAAACGGTTAACTTCAAGAACACGATCATTATTCTGACGAGCAACGTCGGCAGCCACTACTTCAAGGATATGGCGACGCTTGGTTTTAGCACGAGCGCGAAAAAAGAAATAGACCGCCAAGAGGAGAGTTTCAAGGACCGCGTGAAGGACTCTCTCAAGAGCAGCTTTAAACCGGAGTTCTTAAACCGCATTGACGAAATCATCGTCTTTAACGGTCTGCGCCGCACGGATATCGAAAAAATCGTCGACATCCAGCTCGCTTTGATTAAAGAAAAGCTTGCGAAGCGCAGTATCAACGTCGCTATCGACGCCTCGGCCCGCGATTACATCGTCGAACACGGATTTGATCCGGACTTTGGTGCACGCCCGATTGCTCGGTTGATTCAAAAAACAATCTTAGACGCCATGGCCGATAAAATGATTCGCGGTCAGATTAAAGACGGAGACAAGGTGAAGATCGCATTTAGTAACGCCAAGCCGGTGATCAGCGTCGCTTAGGCGAGTATGTGGCAGGCCCGGATACAGAGATTTATTACTGCGACGTTGCCGCTGCGTACTTTTTTGCGTCGTCCGCCGGTGCGAGCCGGCATTAAGACGCTGGCCTTCGGATTGCTACTGCTTAATGTGCAGGCGCAGGCGTTTTCTGTTTTTTCGCTGCTACTCTTTGTATCTTGGTCAATCTACGTTTTCTTCACGCCGGTTTCCCGGCCATTCGTTGGGCCGATTGCCTGGACAACACTTGTATCGCTGGGTTTACTGATGCCGTCTCGATTCACCCTGGTCACACCTCATTGGGCGCCACACCACGTCCTGCCGGAGCACTTGTTTGCGCTTATCTTTGCCGTGCTTTGCTACATCTTTTTATGTGTCGCGCAAAACTTGGTCGCAAAAGTTTCCCGCTGGTACCAAGGGCTGCACGCCGGCTTAGTGTGGGGGATTAGCCTCTTATTCGTCGCCGGGCAATCCGGTGCGCATCCAATTCGCGCGACAATAATCGGTGCCGTACTTTTGTATTTGCTTTCAACCGAATACTTTAAGATGCACGGCGAAGCCGATAAAAAGCTGGTCCGATTTGCAAGCGCACTTATTGCGACGCAATTCGTGGAAGTGGCCTGGGCCTTAAGGCTTTTACCGATTTCAGTAGGCTACGTAGCAGCTATCCTTGCTTTGATCGCTGTCATTGGAACTTCGGCCAGTGAGCAGTATCTGCACGGGACGCTTCGAGGTCCGTTTTTGCGGTACAGCGTTATTGTTGTTCTTGCGACCGCGGTGGTTATAGCAATGTTTTCCCGCTGGATTATTTAGTTCTCGAGTGGCTACTTCGTTGCGCGGAACAGGTCCGGGCGAAGCTGCGCCGCAACCGGTTGCCATGTTGCCAGAAGAGCCTTGTCGTTGGTCGCCGCGCCAAGATCAAGCAGGACTTTCACTAGTTCGATTCGCTTCGGTGCCGCCGCAAGATCGTCTTCGATCATTTTCCTGCCGCGCTGAATATATTCCGGTATGTTGAAAATAGCGCCAGCGCGAATATTAACTGTTGCATTAACGTAACGATCTTTAACGCCGGGTACTAGCCCCGCGTTATTGTCCATCGTCGCATTGAGGTCAGTCATGATGGTCGCAACATCGTTTCGGATATTTTTATTTTTTGCAGCGTCAGGAACCTGTGCCATCAAGCCGAGAAAATCAACTGCGAACTTTTGATACATTTCGACAGCCTCGCCGCGACCGATTGGTGACGGATATTCAATAGCGGCATGCAGCTCGTTAAATACATCAGAAGGCGATTTGCTTAATCCGCCCTCGTGTTTGGTTGTCAGTTCAGCAATGAGCTGGCCTCCATCGTTGAGCGCGCCAATAATCATTCGGTTGCGGTGCAGGGGAGCATAGGCCGTTTTGTAGATGAGCACGCAAAAGACAACGCCGGTTGCCGCAATGAGTACGTAGGAGAAAGGAGTTATATCGTGTAGTGTCTCCGGAAGCGCCGGGCGGTCATCTGGCGGGGGATTAGTGTTTATGGCGAATAGTAACAGAACAAAAAATGGAAGATAGATAGCCAGCACGTCAAAGAGGAAGAAGCCCTGGACTAAGTACATAACCGGTAAAGCAATAAGCACGCTTTTCCATATTGAAGCCTCGCGTTTACGAAGTCCACGGTAGTAAAAATAGAAAAGTAGTAGCCAAGGGATGAAGGCAAGGACGCCTCCGTCGATGAGGTATTGCAGAAAGACGTTGTGTGTACGATCGAAGAATGACTCTTGCCCGTAGTGCAGCGGGTCATAGTGCCTGTCAAAAGGGATTGCAAAATTTTCCGGACCCCAGCCGGTCAGCGGCCGGTCGGCAACGCCGCTTACCGCTGAGCTCCACGTCCAAAGGCGTGGCTGGATGTTTTCATATGCCTTGCTAATATCCGTGATGCGGTTGAAGAGGGGGATGTGTTGCCAGAAAGAAAACTGTCTGGTCCCGATAAACAGTAGCGAAAGTCCTAAAACAAAACCACCGACCGCAAGTCCTGCTTTGTAGATTTTTTTATTATCAGTCGTGAATGTGAGGTGTACGGCGAAGACGACGAGACCCACGAAAACTCCAAGTGCGGCACCAAGCGTTTGAGCTTTGATCATTAGGAAAATTTGTACCGCGCCAAGCATAATCAACCCCAGGCGTACGAAGGAGTCTTTTGATTTCAGGAGGAAGTAGGTTATAAAAGCGAGATTGAAAATCAGGTAAGCGGCCAGGTAGGAGGGGTTGCCGAGCGTGCCGGACACGCGGCTGCCGGCGGCGACAAACGTTGTCGAGTTTGGGCTAGAGAACATTTGGCCAAAGGCGTAAAAACACACCGGGATGCTGATGATGATGTTTGCGGCAAGGAGCTGGTGCCATTTTTTGTCGTCAACGAAGAGTAGCTTGAGCAAGATTGCAAATAGTATGTAGTGCAAAATCTGGAATGTTCCATCGCCACGTTCATAGTTTGACCAGAAGGCCATGCTCGGTGTCGGGCTAAATACCGCGCTGATAATGAGCGCGATACCAAGAATCGCCAAACAAATCACAATTGGGTGTTTGAGGTGTCTACTTATTGCCTTTAAGGTTTCACGGGCATGAGATTGGTGTTTCGCGAGGAGAGCTCGAATGAGATGGAAAATAAAAAAGGCGAGTGCAAGCTCAACCCAGAAGCGGAAGAAAACCTGTTTGCCGGTAATGAACGGGAAAAAGAATGATTTGTTTACGAGCAGGACGGCTGCAAGCGAGGCGATGAGGCAGAAGCGTGATATTTTAAGAAGCATAGGTAAAGGTGTATTGTTGATAGAGATAGTATATGCTCGTTGGTGTTATACCGCAAAGGCGAACGCTTATGTCTACAAAGGAAGAGAAAAAAGAATCAAAGGAAAAAGAAGATCAAGGTTCTTCTCATTCGCGTTACGCAGTTTTTGAGCTTTACGCAGAGTTTGCCCGCGTTACGTTAGTGGGTGTTGCCAGCGACAGCACCTGCTCGGTCGAACGGACAAAAATAATGTCCGCTCCGGCTCGTTTCAGCGCAGGGGCATATGCGCAAGTCGTAGAAGCACTCATTGAAGCACTTGATATTCCGGAAGAATCCCAAGCGATTGTTATTTTTGATACTCACGAAGCCGTGCTGATGCAGGGGATTGTTTCGCTGCAGCGTGCTGACTGGAATGCGGAGATTACCATGCCGGAACTCGAGAACGCCGTACGCCATGGCGTATGGCAGCTTTTTCAGCAAGACCGGCTCATCGCGGCCAGATTTTTGAAGGTCCAGGATTCGCAATTGAAGCTTGCCGACGTCGATGTGATGCAGCTCAAGCTCGATAACCACAAGGTTATAAGTCCTATTGGCTTTCGTTCGCATGTTATTAGTTGCTTGCTGCGGGAAACTTTTGTACGAAGTGAGCCATGGCAGCAAGTTGTCGGGGTACTGACTCCGGAACGGATTATCTCCGTCGTCGAGCGTTCCGGATTTTGGGCTGGGCAGGCTGCTCTCATTGCAAAAGAGCCGGCGCTATTTCTCGACGTCGGGCCAGTACAAACCGGAATTTATTCAGTCGCCGAGGGCGTTGTCACGTTCATTGATACTGTGCTTTGGGGAACGGCTGGAGTTTTTGGTAGTGTCGCCAAGCAATTCGGAGTTCCTATTGAGACGGCTCCGGAAATCATAAATCGATATGCGATGCGGCAGGTTTCGGCTGTCGTCGCGCATGCCATTGAAGAGGCACTGCACGCGGAGTTTGCCGTGCTGATGCATACAATAGAAGCGCGGCGAACAAAGAAAAATATGCCTGTGTATTTGCACAGCGTCGTTCCGCTTCCGCCACTATTAAGCCAAGATAAATTGATGCGAACGCTCGGCATTACTTCTCCGTATATCGTACTCACTGATGCAATTCCTGTGGTACACTATAACAAGAACGTACCGCGGGGCGGTCTTGCCGCTTCATACGATACAGCGATTACGACTGCCGTGCAGGTGGTCGCCGGACTGCATGTTGCGTTGGTTACTAAAACAGCAAAGCAGCGAGCTCGTTGGATCAGCGGGACACTTTCATAGCCATGGCAGAACCAAAACGAATTATCGTAAAGCGCGGTGATGACGTTGCCTCCGTCGTAGAGCAGCTTATTGATGCTGAAGGGGACAGCGTTGTTTTTGCGATTGCACCAGGAGCACTTTTTGGGCAGACGGTTACAAATTTCAAACTTGTTAAACGAGAGGCCAGTTTGTTGCGTCGTGAAGTTGTCGTAGAAACTGCAGATCTAGCTATTCGGGAGCGAGCCGCTAAAGCAGGACTCGGTATTTTAGAGGCAGCTGTTTCACAGGATGACGGTGCCGTGCCTGTCGCTAAAACGCGCCGACCGGCAGGGAAGCGTTCGGTAAAAGTTTCCGTTGTTGACGATGAAGAGACCGCAGCCCGCCGTCCGTCTCGCGCCAAGAAGGCTGCCCGTCCTGAGCCGGATGAGGAGAGCGAGGCCGAAGAAGTACCGGATGGCGATGGAGCAGAGCCGGTGTTTCCGGGAGAGGTACCGGAACGTGTTCGTCGTGGCGAGCCGCAGCGCCCTGCCAAGAAGAAACACCGCGGGCTTTTATTGTGGGTTAGCATTGCCGCGGTCATTGGCATCGGCGTTGTCTGGTATGTCGCTGCCGCTGTTTTACCGAAGGCGACTATTACGGTCGTGACCGAAAAGAAGACATGGAATTTTGATGGGAACGTGAGCGTCGACAAGGCGCTCGCGAAAGTTGATCCGATTGGCGCGCGGGTGCCGGGGCAAGTTTTTGTCATTAAAGATTCTGTAACAAAGCGCGTACCGGTTAGCGGTAAGCAGTTTGTCAATCGAAAGGCAACCGGGACAATGACTGTCTATAATGCTTACAGCTCACAGCCGCAGACAATCGTTGCCAACACCCGTTTCGTGACTCCGGGTGGCGTTATTTTTCGCATCACTTCCGGACTGACAATCCCGGGTGCGCAAATCACGAACGGCAAAATTACCCCCTCGAGCATAGAGGTGGCAGTCGCCGCCGATAAACCGGGAGTCGCCGGTAACGTTGGGCCGACGCCGCGCTTATCGATTCCCGGTTTTGCCAAAACTCCCAAATATGATGGTTTTTACGGTGAACTTAAGGAGGGGGCGAGTGGCGGGTTCAGTGGCGAGACCTCTGTGCCGACCGATAAGGATGTCGCAGCTGCCAAGAAAGAAAGCGCCGACACAATTACAGCTTCTTTAAATACTAAAGTTTCATCGAGCGTCCCAGCCGGTTTTACTGTGCTTGCCGGTGCCAGCCGAGTTTCCGTCACAAAGCAAACTATTGAGTCGGTTGCTGATGCGGCGGGGACCGTCGGTGTCGTGACGGAGGCACAGCTCTCGATTCTTGCCTTCCGCGATGCGGATGTAAAAAGTTTGTTACAGGATAGGGTGACGACCGCGGTTGGTCCCGATTTTAAAGTTGACACAGAGACGCTTACCTACGGCGCCTTAAATCCAAAAGCAGTTGCTTTGGCTTCCGGTAAAATGCTCGTAGTTGCAAAATACAATGTTTCGCTCTCGCGTATTGTCACGCCGGAAGCAGTTAGTCAGCAACTCGCCGGTAAGCCGGACGATCAACTCAATACGCTTATATTTGCAATCCCGGGTATTACCGGCGGGAAGGTTGAGCTCTGGCCATTTTACGTTCACACCGTCCCAAGTGCACCCGAAAAGATTACGGTGGTAGTACAGTAGATTCGTTTAATGTAAAACGTGTAGCGTGTAACGTAGGGAGAGGCCCGACTGCTAAAGGGTCTTTTTACGATTGGACAAAATATATCATATGTGATATATTATTTTCCGTTCGTCGGGAGGTCCGGCGGCGTCTGGCTTTCAAGGGGAGGGCAAGGGAGATGCAGGTTGAAATTGACGGTAGGCCGATCATCGTTGACGTGAAGCACGTCTCGGCGCTGCACGTGTTTCTGCGTAACTGGATGCACTTCATCGGGATGGTGGCTCTGGCCGCCGCCTGCGCGCTCGTTGCGCAGAACGTCTCGATGCTGTTCGTGCTGCTGGGATTCGAGATCTTGCTGCTCACCCAGCACCAGGTCGCGGAGCACAGAGAGCAGTTCTTCGCTACGTTCCGGGTGCTCATGATGCCCGTAGGCTACATCATGTTCATCGTGGCCCTCTGGGCCGCCTGGCACGAGAAGCGTATGCCGAACCTCGAAGAAGCCATCGTGCTCGTGTCGGCGCTCATCGTGCAGGCAGGAATCGGGTACAGGCTGGTCGACTATGTCTGGCACGACTGGGTGCACGACCGCGTAAGCCGTAAGCCTGTGCTGTCGCTGGCATCGCTCATGTTCGGACTTGCGATCTGCTTCGGCGTCGCGATTCGGATCCGCCAGTTGTAGGACTTCGGCTCAGCATCTTGGGGCGGCAACAGGACGGCACGTCCCGTGCCGCCTCTGTTGTTTGTAACCTAATTCCTAATTCATTATTCCTTATTCGATTCCTGTTGACACTTTTTTAGCTCTCGTGTATACTCTCTCAATCAATGGCAGACACTAAAGCAGTACGCGCAGTGGAGGGAATTGTAGAAGAAGCTCTCCCTGGTGCCATGTTTCGCGTCAAACTACCGGATAACACATTGGCCTTAGGCCATCTCTCGGGGAAGATGAAGATGTACCACATCAAAATCACCCTTGGGGACCGGGTTGTCATTGAATTTACGCCATACGATAAAACGCGTGGCAGAATATCTCGAAGACTCTAATTATATGAAGGTCCGTTCATCGGTCAAAAAAGTGTGTCAGAAGTGTAAAACCGTCCGCCGTCGCGGTCGAATTTTCGTTATTTGCTCGATTCCTAAGCACAAACAGCGCCAAGGCTAGAAGCAGGAGCTAGTAGATAGTAGTCAGTAGATAGCAGGAAAGACTACTAAAAACTAGCATAACCAACCCTAACTACTGTCTACTTTCTACTAACTACTACCCAACATGCGTATCGCCGGTATTACAATTCCTGACAACAAGAAAATCGAAGTCGCACTTCGCTACATTTACGGCGTAGGCCCGGCTCGCGCCATTGAAATCATCGAAGCCGTCGGTATCCCGATGGGGAAGAAGGCCAAGGATCTTGACCAGACCGAGGTTAACAAGGTTAAGGAGTACATCGAAAAGAACTGGAAGATCGAAGGAGAGCTCCGTTCCGTTATCAAGCAGAACATTTCATTGCTTAAAGACATGGGCGCCTACCGCGGTAGTCGTCACGCCCGCCACCTTCCGGTTCGTGGTCAGCGCACCAAGACCAACTCGCGTACCGTCCGTGGTAACACTCGTAAGACCGCCGGTTCTGGTAAGCGTAAGGTTGAACTCAAGTAAAAATTAGTACTATGGGTAAAAAGAAAGTCGGTACACAAACTGAAGCAGAGGCAATTAACCAGGCGAGCGCCATCGAGGGTGCTGTCGTTGCGGCCTCCGCAAAAGACGTTAAGAAGAAGTTCGAAAAGGGAAACGTCTACGTTAAGGCCAGCTACAACAACACGATCATCTCCGTCACCGACGAAAAGGGTAACCTCGTTGCTTGGAGCACCGCCGGTTCACTCGGTTTCCGCGGTCCGAAGAAGGCGACTCCGTTTGCCGCCAGTAAAGTTGTTGCCGCACTCACTGAAAAGCTCCGCAAGGCCGGCTTGCAGAAGGTCAGCATCTTCCTCAATGGCATCGGTGGTGGCCGCGACTCGTCCGTCCGCTCATTCGTCAACCAAGGTTTCGATGTTCTTTCTATCCACGACGTTACGCCGATCCCGCACAACGGTCCGAAACCAAAGAAAGTTCGCCGTATCTAACCTGACTACTGTCTACTAACTACTATCTACTACCAGTATGTTTGATACACGCGCACGAAAAGAACGCCGCCTCGGGATGCCACTGTTCTTAAAGCCGAACCGTTCGGTAACAGGGAAGTCCGCCATCACTCGCCGTCCGAGCAAGCCGGGTCAGCATGGTGCTTCACGCCGCCGTGCCGGTAGCGAATTCAGCAAGCAGCTCGCCGAGAAGCAAAAGGTTCGTTACACCTACGGTCTTCGCGAAACCCAGCTCCGCAACGCTTTTAAAGACGCTAAGAAGAGCCAGACCGGTATCGGTATGACGCTCATCAACCTGCTCGAGCGCCGCTTGGACAACGTTGTCTACCGCCTTGGTATCGCTCCGAGCCGTTCCGTTGCTCGTCAGGCAGTTGGTCACGGTCACATTTTCGTTAACGGCAAGCGCGTCAGTGCTCCGTCAGCCCGTCTGCGCGCCGGTGACGTCATCACGATTCGCCCGCAGTCAAAGGATATGGCTATTTTCAAAGACGTTGCCGAGCGTGCTACGAAAGCTCAGACCCCAGTTTGGCTTACTATCAACCCGCAGACCTTAGAGGGGACTATCAAGATGCTTCCGAAGGATGTCGACGCCGGCTTTGACATTTCGCTGGTTGTAGATTATTATTCTAAGATTGTCAAGTAAACCTTAAACCAAACACATGGAAAAAATTTCTTTGGCGGAGAATTTGAAGGTTGTTACGATCTCAGAAGACGAGAAGGTTGGTGTCTTTGACATCGAGGGTCTTTACCGTGGCTATGGTTTGACGATTGGTAACGCACTCCGCCGCGTTTTGCTTTCTTCACTTCCTGGTGCCGCTATCACCTCTGTGAAGATCAAAGGCGTTGGTCACGAGTTCTCGACTATCGAGGGCGTGATGCAAGACGTTGTTGAAATCTGCTTGAACCTCAAGAAGGTCCGCTTTGAATTCCCGGGTGAGTCAGGTTTCACCGAGCCGGAGACTTTGGTCTTGAAGGCCAAAGGGGAGGGCGAGGTTACCGCCGCTGATATCGAGGAGACCGGTCGCGTGACCGTCGTCAACAAGGACCAGAAGATCGCCACTATCACCAAGAAGGGTGTTGAGCTCGAAATGGAGCTGACTATCGAGAAGGGTCTCGGTTACGTTCCGGTTGAGACTTTGAAGGCGGGTGGTACTGTGCCGGTTGGTGTTATCCAGCTCGATGCTTTGTTCTCACCGGTTACGAAGGTAACCATGACCAACGAGAACATGCGTGTCGGCGACAAGACCGACTTCAACCGTGTTCGTTTGATGATCGAAACCGACGGTGGCGTTGCTCCGGCGACTGCTTTGCGCAACGGTTTGGCGATTCTTTCTGAGCACTTCTCAAAGGCTCTCGAGCAGCTCGGTGGTGCTTCAACTGCTGAAGTTGCCGCTCCGGAGGCTGAAGGGGAGGAGGACAAGAAGCCGAAAAAGAAAGCTGCTAAAAAGAAAGCCTAATCCCTTATCCGTTATTTCTCATTTCACTCTGTATGATTTCCAAACGTAAATTTGCCCGTACAACCGGCCGCCGCCGCGCTTTCCGTAAGCAGCTCGCTCAGAGCTTGATTATGTACGGCGAGATGGTTACAACCGAGGCTCGCGCCAAGGACATCCGTCCGCTCGTTGAGCGCTACATCACCTACGCTAAAACCGGCCAGGTTGCCAAGCTGCGTGCTTTGCTTGCGGTGCTTCCGAAGCAGGCTGCAGAAAAGCTTTTTTACGAAATTGCTCCGAAGTATAAGGACCGTACCGGTGGTTACTTGTCTATCAGCAAGCACGCTGTCCAGCGTATGCGCGATGGAACCAAGATGGCGACCATTAAATTTGTAAAGTAATATGACCGAAGCTAAAGTGAAGCAAACTGAATACGTTATCGACGGAGAGGGCCAGATCGTTGGTCGTCTCGCGACGAAGATTGCCGCTATCTTGCAGGGCAAGACCTCAGCTGCCTACGAGCCGCGCCTTTCTGGCACGAACCGTGTCGTCGTCAAAAACGCCGCCAAGGTTAAGTTCTCGGGTAACAAGGAGCTCCAGAAAGAGTACTACCACCACACGAGCTACCAGGGTCACCTCCGCGCCAAGAACGTTGCCGATATGCGTAAGAGCACTCCGGAGCGCATTGTTGAGTACGCAGTCTTTAACATGCTTCCGAAAAACAAGCTCCGTCAGCTTCGTATGAACCGTCTTAAGATAGAGGCGTAGAACGTGAAACTTAAAACGTTTAACGTTACACGATTTACGATCGAAAAAATATGGTTACAAAACAAACAAAAACAGTAGAGAAAGCAGAGAAGACCCACGTAACAAAGAACGGTGCTTTTGAGGGTCGCTACAAACAGGGTGTTGGTGGTCGCAAGACCGCTACCGCCAGCGTTCGTATCTTCCCGAAGAGCTCGGGAGTTACCGTCAACGGCAAGGATATCGCTAAGTACTTCCCGATGCCGCGCTTGCAGGCTGTCATCATGGGCCCGCTTAAGACTGTTGAGATGACTGACGCTTTTGGTGTCTCGGCTCACGTTCGCGGTGGTGGCGTTATGGCCCAGGCCGACGCTATCCGCAACGGTATCGCTCGCGCGCTCGTTTCTCACGATGAAACTCTCCGCAAAGCGCTCCGCCGTGATGGTCACATGACCCGCGATCCGCGCCACGTTGAGCGTAAGAAGTACGGACTCAAGAAGGCACGACGTGCTCCGCAGTGGGCCAAGCGTTAAAGAATGTCTTAACAAAAACCCGGCCCTGTGCCGGGTTTTTGGTTCAGTATGAAAATCCTATCAATTGAAACAAGTTGCGATGAAACAGCGCTCTCGATAGTCGAGTGCTCCGGCGGGATAAAAAATCCGCAGTTTAAAGTTTTAAAAAATCTGGTTAACTCGCAAATCGAGTTGCACCGTGAGTGGGGCGGGGTAGTGCCCAATATCGCCAAGCGCGAACACATTGCCAACCTGCCAAAGCTTTTGAGCGAGCTCAGGCTTTCAAAAACCGCTAAAGAGATTGACGCTATCGCCGTCACCGTCGGTCCAGGTCTTGAGCCGGCACTCTGGGCGGGCATTACCTTCGCGCAGGAGCTTAGCAAGACCCTTAAGAAGCCGCTGCTTGGCGCTAATCACATGGAGGGGCATGTCTTTAGCGTTTTACTAAACGCTAAAGACAGTAGACAGCAGTCAGTAGACAGTAGACAGTTGGACTTCCCCGCAATTGGATTAGTAGTGAGCGGGGGGCACACAATTTTAGTAAAAATGGATTCATATACGAAGTGGACTAATTTGGGGGAGACGCGCGATGACGCCGCAGGTGAGGCTTTTGACAAGGTTGCGAGACTGCTCAAGTTGCCATACCCGGGTGGGCCGGAGATTTCAAAATTAGCCGTTAAGGGTGACGCAAAGGCGATTGAGTTTCCGCGTCCGATGCTCAAAGACAAGAACTACGAGTTCAGTTTTTCTGGTATCAAAACCTCGGTTTTGTATTACCTCCGCGATCATAAGAATACGAAGAAAGAAAACATCGCCGCCAGTTTCCAGCAGGCCGTGTTAGATGTGCTCGTGAAAAAAACGATGCGTGCCGCTCGTGAGTTTGGCGCCCGCACCGTGTTTGTTTGTGGTGGCGTCGCCGCAAACAAAGAGTTGCGCAAACAGCTCGCCGCCGACTGCACGAAGTGGGGGATTAACTTTGCCGCGCCGGAAAATGAGTACAACACCGACAACGCCGCGATGATCGCCGCCGCAGCCTATATGGGCAAGCTCCGCAAAAAGAAGTATAAGTTTGTAGCAGATTCAACGATGACGTTGTAAAAGCGAACGACCGGAGCTGCGACTCCAGTCGCTTGCTCCAGTCGTTATGTTGCTGGGTGGCTCCGGCCTATCACAGGCCGAGAGCGCTGAGGACTGCCGCTCCGACCTCCTCCTTGGGAGATTCAGAGTCACATCCGACAGCCATCAGGTCCTTCCTGAACCCGGGGAAACCGGAGGAGGCGATCATCGGCCCCTTGAAGGTCTGCCGGATGAGCGCCACGAGGGGCAGCGTGTTTGGCGTCTCGCCTGGGACGCAGGCGTCCATCACGATGACGTCGATCACGCCCTGGTTGGCCGCGAACTTGGCCTCCGCCTCGATGATTGATGACGCCCTGATCACCTCGGCGAACCGTCGAAGATCTGCCGCGAGCAGATCCTGATACAGGAGTTTGTCCTCGACGTGCAGGACGACTTTCTTTCCGTTACGCATTCAGGGCTCCCTTCGTTGCTTCGATCGCGTTGTCGCGAGAAGTTTGGTGGCGCGTCGAAAACGCGTGAAAGTATTTTAATTAAAAAAACTATCTTTGTCAATATATAAAAACCAACGATTTTCCGCTAAAATTGCCTCATCACTATCTACTGCCATGGAACTCCCGAAGCATTTTGAATATAAGGACCGTGAGCCGGAAATCTACCAAAAGTGGGAGGATTCGGGTTACTTTAATCCGGACAATCTGCCCTCTGAACGTTACACGTCAGACGCTCCACGTTTCACGATTATCATGCCGCCGCCAAATGCGAACGGCTCACTACACATCGGGCACGCGCTGTTTGTGACCACGCAGGACATTATGATCCGCTACAAGCGTATGCGCGGCTTTAAGACGCTTTGGCTTCCGGGTGCCGATCACGCCGGGTTCGAAACGCAGGTGGTGTATACAAAGAAGTTGGAGAAGGAGGGGAGGAAGTTTTGGGAGATTCCGCGCGATCAGCTCTACGGGGAGATCAAAGATTTTACTATCGCCAACAAGGCTCACATGGAAGGTCAAATTCGCGCACTCGGTGCCTCGTGTGACTGGTCACGCGAAAAGTTTACTTTAGATGACGATATCCGCGGCGTGGTATACGAGACGTTTAAGATGCTCTATGACGACGGCCTTATTTACCGTGGCAGCCGCATCATCAACTGGTGCGCTCGCCACCAAACCTCGCTCTCTGAACTCGAAATCGCCCAGCCGGAGGTGACCGATCCGTTTTATTATCTCAAGTACGGTCCTTTTACTATTGCGACTGCGCGCCCAGAGACTAAGTTTGGCGATAAGTACGTCGTGGTGCATCCGGACGATGAGCGCTACGCGCAGTACAAAGACGGCCAGGAATTTGAACTGGAATGGATTAATGGCCCGATTCGAGCAACCCTCATTAAGGACGCGGCAATGGATATGGAGCTCGGTACCGGCGCGATGACGATTACGCCCTGGCACAGTGCCGCCGACTTTGAAATCGCGCAGCGGCACAATCTGCCGAAGGAGCAGATTATCGACTGGCAGGGCAAGTTACTGCCAATCGCTGGCGAGTTTACCGGGCAGCACATCAGCAAGGCACGCGCGCTTATCGTCGAAAAGCTTAACAAAAAAGGGCTACTTGTTAACGTCGAGCAGCGCAAGCACGCCGTGCCGGTTTGTTACAAATGTAATACCGCGATTGAACCGCAGATTCGTCCGCAGTGGTTTGTGGCTATGACGAAGCCGAGCAATCGTCTTGGTAAGTCGCTGCGTGATTTAGCTGTCGCAGCAGTCGAGAAAGGGGAGGTTAGTTTTGTGAGCGATCGCTTTAAAACTGAGTTTCTTCGCTGGATGGAAAACCTGCGCGACTGGAACGTCAGCCGTCAGATAGTGTGGGGTATCCGCATTCCGGTCTGGTACAAGGGTGAGCAGATTCACGTCGGCGAGCAGAAGCCAGACGGTATTGGCTGGGAGCCGGAGACCGACGTGTTTGATACCTGGTTTAGTTCTGGCCAGTGGCCGTTTGCGACGCTGATGGCTTCGGCCAATGCCGAAGGCAAAAAGCACGTGCAGGGTACGAGCATGGGAACCGTCTCGCGTGATTTTGATTCGTTTTACCCGACCGACGTCATGGAGACCGGCTGGGACATTTTGTTCTTCTGGGTGGCACGCATGACGATGCTGGGCATTTACCGCACTGGTCGCGTGCCGTTTAAGACGGTCTATTTGCACGGACTCGTGCGCGACAAAGAACGCCAAAAGATGAGTAAGTCCAAAGGCAACGTCATCGACCCGCTCGGCGTTTCTGCTGAGTACGGTACCGACGCGGTGCGTATGGCGCTTGTCTCCGGTAACGCCGCCGGCACCGACCCGGTTATTTCTGAAGACAAAATCCGCGGCTACCGCAACTTTACGACTAAGCTCTGGAATATGGGTAAGTTCATTCTGCAGTACACCGACTCGGTTGATCCAAACGCCGGCGTAACCGCCCGCGACCAGGAGGTACTGCACGAGCTCGAAAAAGTGAAGGCCGAGGTCGCTCGCGATTTAGACGAGTATAAGCTCCACCTGGCCTCCGAGGCGGCCTACCACTACACCTGGCACACCGTGGCTGACAAGCTTATCGAGGAGTACAAAACCCGTCTGGCCGGTGCCGACGAAGGAGACAGGGATATGGCCGCCACCACGCTCACGAAGGTCTTTGAGGAGTGCTTAAAGATGCTGCACCCGTTTATGCCTTACGTCACCGAAGAGATTTGGAGCAAGCTGCCCACTTGGCCCGGCAAGAGCGAGCTTTTGATGGTTGAAGAGTGGAGCTAGCGTCGTGGCTTTGGCTTATCCTTCCGTAGACCCCGAGGAAGAATAAACCAAAACCGCTCCTTTTTGATTTGAAGGAGAATAGGGCGCGAATGGTACAATAAAAGTATGGATTTACGCTACGTACTGGCGTTTGCTCTTGGGCTTGCCCCGAGCCTTATTTGGCTGACGTTTTTTGAACAGGAAGAAAAAGAAAAGGCGGAGCGCCTTTCTGATATTATTTTTGCGTTTTTAGTTGGTGCGATTTGTACCTTCGCTGCGCTTTTTGTGCAGGTGCTTTTAGCGAAGTACTTCGGTTCCATCGGTCTTTCGACGCGCACCACCGGAGCGATCATTGCTTTTGCGGGGGTAGAGGAGACGCTGAAGTTTCTGGGCGTGTTTCTGCTCGTTCGTCGCCTGAAGTCGTTTAATCAGCCACTCGATGCGATGATTTTTATGATCACCGCTGCGCTTGGGTTTGCCGCAGTTGAAAATATCGCCTCGCTGATTAATAGCGGGGGAGTTCAGGCGGCGTTTGTAAGTCTGAAAGCCTTCGAAGTCGTCGCGCTGCGCTTTTTGGGGGCAACGCTGCTCCACTCGGTCGCTTCTGGTATCATCGGATTCCACTGGGCGGTTGGCTGGATCCGTAACAAGCTGCTCGGCGTGCACATCATCGCCGGTATTATCATCTCGACCGTCCTACACTCGGCATTTAACTATCTCGTGCTCGCTTACGGGCCCGCCGGCTGGGCGCTGGTCTTTGTGGCCATCATCGCTTTCTTCCTGCTAGTAGACTTTGAGGAGTTGCGGACAGAAGAAGAGCGGGATGGGATTGTGAAAACAAAAACTGGATAGCAGTGGTATACTAAACGTATGGCCGACGACGTAAAACAATTCTTACATGAGCTTGCCCGTGAACCGCATATCTATGCGCACGTGGAGGAGGATGCCGATGCCGTTGGGCAGCTGGCTATTGATCTATTCCAGACCGACAAAACCCTCGTTTTAGAGGCGCCGATTGGTGGTGTGCGGAGCGAGGACATCAACATCGAAATTACTCCGACGATAGTGACGATTGAAGGGAAGCGACACCGCGAACACCGGACTAAGAAGCATGACTATGTCATTGACGAGTGCCACTGGGGCTCATTTGCGCGGGAGATTAGTCTACCGATTGAGATTGATGCCGATAAGGCCGAGGCAACCATAAAAAACGGTGTTTTACGCATAAAAATGCCCATCCTGGCCTCCCGGCCAGTACGGGTTTCTTTGAGAGACGAGGAGTAGCTGACGAGGCGCGTTTTTCGGGTCCTTAAGTGGCCGGTTTTACCGGGAGTGTCAAAAACCCTTATTTTATAAGGCTTTTTAGGCTATCAGGTTGACAGATTCTGCTAGATATTGTGGGGTATTGACAAAACCAGGAAAGGGTGCTATAATGAACCTATAAAGCCTCTAGAAGTGGGGGTTTTTATTTTGAGGGGGAAAGGGCCCTTTCGGCCCGGGAACCCTTATAAACACTATGAAAAACACAATCGCAAAGGTTCTCGTCGCAGTGGCTCTCGTTGCCATGCTCCCGATTCCGGCCGCGGTTGCGCAGCCCTCAATCGGTATGTATGGACCGGACTCCATCAACAAGGCGGTTTCCGCTATCGTTGAGAAGGTGATGCCGAAGACCGTCGTTGAGCATTTCACCGCTACTGTTACTGCTTATAACTCGGAGATTGGTCAGACCGACCGTGATCCGTTTATCGCCGCTAACGGTCATGAGGTGTACGATGGTATGGTTGCTTGCAGTCGTGAGTATGCGTTCGGTACGAAGGTGACGATTAACGGCCGTGATTACACGTGTGGTGACCGTATGGCTCGTAAGTTTGACCATGCTACTAACCTCACGATGGATAAGCCGCACTTCGATATCTGGATGACTAGTCACTCTGCTGCGCTTGCCTGGGGTAAGCGGGTAGTGGAGGTAACCGTTAAGTACAACGTTGATTAGGTAAGAAAACACAAAACCCGCCGAAAGGCGGGTTTTGTGTTTAAATCTTTTTGAAGTGAGTCTCCGGGGCGCCTGTCGGCGCCCCGGAGCTCGAGGCTCTCCTCCGTTACTTGTGGTGGCCGTACTCGGCCAAGGCACGCGCCTTGGCATTCTCGAGTGCGACCCCCGCCCGGGTTCCTGACATCGGGGTGCAACTGTAGGGGCACGGCGTTTCTTCGGCCGTGTCCGTCGCGAGACGCCGAAGCGTCTCGACCTGAACCGCCCATTCGACAGGCAGTCCTCGGTCGCGGAGCGCTTCCGGGGTGTCCCCGTCGAGGATGGGGACCTCCCCGTAGTGGATCACGCTGCCACCGTCCACTTCGGGTGCGACCCACTGCGACACCACGATCGCAGGGTGCTTGGCACCCAGGTCCTGGACGTAGTAGAGCTGTGCAGCGTAGGGCAGGATGCCGTGCCAGCCCTTCCCGCCGAAGCGCTGCGGTGGGGCAGGGTGCTGGTTGGTTCCGACGAACTTTTCCAGGACGTTTCCTGGGATCGTCGGGATGCATCCCAGGAGCGCGAACATGTCGACGTCGAACTGATTGAAGACCTTCATCAGCTCTTTGCCGAACCGGACCTCCGTCTTCGTGCCGAGCTTGCGCTCGACAACGCGAGTCGGGACGTGTTCCATTCCGACGACCTGCTTCGGGCGTTCCAGCGCCTCGATGCCAGGCCTGGTCCCGACGATGACTGCGACCTCCACGAGGCCGTGCAGTCTACCGCCGGGGAGACACTGCTCGAGGACCGCCTTCACGGTTGATCCGCCGCCGGTCGCCACTGCGGCGACTCGAAGCAGCGGGCCTTTCTTGATAACGCGCAACGTGACCTCCTTGTCGGTGCCCAGGGACTCCCTGACCCTACCAAAAGCCTGGCCGGAGCGCAACGCTACCGACTCACGTCGTAGCCGACCCTGATTTTATCGCCTTCCTGTTTAATTTTACGAATAGTCAGGTGGCCAATTTCGCCAAGCGCATTCACGTGTGTGCCGCCGCACGGTACGCCGAAATCGCCGTACATCACGACGCGGGCCGGCTTGCCCTCCGGCAGATAATCAGGCACGTGGTGGCAGACCTCGTGCATTTTTTCTTTCGGCATAAAGCGGATGCTCGTAGGCCGGTTTTCAGTTACGAATTTGTTGGCTGCCGTCTCGAGATCAACTTTTAATTTTTCTTTATCCAGCCCATTCAGGCTCCCGGCGTACTCAACGTACGGACCGTCGGGGAAGTGGTAGCCCTTACCCGGAATCCAGTTGAGTTTGAGCAGGAGCACGCCCATATCCAAGACGTGACCGCCGGAGTGCAGTCTGTTATTAAGGTTGCGTCGGTCCGGGTCGACACTGCAGGTAACGGTTTCGCCGGCTTGCATTGTGCCGGAGGTAAAGGCGCCAAGGTGGTAGACGATGCCATTATCAAATCGCACTGCTTGAACGTCAAAGGTGCCCTGTGGCCCGGCAATGGTGCCCGTGTCCCAGGGCTGACCGCCGCCTTGTGGATAGAAGACGGTTTGGTCGAGGACGAGCGCCGGTTTGTCTTGATAGGTCGTGATTTCAGTAATGAGTGCTTGTGAGGTGAGCGTGTTCCAGTTTTCTAAATAGAGTAGTTTAGTCATAGTGATTAGTAAGTAGGCTTAATAAGCCGTTTGGTAACGGCCGGAGACAGCGGAAACTGCCTACTTAGGAAAATCGCCTTTGAGCTGACCAAGTGCTAACCACATAGTAGGGGAACTATAGCATATCTGCTTTTTCAATGGCAGCCTGGTACATTTCTTGATTTTTTTCGTCGGTTATCTCTGCCGGGTCGGAGATCCAAAAAACTTCTGCGGCTTCGAGCGCTGTAGGGGAGCCTTCCCAGTCAGTTACGAGAAAGGTATTTATCTTGTGTCCATCGGCGTGATAAAAAATGCCAACTGGGCGATAGGCTTTGATAGTGATGCCAAGCTCCTCATGCATCTCGCGCAAAAGACCCTGCTCCGGGGTTTCGTCGTCTTCAATGCTCCCGCCCGGGAACATGACAGCACCCGGGTAGAACTTTTCGTGTGCCTGGCGACGCTCAACAAGCACCTTGCCATCTTTATATAAAATTCCGACTGCGCTTCCTTGGTTCATATGTGCCCGGGGTGGGAATCGAACCCACAAGGTATAAATACCGGAGGATCTTAAGTCCTCTGCGTCTGCCAGTTCCGCCACCCGGGCGGGTGTCCTGCCAACGCGAAATACTGCAGCGAGGCAAGGGAGGCGCAGGTGGGATTTGCACCCACGAATAGCGGTTTTGCAGACCGCGGTGTTAGACTACTTCACCACTGCGCCAATAGAGTATAGAGTAGCGGTTTTACGCTTCTTTTTCAATCTCACCACTGGCCTCTCCCTCCATGAATACTTTTTCCATCTTTGCTGCTACCTCGGCGCCTTTATCAATCTCAAACTGTAAGTGCGGCATCGGCTTGATGTTGATGACGCGCAGTAAGGTGTGTTGCAGGCGGCCGACGTTGTCTTGGAGCAAGCCAAGAGCCTTTCGTTCGAGTGAAGCGGGGAGGACGCTGACTTTGACGCGAGCGTAATCCAGCTTTTCGGTGACATCCACGCCGGTAATCGTCATGATGCCGCCGGTAAGCTCGATATCGCGCAAAATAAGTTTACCCAGCTCCTGCTGGATGAGTTCGTTGACGCGGACATTACGCTTGTAGGGCTTTGGAGGATACTGCATAGGTTCATTAATTTTCAATTCTTAATTTACAATTTTCAATTAAGTGTTCAATTGGTCAATTCCAAAATTAATTAGAAATTGGAAATTGATAATTGGAAATTCATTTCTCGTCCTAGTCCGGACGAGAAATGAGATGGTCTCCCTTTTCGATCATAACCTGTGAGCTAAAGAGCATACCGCACTCCAGGCCCATAGCGACTGATTCGACGTCTTTTTTACTCTGCTGGAGGTTGGCAATACGGCCGGTGCCGAGCTCTTTGTCGCCGCGGTGTACCTCGACGGTGCTTTGATTCTTGATGAGGCCGGCGACGACTTTGCCACCGATAATTTGAGCACCGTTGTTTTTCTGATCAAAGACCTTGAGGATGTCCAGGTCACCGACGACTATTTGCTTCTTGCGTCCGCTAAACTCCTCTTCGATTTCTTTTAAGAGCTCGTAAATAATTTTGGACGAGAAGACTTTGATTTTTTGTGAGCTGATTAAGGTTTTAGCCGCCGGGGTTTGCTTGACGTTAAAGCCGACGATGAAGGAACCGGTTGAGCCGGCGAGCTTCGCATCGCCATCGGTAATGTCGCCAACGCCTTCGCCAAGAATAGTTACGCGCGTGGTGTGATCCGGCGTCTTAATCTTTTTAATCTGGTCCATTAAGGCCTCGAGTGAACCGGCGACGTCTGCTTTGACGACGAAGGACAAGCGCTTCTGTTCGTATTCGGCCTGCGTCGGCATTTCTTTGCCGGCCTGGGCAACAAGTTTCGGCATTGCGGCTCCGGTACCAAAAGCCTCGCCGGCGCGGGGGATAGTTTCAAAGCCTAAGATGACGGCCGGTGCGCTCGGAGTCATTTCTTTTTCAGCCTTACCGGCGAAGGTGCGCAAACCGCGGACCTTGCCGCGCGTGGTGGCGGTACCGATTTCCTCACCCGCCTTGAGGGTGCCGTTTTTAAGCACGACGCTGGCGGTGATACCGGTCTGGGCGTTCATAAAGGCCTCGAGGACAAATCCGGTGGCCGGCGCAGCCGGGTCGTAGGTCAAACCCTCGACTTCGGCGGTGAGCGTAATGATGTCGAGCAGGTCGGTGATACCCTGGCCGGTTTTGGCCGAGATCTCCTGACAGGAGACGTCGCCGCCAAAGCCTTCGACGAAGATTTCTTCTTGCGCGAGTCCGTTTTTAACTTTCAAAACATCCGCTCCCTCCTTATCAATCTTGTTAATCGCAACGACGTAGGGGAGCTTGGTCTCCTTGATGATGCGGATAGCGTCTTTGGTCTGTTCGCTCACGCCATCGTCAGCGGCGACGACGAGAATGGCGATATCGGCGATTGAGGCACCGCGGCTACGCATCTTTGTAAACGCCTCGTGTCCCGGGGTGTCGATAAAGGTGATGCGGTTGCCGGAGTGGATGATTTCGTAGGCACCAACGGCCTGGGTAATACCCCCGGCCTCCTTAGCTGCGACGTTGCTCTTGCGGATGGTGTCTAAGAGCGTGGTTTTGCCGTGGTCTACGTGACCCATCACAACGACGACAGGAGAGCGCTTTTCAAGTTTTGGAGTAGTTGCCGACATATCAGAATGTACTAAAAATACCAGAAAATCGATAAAATATCAAATTTATTGACGCAGTCTGCTTATTTTAGTATTCTGCCAATGCGTCACAAAACCAGGAGGAGCCGATGACAGACCTGCCTAAGGTGTACATCTCCAGAGAGGGAGCAGAGCAACTTCGTCGCTACGGCGAAGGGTGGGGCGCTCTCGAAGCAGGAGTGAAGCCTGGCGGTCTGATCGTGGACCTCGTGGGCGAGCGCTCCGGCATTACGCTGGCCGTTTCCGCGGGAATCCGGCAGTTCGACGCCAAGGGCACGCTGCCAGGAGGACGAACGCGCGTCTCGGTCGTAAGGGTCAAGAAGCGATTTCCGCGTAACTGGAACGGCAACTGACGCCGCACTCTCGCCCTCGGGTCTTCGGATCCGAGGGCGAGGTGGTTTTAAGATAATATTTTTTTACTTGCTGCTACTTCACGACGCGGTTCTTGAAGATATAGGCGGCAAGCGGCATCGCCACGATAATGATGCCAATACACCAGAGAGCGGCGAGGAGTCCGTAATTACCAATTGGCGTGCCGACCATTAGCGCGCGGATGGCTTCGATAACTTGAGTAACCGGTTGGTTTTCGGCGAAGACGCGTAAGACCGTCGGCATCGTGCTGGTTGGTACGAAGGCGGCACTAGCAAAGGTCAGCGGGAAGACGACGAGGAAGCCAAGCCACTGCACCGCCTCTACGCTTTTAGCCAGAAGACCCATAATAGCGGCTATCCAGCTAAAGGCGAAGGTAAAGAGCATAAGGATGCCGACGATAAGCAGCCAGTCCGTAAACGAGGCCTCCGGGCGGAAGCCGACAAAGAAGGCGACGGTGATCATCACTATCGCGGAGAGTATGTTGCGGAACAGGTCACCGACGACGTGGCCGAAGACGACGGCGAAGCTGGCGATTGGCAGTGACTTAAAACGGTCGACGATGCCGCGGCGGATGTCTGTCGCGACGGAGAGGGAGGTGGTCAGCGCGCCGAAGGCCGCCATTTGGATAAGAATACCCGCGACGAGGAAGTTGACGTATGAGGTGCCGCTGGTTTGAATCGCACCGCCAAAGACGTAACGGAAGAGGAGCATAAACATAATCGGCTGAATCGTCAGGCCGAAAAGCTGGTCCGGATTTTTGGTAATGTGCTTCAAGCTGCGGCGGATAAGTACCCAGGTGTCGGAGAGCAACCAGTAGACGTTTGAGTGCGTGGTAGGAGTATTCATAAGCTAGAGAGTTTTAGTACTTTCAGTCGCGTCACTGCCTTCGGGTGCTTGTGCGCCGTGACCCGTGAGTTCTAAGAAGACGTCGTCGAGCGTCGGTTTGTGTACAGACATCGTATCGATTTCGATAGTTTCGCGGCTAAGTACATCTAAAATGTTTTTGATGGAGCTGACGCTGCCGTCTGAAGGGATGCTGATACTGCGGCGCGCCTCGTCGTGGATAACGCCTTCGGTAGTAAAGAGCTTTTTCGCACGAGGGAAGTCCGCCAGAGTTTTGATGACAATCTCCGTACGCTCGTTACCTACTTTCGCTTTTAATTCGTTGGCGGTGCCGAGGGCGATAATCGCGCCCTTGTCGAGCACGGCAATTTTGTCCGCCAGTTTGTCGGCCTCTTCTAAGTACTGCGTGGTTAAAAGAATTGTCGTGCCTTTTTTCTTCAGCTCATCAATAATTGCCCACATCGTCAGGCGGCTGCGCGGATCTAACCCCGTCGTCGGCTCATCCAAGAAAAGAACCGGGGGAGCAGCGATTAAACTGACCGCCAGGTCGAGTCGACGGCGCATACCACCAGAGTAGGTTTTGACAGAACGGTCCGCGGCGTCAGTAAGTTCGAAACGAGTGAGGAGCTCGACGGCGCGCTCGGCACTTTTTTGTTTCCCGAGGTGGTAGAGTCGTCCCATCATTTCTAAGTTTTCGCGACCGGAGAGCAGCTCGTCGAGCGCAGCGTACTGACCGGTTAGTCCAATAGTGTGGCGCACCTCATTGGCTTGTTTGACGACATCAAAACCGTTTACTAGCACCTCGCCGGAGTCCGGTTTCAAGAGCGTACTCAAGATGCGGACAGTCGTCGTTTTGCCGGCGCCGTTTGGGCCGAGAAGGGCCAGCATTGTGCCTTTTTCTACCGACAGGCTTATGCCGCCTAAAACCGCGACCTCGCCAAAGGACTGCTTCAGATTTTTGATTTCGATGATTGGTTTGGACATAGCTAGAAGTAGTATTTATTAGAAGAGGGGCAGAAAATTTAAGCTCAACAAGTATAAATGTTTATTGCTTCTCGTGCCAGAGGGGTCCGGTAGGTATCAATCAAGAGCCGGCAGAAGAGGGGAAGAGTTACAGATTTTCGCGGAGTCGGGTTTTTTGAATGCCTAAAAATATATCATATATGATATATTTTTGATTGATTGACCATAAGCGAACAATCAAGTATTCTTACTTTGCTCTACACGGAGGCGTGGCAGAGCGGTCGAATGCAGCTTCCTGCTAAGAAGTTGAACGGGAAACCGTTCCGGAGGTTCGAATCCTCCCGCCTCCGCCAATTTTAACTTGATTCGGGACATAGCGGATTGAAAGCACTTTATGCGAAAAGGAGATCGGCCAAAAATTGGATTGGCTCTTGGCAGCGGAGCAGCTAGGGGGCTAGCTCATATTGGCGTTATTAAAGCGCTCGAAAAGAATAACATTCCTATCGACTATATCGCCGGTTCGAGTATCGGCGCGATAATCGGCGGTCTTTACGCATCCGGACTCGCCATAGGAAAAATCGAAGAAATTGTTTTGAAAATGACCAGCAGAGATATGCTTGCTTTGCTCGACCCTCGCGTTGGGCAAGGGTTTATGAAAGGAGACAAGATAAAATCTTTTGTTGAAAGTAACTTAGCAGTAGCAGATTTTAAGGATTGTCGAATCCCATTTTCTGCAACTGCTATTGATATTAAAACAGGCGAGGTCGTTGTTTTGGATAAAGGGGACATGGCAAGTGCTATTCGAGCGAGTATCTCTTTACCCTTAGTTTTTCAGCCGGTCGAAATAGACGGCAAACTTTTAGTTGACGGAGGAGTTGGGGCGCCAGTTCCAGTGGGAAGTGCGAGAAAGATGGGGGCAGATATTGTTATTGCCGTAAATCTTGATAATCACAATGCTCATGATGATTCGAGTTCGGGCTTGGTGGGTATCGCGAATGACTCTATGAATATCATGCGTCACTACTTAGCTCTGTATCAGTCGAAAGAGGCTGACATTGTCGTCAATTTGGATTCAAGGTCTAACAAGTGGTATGACTTCGTGAATGGGCAAGACAAAATTTTGACCGGCGAAGCGTTGATGCAGGAAGAAATCCCTCGTCTCAAGGAGCTCCTCGAAGCAAAAGGTAAGAATAGTCTTGGGAAGCTGCTCGGTTTTTCGTAGGAAAGAGGCCGCGCGGAAGGAGCCGATCTCGCTCAAAGGCATTTAGTGTATACTAAAAGAAATTAACCCTATAAACACTATGAACCGACCTGCACATTTCGAGATTCACGTTGCCGATGAGCAGCGCGCGATGGCCTTTTATAAAGCAGTCTTTGGCTGGACCTTTAGCGAGTGGCCGATTCCGGCAATGGGCGACAAGCCGGCCGAGATTTACTGGGGCATTATTACCGGCGAAAAGGGAACGGACGGGATTAACGGCGGGCTCGTAAAGCGCCGCGGTCCGGCGCCGGCGGCTGATGCGCCGGTTAACGGCTTTGTTTGCACGATGGTAGTTGCAGACGTTGATGAGACTTTAAAAAAGGCGGTAGCCGCCGGCGCGACGATTGCGTTGCCAAAGTTTGCAATTCCGGGTGTTGGCGAGATGGCCTACTGCAAAGACTTGGACGGCAACCTCTTTGGACTGCACCGTGCGGAGATGAAGGCGTAATGCGAAAACTAAGTTTCAAAGCAAAAGTTTGGCTCTATCCTGGTGATGCCGCCTGGCATTTTGTTTCGTTGCCTAAAAAAGAGGCGGCGCTCGTCGCAAAGGCGCAACAGGGTAAGGAACGCAGGGGGTGGGGCGCTGTGCGGGTGAGGGCGACGATCCTTCGGCCGGGCTCAGGACAAGTCGGCACCAGTTGGGATACCTCGATGTTCCCGCACAAACAATCAGAAACGTACATCCTGCCAATTAAAGCCAGCGTACGCAAAAAGGAGGGCGTGATGAACGGGGATACAATCACTGTTTCGCTGCAAATTGTCTAGCAGTAAAAGCGGGAGTATACTGAAAGTGCTTAGATTGGTTGAGGCCTCGATCTAAAGGTCGAACTAATTTCTCTCATATAATTACATGACTCCGATTCGTCCACACAAGGTGGGATTGGTGTTTTCTGGTTTTATGATTCTGTTTCATGCGACCTGGGCGGTGATGATTCTCATCGGGCTTGCCCAGCCGTTTATGGACTGGATCTTCAACCTGCATATGATTACGCCGGTGTACCAGGTAATGCCGTTTAACTTCGGCTCAGCGCTGATGTTACTCATCATTACCGGCATCATTGGTTACATAATGGGTTGCGCGTTTGGCTGGCTCTGGAACAAGGTGCACAAGATGTCGCACGGGCAGTAGTTTTAAAGGTCGTTAATCCGCGCCCGGCACTCTGTCGGGCGCGGCGAAGTCCTCTCTATGAAAAGAGAATTTACGCTAGATGAAGCGCGGCAAATAGGCGAGCAACTTGGTATCAAGTGGACAGACGTTAACATCGAGCAGTTTCGAATGGGGCTTGCCGTCGAGCTGGAACACGGGCTTAAAGATCCGGTTACCAATGTCACGAATGACAACTTGATGATGACCGGCAAAATCGCCTGGGCTCATCTCAAAGAAATCCCGGATTATTACACCAAACTTAAAGCGATGGAAGGAGAGTAGTCCCGTGTGGTTACTCAAAAACTACCTTAAACGAATACATTCCCATGCTGCACAAGCCGTTGTAGGTCCCTTTTGCTTGGTCCGGTGAAATTGCGATTTCTTCTGTGCCGGTTGGGCCGAGGAATTTCTTGTAGCTTAACTTCGGGATGACGAGGCTGACGGAACAGTCGTAGGTATCTTTAGTTGTTACTCGAATCGTGGTCGGCACGCCGGCCTTCGCTTTCACAAGACGAGGGGAGTAGCCGCCGCGGGCGGTGATGTCGACAATTTGTTTGCCGTCTACTATCGTCGCTTGCTGCGCCTGAACCCCGGCGTCTTGGCGCGAGCTGCCACCGGCGAGAAATAGCGCTCCAGCTATGATAGCGACACTGATGATTATTGAGGCTCCAATTTTTTTATCAACCATATTTAGATTATTAATAGGTTCTCTGTTAAAAGTTAAACACGGGATCGATAATGCCGGCAACCACTAATGAGTTAATCAGATTAAACACTGCGAGGGCGATGACGATAAGGCCGGCAGTTTTAAAGAAGACGCCATTCCAGGACTTTTGCATAATATTCATCGAGCTGAATGAAAGCAGGGCGAGCATCGGTAGTGTGCCAAGTGCGAAGACGAGCATTGTCAGTCCGCCGGCGAGGAAGCCTCCTGTCGAAAGCGTATACACCTGCATTGACTGGGTGAACCCACAGGGGAGGAAGAAAGTGGCAAGACCGAGCAGGAGCGGGGCGTATACCTGTGTTGCCTTGCTGCCAAAGGCTCGGCGCGTGAAGGCCTTAGGCATCGCAAGCTGAAGACGTTTGGCCCCGTGCCAGACATCGAGTAGGTTAATGCCGAGAATGAGCATCACGACGGCGACGATGATGCCGAGAATGACCGAACCGGTTGCTCCAAGCGCGAAAGACTTACCGAGGAGGCCGATCAGACCACCAAGGACGAAGAAGCCGCCAAGTCTCCCAATGTGGAAAAGGAGTTGCGGTTTTACGCGCGAACCATCTTTGGCGTAATTCGCGGAAAGTGAGAGGACGAGCCCACCCACAATTGCCAGGCAGCTCGATACCGAGGCGATGAGGCCGACCAGGAGCGCCGTGCCGTAACTTACGGTGCCGCTACCTATAAGGTTGACCAGATTAGCTTTTTGGAGGAAATAAAATCCGGCGATAAGCACCACTGCTATCGGCAGGGCATAGGTAAACTCCTGCCACTTCGGTTTGATGATTTGCTTTTCAAGTGAGATAGAGTAGCCCTCGGGCATCAACTTCGAAAGCCGCTTAGCTATTTCTACGGCTGGTTCTGTAAATTCTCCGGTTACGATGACGGTGTGATTTGCAAGATTGGCTTTGACTGCCGAGACGCCGAGAGCCTCCTTTAAATTTTCTTCAGTAAGCAGTACACACGCGTTACAATGCATACCGTGAACATGGAAGGTATAGGTTTGCATAACTATAATTTCTTAGTTTTTAATCGTAATGAGTTGGCGACAACTGAGACGCTCGAGAAGGCCATCGCCGCGCCGGCAAAGACAGGGGAGAGCAGCCAGCCGAAGAAGGGGAAAAACAAGCCGCTGGCGAGAGGAATCCCGACGACGTTATAAATAAACGCCCAAAAAAGATTTTGTTTTATACCGCGCATCGTCAGCTTCGAAAGCCGAATGGCTTTCGCGAGGCGAGAAAGATCGCCGTTAAGCAGAGTGATGCCCGCAGACTCAATGGCCGCGTCTGTGCCGGTTGCCATTGCAATGCCCACATTGGCCTGCGCAAGCGCCGGAGCGTCGTTGACGCCGTCACCGGCCATAGCCACGACAAAACCCTGACTTTGGAGCTCTTTAATCTTAGCCAACTTATCTTGTGGCAGAGCATGCGCGATAACCTCATCAATCCCAACCTGCTTGGCAATAAAGCGGGCGGTATCGTCGTTATCACCAGTGGCCATAATAACCTTAACGCCAAGCTTGTGGAGTTTGGCGACCGCCTCTTTGGCCTCCGGCTTAATTGCATCGCTCACGAGAGCTACTCCAATAACCTGCTTTGCAGTTGCGAGGATGATAGGCGTTTTGCCCTCTTTAGCGCCGCGATCGAGCGAGGTGGTAGTAAAGGTAAGCCCAAGTTCTTTTATGAGGAGTGCATTGCCAGCGAAGTACTCGACACCTCCAATCGTTGCCTTCACGCCTTTGCCTTTGAGCATTTCAAAGTTTTCTACACTTGCTGATGCAATACCGCGTGCTTTAGCAGCAGAGAGGATGGCGTGGGCAATCGGGTGTTCAGAGCGACTTTCCAGCGCCGCAAGGAGAGCGAGTATTTTTTCTTCAGAAAGATCACCAAGTGGTTCAAGCGCGGTGAGTTCCGGTTTGCCCTTGGTAATCGTGCCGGTTTTGTCGACGACGAGTACAGTTACTTTGTGGAGTTCCTGCAGCGTCGCCGCATCCTTAATAAGGATACCTTCTCGCGCGCCTTTACCGACGCCGACGATAATCGCTGTTGGTGTTGCTAAGCCAAGAGCGCAGGGACAGGCAATGACGAGAATTCCAACGAATGAGGTCAGCCCGTAGGAGAGTGCTTGAGCAAAGCCGAACGACTGGCTGCCGATAATAATCCAGAGTATGAGGGTTAAAAAGGCGATAGCGATAACGATGGGTACGAAGATAGCCGAGATTTTGTCGGCAAGCGCCTGAATCGGTGCTTTGCTGCTTTGGGCCTCCTCCACCATTTTGATGATGTGCGAGAGGAGAGTCTCGGAGCCGACCTTCGTTGCCTTAAACGTAAAGCTTCCGGAGGTGTTGAGTGTGCCAGCCACGACTGAATCGCCGGATTTCTTCTCAACCGGCATTGGCTCGCCGGTCATCATTGATTCGTCGACAAACGAGGAGCCTTCTGTGATGACGCCATCAACCGGGATTTTTGTGCCGGATTTAACTATCAGCAGGTCGCCGTGCTTGACTGCGCCGATAGGTAATTCGATTTCGTGCCCGTCGCGGATAACGAGAGCCGTTTTGGCCTGAAGGTTTAAGAGTTTTTCTATAGCATCTCCGGTTTTAATTTTCGATCGCATCTCCAGGTATTTACCGAGCGTAATAAACGCGATGACCACGATGGCGACGTCGTAATAAGTCTGGCCCACGTCCAAGAAGGGGCGTAGGGCATTCTCGAAGGCAGTAAGAACAAAGCTGTACAGAAAGGCGGCCAGCGTGCCGATACCAATCAAGGTATCCATATTTGCTTTACGGTAACGGAGGAAGCGGTAAACACCCATCAGGTAGGGGGTGCCTACGACAAAGAGGGTATAGGTTGCGAAGATTGGTAGCAGATGGTGGAAAAAGGTTTCCCATATCTCCGGGGGAGGGAGGACCACCTTGAACTGCGCCAGCGCATCCCAGGCCATGATAAAAATACTAAAGGCCGCCAGCGGGATAACTGACTGAACTTTGCGTTTTACGGCCTTTAGTTCGAGCAACTTCTCATCTTTGGATTGGTTGAGCCCGAGGTGTGCCGCGTGCTCGTCTTCCGACATGCCCATTGAGGACGCCGAGCCCGGCGTTGGCATCTTCGGCATGACGAGCGAGTATCCGAGTGGCTCAACGCTCTTTGATAGCTGCTCTGCGCTTATCTTGCCGTCGTCAAACGAAACCTTTGCCTTTTCGGTGCCGTAATTTGCCTGCGCAGAAATAACGCCGGGTTGTTTCTTGAGCGTTTTTTCGATAATGGCAGAGCACGACGCACAATGCATTCCTTTGATATCAAAAGTTTGGTCGTGATTCATAGTAGGTAGATCCTTCGTCTGGTGACTCAGGATAATTTGACCGTCATCAAATTAATTATTTACGTTTTAAAGTATAAACTTTCAGAATTTCACGGACAGCTTTGTCTGTTTGTCCGCTTTTAATTTGGTTGATAGCGCAGTGGCCGAGGTGGCTTTCCATGAGGGCGTCTTCGATGTTGGAAAGCGCCTGTTTCACGGCAGAGGTTTGGGTAATAACGTCTATGCAGTACTTGTCTTCAGAAATCATTTTCTGTAACCCACGGATCTGGCCCTCGACGATTTTTAGTCGGCGAATCAATTTTTGTTTTTGAATAGTCATATCCGGAGTATATACCCCCCTGGGGGTATGTCAAGCGGGAAACCTTGTGGTATCGTTACTAAATGGCCGCAGTTAGAAGACTATATCGATTCTTGTGTTGGGTGGGGAAATGGGTAGGGTTGCCGGTTCTCGGCATCGCTTTTTTGTATTTTGTTTTTTCGCTGATTGTACGACCTTCACTCAACCGTGACTGGACCAATGATGAGCAGGTGCTTGCTCGGGCGACTTTTGACGGCGATAAGGTAGCGATTACCAATATTCGCAACATTAAGTACCGCACGACGAGCGACTACGATGTTCGCTATTACGACAAAACATTTGATTTAAATAAACTGGAGTCGGTCTGGTTTATGGTGGAGCCGTTTTCCGGTCACGGTGCCGGCGCAGCGCACACGCTGCTCTCGTTCGGTTTCGCCGGCGACCAGTACGTGGCGATTTCGGTTGAGATTCGCAAGGAGAAAGGGGAGATGTTTGATGCGGTTAAAGGACTACTACGTCAGTATGAGTTAGTCTATGTCATTGCCGATGAGAATGACGTTATTAAACTGCGCTCAAATTACCGAAAGGACCAGGTATTTTTGTATCCTGTTAAGACGACGAAAGAGAATATGCGCAAGCTCTTTGTCTCGATGCTCAGCCGCGCGAACAAGCTGGCGACCGAGCCGGAGTTTTATAACACGCTGACAAACACCTGCACGACTAATATCGTCACGCATGCCAACGAGATCGTGCCGGGTCGCATTCCATTTAGTTTTAAAGTCCTCATGCCTGCTTATTCGGACGAGCTTGCACAAAAGATCGGCCTTATCGATTCCTCGCTACCGCTTGCTGAGATGCGCGATAAGTATCGAATCAATGCTCGGGCGGAGAAGTACGCCGATGACCCTAAGTTTTCGGTTCGTATTAGGGAGAGCGAAGAATAAGGCTATGAAAAAGTTTTTTAATGTACTTGCAATGGTCATTGTTGTTGGGGGGGTCGGATACTACTTCCGTACGCCGCTCGGCGTATTTTTACGTCAGCTGCAAAATGAGTTTGCGCCGTGTTCGGCGCCGATTGAGTACAGTCTCGGGCAGTTCGACACAAAATTTGGGATTTCGAGAGAAGCATTTTTGTCTGCCGTTAGTCAGGCGGAGGCTATCTGGGAGAAGCCGGTCGGCAAGCCTTTATTCGAGTACAAAGATGGCGGTGCCTTAAAAATCAATTTGGTCTACGACAATCGCCAGCAGGTAACGCAGCAGCTGCAGACGATTGGTGGAACGGTCAAAGACACGAAGGTGTCTTATGAGGCTATGAAGGCAGAATATACAAAGCTTAATGCGCAGTATCAAATTGATAAAGCGGCTTTCACGGCTATGCTCGATGCTTTCAACCAAAAGCAGGAGGCCTTTAATCAGCAGGTTGAGCAGTGGAACAAAAAAGGTGGAGCACCGAAGGGGGCGTACGAGCAACTACAAGCCCAACAACAGGCCCTGCAGGCAGAGTCTGCGCAACTTAAGGCTAAGCAGGTGGCTCTTAATGCGGAGGTTGCAGACATTAATGCTTTAGTGGTTTCGCTCAATCAGGTGGCGGCTAATCTGAATTTACATGTTGAGCAGTACAATGAGATAGGCGCAACCCGGGGTGAGGTTTTCAACGAGGGGATATATAAGCGTGATGCTACGGGAACAGAGATTGATATTTATCAGTATGATAATCAGACAAAACTCGTTCGTGTTTTGGCGCATGAGCTGGGGCACGCGCTTGGCCTTGAGCACGTGGAGGACCCGAAAGCTATTATGTATCGTTTAAACGCCGGGACCAATGAGAAGCTGACTGCGACTGATATCGCCGCCGTTAAGACGCTCTGTCGGCTGAAGTAATCCACAGGCCCCTGAAAGAAGTGGTATACCTCCACACCAACAAGGCGGTTTTGTTGGGTTATATTGTGCTGTGGATAAACCATTCGCGCGTTTGTTGGTGTGGGGGTATACTAAATCTATGACTGGACACTTAAAAGGCCACTAGGCCCACTAAAAACAGCCCTTGCGGGCTGTTTTTATTTAATCAGCAAAAATCTACAGGTTACTGTGCGTTCAGTGTCGCGCGCGTTTCCGGTCCTACGAAGCCTTTGGCGTCGATACCGTGAAGTGTCTGGAATTTCTTAACCGCAGCCTGAGTGAGCGCACCGAAGCGGCCGGTGATTGGACCCGAGTAAAGACCAAGCTCGGTCAATCTCTTCTGTAGAGCGGTGACTTCGGCACCTTCTGAATTGATATCGAGAAGTTGAGTGAAGGTAAATTTAGTTATTGTAGCGCTGCCGGCATTTGTACTAGGAGAGACAGTTGCGCCTGTGCTTGCTGCGAGCTGGTTAAGAGCAGTTGCCATTGTCTGGACCTGGGCCAGAAGCTGGGCGAGTTGAACCTGCATCGCCTGAATCACCGAGAGTAAAGAGACGCCTGTGTTTACCGGCGGCGTGGTTACAGGAGTAGGGGTTGGGGCGATTGGGGTTGTCGCGGCTGTCCCGGTTATTGTAATCGGCAGCGTGGTGCATCCTCCTGAATTTCCGCAGACGGTGATTGAGGCCGAGCCTGTGCCAAGTCCGTAGAGGACTAAGGTGTTTACGTTGTTTGCATTAATGGTTGCTTGCACGAGGCTCGGGGCTGAATTAAGCGAGATGAAGTAGGTCGAGCTTTGTCCGCCGATGCTTACGCTCAGCGTTTGGCCGACAGCAAGGGTGGGATTTGTTGGACTAAATGTCACTCCGGTTGTGCTGCCGGCACTTGTACTTACGGTTACTTTGAGCGCACTGCAGACATTCGTCGACGAACAAATCGTAATTGTTGAGGCGCCGACTTGGTTTCCGGAAACACTTACTTGGTTGCCGTTGATTGATGCCGGGACCATATCCGGGTTTGAATTACTGCTCACAAAGTAGCCGGAGCCTCCGGAGATAGTAACCGGGAGCGTCTGCCCGGGCATAATGGTCGGATTTTGGGGATTGAACGAAAGACCTCCGCTATTGTTCGTAGTATTAGTTGTCTGTCCGGTGGTAACAGTGACCGAAAGTGCCGCGCAATCAGAGCTGCTCGTAACGTAGCAGATGCTCATTGCAGTTGAACCGGACTGTCGGCCGGTTATTGTGATTTGAGACTCGTTTATGAGTAGGTCGGCAATATCCGGATTGGAGTTGCTAAGTCGGTAAATTTGGGTAACTGGGTTCTGGGCGGTTATAACCGTTGACTGACCTATGCCAACAGTGACGGATGATTGACTAAGCGCTGGCGCTGCAAGGGCAGTGGATGCTGCGCACAGAAGAGCCGCAGTGGCTGATACTAAGACGATGAGGCCTCGTTTCATAAAGTAATAAGTATAAAAATGTTAATAATCTACCGTGTGTACATTACTACACAATGGTACCACTTTTCCTTCCCGTTCAATACTTACTTAGTATTTGGCCCAAAGATCCCAGACGTAGCCAGCGACATTAACCGGCGCGCCCTCGAGAGGGAAGTGGTGGAGGTCGATAAAGGGGAGAGAGTTGCATTCGATAATGCCCCAGTCTTGTTCGTCCGGGTGGCGGGTGATGTCCGGAATGATGAAGTCAAAGCCCATCACGGGGAAGTTGACAACTTTGCCGGCTTCCTCAAGAATCCGCTTGGTCTCGGGGTGTGTGATAGTAATTTCTTCGGCCTTGTATCCGCCGTAGCCAATGCCGATTTTTTCCATCAGGTCTATCGCCTTGCCCTTCGGCAAAACTGTCTCCAAGGCGTAGTTATTGCGGCTCAAAAATTCTTCGATATACGGAGTGATTTCTACCGGTTTAACCAGCTCATGTTTAGCTTGATTTTTGAGCTCAACAAGTTCCTCGATGGTGTGTTTGCCGTCGCCGGTAATTCGCGGTGGGTCGCCTCGCAGCACGCCAACGAGCTGGCCATCCACGATAGTTGCCCGGTAGACGCTGCCAATCAGGTGCTCCTCCATGACCAGCTTCTCGGTTATCTGTTTGCCGACCCTAAACGCCTTTTTAAGCTGCTTTTCGTCATAAATGTATGTAGTTGTGTGTCTACCGCGAGAACCCAGCGCCGGCTTGATAATAACGGGCTTTTTCAGCATCTTGAACACGCGTTTCATATCCGCCCATGTGCGGAAGCCGCCGCCTCGCGCCGCCGGCAAACCGGCCGCCAAAAGGCGTTCTTTGAGTTTCATTTTGTCGTCCAGCCACTGGTTCGCACTCGTGTCGGCTGACGGAGGGATGGGTAGGCTTTCGAAGTAGTAGAGAGTCCCGTTTATGGTCGCCCGGTAGAAGTCGCTGTGGCTGCCAAAAATCACCAGTTGTTGCATCGGGATTCCACGCCGCTGCGCCTCCTCCCAAATTACTTTTGAACGCGAGGACTTCGCCTTGCTGACGTCATCATTGAATTTTACGATGCCAATTTTTGTCAGTCCGGACATAATCGGCCCGATCACTCGAACGAATTGTGAATCAACTAAGCGGTGAAGACCGATCAGGTGAGCGAAACGGTCGAACGGCTCAACGATGCTGGCCATTGCATCATTGGCTTTGGCAAATTGGTGCGGAATCGGATTGTTGCCGCAGTAGTAACACTTACTCATAGGGGTATGATACACCATTGCAGGGCGCATCTCAAAAGGTACCTCTTGCAGTGGAGATAGAGTATACTTTTGGTATGGAGCCTACTACGAACGAACAAGAACTCGTCTGGTCCTCGCCCGAGTTCCACTATGTTGAGCGCAGCGCAAAGTGGTACCTCGTCAGCTTGGGCGTTGCAATTGTCGTAGCGCTATTTGCGCTGTACGTTCGGAATTTTTTGTTTCTCTTATTTGTTGCGATTGGGGAGGTGACGGTACTTTTTATTGCTAGGCAGAAGCCCAGGCTCTACGGTTATGAAATCACGAATGAGGGTGTGAGCGTTGATGATCGTTTGGTATATCGATTTTCTGATCTGGCTGCCTTTGCTGTTCTTGATGACCGAACTACGGGATTTGTTGAGCTTGTTTTGAGGCCTAAAAAGAAAGCAGCGCAGTATATAAAAATATTAATGCCGCGTTCAATTGCTGTTGAAGTAGATCGCGCAATCGGATCTAAGCTCCCGGAGTTTGCGTACGAAGAGCGGCTTTCGGAAATCTTGCTCAGGCGAATTGGACTGTAGCGTTTTAAGCCCGTAGATATTGCCTTGCCGGGCTTCTCTTGCTATGCTTAAGCATCATGCAAGTTCAGGAAATCCACTGGCTGGCGCCGGACTTTAGGAAAGCCGGCCGCAGAGCCGCTTGGCACAGTTTCACTCTTTTTGCTGCTTTTATACTCGGGATCGTTGCATTTGTAAGGCGCGACATCCCGTTTTTTATTTTCGTCCTTTTGGTTGAGTTCTTTATTTTGGTTGGTACAAAACGTAGTCGTTCTCTCACGGCAAAGTACCGCGTCGATATCTCCGGCCTCTGGGTCAGTGATGAGCTCATTTGTCGGCCGCAGGAGTTGGCTAAATTTGACATCACCGATCACGGCGAATCACAGGACGTTGTTCCGTGGTGTGAGCTCGTGCTGGTATTTCGTAAAACTCGCCCACGGTTTCGCCGCATCCTGATGCCACACGAACAGGGCAGGAAGGTACGGGATTTTTTGGCGGACCAGTGGCAAACTCCTGAATTTGAGTACCAGATAGGCCCCGTCGAGTTCTTTATGCGTTTGTTCGGGTTATAGTTGCCTTTTTGACGCTTTTCGTATAAAATTAAAAACCATTACTGCGCCTTTATCGGCTCAGTTAGGAAAGCTCTTGTCGTTCAATGGACACCCTCTTGTTTGTATGTCTTGTTGTCGGGTGCGAGTAGTGGCGGGCAGGAGTGCGGCGTTTTTACATAGTTAGTGATAGTAATACATGCTCTTGTCGTTCAATGGATAGGACAGCCGCCTGCGAAGTGGCAAATGAAGGTTCGATTCCTTCCGAGAGCACAAAACAAAAAACCGGCTTTAGCCGTGTTTTTGTTTTGTAATTTTCGCGGAAGGAATCGAATCGTCGGACCTCGTTTTTCTAGTAAGAAAAAAGAGGGAGACGGTGCCCAGACCTTGGCCGCGTGACGACGCGGCCAAGAGTCGAGGGCGACTTGCCCTGAGTCCGTCGAAGGGTTCCTCCCCAGATTTTATCAAACAAAAACTACCGATTTAATCGGTAGTTTTTGGTGTTTGCCTCCCCAGGCTTTTACTGATTCCGTTTAGTTGGTACGGAAGCTGCTCGGCCAGGTCATGCTCAGATTGTCGCCACTATCAACTCCACGAGTTAAGAAGTAGTAGGTTGTGCCTGACTGCAAGCCCTGGATGTTGACCATGTGAGTGATTTGGTAGCCGCCGTTTTCGGTAACACGAGTGCCACTTACATATGGCTTCTGGTGCGGGCCGGTTGCCTCATCAGACTGAAGCGGGGTTGCACTGTAGAAGACTTCGCCGATTGTTGCCTCATTAGTCGTCCAGCTAATGGTCACACTGCTGTTAGTAACCTGAATCACTGGGTTCGAAAGAGACGGCGCCGGGTCCCATGAGTACTGGTTGCCTACGCCAAGCAGGCTGTTAATGCGGGCCATCGTGCTCGGTCCAACGCGACCATAGCCGGTCGTTGATGGAGATCCGGAGGAAACGATGCCTTGTGCCGCCTGGAAACGTTTCACGCCAGCCTGCGTAAGCGGTCCGAAGTAGCCGGTTACGAGTCCCGACGGGTAGATGTTGACGTCTGTCGCTAAGAACTGCTGGAGTTCGGTAACCTGTGAGCCGCTCGCGCCCAAATCAAGGGTAGAAGTAATTGCTGCATTCGCAATGCCGATGCTTGCGAGAGATGTGACGATGGCAAGGACCGGGATAGACGAAAGCAAACCGATGCGTTTAAAGTTTATTTTTTTTATCATAATATGTTTGCTTTAATTGTTTATATCGGTTAAACCTTCGACTTTTATTAATCTCATTACTTTTTTCTGGGGAGACTACAAACGGGTTTAACCTCTACAAGCGAAGACGAAGGCGCTTCTTTTTTATTACAAAACTTCTTCGTCATGAACCTAATTGGTAGGGGCTGTTTATTTAGAGTTTGTGTTGAGAAAATGTTTGCTATATAAACAACCAACCCCTACCGCTAGTAGTGCCGATGAGCAGCGTTTGATATTACGCTTTACGTTTGAGTTCGTTAATCTGGCGTTCTAGTCCGCGCATTTGAATGTCTAGATTTTGAGTTCTATCAAGCATCAATGTCTCGAAGTGAGCTGCATGTACCGCTAGCTTTTCTGCGACAGCCATCATCTCCGTGACGTCTTCCATCGCCAAAAGAATAATAGGAGGGAAGAAAGTAGAAGTTGAGTCGTCGCGATATGTCCGACGAGCATTGAGAATCATCACTTTGCGGCCGATATGCGGAAACTCATGCGAAACCTCGAACCCCTTAAAGAAGGTGTTCTTTGGAAGGATGTCCTCGAGTAGTTTGCGCAGCGCCGGGATGTCCCATTGCCCATTACCAAGCTCATATACGAGTTTATCTTCGGTATCCTTGAGATCGACTTGAAAGGTTCTATAGAAAGACTCGTTCGCGGCCATAACGCGTAGGTCCTTATCTAAGATTAAAAATGGCTCGCGCACTGTGTCTACAACCGTCCGGATGTAAGCCCAGCTCTCTTTCCAGACTTTTTCGGCAAATTCCGTGCCATGCAGATCTTTTTCGCCCGCTGCTTTTCTGATATTTTTGTTCATACTTATAAGCCGTTTAGAGATTCATACTATTACGAGGGAATAGAGCCGGTCTGCCCCGGCAATTCTGCAACGTTTTTGTAATGAGTTCTTTTCGTCTGGATTAGGAGGTTTCTAGTATGCGTGCTATGGTTGCAGCCTAGCGATAGAAGGCTTTCTGGCCGCTATCAACCTCCGACATATGGCTTCGTCCGCCATATACCTGTAATGACGCTGTAATAGAACCTCTTCTAGTACGGCCTAAGTGTTACCACTATGATGAATCACCTACAGGAGATAGAGCAGCGCGCTTTGCTGGCCACGGCGCACACCGATCATCAGAAGGCGCTCAATCAGCACTCATTCTTCAAGCTGCACGATCAAGCGCTCGGCGGAGACCTTGTCCAGGAGACTTTTGTAAAAACCTGGACCTACCTAGTTAAGGGAGGGAAGATAGAAGTTATGAAGGCGTTCTTGTACCACGTGCTCAACAATCTGATTGTTGACGAGTATCGCAAGCGTAAAACAGTTTCGCTGGATGGTTTACTCGAGAAAGGTTTCGAGCCGGCCGCAAAAAATACAGGAAATATTTTTGACCAAATCGACGGCAAAGACGCCATGGAGCTGATTAAGCAGCTGCCGGAAAAGTATGGCAAGGTGATTCGAATGCGTTATATCCAAGACTTATCGCTCGCAGAGATGGCATTACTTACCGGGCAGACAAGAAATGCGATGGCTGTTCAGGTGCATCGCGGATTAGAAAAATTAAAACAACTCTACAATCGGACCACGCCGGTTGTTGCAGCTTAGTAAATAAATCTATGCTTTGGACGATTATTGTTATCTTATTTATTCTCTGGCTCCTTGGCTTCAGTTTTAATGTCGGCGGTGGCTTAATACACGCGCTGATTGTCATCGCGCTCATTCTCGTCATTGTTAATCTGCTGACCTAGGCTTGGCTCGAGAGCGCTGTCAAAGTTATTTATTGTCTAGTCTCTATCGGTTGACCGAGTTCAGGATAACAGGCGCGAATGATCAGGCCTATGCCATTTGCTCCGTTATCGATGCTCTGAACAGCGTAATATGTTTTTGCTAGCGAGCCGACGAGCGGGTCAAACGGCATTGAGGGGAGGTAGCTCGGCACAAAGGTTGGTGCGAGGTTGAGGCAGCTGTTGGCGGTCGTCGCTGTCGAGGTTGTATTCATAGTGCCGCTGCCATTATTAGCCCCGCTGATGCTTGAAAGCCCGGGGCCGTAGGAGGCGGTGTCTGTGTCAAAGTAAGTTTTGTATTGGAAATAGCGGTTGGTGGCAAGATTAGAAAGCGTCATGCTCGGCGGGGCATTTGTCGTGTTGTTCAGGTCATCATAATATGTGGCGCCGGTTCCGCCGGGACCGATGAAAATCTCACCGGCGCAGAGCGCGTCGTCGCAAGAGCGCACCTGCTGCCGAAGCTTTAGCGAGCCACGTTTATAGAAATCGTTCACCTCCGTCGCCGTAAGCATGCGGTTAAAGAGCGCTATTTCGTCGAGCGCACCGGCGTACCAGGCGCGGTTACTGCTGATGGAGTTGGAGTTGCGGGCTATGTCCAGGTTGGCGGTGTTGCTGGCCCAGTTGAGTTGGCCGTTAACCCTAGCTGCCGAAGTGTCTTGCGCACCGTTGACGTAGATTGTCATAGTAGTTGCATTCCAGGTGAGCGCAACGTGATACCAGCTACCGCTTACAAGATTCGTCGCACCAACCAGCGTTTGCTGCGAGTTCGCCCCTCCGTTGTTCCAGCCGAGGTGTGCTTTTATGTTTTGGGGCCCGTTGCTGACTGCGCGGAAGATTTCGATGCCGTAGCCGCCGGGAGTATTGAGGTTGCCGCCATAGTCAGGCTTGCGGATGACGCCCATACCGGTGTTGGCAGCCAGGTTGATAGTTGGCTGCATCCACAAGACAACGCTGCCGCCGGTGTTTGGCAGGTTGAGATTGGCGTTATTGGCTATGGAGACATAGTTGTTGTTGCTGCCTGACCAGGAGAGAGCAGTTTTTAATTTCCCCGTCACGTTGTAGGTGATGCCCCCGTTTACGGTTCCGTTAAGATTGTTTCCGGACGAGTCTACGATGGCACCGCTTGATTCGTTCATATGCATCAGCAATTTATTGCCGGGCATTGCCGCATTACCGGTGACGTAGCCGGTCTCTGTCGCGGCGGCATTCGGTAACTCTTTGTTATATGGCGCATACGGCGTCCAGGTAAGGGTAGTCCAGTTTTGGCTAGCGTTCGCATCTTTTATTGAGCTGGTATAAGTTCCGGTTTTGGCGGTTAGCCCGGCATTCGTAAGTTCGAGGGCATTCGTTGCGGGATTCCACTGCGTGTTAGCAAGTGTTCCGGAGGCAAAGGTTTGCAGGCTATTGTCGATAAAGTTACTTACAATTGTAACCAGCGCATCCGGTCCGCAAACAACATTGCAGCTCGAGGTCGCCGTGCCCAACATTTGCAGTGTAGTTGTAACCCCTGCAGGGAAGGAGCCGTTTTTTTCTATCGCATATTGATTTAAGGCGCCCAGAATCTTTTGTAAATCTCCTTGGCGAGCGGTATTTTGAGCTTGGCTGAAGTTGCGCTTCGGATTAATGGCCACGATAGTCACAGTTGCGAGTCCGGCGATAATCCCGATGGTTATAAGAAGCTCGAGCAGGGTAAAGCCCCGCCGGCTAGAGAGTTTCTGCATATAGATAAGTATACCCCCACACCAACCGATAGGTTGGTGTGGGGGTATACCGTCCGGGCTACTTTGAACCCTGCTTGTGGTGGTTAAAGATGTACGGGAACAGGTAGATGAGCGGTAGCTGGGTCAGAGCCAGAATAATTGGGCTAAAGCGCAACGCGGTGTCTGGCGAAAAGGCAAGAACAAGGGCGACGAAAATAATACCTCCTGCAACCCGGCCGGCGTTTAAAAAGAACTCGCGATCAACGAGGTGCGCGTAATGTAGTGTTGCGTCTTTTTGATCATATTCAATGGTGCGGAACACGATTGTATTGTGACTATTTGAGAAGAAAAGTTCATAGATTGCGATGCCGATATTAAAGAGGATCGCCGCGAGCGGGGAGTAGAAGACGGCAAACATAATTGAGCTTGCGATAAGTACGACGATAGCAGTTTTTGCCAGCATTGGCCGGTGTGACGGCAGCGTAACCCTGCCAATAATATAAATGCCAATGGCTCCGACAATCGCGGAGATTGAGGTTATGGTGCCGAGCGCACTCTCGTTGCCGACAAGATACAAAATCATCAGCGCCGGCATAAACGAGGTGACTGCGTCACTAAAACCGATTAAAAAGCAGGTGAGCTCCATTTTCTTCCAAAGGTGACTGCGTTCGCTCATGAATATCCTACTGGAACGAGTTATCTCGCCATCGCGTCGCAGCAGGACCTTGCCGGCAAAGAGCAGGATGACGACGGCGATTAAGACTAGAAATTCATAGGCGTGATGCGTTGTGTAGAGGCCAGTTTTTTCTCCGAGTACTAGGAGCCAGCCAATCGCAAACGGCAAAACGATGCCAATAATTGATGCCGCGGCGCTTTGGAAAGAGTTAAAGTAGTGGCGGTCATTGTTATCGACAAACTGGAGTTCTATCGTATTGCGGTTGGCCCAGTAAAGACCGGCCATCACTCCGTAAAGTACGCCGAAGAGCAGTAGGAATGGGAGGCTGGTCTCGTGGGAAAAAATCAGCGTGCCGATAATCAGGCTTTCGGCAATCATGCTAAAGGCATAGAGTTTTGCCGGAGCGATGCGACGCAGTAGCAGTCCGTTAAGTAGGAAGCCGAATGGGATGCCAATAAAGAAGGCAATATTGTAGGTCGCTAAAGCAAGAAACGTTTTGCTTTCTTTCCAGAGGAAGGCGTTTAGGAAGACGGCAAAAAAAGGCTGGGCAAGTGCACGTAGCAAGACTGAAATCAGCAGGGATTTACTTTTAGAGGCAAACGATTTGTAATGTGCGATTTCAGTTGATACTGCGTCGAACAAAAAACGCATAGATCGGGCTATTGCAGCGGCATCGCCGGTTGCGTGCCTAGTCCGGAGACGGCTAGGCCGACGAATGCGATTACGAGTACAATGCCAATGATTGCGAAGGTGATGACTACGCCACGCGCCTTTGCCGGTGCTACCGGCTCAGTACCTTTGATTTGGATAATGTTGCGATATAGGAGGTAACTGTAGCAGGCGAGCAGCGGGGTAATAGCAAAACTGTATAGCGAGTTAAAGACTGCATCCATCCCAGGGGTTTTTGTCTGCGCGCCGATCACAATCAACTTAACGATGAAAAAAGCAATCATTGGCAGCATCGCCAGAAAACCAACGAAGAGATTGCGGCCAAAAATTGCAGCCCAGTAGTCTTTAACGTATGCAGCGCTTCTTACGAATGCCTTGAGACCGGAGATTTCCTCGAGTACGACGATGTAAGTAGCAAACGAAGCCCAAATAACTATAAGTATTCCCGGGAGAAGAAAGATGAGCATGCCGCCGAAGCTAGCTAGGCCAATGAGTAGGCCCGTCAAAACAAGCGGGAGGAACCGTTCGAGAGCGACTTTATAGGCTTGGCTAATAGTTTTCGTCTCGCCGGTTGATCGAGCATTGAGTACCGCTATGACAGCAATTGCCGTCAGAACGTGGACGATGCCCGCAATGATCCCGCCGATAACCGTAGCAGGCTTTGAGCCGGCCGCTAAAAGACCGACGAAAAAAGCAAAAACTAACGGAGCAAGACTTAATGTAAAAAGAACGCCGGCATTAGCAAGCATCAGCTGCCAAGCCTTCTTAAGAAGGGTCGTAGGATTTTCAAGCATCGGACGCACGGTTGCAGTCGGAAGTTCTTGAGTCATATTTGTTTATTTTTAATTGAGCGGGTAACGGGAGTCGAACCCGTGTTTTGACCTTGGCAAGGTCACATAATACCGTTATATGATACCCGCCTTCGCCAGCAGTAGCTGGCTACGGCGGGCGAGGCCCGCAGGAGACAGCAGAGGCTGGGTCGGCAACTGTTTCAGCTTGGTCAACCCCGCTTCACTAACAAGGGCGACATAGGAGATATTCTATCAGATTTGGCGACTCTTGCAAGCTTATTTCAAAGACGGGGGAGCGGTTGGCCCCTTGACGCTTGGTGAGCCCATTGGTCCGATAAAGCCGGTCGGAGCCTGCGTTGGCTGGGTGGGGAGCTGCTGCTGCGGTGCCGCTACCGGTCCGCTAAAGATAGGGGCGAGGTAGAGGAGTACCATGCTAGCAGCGATGATAAAGATAAGCGTGCCTTTCAAAAACTTTTTAGTGCCATGTGTAATTGTCATAAGGTAAGTATACGTAAAAGGGGACTAGAAATCAAAAACCTGCTCCCTCACAGAGCAGGTCCTTGACTGATTTCTAGTATACCACAGTTTTGGTTTTGAAGCCAAAAGTGTGAATAAGTCCTTCTTACTTAACGGCGTCCTTGAGGAGCTTGCCAGCCTTGAACTTAGGAACAACCGAGGCCTTGATCTGCATCTTCTCACCGGTCTTAGGGTTGCGACCCTGGCGAGCAGCACGCTTCACAGCCTTAAAAGTTCCAAAGCCGGTGATACCGACTTCGTCACCCTTCTTGAGAGCGTTCGTAATAGTGTCAAAGAACCAGTCAACGATTTCGCCGGCCTGCTTCTTCGTCGGGAGCGAAGCTCCTTTGTAGAGCGCTTCAACCAAGTCGTCTTTCTTCATAGAGAAATTATTTTTTAAGTTGTTAATGCAGGAATTATACACGAGCGTCGAGAAAACACGCAATAGCGAGGTTTTTAGCTTATGTGGATAAGATGCAACCCGGAAACGTTCTCGGCCCGCACAAATCGTGCGGGCCGAGAGTATAGATTCTATCTTGCGTATTCGACTGCTCGGGTTTCTCGGATTACGTTTACTTTGATTTCGCCGGGGTACTTCATGTCGGTTTGGATCTTGTTGGCGATGTTGCGTGCCATTTCGAGCGCTGCGAAGTCGTCGATCTTCTCCGGTACAACGAAGACGCGGATCTCGCGGCCGGCGGAGAGGGCATAGGCCTGCTTTACGCCATCAAACTTGCTGGTGATTTCTTCTAAGTCCTTAAGGCGTTTGATGTACTGCTCAACTGTATCACGGCGAGCTCCCGGACGGGCTGCCGAGAGAATGTCGGCCATAGTAACGATGTAGGCCTCCGGAGAAGAGAACGGGTAGTCCTCGTGGTGGCTCTCCATTGCGGTAATGACAGCCTGTTCAACACCGTACTTGGCGAGGATCTTGCGGCCGAGTTCGACGTGTGTGCCTTCGACTTCGTGACTGATGGCCTTACCGATGTCGTGGACGAGCGCACCCTTCTTGGCGATATCGACGTTACAGCCGAGCTCGCGGGCGACCATGCCGGCGATGTGTGCCATTTCCACGGAGTGCATTAAGACGTTCTGCCCGTAGCTGGTGCGGAAGTGCAGGCGGCCAAGCAGCTGCAGAATCTCTTTCGGGAAGCCGGTGATACCGACTTCAAGGGTGGCCTGTTCGCCAATTTCCTGCATGCGGCGGATGAGTTCGGTCTTGCAGGCCTCGACGGTCTCCTCGATACGCGCCGGCTGGATGCGGCCGTCCTTAATCATTTTATCGAGCGTCATACGGGCAATCTCGCGGCGGAGCGGGTCAAACGAAGAGAGGATGATAGACTCCGGAGCCTCGTCAATGATGATTTCCACGCCGGTGGCTCGCTCAAGGGCTTTGATGTTGCGTCCTTCGCGGCCGATGATTTTGCCCTTGATGTCCTCGCTCGGGAGGTGGAAGACCGAGGTGGTCACGTCGGCGACCTGGCTGCGGGCGTAGCGCATCAGCGAGGTGGTGATAATCTCTGAAGCCTTCTTCTCGATCTCATCGCGGCGCTCGTGTTCAACTTTTTGGATAGTAGCGACCATGTCCGCCTTGTAACGCTCGGTGATGTCCTTCATGATCATCGACTTCGCCTCCTCGGCTTTCATACCGGTAATCTTTTCGAGGTGGGCGACGGCTTTAACGTTGGCAGCCTCAGCGTCGGCTTTGAGTGTGTCGATTTTCTTGAGCTCCTCCTGCAACTTGTTCTCACGGCTCGTTAAGCTACCGGCCTGGGACTCTAGGGTCTCCTCGCGCTTTAAAAGACGCTCTTCAACTTTGTCGAGCTTTTCTTTGCGCTCACGTTCCGCCTTCTGGCCTTCGTTTAAGACCTCCGCCGCCTTTAATTTGGCGTCAGCGACAAGGTGCTCGGCCTTCTTTTCCGACTCGGCGAGCTTAACTTTAATTTCCGCATCTACGGATGCGGCTGTTTTTGAGCCACGCGACTTACTGACAAAGAAGCCTGCTGCTGCCCCGACAACTAAAAAGACCCAAACCAGTGGGTTGGATAGAATTTCCATAAGTGATAAGGTCCCGCACGATGTTCGCAGTCAAAAGAGTGACCATGAAAGCTTGAGGGAATAGAAAATTAACTAAGTAATTAATGAGAAACTGTCTTCGTTAGTATAGGCGAAAGCGGAATATTTGTAAAATGCGTTGCGGGAAAATATTTTTTGTTGTCTTGTATAAGAATCTCCGTACAAACATCTACCAAAGGGGAGGGCGGCAGGGTATACTATAGTCTATATGGAGCGACCGATGTTGGTTTTAGCAATTTTAGACGGCTGGGGAGTAGGGAAACAGGATTTTACGAATCCGCTTGCCAAGGCGAGCCTTTCGACTATCCCATATCTTAGCCAGCACTACTTAGCTGGATCACTCCAGGCTTCCGGTATCTCTGTGGGGCTGCCATGGACCGATGTCGGCAACTCTGAAGTCGGCCACCTGACAATTGGCGCCGGGAAGGTTTTGTATCAACACTATCCGCGTATCACACTGGCTATACAGCGCGGGGAGTTTCAGAAGAATCCTGTTTTTTTGCAGGCCTTCGAGCATGTTAAGAAAAATAATTCGGCTTTAAATATCGCCAGCCTTTTGACCGAGGGGACTATTCATGCAGCTTTTGAGCATTTGCAGACCCTGATTGAAGTCGCGGCGGCAAACGGTGTGAAACAAGTTAATTTGCATTTGTTCGCTGACGGCAAGGACAGTAGGCCGCATTCTGTATTGCAGCTTTTGACGAAGTTGAGCGAGGTGACGGCTAATGCCGGCGTTGGCACCTTGGCGAGTCTCACCGGGCGTCACTTTGCGCTTGATCGCGATAGTCACTGGGATCGTACGCAGAAAGCCTACGATGCAATGGTCGGAAATCTCGCGCCGACAGATGTGCCCGTTGATAAGGCGGTTGGGAAGTTTTACGAGATAGACCAAAGTGATGAGTACTTTTTGCCGATTGCCATAGGGCATCCAATTGTCGACGGCGATGCGTTAGTTTTTTGTGATTTTCGTGAAGACAGCATCCGCCAAATCGCCGCTTCCTTTATAGAAAAGGATTTCGACAAGTTCCCAGTTAAGAAGTTTGAGAATCTGTTTGTCGCGACGATGACCGAATATACAAAGACGTTTAAGGTGCCGGTCGCTTTTCCGCCGGAGGACGTCAGTCAGCCGCTTGGCAAAGTTCTTTCAGACGCCGGACTTAAGCAACTTTCAATTGCCGAGACGGAAAAGTATGCCCACGTGACGTATTTTTTTAACGGATATCGCGACGAGCAGTTCCCGGGGCAGAATAAAGTTTTGATTCCTTCGCGTAACGTCGAGCGGCACGACTTAGAACCCCAGATGATGGCTGCGGCGATTGCCGACCAGGTTGTCGATGCGATTGCTAATCACACGTATGACGTTGTCGTTTTAAACTTTGCCAACGCCGACATGGTTGCACATACCGGAAACTTTAACGCCGCCATTATTGCCGCCCAGACCGTCGACGAGCAGCTCGGGCGCATCGTCAAAGCCTGCGAGGAGACGGGGAGCTACTTAGTCGTGACTGCAGATCACGGCAATGTTGAGGTGATGCTAGACGCAATGACGGGCAGCCCGGAGACGACCCACGATCCGAGCCCGGTGCCTATCTACGTTGTCGGTCCGGAGTTTAAGCATGAGGCACGGATGGCGCAGGTCTCCGCCGAAGGTGCCATTGGTATTCTTTCTGACGTTGCGCCGACGATTTTAGATTTGCTCAAAATCCCAAAGCCCGCCGAAATGACCGGAACGAGCCTGTTGCCGTTGCTTGAAGCGTAAGCGACCGGGTATTCAAACGGCTGTACTAACAGGAAACAGATATGACAACAGGGCAAATTTTTAAAAAGATTTTCACGCTGCGGCACATGACCTACTTTGTGCTCGTTGCGTTTATAATTACGGCATCATACCTGCTTGTCGTTTCCGGATTACTCGATAAGTGGGCGGCTCTTGGCGGCGGGTGGCTGCTGCTGATGGCCTTTATCGGGGGGCTTTGCTTCACTTCGTTTTCAACGACGCCACTCTCGTTGGCAATTTTTATCGTTCTTGCCCGTGATGGCGCGCTGCCACTCTACAGTATCGCGCTCCTGGGGGGAGTGGGAGCGATGCTGGGCGACGCCGGATTAATCGCCGCCGTTAAAGTCAGCATGCTCGATGAGCTTTTCGAGTATCTCGTCAAAAGGACACATGGGACATTCGAAAAATTTGCCTCCTCGTGGCTCATCCGAGTTGCCGCAATCTTTTTCGGCGCCCTTGTTATAGCCTCACCACTGCCGGATGAACTTGGCCTTAGCATGATGGGACTTACGCACCTGCGAATGCGCTACATTATGCTCGTTTCCTTCGTTATCAACACGATCGCCGTTGGCTTTATTATCTACCTCGCAAGGTAAGAGGTACTTATTCACTCTTAAATAACAGTTTGCGATTTTAAGCCATTTGCCTTTTCCGCGGTGAGCTTTATAATAGGGATAGCCCGTTTGGGCCATCGCACCTTTCCTAAGCTTGACGAGTGACCTATGGGTAGTCAGGAGGTGGGGAGATCAGCATGACCGGCGACTCGGAATAGCCGTTTCGATCATCTCGCAGCGATATGTTTTGCGCAGGCACTATTTCCTGCAATAGTGGCAAGGCATATCAAAGTGGGGGAAATCACTTCGGCCAGGGTCGTTAAGGAAAAAGGTCGTCAAGATATGCATGGCTCAGGCGGGTTTTCGTTTATTTATTCAAATGGAGCTATACTAAAAGTATGACCCCTGTTTATTTCGGCATTTTATTGCTCGTTCTTATCGGTGGCTTTGCTATCCTTCTTATATATATGCGTCGTTCTGCCGCGCCCAAAGAAGAGGGTGAGGGCATGCTGCTGCTTCAGCAGCAGCTGATGCAACTTACCCAGGCGGTTGATAGCAAGCTCGGGGAGAGCCGTAAAGAAATGACCGAGAGCGTGCGGCACCAGTTTAGTCAGAGTCAGCAACTCCTGCGTGAAATCAGCGAGCAGATGAACAAGTCGCTGGTAGACGTTACTCGTGAGCAGACGAAGACCAACGAGCAGACGAAGCAGTTTATGACGATTGCCGAGCAGCTCGCGAACCTCGAAAAAGTTTTGAAGCACCAAAAGCAGCGCGGCAACCTCGGTGAGGCCTCTCTAGAACTCATCTTGAGCAACATTCTGCCGCCGGGTTCGTATAAAATGCAGTATCCGTTTAAAAACGGAGAGGTTGTCGACGCCGCGATAATTACGAAAGACGGCATCATTCCTGTCGACGCAAAGTTCAGTCTCGACAACTACAACCGCGTGACGCAGGCAATTGACGACAAGCAGCGCGAGGAGCTCGAAAAAGATTTTAAAAATGATTTAAAAAAGCGCATCGACGAGACCGCAAAGTACATCCGCTCCGAGGAGGGGACATTGCCGTTTGCCTTTATGTTTATCCCGGCCGAAGGGATTTACTACGACCTGCTCGTTAATGAGGTTGGCGCCGTTAAGGTCAACACCCGCAACCTTATCGATTACGCCTATAACGAAAAGAAGGTGATTATCGTCTCGCCGACGACCTTCGCTGCCTATCTGCAATCGGTCTTGTATGGCCTTAAAGCCTTTAAGATCGAACAGGCGACCCAGGACATTGTTAAGCGTATCGGCGAGCTCCAGAAGCACTGGAAGGCCCACGAAGACTATATGCTCAAGCTCGGCAACGCGATGAGTACGACGGTCAATCACTACAACGCGGCGTACAAAGAGCTCGGCAAGGTAGACAAGGACGTGATGCGCATTACCGGCGAGGGCGTCGGCTTTGAAGTTAAAGCATTAGAAAAGCCAGCAGTAGAGGAATAAAAATATGGCAGAGCCACGGCCGGGATCAACTAGAGACGCCTTTTTTGAAAGACACCCGACTTTTGTGCGGCTAAATGAGGTGCTCGGTTATCATATTCGGGAGTTTAAAGACGGAGGAAAAGGTATCGCGCTCCATCTTGCTCCCATGTTCGATTTCTCAACCAAGGAAAAAATCGCTAACGTTCTCGACGGAATGCGAATTTTAGCTGGGCAAATGAGAGACGATCCGGCCTTCGCCGAGGCGAAAGCAGTCACAACAACGTCATGGATAGTTGCCGAGCATCCAGAGCTGATTGAGCGGTTTGGTTTCCATATTCGAGGACCAATTTCGCCAGAAGATAAGGCGCGCGTTTTTCCCAATGAAGCTCGTGAGGTGCATTGGGCAATTATGTTCAGGGACGAATTTTTGAATTTGTATGGAGGCAGAAAGTAAGAATGAAGTTGACCAGCAGCTGCTGTACGACAAAAAGTGGGCGCGGTTTTTAAAAAAGACCGGGCTGTTTCGACACATTCCGTTTGTTGAGTTTGCTTTTGGTAGCGGTTCAATGGCAATAGGCAACGTGGACGAGGAGAGTGACTTCGACGTTTTAATCGGTGCGCGCGCCGGGCGGATTTTTACAGCCAGGTTCTTTGCCGCGATTCTTTTTGGTCTCTTCGGCTGGCGGCGCAGCAAGCTCGACCACTCCGTCGCGGCCAGTGATAAGATTTGTTTAAACCACTTTGTCACTCCTGCGACGTATAAGCTGTCTTTGCAGAAGAATGAATACTGGCAGCGGATGTACGCCGGGCTTGCGCCCGTGTATGGCAGCGATGCTAAGCTGGCCGAGTTCTTTGCGGCGAATAAAAGCTGGCTCGCCGGTAAGCCTCTCTACGAAGGCGACCTGCGCCACAGACACAAAACCGCTTCGGCATTTAAAAAGTTTTTGGAGTCATTACTTTCCGGCGGGCTAGGGGAGGCGCTCGAGCGAAAGCTTAAGGCCTACCAGGTTAAGCGTATCCAGGCTGGGCTACCCGCCACAGGTGGACATGCGCATCCCGAGCGGGTTATCCGAATCGCCGGCGAGCAGCCTGCGCAGTTCGTGCTGCCACCACTCATTGTGTATACCGATACCGAACTGGAGTTCCATCCTGATCCGGTCCGGATAGAGATAACTCACTAATTAAAGCGACGGAAATATTTTTCTGCTATGTTACCGTGTACTAGTACGCTGTAACATAGTCTTTTGCCGCTCACGAAGCCCGGGAATATTTTACGACACATCTGCGGTATACTTAGTGTATGGCGAAAATTGAGGAGCTCCTGCAAGACTACTTAGACTATCTGACCGTCGAAAAGGGCCGGTCGCCTAAAACACGGCGCAACTACGAGCACTATCTCAAGGTGTTTTTAAAGGACGCAGGGATTAAGTCAGAGTCGGACATTACCGAGCGTGCCGTGAAATCATTTCGTGTAAAAATGTCGACAATGGATAGTGGCCGGGGTGGAACGATGAAAAAGGTGACTCAAAATTACTACGTCATTGCGCTGCGTAGCTTTTTAAAGTATCTGGCCAAGCATGATTATAAAGTCTTAGCTGCCGATAAGATCGAGTTACCAAAGATTGCCCAAAGGCAGATTGCTATCCCGGAGTATCGCGACTTTGAGCGCCTGATGAGCGCACCCGAAGGGGAGGGATTGCGTGCGCTGCGCGACCGAGCGGTATTAGAGACGCTTTTTTCAACCGGGCTGCGTGTCTCTGAGCTCTGCGGGCTTAGCCGTTATCTCGACTTAAGTCGCGGCGAGATTACTGTGCGCGGCAAGGGAGAGAAGCTGCGCGTCGTGTTTTTTTCAGATAGCTGCAAGGCCACGATTAAAAAGTATTTGGATAAGCGCGGGGACGCGCTCGAGTGGATGTTTGTGAGTTTAAGTAAGGTTCCCAAGAAGTCGCAAAAACCGCCAAAAGTTATCGGTAAGATCACGCCGCGCGCTGTGCAGCGTCTGGTTAATTACTACACTCGTAAGGCCGGCATCGCGGAGCACGTTACGCCACACAAGCTGCGCCACTTGTTTGCCACCGACCTACTCGTAAATGGCGCCGACCTGCGCAGTGTGCAGGAGCTGCTGGGCCACAGCAATATCTCGACGACGCAAATTTACACGCACCTGACCAACAAACAATTAGGAGATGTGCATAAGAAATTTCACGGGCAGAGGAGATGAGTTGTCGGTTAGTCAGTCGACAGTTAGTCAGCTCAAAGACAAAAAAGAACCAGCAAAGACCGGACTTTTTCGTTGGTGCTGGGGGTGGGACTTGCCCTCGACTCAACTGTGCGCCGTCGCGCCCAGTTGGTCTGGGCACCCTCTCCCCGAAATTTTATACTGAAAATTTCCGGTCCGACGATTCAAGTCCATCTAAGCACAAAAACCAAAGAACGACCTAAAGGCCGTGTTTTGGTTTTTGTGCTGGGGGTGGGACTTGAACCCACATGCCTCGCGGCTTCAGCTCCTAAGGCTGATGCGTCTGCCATTTCGCCACCCCAGCATTGTTGTAGTATCGCTTATTTTCGCCCCAAAATCAAAACCGCGACTGGCGTCGCGGTTTTGAAAGTTGCAAGTTTCACGTCTAACGTTACACGTACTATCCTTGCCCCAAAAGCTGTGCGACGACGAACGAGATGCCCTTTGAGAGGAAGGCGACGGCGATAGCGACGACGGCGTAGATGATAGCCTTGTGCGCCTTGCCAACCTTCTCCTCGTCACCGCCGGCGGTCAAGTAGCTAAACGCGGCGTAAATGATCATAACTACTGCCATAACGAGCAGGAGCGTGAACATCCAGTTGATGACGGTGTCGAGCACATTAAGAATGCCTTCGAAGCTGCGGATGCCCGGGCCAGGTGTGGTAGCCGGAATATCAACTGCAAAAGCGGCGAGCGGAGTCAGTCCGACCATTGCGATAGTGCTAAGAGCGAGTAACGTTTTCTTCATACGATGTTTTTAATAGTAAAAATTAATTCGTTACATTCAGTATAACATACGTGAAGTTATTTTTGAGCAGGGCAGTGGATAAACTTGAGCTTATTTGTTCGTGATTTTTACTGATTGACCAAAAAGTGCAAAAAGCGCCTAATACTTGACAAATTAGTATTAGTATGCTATACTATATGTTCAGTAAAGACCGCTCTTTGACAGCGCCTTAACCTCATTGGAGGAGGGCTAAAAAGCCCTTAAAACTTAGGTTTTGAGGGATCTCTCGTGTTCTGAAGCACGAAGCAGGAGTTTTGGGGTCGAAAATCGATGATCGATCCCAAAATCCCTGTTTCGTGGCCTGCCCCATTGCGGGGTAGCAGGAGACGAGGGACCCTAACGTCACTTGTTGTGACGCGGGTAAAGGGTCTCGGGACCCAAACCGAGGCCCGCGGTGCGGGTCAGATATTCTGACCCGCCATAGGCGGGTCGAGGAGACAGAGATGCGTAGAATCCTGAAGCTCGTTGGTCTCGTCGCTGCGTTCGTCGGCGCTGCGTACTCGTTGTACGCTGCGATCTCCGATCGCGGAACGATGAATCCCTGGGTGAAGCTGGCGTGCCTGCTCGGCGCCTTCGTGGCGATCGGGCTGAACGTCTATACTCTGGTTCGCTGGTGGCAGATGCGCGGTACGGCTGCGCCGCCCGGCGCACCGCTGTCCTTCAACGTCGGGCGCGCGATGGGGTGGCTCTGGCCACCACTCACGCATCTGCAGGAGGCGATCAACTGTTCGCGGGGGCACTGTGCTCACGCCGAACTCGGCGATGACGACGAACATCCTGGCGGGGGAGGTCACCACGACGTGATCCCGCATCTGGAGTTCGGCCCGATTCTCGCCGAGTTCGACGCGCGGGCTCGGACTGTTTGCTTCGTGGTGGGGACTGTAATCGCGATCGTGCTGTGTCTGGCGATGGGGGCTTGGTTGCCTCTGGCGCTCGTCGCGGCTCCGATCATCTCCTGGGTCTTGTACGACGCGTACAAGTTCGAGGGGTATGCGCGGTTTTCGGTATCACACCCGGAAACGAAGGCATTCCTGGACTTCAACGGGATCATGCTTTCGGCGATCAAGCCTCTCGAAGGTCGCGCTCGCATTCCGCTGCTCTGGTGGCTGTTCAAGCCGGAGCCGGTGGACGTAAGTGGTGGGGACTTCAATCCCTGCATCGGTTCCAAGGAGGAACCGATTCTCGGCCCGGAGGACAGCACCTTCACGGGCAACTTGGGCATCGGCATCATGGCTGACTCGAACCGTCTCTTGCCGTTCAAGCATGAGGGGTTCATTGCCGGCGTTTTGCCGAAGCTGATCGACCAGCTCAATGAGTCGTATCGTCGGTGGCTGCGCTCGCCCACAAGCGGGCCGCAGTACGGCGAGGAGGTCCCCGGAGCAATCCGTCGCGGCGCCTTGGCGATCGTCAAGGAGCTGTATCCGGATCAATTCTGGCCGGTCATCACGGGGCACATCGCGCACTGGGCTCACGAGCACCATCTCGGTGCGAATGAGTTGGGCGCGGACCTCGTGTTCGTCTCGCCTGTCCCGCCTGTCGCACCCACGACTCCCGTGGAGGTTCGCGCCGAGGAGAAGCGCGTCGCGAAGGCGAAGCGCAAGTTCCTGGCGAAGCCCAAGGAGGTCGTCCCGGGCGTACCGACGTTCCTGGTGCGCCTCTGGCACCGCGAAGACGTCAAGGAGGAGGATCTCAAGGGATCCGACTTCAAGACGATCGACGCCGTCAAGGCCAAGATCCTCGCGGTCGTGGCCGGGATGGGATACCGTGACCTGGCCGCGGCCAAGCAGTTTGTTGGCCAGCGCCTCGAGGCTTACCTCTGGGCGCGGGATCAGATGGCGGACGCCCTCGAGCAGGGGCGGGCGCACATCAAGGTCAAGGTCTTCGGCGTGATCATCACGCGGTTGAACCTGACCAAGCTCATGCCCACCGGGAAGTGGCTTGAGATTCTTGTTGCTCGTTCGGTCGCTCTCATCCAGAAAGATCTCAAGCGACTGGAAGCCGAGAACAAGGCCGGCGCCGACCTGGTTACGACCAATAATCGGGTGCTGCGCATGGCTCGCTGGGCGTCACCGGACAAGGTGACGGACCTGGAGGCGCTCACTGCCTTCGCAGGAGTGAGCGACGAGATCAAGCAGAAGGCGAGAGAGGCTGTCCTGGCCGAAGACGGTGTCGTGAAGCGGGATGTTCACGAGGAGATCGTGACCGCGAACGGCATCGGCGCTGACGTCATCGTGACGCTGCGCGAACTCGCTGGCAGAAGAGGAGGTACGCGATGAGCGGCGACGCACATGCTGCTACGCCCGAGGCGGAGTCCGCAGGGCGGCTGCCGAAGGGGATGGAACCCCCGTTTCCGGGGGCGGTCGTTCTCTTGAGGTACTTTCTCCTCTGGGGGGCGCTGATTGGCGCGGCGGTCTACCTGCTCTACCAGAGCCGGAAACCCACTGCACCTGAACTGCCGCACGACTTCACGGTCGAGCAGGCAGTCAAGAAGGAAGCCGCAGTCGGTGTGGCGGCGAGTCACACACCGAAAGCGCACACTCCGCCGGAAGTTCCGGTCGCGAGCGTGACGCTGGACTCTCCGGGAGAAAAGTCGTTTCCCGACGCACTGCTTCCCGGGCAGTGGGTCAGAGTGCATGTCTCCGGCGGCATGCGCTTCAAGATTCGAGCGCCGGACAACCTGGGCTATCAGGTCCTGCTTGAGAATGGGGACGGCAACCCATTCGAAGCTCGGGCCGGGATAGCTTGGGATACGACTTCGACCGGGACGTTCTACGTTCAGGTCAGGGCCGTGAACCAGCGCTTCAGCGTAGAAGCCTGGTAGAGTCGTTCGCGCGTCGACGTAAGGCGACGCGCAGTTGAAGCCCGGTTCGGTGCTCCTCCCCAAAAGGGAGGATGTCACCGGCCGGGCTTCTGTCGTTTTTATATCAAGCTAAAAACCGCCCGAAGGCGGTTTTTAGTGGATACAGTTACAGAAAAAAAACTATTTCGTAGTCGTTGCTCCTAAGAGTTCGGCGACGATAAAGGTTATACCTTTTGCCATCATCGCAACTGCGATAGCGATAACGCCATAAATGAGGTAGTTCTTTGCGGCAGTTGTGCCTTCTTCGTTGCCTCCAGAGAAAAGATACTTATAAGCTGCGTAGATGAAGATGATTACAGCGAACACTAGCAGGAAAGTAAACATCCAGTTAGTAATCGTCTGAAGTAAAGCAACAAAGCTGCCACCGCCAAGATTTGTTACGTCGCCGCCAAGGATTTTGTCTGGTAATGGGCAGGGCGTGCCAGCCGAAACAGAGATGCCCGTAGGGCAGGTAATTGATCCCGCCGGTTGAGCAAGGACGAGAGGTGCGGCGAAACTTAGCGTAATTCCAGCGAGCGCGAGAGCTGTCAATAATTTCTTCATACGATATTAATGTTATTTATTTTTATTTAACTTGAAGGATTGACTTGACGAGATACGGGATTCCACCGGCTAGCATTGCCACCGCTAGGGCAATAACCGCATAAACAATAGTATTTTTTGCCGAGGTCGTCTGCTCTTCGCTTCCTTGTGAGAACAAATACTTGTATCCGGCTACTATCAACATTATAACACTTATAATGAGCAGTCCGGTAAAAAGCCAGTCGCCGATTCGGCCGAGTATGGTCATAACATCCTTCGTCGTTTTCGGCAACCCGTCATCGCCGACGTCTTGGGCGAAGGCAAGAAGTGGGGCTGAGGTCAAGGCGAGCACAGTCAGTCTTGCTGCAAGTCTTTTCATAGTTTGCATGTATTACTTACCGGTTAAGATTGTTTGGATAATCGCGGCAATACCATTGGCCATTAAGAGGACGGCGTAACCGACGACGGTGTAAACGATAGTAGTTTTACCTTTTGTGAATTTTTCCGCTTCGCCGCCGCTAAAAATCATCTGGTAGGCGCCAACAAGTACGAAAATGATGACCACAAGCGGGCCAATGTCGATTGCCAAAAAATGAAAAACGCTGTGAATGATATCCGGGAGAGAGGTTTTACAGGTCGGATCATTTTCAGGGCAGAGGGGATTGGGAAGAGTGACTTTGTCTGCGGCAAAAGCGAGCTTAGTTCCAAGAAGCAAGAAAATCGAGGTGAGCCATTTCATATTATTTCGCACCCGGCGTGATATTAGTTATATTAGTCGACTGCACGCCAACTGCTTTAAATACGTACTGAACGATAAGTGTCGAGAGAAGAATAATAGCGATGCCAATAGCCAGGAGCTGGATCATGTGTTTCGCCTGACTTATCTTTTCAGCCTCTCCGGCGGAGGTCATAATCGTAAACCCGGCGTAACCAATGAGCAATACGGCGATAGGGATGATGATGTAAGTAACGTATTTTATGATGTTATAGATAAGCTGAAGGGCTTGCGTCACGCCGCAGGCAGGGAGGCCCTTTGGCCCTATCGTCCCACCCTTTAAATCGCTGTAACCCGGGTCGCAAGCAGGCATAATGCCGTTAGCCAAGCTGGTCGTTGCCGGGTTAACATCTAAATCTGCCGCCGCGACAATGGCTGGAGTTGCCGTCACTAAAATACTACTTAGCAGTAAAATCGCGAGCGAGAGTTTGGCTGGTCGAAGTTTCATATTATTGGCCCGAGGTTTTGCGCAAAGACTCGGTTACGAGCTGTTCCGCCTGGTCAAGGGCGCGGCTCGTGCTCAATTGGCCGCTTACGATTAAGTCTAGCATAGAGGTAAACGTACTGTTAACTTCGGTGCTGTCGCCCTGGTACCAGGAGTTGGCCTGGAGAGCCTGCCTGGCAAACACGCCAACCTCCGGGTCGTTCATCGAAGTCGCAATCAGTGATCGTAGCGCGGGGGATCGGTGGGTGGCGTTTAAATATTTTGCATTCGTTGCAGGATCAACGGTTGCCTCGTCGACGAAGAGCCAAGAAAGTGTTTTGTTTTTGCTCGTCGCCGAAACGCCCAAGCCGAAGTAGTTTGCGTAGGTGATAGGCTTCGTCGTACCCGTTTTTTGTAGCATCGGCGCGACGCCAATTTGCAGGAAGGGATTTTTTTCTTTTAGTTGCTGGAGTTGATACCCATAATTAAAAAGCATTGCCACTGATTCTTCGGCGAAGGCATCGATTGAATAGTGGACGCCGTAATCCCAGGTGTATGCCGGGCTGCGCTGGTTGCCGAAGCTTAAGTAGTAATCCAGCGCCTGCTTGCCGGAATAGCCGAAGTTAGCCGAGGTGTGTTGTTCATTGGTCATCTGTGAACCGAACTGCATCATCAGCTGGAAGAGCAAGTCGTTGGCGCCGTTAATCGTACGAGTACTGCCACCGATAGCCGCTGCGGCTTGTGAAATCCGACCGCCGTCATCTAATCGGCGCAGTAGTGGGATCGCGTTTACCAGGTCGTCCCAGCTCTTTGGAACCTGGGCAATACCGGCGGCGTCAAACAAGTTTTTGTTGTAAAGCAACGCAAGCGTGTCGACATACAGCGGCATGGCATAAACTTTGCCGTCCTTCGAAAAATCTTTGACTACGACCTGCGGGTATAGCTCACCGAAGTTAACCAGATTGAACTGCTTTGGATCACGAGGCGAGAGCTTGTTGTAATGCTTCGGCAGCCAGGTGTTTTGAACCATGAATACATCCGGACCTGTGCCGGCGGCAAGCGCATTAACGAGATCGCTTTCATAGCTGCGCTCGTCAATTTTTTTATAGGTGATGTTTACCTGAGGGTGTTTGTTGCGGAATTCGGTTATGAGGGTGCTGTTGATGGCGACCTCATCATCAAAAACTCCCCAAACGGTGAGATCGCCGGTTAACTTGTCACCGGTTTGTTTTTGCCGAAGGCCCGGGATAATGCCGGTGGCGATGAGGATGACGAGCAGTATGATTGCCAGAACAATGCCGGCAATAACAATTTGCGTACGAGTAAAACGCGGAGGCATAGAGTTAATGATAACACAAAGCCGCCTTTTAACGAGGCGGCTTTGTGAGTATGTTTTTAGGTTTAAGTCCTAGAAGCAGATTACCCCGATGACATGATCTCCGCTCTCTACGTTCATTATTCTGACGCCCTGCGTCGCGCGACTGGCGATGCGAATCGAGGCGATGTCGGTACGGATGACCTGACCTTTGGCGGAGAGGGCGATAAGCTCCTTTTCTTCGCTGATAACGCGAGCATCCATAACGGCGCCGGTCTTAGCAGTAACCTCGGCGGTCTTAATACCTGATCCGGAGCGGCTCTGGACGCGGTACTGCGAAAGCGGCGTTTGTTTACCGTAACCGTTGCTCATCACGACAAGTAACTTAAAGTCCTTGGCCTGCTCTTTGGTAATGACGTTCATCGAGCTGACAAAGTCTTTACCTTTGAGCTTGATAGCGGTAACACCGCTGGCGGTACGACCCATCGGGCGAACCTGCTTCTCCGGGAAGCGGATTGATTGACCGTCGTGGGTAGTGATGATTATCTCGTCGCCACCGTTTGAGCGGGTAACCCACTGCAAGGTGTCGTCTTTATGGAGTCCAATGGCGATGATGCCGGAGCGGCGGACGTTTTGGAACTCGGCGAGCGCGGTTTTCTTGATCATGCCCTGAACGGTCGTCATCACCAGGAACTCCTTCGTCAAATCTTTGCCTTTGACATCGTTCGGATAGGTAACGATGGCGTTAACGCGCTCCTCGAGCGGCATCTCCAGGAAGTTGTGTACCGGCTTACCTTTGCTCTGACGGCTGGCAGCCGGAAGTTCCCAGACTTTGGTTTGGAAGACGCGGCCACGGTCCGTGAAGAACAAGATATTGTCGTGGGTGTGCGAGAACTTGATGTGCGAAATAAAGTCGTCGTCGGCCACGTCGGAGCCAATAAGGCCTTTGCCTCCGCGATTCTGCGTTTTAAAGCTACCCGGTGGAACACGCTTGATGTAGCCGCTCTGCGAGAGGGTAATGATCGTTTCTTCGTTGGCGATTAAGTCCTCCTCGGCGAAGTCTTTGATGCCGCCGCTGATTACGCGGGTGCGACGCTCGTCGCCAAACTTTTCTTTGACCTCTTTGAGCTCGTTTTTGATGACCGTCAAAATCTTGGCCGTGCTCTTAAGCAGGCTCTCGAGCTCTTCGATGAGTGCGCGCTTTTGTTTCAATTCGTCTTCAATCTTAAAGCGCTCCAGGCTGGCGAGCGTTGCAAGTTTGGTGTCCAAAATGGCGGTGGCCTGCAAGTCGCTAAACTTGAAGGTCTTCATCAAGTTGGTGTGCGCCTCCTCGCGGTTTTCGGCTTTACGAATCAGGGCGATGATTTTGTCGATGTTCGAGAGTGCCTTCTCCAAACCTTCTAAGATATGCTCACGCTCTTTGGCTTTACGTAGGTCAAATTCAGCGCGGCGCTTTACGACGAGTTTACGGTGTTCGATAAAGGCTACGAGCATGTCTTTAAGCGACATCGTCTGCGGCTGCAGTCCGCCGTCGCCAAGTGCGACCATGTTGACCGCAAAGTTCTTTTGCAAATCAGTGTATTCAAACAACTGGTTCAAAATCTTTTGCGGGTTGGCGTCGTTTTTGAGCTCGATGATGATGCTCATACCGTGCTTGTCGCTTTCGTCGCGGATGTCGCGGACGCCCTCGATTTTTTTGTCGGTAACGAGCTCGGCCATGCGCATCAGCAGCTCGCTCTTGTTTACCTGATAGGGGATCTCTGTAATTTCGATGTCGCTGCCTTTGCCGCCCTTGCGCTCTTTAATCTCGGCGATGCCACGCATCGTAATAGGGCCCTTACCGGTCGTGTAGGCCTGCAAAATATCTTTTTTATTGTAAATGACGCCGCCGGTCGGGAAGTCCGGTCCTTTGACGAACTCGGCCAGGTCCTCCGTCGTCGCCTTCGGGTTGTCGGCCAGGTGCAGCGTGGCGTCAACGACCTCACCGAGGTTGTGCGGCGGGATGTTGGTGGCCATACCGACGGCGATACCGGCGGTGCCGTTTAAAAGCAAGCTCGGAACTTTAGTCGGCAAAAACTTCGGCTCTTGTTTGGTGCCGGAGTAGTTCGGTGCCCAGTCGACTGTTTCTTTGTCGATGTCGCCAAGGAGCTGCTCAGAGATTCGGGAAAGCTTGGTTTCAGTGTAACGATACGCAGCGGCCTCGTCACCATCGACGGAACCCCAGTTACCCTGACCGATACAAAGCGGGTAGCGGAACGAGAAGTCCTGCACCATGCGGACAATGGTTTGATAAATAGAAGAGTCGCCGTGCGGGTGGTATTTACCCATGACTTCACCGACGATGTCGGCTGATTTACGGAACTTCGCGTCAGCAGTCACGCCGGAGTCCCACATGCCCCACAAAATACGGCGCTGCACCGGCTTTAAGCCGTCGCGGACGTCCGGCAGAGCACGAGCGACGATGACGCTCATCGCGTAGTCTAAGTACGACTCTTTGAGCTCGTCGGTAATTTCACGACCCTCAATATCTTTTCCCGGTTTTGCTTTGACGATTTCTTCTTCAGCCATATGCGTGTTACTGGTTAGTTGATGTCGTTTCTAAAGTGGTCGTTGCAGTTGTAGTGGTGGCTGCATTTTGAAACTGTACAACGGTGCTGCCGATTCCTTCTTTGAGTGTACTCCACGAAGCGCTGATTTTCTGTCCCAGAGTTTGGAGGCTACCCGCTGCCTGCGCCGCGCTCTCAACTTTTTTCGGATCAGTCGTGAGGTCTGCGCGCATGCTCCGTAGTGTCAGGATCCAGACGCCTACGACGAGAAGGCCGGCTCCGGCGCAGAAGATGATGAGCCACCGGCGACGCACAGCATACTCTTGTTCGTTGATATGCTCGAGAAACTTCTTCATGGTTAGAGCTTAAGTACTGCGACCTGCATTTTTTCTCCGAGCTCCTTCTTTTTAATAGAAACTTTTTCTACCGGCTCCGACTTGAGTCCGAGCTGCTTAAGGAATTCGGTGACCTCTTCGCTCTTACGTTTCAGTCCCGGGACTTTAAAGAAGGAAGGTATAACGAGTTTCGGTTCGATTTGGCGGATAAGCTTCGCCGCGGCCTCCTGGCCGATGTACGGCTCGCCACCACCCGGCACGATTAAAATATCGATATCACCGAGCTCTTCGAGAATCTCCGGGTCATTAAATTCGGCCAAGTGGCCAAGCAGACCAACAGAGATGTCGTCAGTTTCAATTTTAAAAACAGAACGTAGCATTTCTTTGTCGCTACCTTTAGTGAGCGCCCAGCCGGTGATATGAATGCCTTTTGATTCGTACTCTCCCGGGCCGACGATAATCATCGTGTCTTCTTCATTGACTGCGACGGGCTTGTCGTCCTCCGGCGTCAGGGGATTAAGGAGCGTTCTGATGATGACGTCGGTTTTAAAACGCGGAGCCGAAAGTCCGGTGTAGCTCTCGATAGGGTCGGTCGTAATCGTGACGCCGTTTTCAACAATTTTAAAGCAGCCTTCGCCGTACCAGTTTATGGTCATAGTAGACAGTAGTTAGTAGATAGTGGTCAGCAGATGCGAAAACAATGCATCTATTTTAGCAAAAAAACCGAGAAGGCGCAACTTTATTTTTTGACAAATTATATCATATATGATATATTATTTCCCATCTCCAATCGCCATGGGGGCGAGGGGAAGGAGGAGCGACATGGCATCGATCTTAGAGCGGCTGCGCAAGCACGCAGAGAGGAAGCGTCGTCGTGAAGAGGCTGCAAGGGAGCCGGCGGCAGTTGCCGGAAAAGAGACCTTCGCGCTCGAGTGCCCGGAAGTCAGTCGTCTTGAGCACTTCGTGGGCGAGAAGCTCAAGGGACGCAAGCTCCTGGAGGTGCGGGCGCATCTGGTCCACTGCGGCGACTGCGTCAAGCAGGTCGAGGTGATCCGCAAGCGGAGGAACGCCTGATGTGGCTGCGCAGGCTCCTCGGGCTCAAGCCGCCCGCTCCGTGCCCGCATCAGCAGAGGACTCGTCTTCTGGTGCTCGGGCACCTGGGAGGTGAGGTGTACAAGGATGCGCAGGCGCATCTCAAGACATGTCGGCGAGGGTGCCGCAAGCACTTCGCCAATGTGGTGAACGGTCGCCAGGCTGTACACTCGTGATGGAACGTTTAGCGACGCAGCTCTTCCCGTCTCCGCAGGAGGCTATAGAAGAGATCGTGGCCTTTCGTATTCGCGAGAGGATGACGTTGGTTGGGTTCGTACAGTTCCTGCACGAGCAAAACCTTCGAGGCTTCTCAACGGCCGCGTGGGCTCGTTGGAAGAAGCATCCGGGCACTTCTGCTCAAACTCTCGCGGTCGCACTTCGCGACTACGAGAAAGGGTTTACGATCGACTGAAGGGAGGCGAGTCGTGAACGATACGTCGTGAAAAGTCGCGCAGGTGGTCTGCGCGCCGTCGGCTAAGCCGACGAGCGCTTGACGGGCTGGGAGATCCGAAAGGACCCCAGCCCGCAGCCATTTTTGCCCCTACTCCGTCAAGTGCTACGATATATACACATGAAAAAACTATTCATTGGCCTAGCTATTATTGGTTCTCTGTTGGTCGCGCATCAGATTGAAAGCCTTTCCGATATTCCCTCCGTTAGTACTAGCGGAGCTGTCATTCCCGCAGCGGTCAAGGTTACTCCTCAACCAACTCGTCCAAGCTGCACACTCTTGGCTCTTCGGACAAACACATATTTCCAGTTTCAGTGGACCCTTAATGGAATGGGGGATGTAAACGGTAAGTTATACTACGCCCCTCTTTTAACCTTTTACGCCAAGGATGAGTCTGGTGAGATAGACCATCAGGAGCAAACGGGCTTTGTTAATGAGACCTTTGATCTCAACTCCGCGCACGGCAATCGCTCCAGCATTATCGGTGTTCCCGACAATGCCACGAAGTTTAAGGCAGTGTTTGGAGATGTGGAGTGCTTAGCTAACGTGAGCATACAGTAGCGATAGCCGCGCAAAACATATTCTTGACGTAGGCGGCAAGGGCGGTTCATTTGAAACGCCAATGGCACTTTAGTTAACTAAAGTGCCATTGAGGAGAGCCTAGTAGGCTATTTGCGTTCTGCGATTTCTTGCTTCAGTTTTGCGACGAGGTCGGCGACGGAGAGTTTGCCGAGGTCGGCATTTCGCAATTTTGTGGCAACCGTTCCGGCGTTTACCTCTTCTTCGCCGACGACGAGGACGTACGGAATTTTTTCCATCTGGGCGGCGCGGATGCGCTTGCCGAGAGTTTCGTTTGAGTCGGCGAGCTCCGCGCGAATGCCGGCGGCTTTTAATTCCGCTAAAACTTTTGCGCCGTAGTCCTGGAACTTTTCTGAAACGGCGATGATGCGCGCCTGCACCGGCGAAAGCCAAACAGGGAAGTGCCCGGCGGTGTGCTCGATGAGCAGGGCAGTGAAGCGCTCAATGGAGCCCATGATTGCTGCGTGGAGCATCACAATACGCTCGTCCTCACCCTTTTCGTTCACGCAGGTGAGGTCAAAGCGTTCCGGCTGATTGAAGTCGAGCTGGATAGTTGCAACTTGCTGCTGGCGCCCGATTGCGTCAGTACCCATGAAGTCGAGCTTCGGTCCGTAGAAAGCGGCTTCACCTTCGCCGTCAATAAAATCAACCTTTTTCTCGTTGATGATCTCTCGCAAAACTTCTTCTGCCTGCTCCCACTTCGCACTCTCGCCAAGATACTTCTCCGGATGCTTGGGGTCACGGAGCGACAAGCGAACCTTGAGCGTGATGCCAAACGCGCCGTAGAACGAATGAATAATATCCCAAACTTTAAGCGCTTCTTCTTTGAAGCTGCTCATGCGGCAAAATACGTGGGCATCATCCTGGGTGATTGAAAGGACGCGCGAAAGACCTGCGAGTTCACCGCTCTGTTCGTCGCGGTAGACCATCGTGGTTGATTCGTAGCGCTGTGGAAGTTCGCGATAGCTCCACTTCTTGCGATTGTAAATCTGCGTGTGATGCGGACAGTTCATTGGCTTCATCGCAAACACGTGTCCCTCGCGTGTAGTGATTTTGAAAAGGTCATCTTTATATTTATCCCAGTGGCCACTTGTGACATACAGGTCTTTTTTCGTAATGTGCGGGATTTCAACGCGCTCGTAACCACGGGCGGAGCGGAGCTCCCACACGAATGCCTCGAGTTGTTTGCGAATGAGTGTTCCCTTCGGAGTCCACAAAGGCAGACCGGAGCCCACGAGCGGGGAGAAGGTGAAGAGATCGAGCTCCGGGCCGAGCTTTTTGTGGTCCCGCTTTTCCGCCTCTGCCATCATGGTGAGATACGTATCGAGTTCGGCCTTAGTCGCAAAGGCCACTCCATATATACGGGTGAGCTGGGCATTTTTCTCATCACCACGCCAGTAAGCGCCGGCGAGCTTGGTCAGCTTAAATGAATCCGGGTCTATTTCGGAGGTGTTAGCGACGTGTCCGCCTTTGCAGAGGTCTTCAAAAATTTCGCCTGTTTTGTAGCTTGTGAGTTTTTTGCCCTCTTTGGCATACTCTTCAATCAGGTCGAGCTTAAACGGCTGTGCTGCATATTTTTGTTTCAGTTCATCGGCTGACATCTCGGTGCCGGTAAAAGCAAGTTTGCCGCCGACAAACTTTTTCATCTGCTTTTCCAAATCTTTTAAATCAGCATCACTAATTGGCGTGCTGAACTGGAAATCGTAATAAAAACCGTTTTCGATAACGGGGCCGATGCCGAGTTTGGTGTCGGGCCACTTTTTTAATACGGCTGCGGCCAAAAGATGTGCGAGGGAGTGTCTTATGTTTTCGAGTGATGATTCCATGTGTTTATTGATGAGTTTGGGCGGACCTGCCTGCCGGCAGGCAGGTGTGGTCGAGATTATTTTCCATAGATTGAGTTAATTGTAGCGCTAAATGCAATAAAGAATCAAAGGTTGGGTCCGCGGGGCGGCGAGCTGTTCTGCTCGCCGCCCCGCAAGACGGTGCGTGGTCCCGGCTAAGCGAGGCCGTGGATCTCCGGAGGAGCGTCGTCCGAGTTCTCCTCGGGCTCGGGCTTGTCCGGGTGCTGCTTCGGCGGATTGTCGCCGTAGTGGTTCGTCACTGCCGCCTGGTGCTCGTCGTCGTCAAGCATGCGAAGAATCCCTTCCTGGGCGCTGTGCCCATTGCTTCTCTGTGTCTCGATCACCGTGAAACGAAACACCCACTCAGAGAGTGGGTGTTAGTCTTGTTCGTAGTGAACCAGGCCAAAACTCACGCTCCGAGTGGGCGAATAGTGCACGAGGTCGTCGTTGTGAGCTGGAAAGTGAAGCGAACCATAAGGAAAAGTATAGGTTATTTTAAAAACAAGGCAAGGCCTTTACCATTTACCGCTGGCGCCTCCACCTCCGGAGCTGCCACCACCGAATCCGCCAAAGCCTCCTCCGCTTCCAAATCCGCCGGGACCACGGCCGCCGCCGCGTAGCCACCAAGGTTTAATCCCTGAAGAGGCCGCCGCCGCGTATTGTTTCGAGACGGCTCGGTCAATCAAGAGTCCTATCGGCACAAGAAAAAGAAAACCGATTGCGCCGGCGAAGAGAAAACCAAACAGCAGGCCGATAACAGTGGCGCCAATGCCACCGAGCACGCCACCAAGCCACCAAGACTTGCTGCGACCCATGATGCTTATTAAGATCTGGAAAAGTACCATCAGGGCGATAAAAAAGCTGGGCGACAGATTGAAATGAAAACTACCCGCAGGTTGTGTTACCGACACCTCACCGGTGGCGAAGGTTTGCCCAATAGCCTCAACCGCGCCTGCTAGTCCGCCGGCGAAGTCGTTATTTCTAAAGGCCGGGACCATTATCTTCTCGATAATCTGCTTTGACTGCGCATCGGTCAGATTGCCTTCGGCGCCGTAGCCGGTTTCGATTTTGATATCGTGGCTATCCATCGCAAGCAGGATCAAGACGCCGTTGTCTTTTTCTTTCTGTCCGATTTTCCAGTCCTCAAAAAGCGAGACCGCGTATTCTTCTACGGAGTCCTCGCCGAGGGAGGGGACGATGGCAATGGCGATTTCTGCACCGGTTTGATTTTTTACGGTTTGAGCTTTTTGCTCGATGACTTGTTTGTCCTCGGATTTTAAAACATTTGCAAAGTCGTTAACAAAGCCAGTTGGTTTACCGGGGCTGACATATGCCGAGGCGATAAGCGGGAGACTAAGGAGCAGGAGGCTGATGAGCCCGATTCTTTTCATGATTGTTAGTATAACAACATCTAAACTATTTCTTTCACCTGATCGCAGACCATGCTGGTCTCGCCGTTTCTAAAGTTTAATTTGCCGATGCAGACAATGATGGCACCCTCTTTGAAGCAGGTCTGGTTTTTGGCGTAGACATCAGAGAAGACGACAACCTCGACGGTGCCAGAGTGGTCCTCGAGTTTGGCAAAGCACATCGGCTTACCAGTTTTGGTGATGATGGACTTTACCGAACTGATCATTCCGCAGACGCGGTAGTTTTTGACGTTGCTACGCTCGAGTAGCATGTCCTTGACCTTCGTCGGCTTCATCGTTTCAATTTGCGCCGCCATCATGGTCAGCGGGTGATCGCTGACGTACAAGCCGAGCAACTCTTTTTCCCAGGCCAACTTTTCTTTATTCGTTGCCGGAGTCGCGTCTTTAAGTTGCAGTGCTTTTGAGGCTGCTGTTGAAACAAAGCTGCTGCCAAAAAGTCCTGCGCTTTGCGGCGCGGCGGTTTTGCGCGCGGCCTGGGCAAATTTGGTGATGTCGTCGATGCTCCCGAGTAGGGTATTGCGTTCGATATTAAATGAATCAAGGGCGCCACATTTGATGAGCGACTCCAGTGACTTTTTGTTTAAGTCTTTGTGCTGCACGCGAGTAAGAATGTCGCTAAAGGTTGCAAACTCGCCACGACGGCTACGCTCCTCAATAATGGCTGCGACGATGTTGGTACCGACATTTTTGACGGCGGCCAGACCGAAGCGGACATTACTGCCCTCCGGTGCAAAGGCCGAGGAGCTTTTGTTGATGTCCGGCGGCAATACAATGACGTTGGCTTTTTTCGCCTCGCCGATGAGGAATGAGATACGGTCGATGTCGGAGCTTTCGGAGTTAAGGAGTGCGGTCAAAAACTCCGTCGGGTAGTGCGCCTTAAGATAAGCAGTGCGGTAGGCGATCATCGCGTAACAAGCCGCGTGGCTGCGGTTAAAACCGTAGCGGGCAAATGGCGGGAAGAGCTCCCAAATAATGCGGGCGGTTTTTTCCGGAATGCCGTTTTTAATCATACCGGCGACGAGTTTAGCCTCCTGCTCGTCGAGCAGTTTTTTAATCTTTTTACCGATGGCTTTACGCAGCGTGTCGGCTTCGGCGAGCGAGTAGCCGGCGAGATCTGAAGCGATGCGCATCATCTGCTCCTGATAAATACCGATACCGTAGGTCTTTTTCATGATTGGCTCCAGCTTCGGGTGCTGGTAGGAGACCGCCTCCTTGCCGTACTTACGGTTGATGTAGCTCGGGATTAGTTCCATTGGACCCGGGCGGTACAGTGCGACCATAGCGATGATGTCTTCGAGTTCCGTCGGCTTGAGCTCCTTTAAGTAGCGGCGCATACCGCCGGATTCCAGCTGGAAGACACCGACCGTGTCGGCCTTCTGGAAAAGTTCAAAGGTCGCTTTGTCATCAAGCGGCAGTTTGCTCATATCCATCAGCTCGCCGGTCTTCTCCTGCACGAGGCGAATCGTGTCTTCTATAATAGTCAGGTTCTTAAGACCCAAGATATCCATTTTCAGGAGGCCCAGATCTTCAATGGCGTGCATTTCAAACTGCGTGAGAGTGACCTTATCATCCTGTGGCGCGTGTTGCAGCGGCACGCGGCGGGGCAGCGGCTCAGCGGCGATAACCGTACCACAGGCGTGGACCGAGGCGTGGCGGGCGACACCTTCTAATTTACGCGCGGCGTTGATAATCGTTTTGGCGCGTTCATCGGCTTTATAAATCTGGGCCAGCTCATCAACTTCGTCCAAAGCCTCATCCAGGTCTTTACCCATCGGAATAAGTTTGGCGAGGCGGTCACAGAAGGCGAGTTCGATATCCAGCGCACGTCCGACGTCGCGGATTGAAGCGCGGGCCGCCATCGTTCCGAAGGTGATAATGTGGGCAACGCGGTCCTTGCCGTATTTTTCCTCGAGGTAACCAAACACCTCGTCGCGACGCACGTCGGTGATGTCCACGTCGATATCCGGCATTTGAATACGCTCCGGGTTTAAGAAACGCTCAAAAAGCAGTTCGTAGTGAATTGGGTCTAAGTCGGTGATGCGAAGGATGTACGAAATAATTGAACCGGCGGCGCTACCACGGCCCGGGCCGACGACGACACCGCGGTCCTTAGCCCAGTTGATGAAGTCCTGCACGATTAAGAAGTAATCGGCGAAACCGGTTTTTTCAATGATGCCAAGTTCGTACTCAATGCGCGTGGTCGTTACTTCGTCTAACTTCGGGTAGCGTTCGGCGACGCGTTCATTAACGAGCTTACGCAGGTAGGCCTTTGAATCCGATCCGTCCGGCGTATCGAACTTCGGCAGCAGGATTTTACCTAGCTCAAGCGAGAAGTTGCACTTCTCTGCGATTTCGGCCGTGCTGCTGATTGCTTCGGGGAGGTCGGCAAAAATCTTTTCCATCTGCGAACCGGCCATCAGCGAGAAGTCGTCCGTGAGCGTAAACTTTTTCGGGTCGTTTACTTTTTTACCGGTTTGAATGGCGAGCAAAATATCGTGGACGTCTTTGTCGTCCGAGTTCAGGTAGTGACTGTCCTGGGTGGCGACTAGGGGTGCACCCGTTTTTTTAGCCAGTGCGATAAGGTGCGGGTTAACTTTTTCGATATCCGGAATCTTCGGGTGCCGGCCGATTTCGATATAAAAGTTTTCTTTACCGAAAATGTCCTGATACTCGTGGATTAATTTTTCCGCCTCCGCGAGTCGGTTGGCCAGAATAAGCTGCGAAAGTTCGCCGCCCAAACAGGCCGAGGTGGCGATTAAGCCCTCGTGCCGCTCACGCAGCATCGCCTTATCCATACGGGGCTTGTAGTAAAAGCCTTCGAGCCAGGAGGTCGTAACGAGTTCGAGCAGGTTTTTCCAGCCCTTTTCGTTTTGGACTAAAAGGATCAAGTGGTAGTACCGGTCGGAGTTCGCGCCGTCGCTGGACCGGTCTTTATGGTCTCCCGGGGCGATATACGCTTCAACGCCAAGAATCGGCTTGATGCCGGCCTTTAAACATTCTTTATAAAACTCAATCGCGCCGTACAGATTGCCGTGGTCGGTCATCGCCAGTGAGGTCATGCCGAGTTCTTTGGCTTTAGCAACTAAATCAGGAATTTTACTCATCCCGTCGAGCAATGAGTAATGCGTGTGTGTATGTAAATGGACGAACTTGCTCATAAGGGTAGTAGTTAGTAGTCAGTAGATAGTAGATAGGAAAAAATAAAAACACCTCGCGCTGGAAGATGTTTAAGATATGTTGCAGATTGGGTGTACATACAATTTATTTTTAATTTTTTATCCAGTTGGATAAAAAATTAACACTAATATGATAGCGCATTTTAATCACCGGCTCAAATTGACGATTTTACTAGAAAATTGTTAGGGTTGTTGAGTCCGAAACGGGAATGGTCCCGCAGGTGGCAGGGAGGGTTCGATGAGAGATCCGTTGGATAAGATGATGAAGGTGGCGATTCCGGTTGCGTTGGTGGTCGCAATCGTCATTGCGGTGATCGCGGTCACCCGAGTCGAGACGGCCCAGGCTGGCGATTTCGACCGAACCCAGAAGATCGACTACGTCGGTAGCGCCAAGGTTCCGGTGGACTACTTCGTCCATCGACCCAAGCTGCTGGAGATCAAGGAGGCTGCCAAGGCCCAGAACAAGCCTCTCTTCTGCTCGGTGACCAGGCTCGACGTCTGCGTCTACGAAGGCGAGCTGTACCTGTGGGCGGGCGACGAAACGCCGGCGGTACCGGGCGAGAACGGCGAGTTCGTCATCGAAGTCCGGTCCAACGGTGACCTCGTGCCCTATCTGCGTGGCGACACAGTCTTCTATGACGATGCTGGTTGGCGCAGCGCGCCCGAGCGTGGGATCAAGTTCAAGGACATCGCGCTCGTGTCGTACGTCACTACGGACGAGCAGCCGAAGAAGTAGCCCCGGCTTCGGCCGGGAGCGATCTGATCGGGGCGGCGCCGCGCGCGCCGCCCCGACAGAGAACCCATTTGCATATTTTAAGTCTTTCTGGTATTCTCTTTTGCATTAGTAATTACAGCTACCACTATGGGTTCACTACCTCCTAAACATCCTACCAGCGGTAAAGTTCGCCGCCGCCGCAGCCACTTGGCTTTAAAGCCTCTTAATATTGTTGCAGACAAGGAGACCAAGCTGCCGACCTTCCCGCACAAGATTATCCCGAAGAAGTGGCTTGCTAAATAAGAATGTAAGAAAATGGGGCGCAAGCCCCGTTTTCGTTTCTTTGATTGTTTATTGTTTTTCGTTTATTGTATATCTATCACTATGGCCAGTCGTCAATTAGCACGCTCAATAGTTTTGCAGTCCCTCTATGAGTGGGATTTTTATGGCCAGAAAGAAGACCTCGATACTATCATCGCGCGTAACACCGCCGAGTTTGGTCCGGGTCTTGAGGCCGAAAAGGAGTTTATGTCGAAGCTTAAGACGGGCGTGGTGACGCATATGAAGGAGATTGATAAGACGATCATGGAGGCGGCTCCGGAGTGGCCGATTGACCAGATCGCGCCGATAGACAGAAACGCCCTGCGCATCGGACTCTACGAACTTTTGTTTGCCGACCGCAAAGAGGTTCCGGCTCCGGTCGCCATCGACGAGGCGATTGAGATGGCTAAGAGTTACGGCGGCCCGAACTCCGGTAAGTTTATTAACGGCGTGCTTGGTACCGTGTATCATAAGATGCAGAAAGAGAATCCCACCGCATGACACAAATTGATCTTGCTTATTTAGTCCGCGATTTAGAGAGTAGTCAGCAACTCGAAGTTTTCGAATTATTGGCAAAATACCCTGAGCTTTACGAGCCTTTCGCAATTGCAGTAGGAGAAAAAATAAGTGCATTGAAAGACGGTGACCCCCTGAAAGTTCAGAAGATTTGCGAAGATGAAGTCGCCGCATTAAAGAAAATCATTGAGACGCTATAATGTCGGAGCATTTTTTTGCGCAAAACGAAGAACACGGGGCAGTTCTCGCTGTAGAGAAGGAGGATTTTGGCTCAACTCTTATCGCCACATCGCGCACGATTCGAGAAAAGTTTTTCGAGAGAGTCCGGCAAGCAGCAGGTTCATTGTTTGATGAGAGAGCCAAGAAACAACTGACCCTAGGTATCAGTATTGCAGCTTTAAATGTACTCAGTGCATGCGCGGCAACCAAAGCAGTTGAAAAGGAGCAGGATTTTTCTCCAAAAGATGTTCATCAGGAAGCCGCGCAACGATCTGATGAAAAAATCGCAGATCAGGCTAAGAAGTTTCGGGCCGAAGTTTCTAGGTTTAAGGGGCTCGGTTATAAAGTGCAGGCAGCGGGGGGCTACGTGATCGATAGCAGCTCAGTCGAAAAAAGTGCGCGTTCTTTCGCGACAGCTATTATGGAGCCAGCGCTCTCAGATATAGCGCACAGAAATAATGTCTCACGATACGTAGATGGAACAGTTGATGATTTTATTGCCATTAAATATGGAATCAACAAAGAGATTGACCCGTCTTTGGCAGAAAGCGATACCTTACAAATTCCTTCTTTGCAGCTCCAGGTAAGCGGAGGCAAGGACGGGCAGCTGACCCTTCGTTTTATTGACCTCAGCCTAGACGAGCCCTTAGTCTATCAGACCAATCTTGATGCCGTACGGGCACAATCAAATAAAGGTAATTTTTTTACTGCTGAACAGCAGCAAGAGCTTGACGTTCTTTTTGCGTCCGAGCAAGACCGTACTAAGGAGCAGGTTTTCCTTGACTCAATCCAGCCGGAACACATTGAAAAGAAAAATTTTACTTATGAATTGTTGTCTGATCAGCCCGTAAGCCAGGAAGAAATAAAGAACCTTGAGGCTATTTTCTCAACATGCGATATGGTGACGATCGAAGCTCTTCCAGCGGGCGCAGAAATAGATCGTCCTCCAGTCGATTTACGTCTAACAAAAGAAATTCTGGCGCGTAATGCTTATTCCAAGGTTAAGGTCAACGGCCAAGTTCGAGAGCTTTTCTTTCGTAAGTTTTTCCCTGAATCAGAGCAGGGGAAGGCGACCACCTCTTCCGTGGAAATTAAATGCGAAAAAGATAATTTCGGCAATATTGTTTTGGGTTCACCGATTCGGACACTCGAAAGAATTGAAGCTGATGGCGGAAAATATTGGAAGGAGGTTGGTCGTTCTTTTATCGTCCAGCCGCCCCTTGCTCTCTTAAGTAACGGAGAAGAGCCACGAGCCAAAGAACTTTGCGCCGATTTGACCTATCTTTCTTTGCCACAGTTTACGGGCCTACTGCAGTGTATGCCGGAGGCATCAGTACGGAAAATCGGGGAATATGGAATTTTCACCAATTTAAGTTCTGAGAATTTCCTCAAGATCGCCAGCCAAAGAAGTCTCGAGGAGGCTGCGAGCGGGATTCATGATGCCGAAAACCTTTTTGGTCTTGAAGAAGGAGGAGCTGTTGATTCTATATATGTCGTGAACTCGAGGCGGGCAAATGCTTTTGTAAACCGCAAAGACCCAAGAATAGTTAATTTACAAGATGAAATTTTTAAAGAAAAAGGCTCACAGCGCGTGACGGGTTTTCACGAGACGATTCATGTCATTGATTTGCGCTTTGGCATCACTGCGGATGATGCTTTAAAGAAGCTGCACACAGAGCTTCTTGTCGCGGGTTCTTTTTTCGCGGAACTTAATGAGGATCATTTCCTTCCAAATGTTGAAAACGCTGGTCACGCACAAGACAATCCGGCGGAATTTCTTGCCAGCATGTTCAACTCAATGAACCACCCTGATTTAGAAAAGGCTCTCTCGGCTAAATCTTCTGAGTTTCGCGCAGCTTACAAGGAAGCGATTGAGGGCGTCCTTAATCGTTGTTCGGCTATTGAAAAAATTCCGCGCGATGCCCCTGTTTTTTCGCAATTAAAAAAAGTTTTAAATATGTTACAGTAGTCCTATGCCAAAAAACGACTTTCAAGCATCAATCAAATACGAGTTTAAGAATGAAGCCTTGCTCAATGAGGCTTTGACTCACCGTTCCTATTTAAATGAGCACCCGGAGTGGAAGGTCCCGCACAACGAGCGTTTGGAGTTTTTAGGCGACGCCGTACTCGAACTCGTCATTACCGAGGAGCTTTTTAATCGTTACCCGGATCAGGAGGAGGGATGGATGACCTCGGTCCGCGCCGCGCTCGTCAACTACGTGATGCTTGCCGGAGTTGCCCGAGAGGCGGGGATTGATGCCGTCGTGCTTCTTTCTCGCGGCGAAGCAAAGGATATGGGTCGGGCTCGTGATGTTATTTTAGCCAACGCGCTTGAATCAATCATCGGTGCGATTTACCAGGACGGCGGGTATATCCCAGCGCGTAAGTTTATTAATACTTTTGTTACGAGTCACTTAGAAGAAATCATCCGTCAGGAGCTCCATGTTGATGCTAAGAGTCAGCTCCAGGAAAAGGTGCAGGCCTCGCTGAAGATAACTCCGACCTACCGCGTGCTCTCCAGTGAAGGTCCGGATCACAAAAAAGTTTTCAGCATCGGTGTCTACTTTGGTGAACAGCTCATCGCGCAGGGCAGTGGGCCGAGTAAGCAGGACGGCGAGGTAGATGCTGCTAAAAAGGCGCTGGAGATTATTGAAAAGCAACGCAAGCCGCTTATTTAGTCCATGTGTTTTTCTCCTGAAGCTAGCTTCATTGCAAGCGGCGGGCTTGCTGCGGTCGGTGTCGGCTCGCTCAAGTTCGCAAGTAAGAAACAAAAACTAACCGCGCTCATCTCGCTTTTATTTGCGGTGCAACAGGGTCTGGAGGGAGTGCAGTGGTTATTTATAAATCGCGGCGAACAGTCGTTACTTGCCGGGTATGGGTTTGTTTTCTTCGCTTATCTGCTGTGGCCGGTCTACGTGCCGGTTGCGATGTACTACCTCGACCGAGGGAGTAGAAAAATCCTGCGCTGGTTTATCGCCATGGGCGCGGTTTCATCGCTACTTTCGCTTATCGGGCTGATTATGCACCCGCTGAATATTCACGTCGTCGGGCAGAGCATTGATTACGGTGTCATTGTACCAGTTCATTTTGTCGGCGGGATACTCTACTCGCTGGCGGTTTTCGGCGCGCTGCTGATGAGCCACAAGCCGCTCCTACGCCTGCTCGATTCCATAGTTTTACTCGCCGCCGTTATCGCGCAGCTTTTCTACTCCGCGACCTTTGCCTCGGTTTGGTGCTTCTTCGCGGCGATAACCAGTAGCCTGATTTTGTGGTATATCTATCGCAGTCACAAAAGGCGAGTGGCGTAGTGCGCGTTATACTGGTGATATGAGTTCTATGCTCGAAACTCTTGCGCCGGTTCGGTCGAAGCGCGCCGCCGCCTTGATAGGTTTTTGGTGGGGCTTCGCGGAAGGGATCGCCTTTTTTATCGTGCCGGACGTGTACATTTATTTCCTGGTACTTTTTGAGCCGCGTCGCAGCATCCGCGCCTGGCTCTTTGCAATCCTCGGCGGCCTTACGGCCGTGACATTTTCCTACATTATTTATACGTATACTTCATTTCCGATAGCCGGATTTTTGGCGCACATTCCCGGTATTCATAAAAATTTAATCACGCAAACCGTCAGTCAGGTAAGTCACGGGTTGCCATATAATATTTTATTACCAAACGGTATCATCCCGCCGCTCAAGGTCTACGCCTTCGCTGCGTTTAGTGCGCACCTGCCGCTACTTTCTGTTTTACTCTGGACCGTCTTTAACCGTATCGTGCGCGTTGCCCCCGGCGTTCTTTTGGCCGCGCTCATTAAGTTTATTTTTAGGAGCTCGTTTCAGCGTTACCCGGACCGCTGGCTGGTTCTCTACGCATTTGCCTGGACAGCCTTCTATATTCTCTATATAGGCTATTATTTACAGCGGGCATGATCAGCCTAGAGTTCCATGGTATGCTTGATAAAAGTCAATATTAAATATTTATTAAACTATGGACAGTTTAATTACTTGGCTCGAGGGAATTAATGCAAGTCTTCCAGCGCTTCCGACCGGTCTGCGCGAGTTTCTTGTGAAAGTCGCTCCATATTTAGCGATTCTCGGGATTTTGCTGGGCATTCCGGCGATACTGGCTGTTTTAGGGTTTGGCTCGTATTTTGCGACCTACGGAGGGCTGGCAATGTCCGGTTTCTTTAGTTGGTACTGGATTTTCCTTGTAATCGGCATTGTGCTTAATATATTGGCCGTTCCGGGCTTGTTTAAACGGGCGAAGACGGGTTGGACTTTTATGTTTTACAGCGTCGCCGTTGGGGCAATCGGCAGCTTGTTGATGGGTAATGTCGTAACGGCTCTCATTTCAATAGCGATTGAGCTCTATCTGCTTATGCAGGTTCGTCCGTATTACATCGGTATGGCAACTGTGAGCCAGGCACCAACCCTCCCGAATCAACAGCCCCCGGTTTCGCCGACAATGTAATTTTTCTTTCTATCAAGATGAAAATGTTCATTATCATCATCGTGATCGCGGCTGCTCTCGGATTAGGGTATTACGTTTTCAGTAATTCCGGTGGGAAAGTAGCAGTAATTGAACCAGTAGGAGACCCGCAAACGCAGGCGCTGTTTGCTGCAGCAGAGACAAAAACTGGGGCGATGTATAAGTGTGTGGACAAGACAGGGACAACTATGTACCTTGCACCGGATAAGGTGCGTACTGAGATTGTTTCCAAGATGGGGTCGACTCGGGTTGCTGTTGATTATCATTTAGTTCGCGATGATATGTCATACACGTGGGCTACCGACAACGGAAAGATAAGTTTCGGCGCTTCAAAAAGCTCTACGCAATCCGGTACAACGGCAGCGGCATATTATCAGGCCATACCTACGTATGGGATGCAGGGTTTTGAATGTGCTGTTTGGACGGGTGGCGAGAGCATCTTTAATGTTCCGACGAGTGTAAATTTCATACAGAAGGGCTACTAGGTCGCGATCTGTAGTTTTCGGAACGCCAATCCTGTACAATATAAGCAATGTATTTAAAGCGCCTCGAATTATTCGGATTCAAGAGTTTTGCGAATAAAACTACGCTGGAATTTGGCGACGGGGTAACTGCCATCGTCGGGCCAAACGGAAGCGGTAAATCAAACGTCATCGACGCGTTGCGTTGGATTCTCGGTGAAAGCTCGGCTAAAAACATTCGTGCGGAAAAAAGCGAGAACCTTTTGTATTCCGGTACGCTGACGCGCCCACGCTCCAGCTTCGCTGAAGTTAAAATTACGTTTGATAACAGCACGCACTTTTTCCCGGTAGACTACACCGAGGTAACGATTCGCCGCCGCGTCACTCGTGATGGCACCTCCGCCTACTTTATTAACGACGGGGAGGTGCGCATGCGCGACATCGTTGATTTCTTTTCAAAAGCACGCCTAGGTACCAAAGGTTTTGCCATTATTAACCAGGGCAACGCTGATTTGTTTATTAAAGCCTCGCCGATTGAGCGCCGCGTGATGCTCGAGGAGGTTTTGGGATTGCGCCAGTATCAGATTAAGCGGCACGAGGCGGAAAACAAGCTCGAGACCACGCAGGTCAATTTAGATAAAGCCAAGGCACTCGTCGAGGAGCTGTTGCCGTCACTGCGTCTGCTGCGCCGCCAGGCAGGCCGCTTCGAAAAGCACGATCAGGTTAAGGCCGAGCTCGCGCAGTTTGAGCAGTCCTACTTCGGCGCGAAGCTGTTTGAGCTCGCCATTGATGAAGAAAGAATCGCGCCACAGGTAAAACTGCTTGATGGTCAGCTCGCTGAAAAGGCTAAGGAGCTACACGCTTTGCGCGAGGAGCTCGCGGGAGTAGAGAAGCGTCAGCCCGCCTTCGCTGAAGCTTCGGCGGGCAAGCCGGCCAAGAGTGAGTACGACACTTTCAAACAAAAACAAGCGGAGCTACTGCAGCGTCGCGGGCAGATTCAAAAAGAGCTCGGAAGATTAGAGGCGGAGATTGAGTTTTTACTCTCGCGACCCAAGGCGACCGTCAAAGAGGCGGAGTTACTGGCTGTGGTTAAGGACGCGAAAGAGGCGGTCAATAAGGCGCTCGCGGCTGACGATATTGCTGCGATTAAGCAGCTGCTCAAGATGCTTTCGGAGAAGATTGAAGGCGTGTTAGACGGTGGGAGTCGTGAGGCGCAGACGCGTCACGAGGAGCTCGGTGCTGTAAAAAAGAAGCTGCTCGGCGAACTTGAGCAGCTCGAAAAGCATCTACAAGAATTGGGCACGATGGAAAACCGGTTGGCCGGTGAGATGCGTGAGTTTAACGTGCTGTTTAAAGCCGCCTTTGAAAAAGTGCAGGCCAAGCAAAATGAAATTAACGGACTCGAGACGCAAAAGAGCCGTCTGCAGTTTGAACGAGAAAAGATTACGATGCGCCGGAATGAGCTCGAGCATCAGGCAAAGCAGTCCGGCCGAGCCTTGGCTGATTTTACTGCGCAAGAAACGGATGGGGCGAGTTTGGCTGAGCTGGAGCGCAAAATGTTGCGTCTACGCGGCGAACTTGCTGCTATTGGCGACATCGACCCAGCAATGATTGAGCAGGCCAAGCAGATGGAGGAGCGTTATGCCTTTTTGGAGCAGCAGATAACCGACCTCGAGAAGGCCGGCAAGGACTTAAAGCAGCTTATCGCGGACTTAAAGAGAAAGTTGCACGAGGAGTTCGCGAGCTCACTGCATAAAGTTAACGATGAGTTCAACAACTACTTCCGTTTAATGTTCAACGGAGGTAAGGCGAAGCTGCATTTAGAGAAGAAAGACCCATCCGTCGCTAAAGCTATGGAGGGCGAGGAAAGCCCAGTTCCGGAAATTTCAGAGGAGCAGCAGGCCCAGGAGGCTGGGCTGGATATCGAGCTCTCGATTCCGCGTAAAAACATCAAGGGCCTGGATCTGCTCTCCGGCGGTGAGCGCAGCCTCGTTTCTATCGCCGTGCTCTTTGCGCTTATCGCGGTCAGCCCGCCGCCATTTCTAGTCTTAGACGAGGTAGACGCGGCGCTCGACGAAAACAACACCAAGCGTTTTGCCAACTTAGTCGAAAACTTTGGCGGAAAGACGCAGTTTGTAATTGTTACCCACAACCGCGCGACGATGTCAGCCGCCAGCGTGCTCTACGGAGTTACGATGGCTGCAGATGGAACAAGTAAGCTGCTTTCGATTAAGATTGAGCAGGCAGAGCAGATAGTACAAAAAGTTTAATTTGTATGGCGAGCTTCGAAAAATCAGAGCACAGCTCTGAAAATCCTGATCTCAAAAAAAAGATTCGAGAATTGCTTATTATTGCTGTCCTAGGTGCCGGGGGCAGTATTTTGCAGGACAGCCCGCCACCCATTGAAGAAAAAATTGAAAAAATCCCAGACGATCTTGGTGTTCTCAGTGAAAAATTCGACATCGAATGGAAATCTTTAGGACAGCGCTACATCGTTCACATCGGCCAGTTTCATGGTCAGCACAATCTCAATGACATTGAAGCTGCTCCTCGTACCAAGGCTGCAGTTATTGAAGCGCAAAAGGCTATCGAAGAGGCTTTGCTGTATTTACGGAAAACGCATGGAGTAGAGGATGTCTATGTGGAAGGCGTGACTCCGGATATTGAAAAAATGTTTGCCGAAGACGATGCCGCAGTTGACCGGCTTTCCAAAGATTTGGAAGCGAAAAAATTTGTCGTCGTTGGCCAAACTATAATGCAGTGGACCAACGGGTATTATAAACGGCTTGCAGAGGGTGATTTTCCGCGCGATGAAGGGAAAGCTTTGTTTTCTTATTTTCTACTTTGTCGTCTCAATGATTTTTTCACTGCGTACGAAGCAACTCCTCAACCCGAACGTCTCCCGGAAGCCTTATTGCAAGCCCTATCTTCTGCAAGAGCAAATTTCAAGAATGATCGGCTGATAGCCGGCGAAAACATCTGGGTGTGGGGAGCTGCCGAAAAACTTCGCTCCGAACATATATTCCGCGTGCGGGCCGCCGAAAATAAAGAGGTGGTAGACAAAACTGAGGCAATGACTAGGGAGATGTATAAAAAAGACGAGGAGGGAGTTTTGAAAGAGGCAGATACCGCCCCTGTCATTCAGTTACAAAATCAACGCGAGGACATTGCTCTCGATGCCGCCCTTCAAGGGGCAGTTAAGGATAGTAAGAAGTTTATTGCGATAATTTATGGCAATGCCCATGATTTTTCGGGTAATTTACGGCGAATGCATGAGCAGGGAAAGGCGCAAGGTTTCGGGTTTGTTAAGTTGAACAACAAGGTCAAATTAGAATGGGAAAAGATAAAAAAAGAAGAATTGCCCGAATATAATCCGCCGTCTCTAGAGGACCGGCGTTGACACTTTGGCTCTTTTCGCGTATTATTTCTCCCATTGCTGACCTCGCTGTGCGGGCCTCCCCGCGCTGCTAGAGCGGAGTCAGTGATACTTAAAAAACAAATACTATGTTAGCACTTCGTTTAAAAAGAATTGGAAAGAAGCACCAGGCCGCTTTTCGTCTTGTTGTCGGCGAACGCCGCAGCAAGCTGAAGGGGGATTCGCTCGAGGATTTGGGCTGGTACAACCCGCACACCAAGAAAGCCGAGTTCAAAGTTGAACGCGTGAAGTACTGGATGAGCGTCGGTGCGCAGGCGAGCGATACCGTCTACAACCTCCTCGTTAGAAGCAAGGTGGTAGAGGGCAAAGCCCGTGCAAACCACGAGATCAAGAAGGTGAAGGCTGCGAAGTAGTACCTTCGCGCAAAGCGCGTATCACAAATCGTACAGAAACAAACGGGCGCCCAGTAGGGCGCCCGTTTGTTTACAGATTCTTAGGATTTGTTACACTAGACAAGGTAAATATTACATATTAAAAGGTCGTTTGAATGAAATGAAAGAAATGATTGTATGGCAGATAAATTCTTAGATCAGGAGTTTCTGGAGTATTTAGTAAAGTCTCTCGTTGATCATCCGGAGGAGGTGAAGGTAGAGCGCACGATTGATGACCTCGGCGTGCTGCTTCGCTTGAAGGTGCATAAAGAGGATATGGGCCAGGTCGTCGGTCGTCAGGGCGCAACCGCAAAGGCGATTCGCTCACTGCTGCGTATCGTCGGTATTAAGCACCAGGCTCGCGTCAATCTTAAGATTGAGGAGCCGGAGGGTTCGACCTTCGTCCGTCCGGAGGCTGCTGCTCGTCCGATTGCTCCGCGCCAGACGCAGACAACCGCCTATGGTGCCGGTCACGCGCCGTCCCAGACGCACCACGAGGAGGAGGCTGCGATTCCATCCGGTCCGTATGTGCCGAGCACTCCGAAGTTTGATGGTCCGGTCGCGGACGAGTTAACGTTCTAGGGCCAGTAGTCAGGAGACAGTAGCTAGCAGACAGTCAAAACCCGCCACCCGCCTTCGCTAAAGCTTCTGCGAGGCGATGGGCGGGTTTTGTGTTAGGATAAGAATATGCTTAGGAGTATAGCCAGAATCGCATTCGGCCTCGCAATTGGTATAATAGCATTACCGGTTATAGTTTCCCTATGCGTTGCGTTTTTTAGCGGGTTTGCAGCAGCAGCGGGTATGTTGATCGCGTTTTTTTTCGCTTTTTTAGGCATACTGATTTTGAAAGTAGCAGGAGCGCTTATTTTGATAGGCATTTTACTTTTCATAACAGCTAGGCACAAAAAATAGTAGTTTCCCGCGTATTTTGTATTTTTTTTGCATTCGTGGTAAAACTAGATGCCATGATTAAGTTTGATATTCTCACGATTTTCCCGAAGATGCTCGACTCGTACGTTTCCGAGTCGATTTTAAAGCGCGCGCAGGAAAAGAAGCTGATTGCCGTAAAGGGGCACGACATTCGTGCGTTTTCAAAAGATAAGCACAAAAAGGTGGACGACCGGCCGTATGGCGGTGGGGCGGGGATGGTAATGGCCTTTCAGCCGATTGCCGACGCAGTCGCGGCCGTGAAACGTAAAACGCGCAACGTGAAACGTAGGAGAGTGATACTGCTCAGCACTCGCGGGGAAAAATTCACCAATAAAGACGCTAAACGTTTAGCGCTTTACGATCAGATTATCTTTATCTGCGGCCGTTACGAAGGCGTAGATGAGCGCGTGGCGCAGTACGTCGCCGATGAGGAGATCTCGCTCGGTGAGTACGTGATTACCGGGGGAGAGCTGGGTGCGGCCATTATCATCGACGCGGTCTCGCGTCAGATCCCAGGAGTTCTTGGCAAAACAGAATCGCTCGAAGAAAATCAGGGCAGCTACCCGGTGTATACAAAGCCGGAGGTGGTTAAGCTCGGCAAAAAGTCTTTAAAAGTTCCAGCGGTTTTGATGGAAGGCAATCACAAGTTGATTAACGAGTGGCGTGTGCAGCGCGGGAGTTAATAAGTTTGATTGCGTAGTTGAGCGAGCGGGCATACAATGAAAGTGTGGTATGCGTCTGTTTCTAGCGTGAGTCTCGGGCTCTAGTGCTATTGACTTTTTCTACCAATAGATGTATAACACACTCTAGTTCTTTGTAGGTGCCTTTTTATTTTCAGGCGAGAATTCAGTGCTTTGACGAGCTCTGATTTCTCGCCTGAAGCTCGATTTGTGATTGGCTCCGGGGGGAGCTGACGCGGTCGAGGGGGCAAGAGAGGGATTGAGGAGGCAGGATGAGCATTTTCTTGGTTCTGGCAGTGACTCTGGGTGGCGGGAAGGACCCGGGCTCGGAGTCGCTGGTCGGCCGCGGAAGGGCCGACTGCTGCGAGGTCGGCGATGCCGATCTGCCGAACGATGTGCTCGAAGAACGGAAGACGCCGTTCACGCGTCCCACGGGGCGCATGGTCGAGTTCGCTACGGAAGACGAGCATGTCTTCTACGACGAGAAGACGGTGGCCGGAGTCGATCCGGACCAGCTCGTCTCGCCCAAGGCCTATCGCGAGAAGATGCGGAAGCTCGCGCTCAGTCGTTTCCATGCCGCGGTGGAGCAGTGCCGCGCAATGGGCGAATGCGACGACGACACGACCGCGACCCGGACCTTTCAGACGGTGCGCTCGTGAAGCGCACCATCGGAGTGTCGCTCAAGGGAGTGCCGGTGGGTGGGCAGCCCATCTCGCCGGCTTCGTCGCCGAAGACGGTCACCGGAAGTCCGGTCATCGTGCCGCCTCGCAAGGGGCCGCCGGCGATCTACGAAGTGCTGCGTGATCCGCAGCGCAAGTTCGCGGGGTTCGAACCGCGGTACTGATCAGTAGTCACGGCCCCGCGCGCTTCGCGCGCGGGGCGGGAAGGAGGGAAGATGATGGACGAAGACAACCGTGTCTGTCCGGTCTGCTCGGCGGGGTACTTCTGCCCCGAGCTGCGGGTGACTATCATGGCGCCCGCAGAAGAAACGGAGGAGGCCCTCGGCGAAGTATCCGAGGACAAGGACATCATCGCCCGTTTGGCGAAGATTTGACCGCAAGGTCAGGGAGGAGCAATCAGGGGGTCGTACACTGAGGTGTCAACGACCCCTTAGTGTTTTGCCCTTGCTGCATCCTTAAAGCGCGGGCCAGGGGCTTTAATTGATTTTTATTGCGTCAGGTGTATAGTTTCTGTAATCTTCTTTCGCACTCATTCCACTAGGAATCGGAGCTGGAGTTTTGTCTTTTAGGCGAGGATAAAACTCCCGCTCCGACCTTGGGGGGTCGATGGCGAGGAAGGGATTCGATCAGGGAGGCGCCGGATGAGCAGTAAAGGACGTCCGCGATCGTCGCGGGCAAGGCGTTCCGAGGCGGCACAGGCCCATCAAGTGCTCGATGAGACGCCGGTGTCGGACCTCCGACCCCACGGCGGGGCGTGGCACAAGGGAGCTCAGAGCTTCATCTCGCCGAACGGGAAACTCCCGCCGCCGACGAACCAGAGCAAGATCGTCGGTCGCGCCCCCTACATGGGGATGCAGCCGTGAGGGCCAACAAGGTCTTCAAGGTGGCGGCAGTCAGGCGTGGTCACCAGCACGGGGGCGCACAGCACCCTCGTGGCAAGCCGCCGGCCAACATGCGGCCGAGCGGCCACCGTCCGCCGCGACGCTGCTAGCGTCGCGACAATATCGGCCTCCGCGCGGGGACAACACCCGCGCGGAGCCGGGCAAGCAATGAAGGGGCCTCGAGGTACCACGAAAGTGGCAGTCTCTCGGCCCCTTTCGTGTTTTGCCCTTACTGCATCCCTAAAGCCCCGCGTCAGGGGCTTATATAATTAAGCAGTAAGGGCACACCCGACGGTTGCGTATTCGCAATCGGTAAGGGTGTTTCAACGGTCTTGCATCCCTAAAGCCCCGCGTCAGGCTTGCCCGCCTCTGGAGGGCGCGGTTGTTTGACGGCTTAGCGGTTTTCATGTACTATATCCACATCCGTAGAAAGCAGGCGAACACGTAAGTCCTGCCGAGGAGTCGCAACGAAAGTTGCGTTTTCTGTGTTTTTCTACGGCCCATACGGGTCGTTTTTTATTAAAAACCCGGGTCGAACAATAGTTACCCCTAAGAGATGACCGAGTACGGTATCTCATGGGGTGAAATTTATAGAATAAATTTCATGCTTACAAAAAAACAAAAGCAGGAGCACGTCGCAGCGAGCGCTAAGCTCGTTAGTGGCAGTAAGGCACTCATTTTTGCCGATTTTACCGCGGCGCCAACTAAAGAAATCAACAAGCTCAAGAACGAGCTCAAGAAATCCGGCGCAACGTTCAAAGTTTTCAAAAAGCGTTTGCTCAAAATTGCACTCAAGGAAGCGGGAATCCCGACCGAAGCTTTGGAGGGTAAGAGTCAGGCCGCCACGGTCTTTAGCCCTGGTGATTTGACTTCAGTTGCCGCGTCAATCTTTAAGTTCAGCAAGGATCTTGCGAAAATGAAGGTTGATTTCAAGGTTCTTGGTGCCTACGACCGCGATCGTAACGCAGCAGTTTCGCCAGCCGAGTTTAACATCATTGCTAAACTCCCGACTCGCGAAGTGTTGCTTGGTCAGGTTGTCGGTACGATGGCCGGTCCGATTCGCAAGTTCATGATCGCTTTGCAGGAGGTTGCGAAGAAGAAGGAGTCTCAGCCGGCAGCGTAGTCGTCAGTATTGTAAATTATAAATCGAAAATTAATTATCTATATGGCAGATTTTGACACAATCATCAGCGCCGTTGAGAAGCTCACCGTAGCTGAACTCAGCGAGCTCGTGAAGGCGATGGAGGTAAAGTTTGGCGTTTCAGCGGCTATGGCTGCTGGTCCGGCCGCGGGTGGTGCAGCTGGCGGTGAGGCTGCGGAGGAGAAGACCGCTTGGGATGTTGTTATTAAGTCAGGCGGCGAGCAAAAGATCCAGGTCATCAAGGTTATCCGTGAGGCGACTGGTCTTGGCTTGAAGGAGGCTAAGGATATCGTTGATGGTGCTCCGAAGGAGGTCAAGAAGGGCCTCTCAAAGGCTGACGCTGAAGAGCTCAAGAAAAAGCTCGAAGCAGCCGGTGCGACTGTCGAATTGAAATAGGAATCGTGAAGCGTGAAACGTATAACGTGTAACGCCGAACGAATCCCAAAACCCCGCCGAAAGGCGGGGTTTTGGTTTGACGGGAGAGCGAAGTTTGAGGATAATACTGCTACGCGTCTTTAGCTCAGTGGTAGAGCGTCTCATTCACATTGAGAAGGCCGCTGGTCCGATCCCAGCAAGACGCACACTAAGGACATGAGAAATTCTGCGGCAAACAACTTTAAAGTCGACCTGCGGCCAGAAATTGTTAAGCCTTTTTCGAGCACGAGGGCGCACGCTCGTTATCTTTCTTTGCTGAAAGGCTCTGAAATCGAGATGGTTTTTGCAGGCTGGCTTTTTGAGAGTGGCGGTTATTTTTCATATCTCAAGAATCGAATGAAAAAAGAGGCGCGAGCTGGAAAGCTTGATGTCGCCAAAGAGCTTGCCCGGGTGGGTTGGCCAATCCTTATTCCCAAAATCTTAAAATGGATAAGAAGCATCGGCGGGCAGGTTGTGCTTGTTCCGATACCAAGCCGCTTCGGATCAATTGAAGTTCTCGCGTCTTCGTTGGCTAAAGTGATTAATGAGCAAACGCCTTACTCTTGTTCTGTAAATAATAAATTATTATCGCGCAGAAAAGAATTGCCTATAAAACGCCACAACTGGAAGGACCGTGATGCGATGGCTGGTGCTATGTATCAGCTTAAGAACAAGCAGCCTGTTCCAAAATGCATCATGCTGGTTGATGATGTTGTGAGCTCTGGAGCAAGTCTCCGTAGATGCGCTGAATTATTACAGAATTCGGGAGCTGAGCGTATTTGCGCGGCAGTTTTAGCCGGTGATCCAGATAGAGAAGAAAATTGGAAAAGCTAGTCATGGAAACACCCTTTCCGATTGCGATTGCGCAATCGTCGGGTGCGCTCCTTGCTACTTAATTATAAAAGCGCCTGATGCGGCGCTTAAGGATGTAGCAAGGGCGAACGAGCACCGCCACCTGTTGAAGGTGGCGATGGTGCTCAAGCTCTATCGGACAAGGTGTCCGACGGAAGCGAGCGAGTCGAGACTCGCATTGGCGAGAACAAGACTCTTCAGGAGAAGAGCTTCTACCGAATGGAAGACATCCGGTAAGAAGACCGCGATCGTAACAAGCGCGATCGCAAACCCGATTGCTCTAGACATAGTACGGGTGTACAGGGTGAGTGGGTTGAAAATCGCGTGACGACCGCGATCCATCTCATATTGTGAGATGAACTCCCTCCTGCCTTGTTCCGCCGAAGTAGCCACGAAGGCGAACGCCCGGCTTGGTATTGGGCGCCCGCCTTCGCTGAAGCTTCGGCGAGGCAAGGCAGGAGAGACGCGGGTAACAAAAAACGGGCTGCACCTGTTCGGTGGCCCGTATTTCAAAGAGCAGTCGTTTATTAGCTGACAAGGTCATTATAGCACGCTATAAGCAAGATGTCAAGACATACCTATTTTTACCCCGCGCTCTAGGTCAATTTTCATCAGCTCACGAAGGAATGCCGCAAGGAGTGTGCGTAGCTACACTTCGAGGACATTCCGACACAGAGATGGTGAAAATTGACCAGAGCCCAAGGGGTTGCCAGGCGTTTGGTCTGCTGCTGTGTTGCGGGCAGTGAGCCGAAGCCGAGCTTCTGTCTCACTGCCCGCGTCGTGCATCAGAGGCAAACGGCTGAGCAACGCGGGGCAAGAATAGGTAAGTCTTGGCATCCGTGTCAAGAGGCGAGAACTTTCTCCCACTTACTTCTTGTAACGCTTCTAACTATGGTATTGTTACGAAGTTGTTTACAATTTAAAATTTGTAATTTGATGTTATCTTTAATTCTTTGGATTCTTTTCGGCATTGTCGCGCTCACAGTTTTGTATTACATTGCTATTTTTGTATTTACACTCTTGGGACTTAAAAAGATTCTTGGCTGGGCGACGGGGGAGGTAAACCAGCTGCCACAAGATTACGCGAAGCTGCGTAAGGGCGTGAAAAATAAAAACAGTCGCTCCAGCTCGTTCGAAACTTTTATCAAAGAAGTTTTTGTTAGATGGTATCACAAGTTATTTAAGTAAACTAAAAAGCCCCGCACGGGGCTTTTTAGTTTACTTAAACTATTCGTAGCTGATCCCGATGATATTGAATGGTACTGTCGAAGTCTCAATTGTGTGCATCTGCCCACTGACGCGCTCTGCCCACATTACGTCGTCCGCATTTTGGATCGAAGCAACGAGAACGTCGTTCGTCGAAGCCGAGTTTGCAAAATTCGTCGAATTAAGACGTAATTTCAGTGGTGTCTGTACTCCCGCCGAAAGCGTGTAGGTTGGGTTGAAGGTTACTTGGCAGCTGCTGTTAACCGGAGAGCAGATGTGTTCGGCGTAATCAAAGCCAAAAGGCTGGCCGTCGCCCCCATTAATGAGCTGAACCGTAAACGGCTGCGTACCAGTTGCGATTGCTGATCCTGACAAAGTGATCACAATTTTTTTAACTACCGGCGAGGCATTCGGCTTTGTATTTATCGTGAACATAACGTCGTCATTCGGTCGGCGGGCATGGTTTGAAACACCCGAATACGCGCTGCCGGTTGAGAAGGTTATATCGCTGCTCTCCGTCGCCGGACCGCTGACCGGAGGAGTGTTCGTTGATGAGCCGGTGTCTACCGGAGGTGCAATCGGCGTAGGCAAAACAGTTATCTTGATATCTTTGCTGTCACTACCGCCACGGTTATCGAAGACGCGGACAGTAATTGTCTTGTCGTAGGCGACGGAGGTCGTTGGCGGAGTCCAGGTAAACACACCGGAAACTCCTGCAAGGCGAGCGCCCGACGGGAAGTTTGAGGGAATGTAGACAACTGCATCGTCATCGGCGTCGGTTGCTTTTACTGTGAAGGTGAGCGCTTGCCCGCCAATCACACTTTGGTCAGAGAGAGGGTCAAGCTTTGGTGAGCGATTCGGGTCAGGGATAAACGTCTTGCTGATGAGGGTGTAACCGCTCTCCGGGTGACCGTAGACTTTTTGGCGGATATTGAGTTCCCAGGTGCCGTTGTGCGGCTGCGAAGGGAAGGTGAGCGCCCGATATATATTGAACTTACGGTTTGCCTCCTGGTCACCCGATTCAGGAACGTTTGTGAAGTGAATGCCAAGCTGTGGGCTTACGTAGTAAGGAATGCCACCCGGAACCTGGATTGAGTTCTTCCCATCAGTCGTTCGGGCGCGGTTGTAAGAACCCCAGGAGGTAGGAATGTTTTCGATATCGGTGATAGGAAGGAAGCTGCCGGCGAAGGCGACAGGAACCTTAGTGCCGTTTTTCTTAACATAGTAAGCGGTGAAGGTGTGCGTGTATGCCTTGTTCAGATTGAGATAAGCACCATTAGTATCAATCGTGGATCCTTTGCTTAAGTAGAGAAAGCCCGGAGCTCCGGCCGGCGTGCTCAAAAGGAGAGCGCCCGATGCTTTACCGGATGGTAGATCGTCGCCGGCAACACCAAAGTATTGGCCGTTTGTCGTCATGCTCGGCGTCGGCAAGGTGTATGTGCCCGCGGTGCTGATTATTTTGCCTCTTTGTAGGTCGTCGGAAATGACGCCTCCGCTCTCGTAGAGCCAGGTGCTTAGGAGTCGGGAGCCGGCCGCGACTGGTCCGGTAACGACAATTTTATTCCCGGCCGCCTCTACGGTCTGGAGCGAGCTGACTGAAATATTAGCGACGTATAAAACCGTCATCGCCATTCCGGTTACGATACCGATCATCAGCCAGGCAAATGCGCTGTGCATCTCCATGTGATGAATACCTTTTTTGTGGTGATCCATAATTTTTAGTTTTTTTGTATTGCTTTTAAGTATATCAGTATTTGCTGCTATTTGAGCTCAAGCCTGTGTGTAACTGCACAGCTTGTGCACAACATATGCACAGTCTGGGTTTGACGAGGTGGGAGAGTGTGGCATACTCGGTAGGTAAGTGGGGAACTGTGGAGAAAGGTGGGGATAAGCCTCGATTCAGGGGATAACTTCTCGCTTATGCTGTTCGGGCACCGCATGTCGTTGCCTGGTGGCGCCGCATCCTATGCTCTCGCGGCCAAGCCGCTGCGAGAATTGCCCGAGACAGATAAGCTCAAAGTTCCAGGTTGGGCTCGAGAAGAATCTGCAAGTTTTTCCGTTATTGAAAATTGTAAATTATCTGCCAATTGTAAATTATTGAACCCATGTTTATCGGCGAATACAAACACTCAATAGACGACAAAGGCCGCCTCGCCATTCCGGTGAAGTTTCGGTCTGATCTAAGTCACGCCGCGGTCATCACGCGCGGACTCGATCACTGTCTCTATGTATTCACTGCAAATGCTTGGGTTGAGATTGCCGGAAAGATTAAGGCCCTGCCGATGACTAACGCCAACGCTCGTGCGTTTCAACGTTTGATGCTCGCCGGTGCTGTTGAGGTTGAACTTGATTCGCAGGGTCGCGCGCTGGTTCCGGATTATCTGCGCGAGTACGCGAAGCTTGGTAAGCAGACTGTTATCGCCGGCGTGTATGACCGCATTGAAATTTGGAACGAGACCGCTTGGAACGAATACAAAACAAAGACTGAGGCAGCCGGCGATGAGATCGCCGAACGATTAGGTGAACTAGGCATTTAACAGCGGGCGACCCGCGACTGACGACTTGAGTGTGAGGCTTGAGTCGTAAGTCGTGGGCCGTCAGCAAAAAACAAATGGCCCACATTCCAGTTCTTTTACATGAGGTGTTAGAGGTCCTTGCTCCGAAGCCCGGAGAACGATTTGCAGACGGAACGCTTGGCGCCGGTGGACACGCGAGAGAGATGCTTGCGCGCGTCACGCCCGGGGGAGTGTTGCTCGCTGTTGATCGTGATAAACGGGCAGTCGAGGCGACTGCAAAAACATTGCCGCATGATGCCAGCACGCGAGTGCTCGTCGAGGCGGGGAGCTATGCGCAGATTCCAAAGCTGATGCAGCAATTTGGCATTGCGAAGCTTGATGGGCTTTTGCTCGACCTTGGCTTTTCCTCCGAGCAGATTGTCGGCGGGACGTTATCCGGTCGCGGGTTCTCGTTTAATGTAGACGAGCCACTCCTGATGACGTATGACGACGAGACTCCATCGCTGGCAGAAGTGTTAGCCGGACTTTCCGTGGCTGACTTAGCGGCGGTGATTCGGGAGTATGGTGAGGAGCGCTACGCCGATGCGATTGCAAAAAGCATCGTGCAGTACGCAAAGAAGGAGGGCATTGCGACGACGGGGAAGCTTGTCGAAGCAATCAAGGCGGCTGTACCGGCGCACTACGAAGGCGGGCGGCTGCATCCGGCGACGCGTACGTTTCAGGCGCTACGCATTTACGTGAACCAGGAGTTTAAGCAACTTGAGTCATTGCTCGAATCGTTACCGAGCATTATGGCGCCAGGTGGTCGAGTGGCGATTATCAGTTTTCATTCACTGGAGGACAGGATTGTTAAGCATCATTTTCAAGCATTCGTGCGAAATAGCGGTGGGCGTTCGGTGGGTGCCGGTTACGAAAGTAACTTTGGCCATTCTGGGGAGACACCGAACTCCACCGCTGCATCGCGAGATGCAGAGTTGATCAACAAAAAGCCAATGATGGCGACTGACGAGGAGCTTGCACGTAATCCTCGCAGCCGATCGGCAAAATTACGGGCAATTACTTTTTTATAAATGACGATTTCACAGGCACAACCGGAACGTTACGCCTCGCGCGCGATTAAAATCCTGCTCGGGGTCATTGTCGTTTCCGTCGTAGCCAGTATCTTCCTTTACAACCGGATGGTCGTCGCACGCCGCGGCAGTGATCAGCTCGTTAAGACGGTTGACCAGCTGAATGTCGCCAACGCAAAGCTTAAAAACGATTTGTACACGATGATTGATAGTCGCTCGCTTATTACCCAGGCGGAGCGGCTTGGTTATATTAAAGAAAGCAACCCGCACTACATCTCCTTTTTGGCCGACGGCTCGGTTCGCGAGGGGACCAAAGTTTCATTATTGGAACAACGGTAACCATGCGGATACGTTTTGGATTGTTGATCGGCGGCACTGCGTGTGCTTTTTTGTTTCTAATAGGTACTTTGTATACGCTGCAAATTATGCACGCCGATACCTACTCGGCGCGGGCAAAGGCGCAGCAACTTTTGAATTCCAACTTGGTAGCCGAGCGAGGGACAATAGCGATGATTGATAAAGAAGGTCGTTCGATTCCGCTCGCCGTAAACCAGGACTACAACATTATTTTCGTCGTTCCAAAAGAAATTGATGACGCGACCGAAGCCGGGACGCAGGTCGCCACGCTGCTTGATCTTGATCTGGAGGAGACGATCGCCAAACTTACGAAGACGGGTTCGGGGAGCTTATATAAGGAACTCGTGATTAAGGCGACCGACGAACAGGTAAAGGCGATTGAAACTGCCGACATCAAAGGCGTGTATGCAACGACTAAGCGCGGGCGTAAGTATCCTTTCGGTACAGTGGCGGCGCAGGTCGTCGGCTTTGTGAGCCAAAAGGATGAAAGCACTTTGCCGGCGGGGCAGTACGGCATCGAAAAGTTTTTAAACGACAGTCTGGCGGGCGTGCCGGGTAAGTTGGACGAAGAACGCGTCGTAACCGCGCCGGAGCCGGGCAAGGCCGTGCAGCTCACGATTGACCAAAACATTCAGCAGCACGCCGAGGATTTGCTCGAAAATTTGGTTAAAGAAAAGCGCGCAAAAGGCGGCACAATTATCGTCGAGGAGCCCGCAACCGGCAAAATTTTGGCGATGACGAATTATCCGACGTTCGACCCGAGCGACTTCGGTAAGAGTCCGCTTGAAAACTTCATCAACCCAGCGGTACAGGGGCTCTACGAGCCGGGCTCGGTGTTTAAGCCGCTCACGATGGCAATCGGTATCGATACCGGTGCGATTACTCCGGAGACAACGTTTTACGACCCCGGTTACTTTACCGCCGATGGCAAGACGATCAAAAACTGGGATCTTTTGTCGCACGGCACGCTGACGATGACCAACGTCATCGAGCAGTCCATTAACACCGGTACGGTCTTCGCAGAAAAAAAGACCGGACACAAAACGTTTTACAACTACTTAATTAAGTTCGCTCTTAAAGAGCCAACCGGCATCAGCTTGCCGGGCGAGGCGAGTGGTCGGCTGACACCGCTCGAAAAGTATCCGCGTGACATCAACTTCGCCACGGCCTCCTACGGACAAGGTGTGGCGGTTACCCCGATTCGCTTAATCGCGGCGCTTTCGGCGATTGCTAACGGTGGCGTGATTCACGAGCCATATATTGTCGAAGGAATGGATACTAAAAAGTCCTGGCAGGTGATTAAGCCGGAGACGGCGAAGCAGGTGACGGCGATGATGGTCTCGGCGGTTACAAAAGCCAAGATTGCCGCGATTCCAAACTACACCGTCGCGGGTAAAACAGGCACCGCCTTTGTTCCGGACTTTGTGCACGGCGGCTACAGCGACAAGGTTATCAATACCTACATCGGCTTTGCTCCCGCGAGTAAGCCGCGCTTTATCGCGCTGATTAAATTAAACGAACCGGAAAACGCACCGCTCGCCGGCACCACCGTTGTTCCGGCCTTCCATGACCTCGCCGAGTTCCTGCTCAACTACTACACCGTTCCGCCGGATAACGAAAAACCGTAACTTTTCAAATTCGAAATCCGAAGCACGAAGCTCGAAACAAAAGAGCTCAATCTTTAAATTATTTAATCAGGAACGTTTCGGATTTCGATATTCGAATTTCGGATTTGCTAGGTGGCTTATTCTATCATTTTTGACTAAGATATAAGGTATGCAGAAAAAGCTGAAGGTACTACTCACAAGCATCATAAATTGGCTGGCCCACAAGACCATCGCCAAGTTTAAGCCGGTCGTTATCGGTGTAACCGGAAGCGTCGGCAAGACCTCAACCAAAGAGGCTATTTTTGCCATTCTTGAGAAGAAGAAGCGGGCGCGTTGCAATGTCGGCAACTTCAACAGCGAGTATGGCGTGCCGCTGACAGTACTCGGCGATTGGACTGAAAAGGAGCTCGAGGTTATCTCGCGCGATGTTACTAACCCGCCAACGGCGGGGCAGAAGGTGCTGTTTTTCTCGCGGATCATCATCACCAGCTCTTTCCGCTTGGCCTTTGGATGGAAGAAGCTCTACCCGGAGGTGCTCGTGCTTGAGTACGCCGCCGACAAATCGGGGGATTTGTCCTACTTAACGAAAATCGTAAAACCAAACATCAGCGTGGTAACCGCCGTCGGCGACATTCCGGTACACGTGGAGTTTTATCCGACCGCCGAGGCGGTGGCAAAAGAAAAGGCGCACCTCGTCGAGGCTTTGCCGGCCAGCGGGCTGGCGGTATTAAGCGGGGATGAGCTACGCGTGAGCGTGATGGCCCAAAAGACGCGTGCCACCTCGCTGACATTTGGCTTCGCCGAAAACTGCGACGTGCGCATAATTGATTTTGAAAACAAAATAGAAAACAAAGACGGTATTTTAAAACCAACTGGTATCGTTTTTAAATTGGGGTACGACGGTGCGTTTGTGCCGGTGCGCATTAACGGAACGCTCGGTTACTCGCAGGCCTATTCAGCCGCGGCCGCCGCCTGTGTCGGTCTCGCCTTTAACTTAAACCTCGTAGACGTCTCCGAGGCGCTCGCGTACTACAAACCGCCGCACTCGCGTATGCAGTTTTTGCCGGGGATTAATAAGAGCACGATTATTGACGACAGCTATAACGCCTCGCCGCTCTCGCTGCGCCTCGCTATCGAGACAGTTAAAGAAATTAAGGCCGCGCGCAAAATCGCCATCATCGGGGATATGCTCGAGCTCGGCAGCTTCTCGGTGCCGGCGCACAAGGAGATCGGTGCGCTTGCCGCTAAGATTTTTGACGTGATTATCGCCGTCGGCCCGCAGGCCAAGTACTACGCTGATGCGGCGAGTAAGGCGCGTATCGCTAAGAAAAATTGTATGTATGTCGAAAACGTCTCGGCGCTCCAGAACATCGGGGAGTTTATCAAGCCCGGCGACCTAGTGCTTGTTAAGGCCTCACACGGTATTCACTTGAGCAAGGCGGTGAGCGCGCTTCGCGCGCAGTAGTTAGTATTTAGTAGACAGTAGATAGGGGGAGAGTAGACGGGATAAGGGTTTTTAGGCTGAACGGCTCAACGGCGGCCCGTTGAGCCGTTGGGTGCAAGCCTTCTGTCACAAGGCCACCAGGGATCTCACGGGTCAACGGCGCGCCGTTGAGCCGTGAGAATTTGAGCTTAAATTTACTCCGAAAAATCTCATCTGACCATGTTACAGTGTACTAGTACACTGTAACGGAGTGATTTCGGTCAGAACGAAAAGGAGCCCGTCACGGGACGAACTCCTTTCGGGTCGTCGCGACGAGCTCCCGCGCTAGGTGGCCGGAACGACCTTGAAGCCGTCGTCGACGTAGTAGACGCCCGGTTCGTTCAGGAAGGGGGCAAGGTGCCTTAGGAACCACTGGCGCTTGTCGCCTGCGAGAGCGTCAAGCACGAAGTAGCGTCTGGCGCGGCGCTCTCCGGACTTGGTTTCCGATCTAGCGGGAACGCGCATGGAGCGGTCTCGAGTTTCGATTCGATGCTTCCCCGGATTTCCCGGGCCGACAGGACCGATCCGAACGAAGGCGTTGTACTCTTCGATGTAATCGAATCCGAGTCGCATTGATGCCAGCATCTTGCCGGGATGCGGTTTGGTACGCCAAGTTGAAGTATTAATGGGCCTTCTCCTTTCTCGAGCCCCGAAGCGAGGCTCACAGACATTTATCTTTGCGGAAATTGATTTTTTTGTCAAAGTTTTGTATTATATCTCCACTGCTCTCATCTTCTAATGGCTTAGGAAGCGCCCCTCTCACGGGCGAAATCGGGGTTCGATTCCCCGTGAGAGCGCCAGCGAAAAATCTATGGCTACCGACCAAAAAACTATTCGCATGTATAGCAAAAATGCGTTGGCTTATGCTAAGCACGTTCGTGACAAAGCAGGGTCCGTTTACCATTCTTTATATGAGAAGCCAGCGATGTATGCACTTTTACCAGATCTATCTGGCAAAAAAATTATTAGTTTGGGTTGTGGGACTGGCGAAGACGTACAACACTTAAAGTCTTTAGGTCCCAGAGAGGTTGTTGGTATCGACATCGCCAAAGGAATGATTGAAATTGCTAGCAAAAGCTATCCTGGTTCTGATTTCCGTGTGATGAGCATTGAGCAACTTGATTTTAAAAAAGAGTATTTTGATTTTGCGTACTCTAGTCTAGCGATGCATTATCTTCAAAACTGGGAGAAGGGGCTCGCAGAGGTTTTTAGAGTTTTGAAGCCGGGCGGATCTTTTCTCCTTTCTTGTTTCCATCCAGTCAATACTGCACGTGTTGTGACCGAAGATTCTGCGCGTCGTAAAGTAAGGCAGCTAGCCACCGTCATCTCAAAAGATGCCCATGATATAGAGATTATTGGTGATTATTTGTCAACGAAAAAAATAAATGATCATCAAGAAAGCATAGGGCCAGTCACTACGTGGCACAAGCCGCTAGGGGAAATTTTCTCCGAAGCGAAAAACGCTGGGTTTTTGATAGATCAATTTGTTGAACCCAAGCCGCAAGCTGTGATGAAAAAAGTATCATCGTTCGATTATGCTAAGCTTAGCAAAATACCGGCCTTTATGATTATTAAGTTTTCTAAGCCTCTCTAGGATATGCCCAAAGCAATCATTTTCGACGCAGACGGGGTTCTCGTAATCAGCGAGTTTTTAAGTTCACGGCTTATGAAGTCGGCGGGTGCGCCGGCGGCGGAGTCGTTTGACCGTTTTTTCGGCGGGCCGTTTCAGAAGTGTTTGACCGGGCACGCGGATTTGCGCGAGGAGGTGCAGGCAGTACTTCCCGAGTGGAAGTGGGAGAAGAGCATCGATGAGCTTTTTGAGTACTGGTTCCACGAGGACTCAAACCGTGTCGACCACCGCTTTGATGCCGTTATTAATAACTTCAAGCAGCAGGGCATTATCTGTGGCCTTGGGACAAATAATGAGAAGTATCGGACGCACGACCTATTGCATAAGAAGGGGATCGGCAAGTGGTTCAATGAGGAGCACCGCTTTTCTTCGGCGCGAGTCGGTCTCAAAAAACCGGACCCGAAGTTCTTTGAACATATCGCCAAAGACCTCAAGCTGAAGCCAAGTGAAATCGACTTCTGGGATGACGATGCGAAAAACGTCGCCGCGGCTAAGGCCTTTGGTATGAATGCGCACTTGTATAACTCGATGGAGGAGTTTAAAAAGCATTATGCCCTCTAGACTCCAATTCACTACTGCGGTTGATGTCTTCGTCGTGAAAGACGGGAAGATACTTTTGGGCAAGCGACAAAACACCTTTGGTGCCGGTTTTTGGGGTCTGCCCGGTGGGCACTTGGAAAAGAGCGAGACGGTCGTACAGGCGGCGCTGCGGGAACTCAAGGAAGAGACTGGGCTGGTGGCCGCTTCGGCGGAGTTTGTCGTTGTGTTTAATAACAACAACCGCGAGGAGCCGTATATCCACTTCGGTATGCTGGCTACCGGCGTAAGCGGGGAGCCGAAGCTGATGGAGCCGGAAAAGTTTTCGGAGTGGGAGTGGTTTGATTTGAAAGATCTGCCGAATAAAGATATTCTATGGGTTCACGCACCGCTCATTAAGGCATTCAAAGAAAAGGTGGTGCTGATTGATAACGTTTAACACCATGCGTTTAATTAACATCTTATTTCTTATAGCGGTTGTTATCTTACTGGCCGCTGGCGGGTACGGCTACTTACATTTGTCGCCGAGCAACGAGTTGATTTTGCACTTTACGCAGGCCGGTCAGCCGGATTATACCGGTTCGCAGGCTGATGTCATCGGTGCCGTGGTAACCGGGGGAGTCGTCGTTTTGCTGAACTATCTGCTCGCGCGTTCGCTGTCGAAACGAGAGGGATTTTTCGCTCTGGGGCTTAGTATCACAGGCTTAATGGTCGCCCTCTTGCTTTTTGTAGCCGTATTTGTTATTGTAGTCAACAACCAATAAAAGTCCTTTGAGGCATTTTTTATTTATATGTTCGCAGTCATTCACACAGGAGGAAAGCAGTATCGCGTGCAGCCAGGAGACAAGCTTAAAATTGAGAAGCTTCTTGGAGCCGTCGGTGACACCGTAACCTTTGATCAGGTTTATTTGACCGTTGACGGAGAGGCTATGAAGCTCGGTACCCCGGTTGTTGCCGGCGCCGCTGTTTCAGCCAAGATCGTTCAGCAGGGTCGCCACGACAAGGTCATCGTTTTCAAGTACAAGAGCAAGACCCGCCGCCGCACCAAGAACACCCACAGACAACCTTTTACCGAGGTTGAGATTACGGGAATCAAGTAATGATATATAACAGCTCCTTCGGGAGCTGTTATAATTTTGCAATGCAGATGCAAGTTCCGTTTTACGGACAACACTGGGATTTAGATGAGTGGCACAAGCTCGGATACGTCAGCCGTGAAGACGCGGCGTATTGGATGCAGTCCTGCTGCGGGATTTTGTGTTCGAAAATGGCAATGGATAGTTTCCGGTTGAGTCGCAAGGAGCCGCTCACGCCCTCTGTTAAGAAACTTATTGCCCTTGGCCTTGCTCGCGGGGCATATAGCGATAGTGCAGGCTGGAGTCACCAGGGACTCGTGGGATTACTCGAGAGTTTTGATTATAAGGCGCGCGCCGCTCACTTTACCGTGCAGGAGTTACGCGAAGCTTTAGAAAACCGTCAGCTCCCCATTATTTCTATAAAATGGGCGTTCAAAAATAACAAATCATTAAAAGAGAAAATTTTATTTTGGAAAAAGTACGGCGGGCATCTTGCGGTTGTCGTTGGCTTCGAGGAGCAGGGAGGCGAGCTACGCGGGTTTTACGTGCACCACACGTCAAAAATAAAAGAACAGAATTGGGAAAACCGACTCGTTCCGCTGGAGGAGTTTAAAAAAGGATTTACCGGCAGAGCGATTATCGTTAGTTCCGGTTCTTAAGCGCTGCCGAAAGCGTGTCTTCATCCGCGAATTCAATTTCGCCGCCGGTTGGGATACCGCGGGCAAGGCGGGTGATTTTTTGTGTCGCTCCCCGCAGGGCATTGGAGACGATGCTGGCGTTTAAGTCGCCGTAGGTAGTTGGCGAGAAGGCGATGACGACTTCTGCGAGCGTGCCACTGCCGTGGAGGTTGGCCAGGCGACGCTTTTGCTCGCCACTAAGGATTCCGTCCTTCGGCAGGTCGCCAAGGACCAGGTAGCGTCCTTTAAAGGCCTTTGTTTTTTCTAACGTTAAGACGTCGGTTTCTTTTTCGACGATGGCAACGAGGTTTTGCTCGCGGCGCGGGTTAGCGCAAATAGTGCACTTGCCACTCTCGAGCGCGTCAATTCTAAAGCACTGCGTGCAGCGCTTGAGCTTTGCAGTTTCGGCGATTGTTTTAGCCAGTTCGGCAACCTCGGCGGTCTGCATCCCGGCGATATGAAAGGCGAGACGCGTGGCCTGACGCGGACCGAGCGAGGGAAGCTGCGCGAGCAACGCCGCAAGTTTTTTGATTGCTTCCGGGGTCATTGCGCTCTGTATTTATTGATCCACTTCCATGCATCTGGGTGGAGCCATCCTTGATTATTACTTGGCTCAATTTCAATTATCAATAGCTTCTGGTTTGGGATAACTGGATATACCAAATTATATAACTTATTCACATCAAGATTAGTAGCAATAATATAGACATTGTCTAAGTAGTGCCACCAATCAGTGAAATACGCTGGATAAAGACCAGTTATGAATTTATGAAAAGATGCCCGGTCGACGACAGCATCAGAATTATATGTTACCAGATAGAGCTTCATGAATTTAGTCGTTCGCCGGCGGCGGCAAAACAGGATTATTTACAACGGCGACTAAGTCATTAGCTTCTGCGTGCAAAGGGTTATCTCTATCTCCCAATAGCTTTAAAGACTCTTTTTTTAGTTGATATTCTTCCGAGCGTAAGTAATCAGGATTTCGGATCGCGAAGAGTAAGTAGCTACCGACAAACGTTAGTATGAGTACTCCTCCGACAACAAAAAAAGCAATTTTAAGCCAGCCTTCATTGTAGGTTGCAAGGAAAAAAGCAGGCAGAGCAATGACGCCGCAAGCCCAAAGTGGGGCGTTCACTGCGCTAGTCACTGAAACTTTATGGACTACCGATTCCATGTTAAATGGGAGCTTGAAATTATGCGGCATGGCGGGTGTCGATATTTTTAAACGTGGTCGTGTCGGGGTCGAAGCGGACCTGGACGGTGCCGAGCGGACCGTTACGGTGCTTAGCGACGATAAGTTCGGCGATGTTTTCGTCTGCCGGGTCGAGGCCGACTTTGTTGCGGTCTTTACGGTAGATGAACATAACGACGTCGGCGTCTTGTTCGATAGAGCCGGAGTCGCGCAGGTCGGCTAGGCGTGGGATTCCGGTCTCGCGGCTTTCAACGCCACGGGAGAGCTGGGAAAGCGCGATAACCGGCACGTTGAGTTCACGAGCGAGTCCTTTGAGTCCGCGGCTGATTTCGGTGATCTGGCTGACGACGTTGTCGCTGCCGGTTTTCGGTTGAATGAGCTGGAGGTAGTCGACGATGATCATCGCCAATCCGTGTTCGGATTGCAGGCGGCGGGCCATCGCGCGCATTTGGAGAATTGACGGGCTCGGGCTGTCGTCGATAAACAGCGGCGTGCGCGACAAGGTATCAAGTGAGTTTTGAATTAAGGCAAAGTCGTTTTCATCGCGCAGCTTACCGGTGCGGAGTTTCCAAAGCGCGACGCCGGCTTCGGCGGCGATGATACGGTCGACGACCTGTTCACGACTCATTTCGATACTGAAAATACCGACGGGGAGTCCGCACTTGATGGCCGCGTGGGCCGCCATGTTTAACACGAGCGAGGTCTTACCGACAGACGGACGGGCGCCGATGATGACCAGGTCAGACTTTTGGAAGCCAGAAAGAATGTTGTCGAGTCCCGTAAAACCGGTTGGGACGCCGCGCATTGAGCCGTCGCCTTGGTGGAGGCGCTCGATACGCTCGTAGGCCGACTTCAACTCGTCTTTAATTTGGAAAAACTTTTGGCTGACAGAGCCCTGCGAAATTGAAAAGATTTTGCTCTCGATTTGGTCGAGCAGCGTGGCAATGTCCTCGGGGGAGGCGAAGGCCCCCTCGCTTATCTCCGCCGAAGTATTGATGAGCTCACGTAGGATTTTCTTTTCTTTTACGAGTTTGGCGTAGTGCTCGATGTGGCTCGCGGTCGGGACGCGTTCGGCAAGGCTGGTTAGGTAGGTCGCGCCGCCAACACTTTCCAGTTGGCCGGCTTCTTTGAGCGCATTGGTAACCGTCAAAATGTCGATTGGCTGACGCTTTTCAAATAATTTCAAAAAGGCACCGTAAATAGCGGCGTGTACCGGCTTATAAAAATCTTCAGTCTTAAGAATATCCGCGACGCGGATTATGGCGGTGTGGTCGATCATCAATCCGCCGAGGACGGATTCTTCAGCCTCTAAGTTTTGTGGAGGGAGTTTTGTTGCCATAGCGTGGAACGTGAAGCGTAGAACGTAAAACGTGAAACGTGGGAGACCTCCGAGCAGGATCTACGATCTACGTTTTACGATTTAGGTAAAACGAGCGGTCCGGCAGGAGTGTCTTCTATGACATATCCTAACCCTTCTATTTCCTTACGCAAGGCGTCAGATTGAGCAAACTGTTTATTAACACGGGATAACTCGCGCTGCTCAAGTAGTTTTTGGACTTGTTCAGGGATTTCCGGAGTAGGCAGTATTATGCCGAAAAAGGCGAAGATTTTCTTAATGTAATTGGAAATCTCTAGGGCTTGGTCAGCAGTCAAAGATCCTCTTAGCGCATGCGCTTGGTTCTCTAAGACGCCGATTGCCAACCCAAACGCTTTGTAGGTATCAAAATCATCATTAATAAATTCGTCGAATTTTTGACGAGCCACAGCGAATTCATTTTCCATCGCTTCATTTCGTTTTTCTGATTTAGCCTGAATGAGCTCCCAAAGTAATTCATGGGTTTGAGCAATAACTTTTTTTGCAGAATGCATTCTCTCATCGGTAAAATCCAGCGGCTTTCGGTAGTGGGTCATGAGCAGCATCATCCGGAACTCGTCCGCCGTCATTTTTTTAAGCACGTCATCAACTGTCAGGAAGTTGCCCAGTGATTTACTCATCTTCGCTCCGTTGATTGTCAAAAAGCCAGCGTGCATCCAAATGTTCACAAACGGGGTTTTGCCGCTCGCGGACTCCTGCTGCGCGCGTTCGGCTTCGTGGTGGGGGAACTTGAGGTCAATCGCGCCGCCGTGGATATCGTACTGCGCGCCTAAAATCTTTTCGGTTATTGCCGTGTCCTCGATGTGCCAACCCGGGCGGCCGGCACCGAGCTCGGCATTTTCCCAGCTTGGTTCTGCTTTTTCAACGATCTGCGATTCACGATTTACGATTTGCGAACTCAACTTCCACAAACAAAAGTCGCCCGCATTACGCTTCTTGTCGCTGTTATCCACGCGGGTGACGCCGTCCTCTGCCTGCTGCACCGTGCGGTGGGCGAGCTCGCCGTAACCGACGTACTTCGTGATATCAAAATACCAACCGTCGCCATCGATTTTGTAGGCGAAGCCTTTGTCGCGCAGACGCTTTACCTGGGCGATAATTTCCGGAATAAATTCGGTCGCTTTCGCAAACTGCATGTTTGCAGTATCCACGCCGAGCGCCTTGAGGTCGGCAAAATAAATCGCCTCGTACTTTTTACTCACCTCCTGCCAGGTGGTGTTTTCGTCTTTGGCCTTCTGGATAATCTTGTCGTCGATGTCGGTAATGTTTTGCAAATACTTTATTTGTATACCCTGGCTGCGCAGGTAGCGGGTAAACATATCGAAGAAGACAAACGTGCGCGCGTTGCCGATGTGCGGGTAGTCGTAAACAGTCGGTCCGCAGACAAACATATTAATTGGCTTCTTAAAAATCCCAAACGCCTTTGGCTGCTTGAGTTCTTTTTTCTCGCCGGAGAGGGTGTCAAAAATACGCATGTATCTAGTTTACTAGAAAAAGAAAACTTAGGGCAGGGGGATTGACAAAATAGATAAATGGGTGTATAATATATGCACCCAAATTCGGGTAGAAAACACCAATGCCGGTATTGTCCGGCCATGCTCCGGGAGGGAGACATGAGTAGAGACTTCTCGTTCGCTGAAGCCCGGCGCAAGGCCGGTCCGATCCACCTCTCCAAGGAAGACGGCATCACCGTCCTCGAACCGAACCCGGACGATGGACGGTATGACTCGCGGCCATACAGCGGGGGTGATCAAGTGAACTATGTCGTAGGGTACGGGACCAAAGAGCATCCGTATTCCTACAAGTCCGCGGCATCCGTTTCCTGTCACTACGTGATCGTTGACCTCTGGTATAGACACAGACTCTTCTCGCAGGCATGGGAAGAGTTCCCGGTCTTCATCAGGGTCGTCGACTGGGTTCTGGCGCTTCGCCCCGAAGGCGTCGTCGCCTCCGACGGCCACTTCACCAGGCTCGTTCCCGAGTGACCGCTAGTTCTACCCGACACTTCGCAATCTAAGCCGTCCAACACCTCTAGTCGTGTCGGGCGGCTATGTGTTTTTTATAGTAATCGCTAACATACAAACACACTAATCATGCGAACAAAAATCTCACTCCCGTTAGTGTGTTTCGAGAGTTCGTATGTTCGTGAACACTATATAATTTTCCGTTTTTTGAAAACAAACCAAAGCGTTATCACGACGCTGTGAATAACGACAAACGAGGTCCAAAACGCCAGCGGAGTTGCTGCAAAGATGGCGTGGATATACGAAAACTCGGAGTAGAAGACGAAGTAGAGCGGAATTGAAAAGAGGAACGCGCCGACGGTGAAGCGTTTGATGATGCGGTTGGTTTTTGCATCAAGCAGTTGGCCATTGGTGCTTTCCAGTGACTCAATCGTTTCGTAGTAGTTTTCGATATTGCGGTGAACCGGCTGGTTGTCGTTGACCAGGTCGTTCATATAAATCTCGCTCTTCTTGCCCCAGAAGCGTTCGCCGAGTTCACGCAGCGTGTTTAAGAAGTGCTCCTGTGAGTGGGTGATGAGGCGGAAATCAATAATGTCACGCTTGATCGTCGAAATGTCGCGTAGCAGTTCTTCTTCGCGGTCAGTAAAGATGTTGGCGCCGATTTTAGCGACCTCTTCTTCGATGTGGCGCAGTTGGCGAAGGCTGAAGGCGATAAGGCGTTCGAAAATATAATAGGTGCCAAGCAGCGTGTCGCCGGAAAGAATACGAGCGCGCTCTTTTGCATCTTTGCCGAGGTAATCGAAAAGACCGTCGAGCTGTTTAAGCGGCTCGTAGTGGACGGTGATGATTTTATTTTTCGTGATGACGAAGTCGAGTTCGGTGCGGCGGCTGGTTTTGGTCACCGGGTCGTATTCAGGGAAGTGGTAGACCAAAAATAAATAGTCGCCGTAGTGTTCAATGCGAGTTCGGTTGCTTTGATGAGCGAGCTCCTCGACGATAATCGGGTGGAGCGGGTGGACTTTGACGATTTCGGCCAGATCCTCGTCGTTTGGTTTGACGATGTCGTACCAGGTAATATTTTTGCCTTTGAGTGAGCGCATATGTACATTATACTCGTACTTCGGGGAATTGGCTGTGTAGGACGGTTGACAGAGGTGCAAACTCGACTAAAATAGAAGCACTAAAACTATGAGCGACGATCAAAACAACCAGGCCCAGCCTGACGCCGCAAATGAGTTTGCGGCCAAGCTGCAAGAAGCCGAGGCAAAGCGCGATGAGTATTTAAACGGTTGGAAGCGCGCCCAGGCAGATTTTGTAAACTATAAAAAAGACGAAGCAAAGCGGTTTGACGAAGCGGCTGGTTACGCGAGTGTCCGGATGGTTCGTGAGTTGTTACCCGTGCTCGATAGCGTTGGCTTTGCTCTCGCAACATTCAAAAAAGATGACCCGGCGGTCAAGGGCGTTGCGCTGATTCAAAGTCAATTTTTGGAAATTCTGAAACGCTTGGGTGTCGAAAAAATCGCAGTCGCGAAAGGAGATATGTTTGATCCGAGTAAGCATGAGGCGATGATGGAGGTAGACGCACCTCCGGATAGTGAGAATCTCTCCGGCAAGATTTTAGAAGAGTTGGTTGCAGGGTACGAAATGGAAGGCAGAGTTATCCGAGCGGCGAAAGTAAAATTGGTGAAATAAAAAGGTCAAAAAACTGTACTATATATTTACAACACTATGGGAAAAATTATTGGTATCGACTTGGGAACGACAAACTCGGCGGTTGCCGTCATGGAGGGCGGTGCGCCAAAAATTTTAGAAAATGCGGAGGGTAATCGCACTACGCCGTCAATCGTCGCAGTTTCAAAAACGAACGAGCGCGTCGTCGGTTTGCTGGCCAAGCGCCAGTCGGTGACGAATCCGAAGAACACCATCTTTTCAGTTAAGCGCCTCATCGGCCGTAAGTTTAGCGACCCGGAGGTTGCTCGTGACGCGAAGTGGTTGCCGTATGAGATCAAAGCTTCAGCGAATGGTGGTGTGGACGTGAAGATGGGTGACAAGTGGTATACGCCGGAGGAGATCTCGGCCATGGTGCTTGGCAAGCTTAAGGCCGACGCCGAGGCGCGTCTTGGCGAACCGGTTACCGAAGCCGTCATCACCGTGCCGGCTTACTTCGATGACGGTCAGCGTCAGGCGACGAAGAACGCCGGTGAAATCGCCGGGCTCACCGTAAAGCGCATCATCAACGAGCCGACTGCCGCCGCGCTCGCCTACGGTTTTAACAAAAAGAAAAATGAAAAGATTGTCGTCTACGACTTCGGTGGCGGAACCTTTGACGTTTCAGTGCTTGAAGTAGGCGACGACGTCGTTGAGGTTAAGGCGACCGGTGGTGACACACACCTCGGTGGTGACGACTTTGATAAGAAGATTCAGGAGTACATCGCCGCGGAGTATAAGAAGCAGGACGGTATTGATGTCAGCAAAGACGCTCTCGCGGTCCAGCGCTTAAAGGAGGCGGCCGAGCGTGCGAAGCACGAGCTTTCGACTTCAATCGAAACCGAAATCAACATTCCTTATATAACCTCTGATGCCAGTGGGCCGAAGCATCTTTTGATGAAGATGACGCGCGCCAAGCTCGAGGAGCTCGTGGGTAACGAAATCGCGCTCTCGATTAAAATCGTTGAAAAAGTTTTGAACGACTCCGGTTTTAAAGTCGCCGATATTAACGAGGTGATTCTCGTTGGTGGTCAGACTCGTATGCCGGCGATGCAGGCCGCTGTCCAGAAATTTTTTGGCAAGGAGCCGCACCTGGGTATCAACCCGGACGAGGTTGTCGCCGCCGGTGCTGCAGTGCAGGCTGGTATTTTGCAGGGCGACGTCAAAGACGTGCTGCTGCTCGACGTTACACCGCTCTCACTCGGTATCGAAACACTTGGAGGCGTTTCGACCAAGCTCATTGAGCGCAACACAACCGTCCCGACGACCAAGAGTCAGGTCTTCTCAACCGCCGCGGACAATCAGACTTCGGTAGAAATCCACGTGCTCCAGGGAGAGCGTGAGATGGCTGCGGACAACAAGACGCTCGCTCGATTTATCCTCGACGGGATTCCGCCGGCGCCACGCGGTATGCCGCAGGTTGAGGTTTCTTTTGACATTGATGCTAACGGTATCGTTTCAGTTTCGGCGAAAGACAAGACCTCTGGTAAAGTGCAGACAGTTAAGATCGAGGCCTCGACCGCACTTTCCAAAGATGAGATTGAAAAGTTGAAGCGTGATGCCGAAGCTAACCGCGAGGCCGACAAGCAGAAAAAAGAATTGGCTGAGGCGCGTAACCACGCCGAGCAGCTTATCTATACTGCCGAAAAAGCTTTGAAGGATGGCGGCGACAAGGTGCCGGGCGAACTTAAGGACTCGATTACCAAGCGCATTGCTGATTTAAAGACTGCGCGCGAGACCGGTACTGCTGATGGAATCAAAAAAGAAATTGATGCGCTTGGAGCCGAACTCCAGAAAATGGGTCCGGCGATGCAGGGTGGCGCACAGCCGGGAGCTGCCGGTCCGGAGGCGGGAGCGCCGCCGGAGGGTGAGCAGCCGAAGGGGCAGTAGACAGGAGTTAGTAGATAGTATTTAGGATAGAGAGATCGGCCGGGCGACGCTACTGCGTCGCCCGGAACGTTTCCATCTAGGGTATACTAACTATATGGAAAATCCGCTTATCCGAATGCGCGGTCTGCAAGACGACAGCGTCGAGGGGGCTCAGAAAATCAGTTCTGAAGTCGCTAGCGCCGGCGTCGATCATGATTTCTTGTACGCAAGCATTTTTGGTGTTTTGGGCGTTGCCTGCGCGATTTGGTTTAGCATAAGTATCCGCGGATTTTTAGATATTCCGAACTTTGGGACTGCCGGCGTTATCGCCGCAGCAGCAGTTTGCCTTGCTTCGCTGATGATTATGCAGTCCATATTAGTTGTGAGCAGGTTTTGGAATATTGTCCTCGTTGCTGCACAGTCAGCCGCAGTCCTTTTCTCTTTCTATGTCGGTATTAGCGGCTGGTTTATTGCCGCCGCCGCTTTATTTTTCGCCTTCATCGTTCGGGGATACATCGCCGCGCGATCGACGTTTGATGAGGGAATGCAAATTAGGTTTTTTAAATACGCGAGCGCCTTCGATGCTTCATTTTTTACAGCCTTTACCGTTTTTGCCGCGGTATTTACTATCGGCCTGTACCAAGCGGCAGGCGGTGTTCCGCAATCGACATTCGAATTGATTTTTAAAGGAGCGGAAAGGCCAATTAGCTATGCCCTCAACTTTCCGGTAACGGTAAATACGAAAGTGCATGACGCTGTAAGTGAATACGTACGTAAGCAGCTTTTGAATCAGGCGCAGTTTGCCGCTTTGTCGGTGGCCCAACAAGGCGCAGCCGAGCAGCTCACGACACAGGGCGTACTTGATCGTATTGGCGAACAGGTCGGCATTCCCGTCGCTCCAAACGAAACGATCGGCGAGTATGCTTATCGCATTTTGCAGCTCGGACTTGATAAGGTGAATACGCTTGGGCTGGGAGCGCCCGCGGCGCTACTCGCGCTTTTACTTGCGGCTTTCTCTCTGCGCAGCATTTTGATCATTGTGAAACTCCCGGTTTTAGCCCTGACCTATTTGCTATACACGCTTTTGTTCTCTGTCGGCGTGATCAGCATCGGTTCGGAATCGCGCCCGAAAGAGATATTACTTATTAAATAAACGATGCCAATATACGAATGGGTGCGAATGCGCAAAGCACAATGAATGTTGCTGCAGCGTTTATTTGATAAGAGATGTATTTTAAGATATAGTTGCACCTCTGCAGCCCATTCGTATTATTAGTATACATTTGTATATTTGCATCGTTAATTTATGGCCGACTACTACGAACTACTTGGAGTCAGCAAAACCGCCAGCGAGGATGAGATAAAAAAGGCTTTTAGGAAGCTGGCACATCAACACCACCCGGATAAAGAGGGGGGTGATGAAAAAAAGTTTAAAGAAATCAACGAGGCCTATCAGGTTTTGTCGGATAAAGAGAAGCGCGCCCAGTACGACCGTTTTGGTAAAGCCGGCGCTGCCGGCGCCGGTTTTGGCGGGCAGGGAGCGGGCTTTGGCGGCTTCGGCCAGGGCGGATTTGGTTTTGATGTAAACGGCATCAATATGGACGACCTTGGCGACGTCGGCGATATTTTTGAAACATTTTTCGGCGGTGGGCGCCGTCGCGGCGGTCCGCGGGCACGCGACTTAAGCGGTAGTGATTTACAAATTACTCAAGAAATCACTCTCGAGGAGGCGTACACGGGAGTGACGAAGGAGTTAAAGTTTAAAACGTTTGATTCGTGTGGTACGTGTAAGGGAGTGGGTTACGAAAAGTCCGCCGGCGTAAAACAGTGTGACGTTTGTAAAGGAGCGGGCGAGGTTCGCGAGACGCGCCGCACAGTCTTTGGTACTTTTGCACAGTCGAAAGCGTGTTCGAAGTGCGCAGGCCGTGGCGAGATTCCAAACAAGATGTGCGAGGGGTGTAAAGGCGTTGGCCGCGTGTCAGCGACCCGCACTTTGCAGATCGAAATAGTTGCCGGCGTTTCTGACGGCCAGCTGATTAAAATCACTGGAGCCGGTGAGGCGGGCGAGCGTGGTGCGCGCAGTGGCGACCTATACGTCCAGATTCGCGTTGTACCGAACAAAGTATTCCGCCGCGAGGGAGATGATTTGTATATTCGCCAGACGCTCGGAGTAATGGAGATTTTGCTGGGTAAAAAAGTTGAGGTGCCGGTGATTGCCGGCGGGATAACGACCGTAGAAATTCCAAGCGGATTTAATTTGAGCGAGACACTTCGTGTTTCCGGAAAAGGTATGCCGCGATTTGGCGGGCGCAACCATGGTGACTTGTATGTCCAGTTCGAAGTAAAGACGCCGAAGAAGGTGAGTGGCAAGTTACGAAAATTGCTCGAGGAGTCAGAGGGGGAGGTGAGTTAATGGTGGCACTTTAGTTTGGTAAAGTGATACGGAGTACGTGGGCATGGAAACACCCTTTCCGATTGCGAGTACGCAATCGTCGGGTGCGCTCCTCGCTCCTCAATTTAAAAAGCGCCTGAAGCGGCGCTTAAGGATGCAAACTATTTGAAGCACCCTTACCGCTTATGAATACATAATCGCCGGGTGTGCCCTTACTGATCATTATATAAGCCCCTGACGCGGGGCTTTAGGGATGCAGTAAGGGCAAAAACTACGACGCCCCTCCTCACGGTTGGGCGAGGTAGGGGCGAATTGCGGCCCGGCGCGCACGACAGCTTGCGCTGCCGTGGCGCCGGGCGTTGGAGACGGGCTAGTTCACGTGCTTGCCCGTCGAGTGGTCATGACCGCCGGGAGGCGGGTCGGGGTTCCTCTCGAGCGCCTCCATGGCCTACAGACCCCCGCAGTTGGTGCTGCCGGAGGTGGCGGCCTGCTCGGGCTCCTTGAACCCCGAGCACTGATCCGGAATCCCGTCCTCGTCGTGGAGGAAGAACGGGGCACTGCAGCGGCAGGGCCGGCGCGGGTCTTCCGCGATCTCGCCGGTCCAGACGCCCATGTTCTTGTCTCCGTTGAACCAGGTGGTCTCTCCGGCGAAGATGCCGTAGGGCATCGAGTTGAAGTCGATCCCGTACTTCTGGAAGAACGCGTCCCTGGTCCTCGGCCCGAAGCAGCCGTCGACGCCGCTTCCCTCGAAGCCGAGGTTGGACTGGAGACACTTGACGCCGAGCTCGGTCATGTCGCCGAACTCGCCATCGCAGATGATGTTGAGCGCCGCCTCGTGCGGCATCATCGCGGCCTTGATGGCGATCTGCATCGCCAGAACGAACGGTCCATCGGAGCCTTTCGTCAGGTAGGGCGGTCCGAAACGTTTCATCATCGCTTCTCTCCTTGTCTGGCTCGTTGCAACACTTCGGCACATGCCGAAAATGCCAACGAAACCGTAGGCAGGATAATAAACTATTTTGAGACAAATGTCCAGTCCATGTGCTCTAGGAGAATCTCTCTAGCGTGCGCTTGGTAAGCTCTTCAATCCGCTCAGGGTCGTACATTTCTGGGGCAATCTTTCTTAGAGCGGCGTCTAGCTCTGCGAAAGTAGCCGAATCATTTAGCGAGTGATAGAAAAATTTGAGCGCAACAATCGTTGCGTTAAGTACATCTGCTGTATACGGCAAACTGCTTTGCTGTGTATAGTGGTGCCCCGCCTGCCTTCCGAAATCAAAATCCTTTTTATATAGGTCGTATGAATCAAGGAGGGCGCCGTAAGAAATGTGGGTGTATTTTGATAGACCCCCATAGATGCCGGCCATCATTGGACCTACAGGCAAGATCACGCCTGCCTTAGCGGCTTGCTCATTCATGAATTTTTCCATTGCTAATCGGGCCTTTTCGTTTGCAACAATCCCACCCGAAAACCACTTTTTCAAATCGGCAGACTCATCATTGCCTGACATGAATAAAAATATTAAGTCACTTGATTCTGTTATAGAGCGGATAAGTTCCATGCATTCATAGTGGAAACCACCTCTCGCAAGTACGAATATGGCCTGTAAACTCTGCAATATTTTTCCGAAGATGAAATAGCTGGCTGCAATTTTTGTCTCTGCAAGCATATCGGGAATCAATCCGCGAATCTTGTAAACGAAGGGGGCGACGCCTTCAAGAATCGCCTCCAGGCGTGTAATTTCTATCGCGATGGCCATTTTATCCTTTTCGCGTTGTTCAGCGGGAGCGTCAGGGTGTCTCTGGAGAAATATAGCAAGCTGCGGTTCCTGGTCCCTGAGCTTTTTGATTCTCGCAGCATGCGACTCATCCAGCTCGGTCTTTAACGGATTTTTACCTTGCTGTTTCTGCGTATTATCAGTCATGTCTTTATCGGAAAAATAACCGGCTGAGCTTACCAGCGCACCAGAAAAAAATACTAAGACCCATCAAATCAGCTCCGAGCATTGCATAAATATCATTGGCGCCCAGGTTTACGAATTGGCCCTGATGGGAACCAAATAAAACGGCACCTAGAATCATCATAATCCAGGCGGCGCCAATAAGACGGTCCCCGATTTTAGAAGCTTGCTTGGCGGGGCCGCTGACAATCCTTACCGTGACTGTTCCTAAGCCGAATACAGCCACTACAATGGCTACTAGGACGCCGCTACTGACTGAGCTAAAGAATGACCCCATAAAATGCATCCTACCCTCCGCAACTACCTACGTCAAAGGTTATACCTAGGAACACCGTAGCTAAGTGGTAGAAATTGAAGCATCCTGACCGCCTACGGTTCCAGAAACAGATTTTTTCGGAAAAATCAAATTTGACGGGGAGAAATTTAGAACCGCCAAATTATCCCTTGTTTACTGGCTCAATGGATCATCGGGGGTAAATTCTTCTATGCTGGTGCCCCCAGATGGAATCGAACCATCATCAGCGGATTAAAAGTCCGTTGCTCTACCACTGAGCTATAGGGGCGCTACTATCTCGACAAACTTATCGCGAGCCGCCTTTGGCGGCGGTTATCAATGCGATGCAATCGCAACCATGAGCGACAAGACTAGCAAGTCGCCATAGAGGCGTTTTCGATTGTTAGATAATACAATAAGAATTATATCCAGTAAAGCTCCTTGCTAAACAAGCCTTTTTTCAGTACACTGCTCTCTATTGTTTCTCGTACTATTTAATACTCATTAACCCTTACTTGCATGCGTAAAGGAGCACTTGCACTCATTGGTATCGTGACGGTCGTTTCTGTATTAGGAGTATTTTTTTTACACCCGAGCTTTTGGGGTGAGACCCGCCCGTGGCGTCTTGGTCTCGACCTCGTCGGCGGTAGTCATTTAGTTTACGAAGTTGATATGACCGGTGTCGCGGCCACTGACCGCGCCGACGTCGTTTCCGGTATCCGCGATCGTATCGAAGCCCGCGTTAACTCCACCGGCGTTCGTGAGCCGCAGGTTTTAACCGCCAAGCAGGGCGACACCTACCGACTCATCGTGGATATCGCCGGCATTAAAGACACCTCCGCCGCCATCGCACAGATTGGTCAGACGCCGTTCCTCGTTTTTGCAGAGGAAGGAATGGTCAGCGCTCCGGGTGCTTCTATCAAAGCCACGACTGAAGACGGTCGCGTGATTGACCTGCCAACCAGCAGCGGCGCCCCAACTCCGGGGTTTGTCCCGACCGAGCTGACCGGTCGCTACGTCAAGAGCGCGACGCTCAACTTCGACAACGTCACACACCGTCCAGAGGTTTTCTTAGAATTCGACGACACCGGGGCGAAAATGTTTGCTGATTTGACCGGTAAAAATGTCGGCAAGCGCGTCGCGATTTATGTCGACGGTCAGATTTTGACTGCTCCAACTGTCAACGAAAAGATCAGCGGCGGTAAGGCGCAAATAACCGGTCAGTTTACCGTTGCCGAGGCCCAGCAGCTCGTCAGCCGCTTTAAGGACGGCGCTCTTGCTGCTCCGATTAAGCTTGTTAGTCAGCAGACGATTGGTGCCACGCTTGGTACCGACAGCTTAGACAAAACGCTCTTCGCCGGTCTTATCGGTACAGCTATTATTATGCTCTTCATGCTCATCTACTACCGCAAGCTCGGTATCTTCGCCTCAATCGCACTCGTTATCTATATCGTCTTGCTTCTCGCTATTACCAAGCTACTTGGTATCACGATGACGCTCGCCGGTATCGCCGGTATCGTGCTTTCTATCGGTATGGCCGTCGACGCCAACATTCTTATTTTCGAGCGCAGTAAAGAGGAGCTCAAGAAGGGAATTACTAAGACCGCCGCCATCATGGAGGGTTTTCGCCGCGCCTGGCCGTCAATCCGTGATTCAAATATCACCACGATGATCACCTCGCTGGTGCTGTACGGATTTACCTCGAGCTTTATCCGAGGCTTCGCGCTCTCACTCCTGCTCGGAGTTATCGTCTCGATGTTTACGGCGATTACCGTAACGCGCACACTGCTTGAAATCTTTGTGCACGAAAAGAAGGTCGCGGAGAAAAAAGCTTAATCTAGAAATACACGTATGAACGTCATCAAACACAAGTGGCTCTTCCTCGGATTCTCGGCGGTACTCGTTGTCGCAAGTATTTACGGATACTTTGGTTTTGGTCTTAAGCCGGCTATTGATTTTACCGGAGGTACACTCTGGCAGATCCAGTTCACTCCGGTCGCTGTTTCATCGACAACTCCGGCGACTTTAGCGAAGCCGACACAGGAAAGCATTTCTGCGGTTTTAGTTGCTAAGGGGATTACCGATGCCGTCGTGACTCCGCAGGATGATGGGGCGACCTTTATCGTCAAAACAAAAGAGATGACCGAGCCGACCCACCAGGCGATGGTCACCGAGTTTCGCGCAAAGTTTGGAAAGTTTGACGAGCTCTCCTTTGAGTCAATCGGTGCTTCGATCGGTCGCGAGCTTGCCGATAAGGCGCTCTGGGCCTTCGGCATCAACCTGATCGCTATCGCACTTTACGTTGCCTACGCCTTCCGCAAGGTTAGCCAGCCGGTTTCATCATGGAAGTACGCGTTAATCACGCTGCTCACCTTGTTCCACGACGCGATTATCCCGGTCGGACTGTTTGCCTTCCTCGGTCACTTTATGGGCATCGAAGTTGATACCAACTTCATCGTCGCCGTGCTCGTCGTCATCGGTTTCTCGGTACACGACACCATCGTTGTCTTCGACCGCATTCGCGAAAACCTTCGCACCGGTAAAGCCAACGAAGACTTCGGCGGCCTCGTCAACCGTTCTATCAATGAGACCTTTGCTCGTTCGCTGAATACGTCGATGACGCTCTTCATTGTCCTCGCCGTCTTATTCTTGCTCGGTGCCGCGACTTTGAAGTGGTTCGTGCTCGCGATGCTCGTTGGTACTATCGCCGGAACCTACTCTTCGATCTTCGTCGCAAGCCCGTTATTGGTTGTCTGGCAGGGTAAGCGGAATCGTTAACCGGCTAATCAGTTAGTCGGTTAGTCAGTAGGGTAAATAGGGGATTTTCAACCGGGCGGCCAGTAGGCCGCCCGGTTGCTTTTTGCCCTTGCTGCATCCTTAAAGCCCCGCGTCAGGCTTGCCCGCCTTTGGAGGGGGCTTTTTCGTTATGTACTTTTTGAGCCTTAGCCCCGTACCGCGCCAGCAGGCTCTGGTACTGGGGTATTGACAAAATAGGCATTTGTGTGATATAATATACATTAACCACAGAGGCGTACTCTGCGGGTCATTTTCGGAGGTGCACCATGGACGACCGAAAGCTTGCTGCCTACCTTGCTCGCAAGGAAGGCCTCATACTCTCGGCGCGCGTGGCACACGCCGAGGATGCGGATAGTTACCGCGGTTTCTGTGTCGGCGCCGCCTTCTTGGCGGAAAACGACTGCGGTGACTTCCAGATCTTCTCCGCGGGAAACATGAAGCGTCCTTGTCGCAAAAAGGATGAATGTTTCTGCGAGAGCGGCGGCGAGGTCGCCGGGAGGAAGATCAAGCGGCACACTCACAAGGAGATGAAGCCGCGGAAGAAATGCTGCGCCGAGCGCCGCGCGATTCACAAGGCGTGGCGTGCCGGCTACCGCCACATCATCGGCGGGTGCGTTGTCGGCGACATCCAAGTCGACAACGAGTCGGGTGTCCCGACTGAGTTGCTCGAGCCCTGCGGTGTCTGTCGCAAGGCGTTCAAGAGGCTCGTCCGGGAAAACAAGATGGCCAACGATGCACCCATCGTCTGCGCTCATCCTGACCCGAAGGACTCGGTCGGTCCGATCGAGCAGGTGCTCTGGCAGATCCTCGCCAAGCACAATGACGCAGAGTGAGGATCACCGGTTTCAGCCGGTGCCTAGGTCGCAAACGGCGCAGGAGCTCGGTCTTAGACCGACGCTCCTGCCCGCCACTCGATTCAAATGCAGAAACTGCATGTGGCTCGAGCAGCGGAAAGGGGTAGCGTTTGACATTAAATCCCATTAATGCTACCTTAATAGCAATACAACACTGTCAAATTTATAGCTTTTTATAACCCATGACACAAACCAACCCAACGACAGCCCAGATTATTGAGCAACTTTTTGCCGGTCTTGATGCTCGCCAGCGCAAAGTGCTGACGAAGCGTTACGGTCTGGATTCCGGAGAGGAACAGACCCTCGCCGAGCTTGGTAAGTCGTTCGGTGTTACCCGTGAGCGCATCCGCCAGATTGAATCTTCAGCTATCAACGAAGTCCGTAAGCACATGCAGCGCTCAGATCTCGCCGCGCTTGTTAAACACGCTATCAGCGAGCTTACAAAGACCGGTGGCGTTCGCCGCGAGGACCACTTGCTGACCGACCTCAAGCACTTTGCCGATGGCGGTAAGGACTTGCCGGTCAACTTCGCCAACCAGGTTCGCTTTTTGCTTGAAATCTCCGGCGAAGTTTTGTACCACCGCGAGGACGAGGAGTTAAACTCACACTGGCACCTTTCTGAAGGTCACCAGCAGAAGGCGCAGGAGTTTTTGGACGCCCTGGTTAAGCACCTTCGTGAGCGCAAAGGAGAGACCATCAACGAAAAAAAGTTCGAACAGTTTTTCCACGAAGTTCGCGAGCTGCACAAGCTTGAGGCCGAGGTTGCTCGTCACTATTTGCATATCAGCCGTAAGTTCGGAAGCAACTTGTATGGTGACTTCGGTTTGACCGAGTGGCCGGAGGTAAGCCCGAAGGTTTCTCGCGACTGGATTTATTTGATTCTCAAAAAGGCGAGCAAGCCGCTCCACTTTAACGAAATCGCCGGTGAGATTCGCCGTTTGCGCCCACGCCGCAAGACTAACACCCAGACTATTCACAACGAGCTCATCAAAGACCGCCGTTTCCTGCTCGTTGGCCGCGGTATCTACAGCCTGCGCGAACACGATGCGCTTCCAGCCGGTACGATTCGCGACATCTTGCTCCACGTTTTGCAGAGTGAGGGTCCGATGAAGCCGAAGGACTTGATCGCCAAAGTGCTCAAGCACCGAATCTTTAAAGAGACGACAATTCTCTTTAACCTCCAGAACAAAAAGTATTTCAAGCGAATGCCGACTGGCGAGTACGCCGTGGCAATGGCTAAATAAGAGAGAAGGTAGGTATCCGGGCGCCGCTACTGCGGCGCCCGGAACCGTTTTCGGCATCTTTTCTGCTATACTGTATAGGTATGTGGTTCTCAAACGCGCTTGATGCTGCGCTACCTGTTATTATTTCATTTCTGAAGGCTATCTGGCCAGCGGCGCTTTTCTTTTTCTTGTTCCCGGTTGTCCGCTCGCTGTGGGTGTATTGGCGTAATCGTACCTTCGAGGTCTCGCTCAATTACAAATTCTTAGAGATGAAAATGCCGCGTGAAATTACGCGCAGTCCGCGCAGTATGGACCAGTTTTTCCACGCAATCTCCGGTATGGGTAACTGGGCCGGCCACATTGGTGAAAAGTATGGACTCGGTGAAATCACTATTTGGTGGACGTTTGAAGTCGTGAGCTTAGGCGGCGAGATTCACTTTTACGCCCGCGTATTTGATCAGTACGTCAGTATTTTTAAAGGTGCGATGTACGCGACATACCCGGAGGTAGAAATCGTGGAGGCCGAAGACTACGTGCCGAAGTGGATTCCGCACAATATCTTGGAGCTTGAGCTCGCCGGTAAGGATCTGTACGCCAACGAGTTCGTATTTGCAAAAGATCCCGCCTATCCCATCAAAACATACCAGCAGTTTGAAAGCAGCACTGAAGAATATCAGGTAGATCCGATGGCTGTGTTCATGGAGGCGCTCGCTGCCGTCGGGCCGCAGGAGTTTGTCGGCATTCAGTACAATATTGCGCCTGCTGGTTTAAACTGGGGGCATCAGTACGAACACATTGTTGAAAAATTGCGTACGCCGCAGGTGGCAAAAGGAGCGGGGCACGGGGCAGCAGCGGAAGATCTTGCCGCCACTCTCAAGATGTCACTTCTGCAAAAGTCTCCGGGGCAGACAGATATTTTAAAAGCCGTTGAGCGCAATTTAAGTAAGCCGGCGTTTGATACTAACATCCGTATTTTGTATGTTGCCCCGCGTAAGATTTTTTCTGACCGTGTGCCGCGACGTGCTATCAAAGGTTCGTTTGCGCAGTACAATGCAGCTGACTTAAACAGTCTCGTGTTTAATGACCGCATGAACACCAAGCCGGGGTGGTTCGACCCGCCGTTTATTTTTAAACGCACTCGCCGTCGTGCACGTAAAAATCGAAATTTACACCTCTGGATTGAACGCGAGCTCGGTATTCATGAGTGGATGGGGCAGTGGCTCTCCGGGCACACATTTAATAAGTGGGGCTCGCGGAGCGATATTCTGACCTCTGAAGTGTTAGCCACGTTGTTCCACCCGCCGACAATCTTAGTCACAACCGGCCCGCTCACGCAGCGTGTTGAGAGTCGTAAGATGGGTGCTCCGGCCGGCTTGCCGATTTACGCTGACGAAAGCGTCTTAGATAAATTCAAATAATTATGGCCGACGGACACCACATACATCACAAATTGCTCCAACAAGAGGTCTGGGCTGTTTGGGCGGCCGTAACTTTGTTTTTTGGCTACCTCGGGCTTTCCTTCTTCGTCGAGGGGACACAGCACGGTATCTTCGGTAGCGGCTTTAGCGCTAGCGACTTTGCGGTTCAGGCCTGGGATGTTTTTGTAATCGTTTGGCGGCAAAATATCACGCCGATTTTTGTCATCCTCGATATCCTTCTGATTATTACGGGTATGTATGCACTTGTCCGCGTCTGGCCACTTAAACAGGGAATGACACTCTTTGGCTTGAAGCCGCACGAGCATGGTCACGATGCCCACGGAGGTCATGGCGGCGCGCATGGCGAGGCGCACGCACCAGCTCATGGCGGGCATGCTCCGACCGGCAATCCGGCGACGCTGCGTCACTGGTCTAATATTGTGCATCGGGCCAACACGGGTACGCCGGAAAACCTGCGTTGGGCCGTGATGGAAGCGGACGCGCTCGTTGACCATGTTCTAAAACAGCGCGGTATGCCAGGGGAGACCTTTGCCGACAGATTAAACGAAGCTCGTTTTACCGGTAGCAAAATAGTTGAGAAAGTTTTTGAGGCGCACCGCTTGCGCAACGAGCTCGCACACACGCCGGGCTTCCAAATGAGCAGTCATCAGGCTGAACGAGCCCTTGTTTCATTCCGAGATTTCTTAAAAGAGCTTAAGGAATTCTAACAGTAATCACTAACATGCGAACACTCTAAGCATACGAACTAAAAAATTCCAATCTTACTATGCCGTTAGTATGATTCGTGAGTTAGTATGTTCGTGAACACTATATATGCCTCCAGACGATGTAAAACCACAGCAAGCTGCTACACCGGCGCAACTCCCGCCGATTTCGGCTCGCGTACAGATTGTTAAATACGCACCGCCGCCGCCCGATTTGCCGATGCTCGGTAAAGTTGACCCGAAAGATATTAACTTTTTCGGCCGCACCAACTACGTCGCTGCACTGGAAGAGAAAAAGTTCGTTTTTGGTATTAAGCGCGACGATCGCCGTCGTCATTTATACATCATTGGTAAAAGCGGCGTTGGTAAAACAAAGCTACTCGAGTTGCTCATCCGTCAGGATGTAGAGTTCAACAAAGGCATTTGCTTGATGGATCCGCACGGCGACGTCATCGAGGACGTGCTCGCCGCAATTCCGGAGCGACGCATTGAAGACGTTTGTATTATTGATCCGTCTGACATGGACTTTCCGGCGTCGTTTAATCCGCTCGCCAATGTCGACCCGGCGTTTAAGCATCAGTTGACGCAGGGGCTTATCGAAGTCATGGAAAAGCAGTTCGGTGCTAACTGGACGCCGCGTCTGGAGCACGTGTTTCGTTTTACCACACTCGCTTTACTTGATTACCCGCACGCCACGATGCGCGGCATGATTTCAATGTTGACTGACCGTAACTACCGCCAAAAGGTTATCGAGTATATCGAGGACGACATGGTCAAGCGCTTCTGGGCAATTGAATTCGCGGACTGGAGTGAAAAGTTTGATACTGACGCCATTATCCCGCTCGTCAACAAGCTCGGGCAGTTTTTGTCTGATCCGATGTTGCGCAATATTTTCGGACAAAAAACCAACAAGATTGATTTGGAAAAGTTGATGAACGAGGAGAAGATTGTGCTCATCAATCTTTCTAAGGGACGACTCGGCGAAGAAAACTCCTCGTTCTTCGGTTCGATGTTCGTGACGAAGATTAAGCAGGCGGGTATGAGTCGTGCGCGTATGCACGAGCGTGACCGTAAAGACTTTTATTTCTATATCGACGAGTTCCAAAACGTGGTGACCGAAACATTCGAGAACTTGATGTCCGAGGCGCGTAAGTACGGTTTGTGTTTGACGATCGCGCACCAGTACATGGGCCAGCTGCTGCCAAAGGTGCTTTCTGCCGTACTCGGTAATACTGGTACGATTATTACCTTTCGTGTCGGCGGCGCTGACGCTGTGGTACTTGAAGACGAGTTCGCACCGATTTTTAAAGTTAAAGATATGATCAACCTGGGCAAGCAGGAGTTTTATATCAAAGAGATGATCAACGGAGAAAGCTACGACCCATTTTCAGCTAAGACACTCAAGGTGATGCCGCCAAACCACGCGAACTTCAAAGACCGCATCGTAGAGGCCAGTCGCCGCAAGTACACGATTCCGGTTGGCGATGCCAAGAGGTTGATTATGGAGGAGGAGTCCACAATCATTCGCAGCGCGCAGGAAAAGGCGATTATTACCGGCGGCAAAGGCGGTGTTGCCCAAGCCCCGGTTATGGAGAACCCGGAGCCGCTGATTTAGGCAGTAGTTAGTAGACAGTAGAAAGTAGCTAGAGTAGATTTGAGTAGTAACTATGTCTAAAACGCCGAAGTTTGATGCAGCGATAAAAAAAATCCTTGGCGAGCTTGCGCCGCACGAGCGCAGGTGTCGACAGTGTTCTTCGACTTTTAAAGTTGAGGCTGACGACATTGAGTGGTACAAGAAATTTAAAGTGCCGCCGCCAACACTGTGTCCGAATTGTCGCATGCAGCGGCGGCTGGGGTATCGCGTAAGCTTCCTTCCGCTGTTTTATCGTCGACCATGTAGTGCGCCCGGCCACAGTGAAAGCATGCTGGCCTGTTATTCTGCTAAAAACCCCGCAGTTGTTTTCGATGACCCCTTCTATTACGGTGACGGCTGGGAAGGGGCAGAGTATGGCCAACCACTCGATCCGCAAGCTCCATTTTTTGAACAATGGAGCGCGCTTAGTAAGCGGGCACCACGCCAAGCGCTTAGTAAAGATCCAAAAAGCGTTAATTGTGAATATGTAGTTTCGGGAGTGCAGGCAAAGAATTGCTATTACGTTTCGATTCCTTACGAATCAGAGGACATTCAATACAGCTATATTCCAATTCGCTCAAAAAATTCAATTGATACAAACTGGCTCCTCGAGAGCGATAACTGCTATGAGTGCACTCTTGTTGAGCAGTCATATAATTGTTTTTTCTGCACTGACTCTATCAGTTGCGTAGACAGCTGGTTTCTTTTTGATTGCAAAAATTGCACAAATTGTTTTGGTTGCACTAACTTGCGTAACAAAAAATATTGCTTTTTCAATGAACAGCTGACCAAAGAGGAGTATCAAAAGAGGATGGCTGAAATCAACACAGGAGATAGAGATGTTTTGCGGGAGTACGAACAACGTTTCGGCGAGTTATGCAAAAAAGCAATCCATAAGGCAGTTGACGCTTTATATACCGAGAACTCGTCCGGTAATACATTGCGGCATACAAAGAACTGCAAAAACTGTTTCCAGATTGTGAATGGAGAGGACTTAAAGTACGTTCAGCATGTGGACAACATCGACACGATGATGGATGTTTTTGGTTCGAGCGGTTCATCCCAGGCTTATGAGTCATCCGGGGTAACAAAATGCCAGAACGCAAAATTTTCTGTTATGGTGCGTGTTTCAAATGATGTAGAGTACTCCACTGAATGTAATAATTGCGAGTATGTTTTTGGCTGCATTGCTTTAAAAAATAAGAAGTTTTGTATTTTTAATAAGCAGTACGAAGAAAGTGAATACTGGAGGCTGGTTGATGATCTAAAAACAGCGATGCTCGCTCGCGGGGAGTACGGCGAATTTTTTCCGCTTACCGAAAATCCTTTCGCCTACAAAGATTCAAATGCGAATCTAGTTTTCCCTCTATCCGATGGACAAATAAAAACAAATGGTTGGCATTACGAAGAAGCTGAAATTGTTACCACACCTTCGGGGCCAAATGTTTTGAGTGGAGAGGCGATCCCAAAAGACATCACGAATGTGCCCAGCGATATTCTGCAAAAAATACTGATCTGCGAGCAATCCGGTAAGCCATTTAGGCTGACCCAATTTGAGTTTGATTTTTATCGTGCTAAAAAGCTGCCTCTGCCAACAGTGCATCCCTTAGAGCGCGTAAGGGCTCGTTTTGAATTGCAGCGACCTTACAAGCTCTGGGTCACATCTTGTAGTCTCTGTGGTAAGCAAACGCAAAGTGGCTGGGATCCGGCCAGGAACCTTAAAGTCTACTGCGAAGCCTGTTACCAGCAGGAGGTACTGTAATTTTGCAATTCAGAATGAAAGCGAGTAAGCTAGGAAATACTATCCTAATTTTAAAACGCGTATGAAATTTACTATTGAAACAAAGCCGACCGCTGCCTCGCTTAAACACGTCGATGTGATTTTACTGCCGGTTTGGCTTGATTCCAAAGGGAAGCCAGAGGTCTGGGGCGAACTTTTTTCTCTGCTTTCTAAGGCTGACCAGCTGCTACTTCAAAACTATGCCGCTAGCCGTCAGCGTAAAGCGGGCGAGAGCAAGCTCATTCGTCTCAATAATATTCCGGCTTTTGCTTTTGTCGCGATCGAGAATGATTTTACGGAGAAGAAGCTCGTGCTTTTAGCGCGTCGTTTTATCCGCACGGCCAAGGTGGAGGGTTTTAAAGTCGCCGCTATCTACGTAGATGACTTTGAGCGTAACAATGTTAACGCCGAGCGGATGTGTGCGCTTGTCTCCGGGAACGCGCTTTACGCCCATTACGACTTCAGTGAGCAGTTTAAGACGCCGCCGGCAGACGGCTGGAAGCGTGTCGAGACGGTTATGCTCGCAACGCATCATGAGGCCAAGAAGTGTTCCGAGATGGTTAAAGTCGGCGAGATAATGGCTGAGAGTTTGAATGAATGCCGTACGCTTTCGAACTTCCCGCCGAGCGACTTAAAGCCGGAGGGAATGGCCGAGGCTGCGCGTACTGTCACGAACGCCGCAGGTCCCGCCAAAGGCGGGAATGGTTCCATTAAAGTCACAGTTTTTGATGAGAAACGTTTGAAACAGGAGGGTATGAATGCAATCTTGGCTGTCGGTCAGGGTTCGGCTAGTAAGCCCTGTCTGGTGATTATGGAGTATAGCGGCGGTAAAAAGACGGAGCGCCCGATCGCATTTATCGGTAAGGGCGTAACGTTTGATTCGGGCGGGCTCAACTTAAAGCCGGGCTCCTCGATGGCGGAGATGCACATGGATATGTCGGGCGGTGCCGCGGTCATTTACGCGATTAAAGCTATTGCTGCGCTTAAGATTCCGATTAACATAATCGGCTTAATCCCAGCCGTCGAAAACATGGTCAGTGGTTTCAGTTATCGCCAAGGAGACATCGTGAAGGCTTACGGTGGCAAGACAATCGAAATTGGTAACACTGACGCCGAGGGCCGCGTGATTCTCGCCGACGCTATTGAGTACGCAAAGACAAAGAAGCCGGAGCTCATCGTGACGCTGGCGACTTTGACCGGTGCCGCGATGGTTGCACTTGGTACGCGTTTTTCGGGACTGTTTGTAAAAAATAATAAAAAACTCCAGGATGCGCTTGAAAAAATAGGTGATGAGTGTGACGACCGCGTCTGGCCGCTGCCGCTGACTGAAGAGTTTGAAAAGGACGTTGAAGGTAATTTGGCGGACGTCATCAATACTGATCGTACTAACACTCGTTGGGGTGGCGCTTCGCACGGTGCAGCGTTTTTATCTCACTTCGCTAAGGGTGCTAACTTTGCCCACATCGATATGGCCCCGCGCATGACGACTAACCCGGAGGAGGAGCAGCTTAGCAAGGGCGCAGCCGGTTTTGGCGTACGCTACTTTGTGACGCTTGCGATGAAGTGGGCGGAAGTACGTGAAACCTTGGGCTAGATCGTGAAGCGTAGAACGTAGATCGTGAAGCGTTGATCGTAAACTAGCGAATGCAAAAGATATGGCGGAAGAGAATTTTCACGAACAATTTCAAAAATTGTTAGACGAATATGTTGACGACATATATCGCGTTACCCGGTCATTCCCAAAAGAAGAATTATTTGGCGTAACTTCTCAGCTTCGTAGATCTGCCCTTTCTGTCGCCTTAAACTATATCGAGGGTTATGCTCGGCAGCGGAAGGCGGTGCTGAAAAATTTTGCAGAAATAGCCTACGGCTCGTTGCGCGAGTCAGTATATATTATTGATTTTGCTTTACGACAAAAATATATCTCTGCTGAGGATTATCAGCGTCTTCTCGCGAAGGCCGATAGAATAGGCAAGATGCTTTGGGGAATCATACGGAGGCTCTAGATTTTACTTCGCATTTTGAGTGATTAACGCCTTGCTTCGCAATTGGCGAAAACGTTACACGCTTTACGTTTTACGTTATACTATTCATATGTCCGAAACGATTCAGAGAGGCGGCAACGCCGGCCATGCGGTCGGGAGCGACGTTGTTTATTTTGGCAAAACTGACTACCGCGGCGAGGAGCGGCTTTTTGGCATTGCGCGCAAAGACCGTCGTCAGCACATGTACGTTATCGGTAAGACCGGTACCGGCAAGTCCTCGATGCTGCACAATATCATCTCGCAGGACGTGATGAACGGGGACGGACTTTGTGTCGTTGACCCGCACGGTGAGCTCGTTGAAGGTATTTTAAAAATGATTCCAAAGGAACGCCTCGACGACGTCGTGTACTTTAACCCGGCGGATACGGAATTCCCAATGGGCTTTAACGTGCTCGAGCTGCCCGACCCGAAGTACAAACACTTAGTCGCTTCAGGTCTGATGGGTATTTTTACCAAGATTTGGAGTAACGTGTGGAGTGCTCGTATGGAATACATTATGAACAACGCCGTGCTTGCGCTGCTTGAGACGCCGGGTACGACGCTGCTGGGTATTCCGCGTCTGCTGGTAGACAAAGACTACCGCCAAAAAATTGTTTCTAACGTCAAAGACCCCGTCGTTCGGGCGTTTTGGATTAGTGAGTACGAGGAATGGCAGGACAAGTTCCGCAGTGAGGCAATCGCTCCGATTCAAAACAAAGTCGGTCAGTTTTTGTCGACCGGACTCGTCCGTAACACCGTCGGTCAGACTCACAGCACGATAGATATTTTCAAGATGATGAACGAGCGCAAGATTTTCCTTGTGAACGTTTCAAAGGGACGTATCGGAGAAGACAACTCGGCGCTGCTTGGCGCAATGCTCATCACGAAGATTCAGCTGGCGGCGATGGAGCGCGTGCGTATTCCAGAAAATGAGCGTAAGGATTTCTTCCTCTACGTCGACGAGTTCCAAAACTTTGCCACCGATTCATTTGCCGGCGTGCTCTCTGAGGCTCGTAAGTATCGATTAAATTTGACGGTGGCGCACCAGTATATCGGTCAGCTCGTCAGTGGAGATATGTCGACCAAGGTGCGAGACGCAGTTTTTGGTAACTGCGGTACGCTCGTCATTTTCCGCGTTGGTGCTACGGATGCAGAGTTTTTAGAGCCGGAGCTTGAGCCGGAGTTTATGATCCCGGATATCGTCAACCTGCCGAACTATCACTTCTATGTGCGCTTGATGGTCGCCGGTATGAACGCCCGACCATTTTCTGCGCATACGCTTATACCGTTTAAGGCCAACGTAGACGCGCCGGGTGAGGCCGTTATCATCGAGCACTCGCGTCGCCTATACACCAAATCACAACTCCAGGTTGAAACTGAAATCACGCGTTGGAGTTCGAGTTTGGCCGAAACCCCGGAGGAGGCTTCTAAGCAGAGTCCGGAGATGGTGGGCATTAATAAACAAGGAGACGAGCTGTTCGTTGCTGTCTGTTCAGTCTGCGGCAAAGAAGCTAAGACACCATTTAAGCCAAATCCAAATCGTCCCGTTTACTGTTCGGATTGTTACGAAAAAGTTAAGAAGGGCGAGATTAAAGCGCCGAAACTTATTAAGCAACCGAAGGCCGAGAAGCAGGCGAGAGCCCAGGACGTTTTGGCGGCGATGGGTATCGAATTTGATGTTGAAAAGGCAGAGGTCAAACCGGTCAAAGAAAAGCGTCGTGAGGACGAACGCCGCGATGTTGCTTCAGCAGCTAAACCTTTAGAAAAACCACTACAGCCACAAGCGCCAAGGCCCGCACAGCAGCAGAAACCTTCAGAGAATCAGCCGCCGCGACAAAATCTGGCAGGAGCTCCGCGTCAGCAACCGCGACCTCCGGCTCCGGGGCAGAGAAGCGGCCCGCCGCCACAGCAACGTAGAAAGTAAGTAAATCAAAACAGCCCTCGCGGGCTGTTTTGATTTGGTGTCGTTATAAACCTCCGGCTCCTTTCTCGACGCGCTCGACGTAAGCTCCGCTCGAGGTGTTGATACGGACGATGTCGCCATTGTTGACGAACATCGGGACCTGAATCTCTGCGCCAGTTTCAACTTTCGCCGTCTTAGTCGTGTTGCTGGCCGAGTTGCCCTTTTCGCCCGGCGGAGTCTCGGTGATTTTGAGGTCAGCCTTTATAGGCCAGAGGACGTTGATGATATCGCCCTTCCAGCGAAGCGCAGTGACAATCGTGTTCGGCTTGGTGAAGTGAGCGGCAGTTCCGGCCTGCTCTTCAGTAAGAGAGAAGCGCTTGCTCGGGTCGTTTTTAGCCGAGAACCAGAACTGGCCCTTGGTGTTGTACATGTACTTACACTCTTCTTTTTCGATTTCCACCTCTTCAAAGACCTCGTTGGAGTGGAAGTTGCGCTGCAAAAGCTTGCCGGTTATTAAATTCTTGATATCGGTCTGCGCAACTGGTTTACGCTGCTGCATGCGTAAAAATGCAAAGGAAATAACCTGGTACGGCTGACCTTCGTAGACAAACATGACACCTTCGTTGAGTTCGTTATATGCGAGCATGGGAGTATGTAACGTGAAACGCGCAACGTGGAACGTTAAGATTTAATGAAGGCAATTTTAGTACATTTTGATACTTTGGTCAATTTTGGTATGCTTGTAGTCAAACGTTACAAGTTTTACGCTGTACGTTAAACGCTAACTATGAAAGCCATTATTCTTGCCGCCGGGGAAGGGAAACGGATGCGTCCGCTCACGCTCGAGACTCCGAAGCCGATGCTCGAGGTTCTTGGCAAGCCAATTTTGCAGCATGTCATCGAAAGCCTACCCCGAGAGATTGATGAGCTCCTCATTATCATCGGTTATAAGGGTGAGAAGATTGAAAAATACTTTGGTAAAAAATTTGACGGCCGTACAATTACATATGTTTGGCAGAAGGAGCAGCTCGGTACCGGGCATGCCTTGATGCTCTGCAAAGACCTGATTGGTTCAGACGAGAAGTTTTTGTTTATGATGGGCGACGATTTGCAGAGTACGGCTGCGATACAGAAACTACTCAAACATGATCACGCTGTTTTAGTGCATACGCACGAAAATCCCAAGCGCTTCGGTGTAATCGAAGCAGATGCACAGGGGAAAGTGATCGGTTTCGAGGAGACTCCCGAAAACCCTAAATCGAATCTAGTTTCGCTGGCAGTTTTTGTTTTAAGCAGCAAGATTTTCCAGTATCCGGCAGCTCTCAGTCGCACCGGTGAGTATTGGGCAACCGATCAGATTCGGCAGATGATGCAGGAGCACGTTTTTTTTGTTGAGCCGTCTGATTTTTGGCTTCCGATTGGTTACCCCGAAGACATCGAAAAAGCCGAGGCGGTTTTGCGCGATAAGTATCGAATTACAGCGGATCAAAAATATCACATCCCGGTCATCATTTTAGCCGGGGGCAGGGGGACGAGAATGCCCGAAAATGAAAAAGATAAGCCTAAGTGTTTGGTTGATGTGGCCGGCAAACCGATGCTGCAGCGGCAGATTGATGAGTTGCATAAGCAGGGATTTTTCAATATTCACCTCGCGCTTGGTTATAAGGCGGAGATGGTCGTCGCTTGGCTCAAGGAAAATGGGCACACTGATGTTTCCTATGTCATTGAGCAGGAGCCGCTTGGTACTGGCGGTGCAATGAAATTAGCACTTGGTGATACTCGCGAGTCGTTTATCGGCATCAACTGTGACGACTTTGCGGATGTTAGCTTAGCCTCGCTCATTCGGCATAGTTGTGGCAACAAATACAACGTGCTCTCGGCCGCTGATATCAGCGATGCGAAAACATTTGGATTGATTGAGTGCGATGAGCACAAGCGAGTTTGCAAGTTCAAAGAAAAAGACCCCAGTGCGGAGCACGGGCTTGTGAGTATTGGGCATTATTATTTACAGCCGGATGTATTTGATGGGATGTCGGGGCGCTTCATGATTGAAAACGATATCTTTCCGAAGCTGGCTGCCGCGAATAAGCTTGTCCTGCATCGTCACGTCGGCTACTGGGTCACCGCCAACAACGCTGAACAGTTAAAAAGTACCCGAGCGCACTTTTCAAAATAAAAATTTAAAATGACGCTAGTTGCGTCATCCCGAAGCCGAGGGATCTAATACAATAAAAATATGGCAAAAAACATTATTGCATTCGCCGGCAGTCTACGAGAGAAGTCGATTAACAAGGGCTTGCTGCGCGCTGTTGTGGCTGCTGCGCCTGCGGAGATGAGCGTAACCATTATCGACTTTAGTCAGTTGCCGATGTTTAACCAGGATCTCGAAGCGCAGTTTCCGGCTGCAGCCACCGAGCTTAAGCAAAAGATTCGTGCGGCAGACGGCATCATCATCGCTACGCCGGAATTTAACCGCTCAATCCCCGGCGCGCTTAAAAATTTGTTGGACTGGACGAGTCGACCCTACGGCGACAATGCTTGGGCCGGTAAGCCGGTTGCGATGATGGGTGCGGGCGGTTCTGTTGGCACTGCAGTTGCGCAGAGTCATTTGAAAGAAATCCTGCTCTACCTTGATGCTCGCGTTCTGGGTCAGCCAGAATTTTATGTGAATGGTTTTGTGCCGGGAATTTTTGATGAGGCCGGCAATCTGATTGATGAAAAGACAAAGGGTTATGTCGTAAAGTTATTGACGGTATTTCAAAAGTTTATCGGTTAAGTATGCAGGACCACGGCCCGTGGAAAATTAAATCGAGTGAGGAGCGATACCACGACAAATGGGTAACTCTTCGGCTCGACCAGGTGATACGACCCGACAATTCAGAGGGAACATTTGCTTTAGTGAATATGGCGCAGGGGTCTTCTATCCTTGCGATAGACGATGATGGTTACGCATACCTGACGGAAGAATTCCGCTACGCGATAGGCGAGCAAAGCTTCGAAGTCGTTTCCGGTGCAGTCGATCCTGGCGAAACACCGCTGCAGACTGCGAAGCGTGAGCTCAAAGAGGAGTCTGGTATCGAAGCGCAGGAGTGGATTGAGCTCGGCCGGGTAGATCCGATGACAAGTGCACTATTTGCGCCCTCGTGGCAATTTATCGCTCGCAAACTTTCGTTTGGGGCACCGAGGCCTGATGGGTCAGAGCTTATCAAAATTCACAAAGTGAAACTTGCAGAGGCAGTGCAAATGGTTATGGACTGCAAAATAATTCATGCGCAGAGTTGCGTGCTCATCTTGAAAGCTGCCAAATACTTAGGTAAGCTGTAGGCCGAATGAAAAAGACTGTTTTCGTAGGGATGAGCGGCGGGGTAGATAGCTCCGTCACCGCCGGGATTTTAAAGGACCAGGGCTATAACGTCGTTGGGGTGCATTTGCGTTGCTGGAATGTAGATGGCTGCGCTGAACAGGATGCCGAGGATGCGCGCCGCGCCGCCGAGACGCTTGGAATTCCATTTTACGTTTTTGATTTTGAGAAGGAGTATCGGCAGAAGGTGGTGGATTATATGGTGGAGGGCTACCGCAGCGGTATCACGCCAAACCCGGATGTGATGTGTAATCACGAGATTAAGTTTGGGATGTTTTTTAAGCGCGCCATGGAGCTTGGTGCTGACTACGTTGCCACCGGGCACTACGTTAAACGTAAAACGTTAAACGTGAAACGTGAAACGTCGGCGAGAAAGCAAAACGGCAAAAAGACCCCCTCCTACGTTACACGTTACAAGTTGTACGCTGCACGTGATTCTGACAAGGACCAGTCGTACTTCCTCTGGATGCTTACGCCAAAGCAGCTCAAGCATTGTTTGTTCCCGCTCGGCGATTTAATTAAAAAGACGGAGGTTCGCCGCTTAGCAAAGAAGTATAAACTGCCAAATGCCGAGAAAAAGGACTCGCAGGGAGTTTGTTTCCTCGGGCAGATTTCACTCCCGGAGTTTTTAGACGAGTTTATCCCGCAGAAAAAGGGGAAGGTGCTGACGATGAGCGGTAAGGTGCTTGGCGAACACACAGGCGCGCACCATTTTACGATTGGTCAGCGCAAGGGGCTCGGCATCGGCGGTTCTCCGGTCCCGCTCTACGTTGCAAAAAAAGACAGCAAAAAGAATACGGTAACCCTCGCACCCGAAGGTGATGAGGCACTTTACTCAACTAAAGTGACATTGAGCAATGTAAATTTCATTTCCCAGCGTCATCCTGAAGCCGAAGGATCTCGCCCCATTCCCGTCTACGTTCGCGTCCGTTATCGTCAGTCGGTTTTCCCGGCGACGATGAAGGGTAAGTCGATTACTTTTGGTAAGCCGCAGAAATTTGTCGCTCCCGGCCAGTCCGCTGTCTTTTACGCAAAGAATGGGCAGATGCTCGGCGGTGGGGTTATTGCTAAGGTATCGTAGGTTGTAGTTTCTGGCTGGTAGGCGGTAGAATAAAGGTAATGCAGCCAGAGACAAAAACCTGCCAAAACTGTAAGCAGAACTTTACCGTTGAGCCGGAGGACTTTGCGTTCTACGAGAAGATGTCCGTACCGGCTCCGACGTTTTGCCCGGATTGTCGATTTCAGAGGCGGATCATGTTTCGTAATGAGCGAACGCTTTATAAACGCAAATGTGATCTTTGCTCGAAAGATATGGTCACTGTTATTGCCCCGGAAAAACCACTCATCGTATATTGCAGTGCCTGCTGGTGGTCTGATAAGTGGGACGACGGATCATTTTACTTGGATTATGACCCCAAACGTAATTTTTTTGAACAGCTTCTAGAGCTTCAGAAAAAGACCCCGCACATGGGGCTGATTGTTGATCATCCGACCCTAGTAAACAGTGATTATGTAAATCACGCAGGTGATCTCAAGAATTGCTATTTAGTTTTTAATAGTAATACAGACGAGAACACGCATTATTCTGTCTTAGTCACCAATGTCAAAGATTCGATGGATTGCATGATGGTGGGCGAGTCAGAGCTATGCTATGAGGATATTTGCGCAGGAGGATTTAATCTTTTCTTCTCTGATGATTGCGGCCAGTGTCAGGATGTGTATTTTTCAAAAGCCTGCGAAGGATGCACGAATTGTTTTGGGTGTATAAATTTACGTAATAAAAAATACCATATTTTTAACGAGCCTTATTCTAAAGAAGAATACGAGAAGAAAATTAAAGAATTTAAATTAGATACATATTCAGGTCTGACAAAAGCAAAGAAGCAGGCGGAAGAATTTTGGCTAAAGCATCCGCACCGATATATGCATGGAGATACAAAAAGCCTGAATGTAAGCGGTGATTATGTCTATGCCGCAAAAAATGCTTTGAATTGTTACCAAACCCGCCAGATCGAAGATGCTCGGTATTGCCAATTTATTTCATCATCTCCAGCGCGCGATATTTATGACCTTAGTGAATGGGGAGAGGGGGCAGAGATGGTTGTCGACAGCGTAACCGTTGGGCAAGGAGTGAGTAATGTTAAATTTTCTTCATGCGTCAATCATGCCGGAACTATAAACGTGGAGTACAGCATGTATGCTATTTCGTGTAAGAATAGTTTCGGGTGTCTTAATATAAAGAAAAAAGAATATAGGATTCTTAACAAGCAATATAGCCCCGAAGAATATCAAAAGTTGAAAGCGCAGATAGTCCAGGATATGAATGACCGGCCATATATCGACTCAGTTGGCAGAGGTTGGAAATACGGAGATTTCTTTCCGTATGACCTCAGTCCTTACGCTTACAATGAGAGTCACGCTATTCAGTATTTCCCGATTTCAAAAGAGGAGGCCGCGACGAAAGGCTGGCGATGGCGTGAGCCAACCCCGAGTAATCACAAGATAACTCTATTGGCTGATGCTATCCCCGATAGCATCAAAGATATCGACGATTCGATTCTTAAGGAAATTTTAGGCTGTGTTTCGTGCCAAAAGCCTTTTCGAATTATTCCGGCAGAGTTGCAGCTCCTTAAGCGTTGGGAATTCCCGATTCCGAGAAAGTGTCCAGCATGTCGCCATGATGATCGTATGGCGCGAATAAACCCAAACAAACTTTGGGATAGAAAGTGTGATAAATGCCAGAAGCCAATTCAAACCGCTTACGCTCCAAATCGTCCGGAGATCGTCTACTGCGAAACCTGTTATCAGCAAGAAGTAGCTTAAGCATGTTGTTCCACAACAAAGCATTCTGGGCGATGAGTTTGTTCCTTGTCGGAGTGCTTTGTGGGAGTGCCTGGGGCGATGTCCGCGGCTGGTCATTAGTTAGTTGGTTAGTTTGCGGGCTCGGGGCGGCTTTTTTGTTGCTGCTAAACAAAAAAGCCGCAGCTGTTCTTATTTTCTTCGTCGCGCTGGGGAGTAGCTACGTGGTCACGTTTACGCAGCTGTTTCCGCATCTTGTCACAGCTCCGCTTGGCGCGACTGTTGAACTAACCGGTTTAGTCCGGCGAGTGTCGCATACCGATACCGGCCAGCAGGTGGATATTACCTTGGTGGACAATTCGTACGAATTGTCCAGTCAAAAAATGCGGGGTAAAGTGCGACTTTTTCTGGATCCGTTTCCGGAGGTTGTGTATGGCGATGTGCTGAAGCTGCACGGGACGTTAAAATCAACTGATGGCGTCGGCGCCGGTTACTACAAAAAAGAAGGCATCGGAGCGCTACTCTCGTTTCCTAAGTCGCTCGAGGTCGTGGCCCGCAATCAGGGCTCGCCCGTATTAGCAAAACTATTTAGCGCGGGGGAGTACGTACGTTCGACGTTTGAAAAAGTGCTACCGGCAGACTCCGCGACGCTGATGACAGGTCTGGTTATTGGTAAAAGCAGCGGGTTTAGTAAGGAGTTCACAGAGAAGCTGAAGGTGACGGGGACGACACATCTTGTCGCGCTTTCGGGCTATAACATCTCAATCATAATCACCTGGTTGCTCGCTGCGCTTGGACTGGTGCTGCGCCGGAAATACGCAATTTGGCTTTGTGTTGCCGCCGTTGTTTTATTTGTGCTGATGACTGGTGCGGAGGCCTCGGCGGTACGCGCGGCGATCATGGCGACGATTATGATTCTCGCCGAATTTCTGGAGCGGACGTATTCGGTCCGCAGCGCGATTGTTTTTACGGCCGTCGTGATGGTGCTTTATAACCCGCTGGTGCTGGCCTACGACATCGGTTTTCAGCTTTCGTTTGCGGCGCTTATCGGTATCGTCTACGTCAAGCCGGCGCTCGATCAGCTTTTCAAGCTCGACCCTAAGAAAGAGAGCCTACTAAGCTGGCGCGAAAACTTAATGACCACGACGGCTGCGCAGCTGGCGGTGCTTCCTATTCTACTTATGAACTTTGGCTTTATCACGCCGATAGGTATCATTACGAATGTGCTGCTTTTAAGCTTTATTCCCGCGACGATGATTCTTGGCGTCGCCGTTATTGCGGCGAGCTTTCTTGGTTCGACCTTCGCGCTGATTGTCGCGATGCCGGCGCGCGCGTTGCTTGGTTACGAACTTTGGGTGATTAACGCCTTTTCAAACATTCATATCGGGCTCGAGGTTGCGCAAACCTCGTTTATCTTCGCCCTAGCGTACTATGCACTACTCATTTGGTTTGTCCTCCGCTCACAGAAAAAAGCTAAGGCATACGAAGACTCTCTCGCCAGAGCGACCTGATTGTACCATTCGCGCGAATGGTACAATGAAGTAGTTAAAGAATAAGAGACAAATCATTTCAAAAATAATATGAAGCGCTGGATACAAATATTTAAAGCACTCGGCAATAAGAGCCGGCTGTCTATTATTGCCCTGCTCGCTGACGGTAGAGAGAGGACGGTCAGCGAGATCGCTGCAAGTATTCACGTTACTATCAAGGGGACCTCGAAGCATCTTATACTGCTTCATAATCTAGATATCCTCACGAACAATGGCAAGGCCGGCCACGTCTTTTACGCGATCAACGACAAAATGCCGAAAGATATTCGTAGCGCCATTAACCTTTTTCTAAAATGATGATTTTTCGTGTTTGTACCATTCGCGCGAATGGTACAAACAAGTCATGCCATGAGGAGAGCTAAATATTTAGAATAAAAATCTTTCATTGCTACATGCTGTTTGATCAGAAAAAATCCGGCGGACTGTATCTCGCGCTCTCGCTCGCCCTGATAGCGGACGCAGCTTTTTGTTTGTGGGTCTTCGCCGGGCACGTTGCAAAAACCAGCGAGGTCCCCAAATTGTATTTTTTAAATATCGGGCAGGGGGATAGCTCGCTGATTGCGTTGCCGGGCGGAGAGCACATTTTGATTGACGGCGGACCGGACGGGAAAAAGTTACTGGCAAATTTAGAAAAAGTACTGCCCGCCGGCGAGCGCTACATTGACTTGGCGATTATGACGCATCCGCAGCTTGATCACATGGGCGGGTTTATCGAGCTCCTGAAGCGTTACGAGGTTGGTGCCTTTATCGGCAACGGACGCAAGGCGCCAATTCCGGCATATAGTGAACTCATTACGCAACTTAAGAGCCACAGCGTGCCGTATCTGCAGCTCGCTGAAGGCGACGTGATTACGGTAGGGCAGAGTAAGCTGCGCATCCTCGGTCCTTCTCAAGAGGATATTGTGAGCGGTGAACTTAACGACACCGGCGAGGTGGTCTTGCTCGAAGCACCGGGTGTCAAAGCGCTTTATACCGCCGACATTGGCTTTAATGTGGAGTCGGAGCTAATTAAAAAATATAATCTAGACGTTGATGTTTTAAAAGTTGGGCACCATGGCTCCCGGTTTTCGACCGGCGATGATTTTTTACAAGCCACGACGCCGTCGGTCGCCGCTATCGAGGTAGGGAAGAATACCTACGGCCACCCGACCAAAGAGGCGCTTAGCAGATTGGAAAAGGCCGGAGTCAGAGTAACCCGCGCCGACCAGGACGGGATAGTCGAGGTCGTTCCCACCGCCAACACCTTACAGGTTTTCAATTTTGAATAGAAATGATAGTATCTTGCTATGCGTATCCTTACATCTGAAACCCCGACTAAAGTCGGACAGTCCGTTGAGCTTTCCGGATGGGTTGCGAACCGTCGCGACCACGGCAAACTTATTTTCTTAGACCTTCGCGACCGCGGTGGCATTATCCAAATGGTGGTGACGCCCAAAAGCGCTGCCTATGAGGCTGCAAGTAAAGTGCGTTCTGAGTGGGTCATTCACGTGAAGGGTGAGGTGAAGGCGCGTCCGGAGGGAATGATCAACAAGGATATCCCGACCGGAACTGTTGAGCTTGGCGTGAGTGAGTTAGAAGTTCTAAACGAGGCGCAGACTCCGCCGTTTCCGATTGACACCGACGGTCACGACATTGGCGAGGAGCACCGATTGAAGTATCGCTATCTCGATTTACGCCGTCCGCGGGTCCACAAAAACATCATTGTCCGCAGTGAGCTCGTGCAGCACGCGCGTAACTATTTACTTAAGAACGGGTTTACGGAAATTGAAACGCCGTATTTTACCAGCACGACGCCGGAGGGCTCGCGCGACTTCGTCGTTCCTTCCCGTATGTACCCCGGTCAATTTTTTGCCCTTCCGCAGAGTCCGCAGCAGTACAAACAGCTTTTGCAGGTTGCAGGCTTCGAGCGCTACTTCCAAATGGCGCGCTGTTTCCGCGACGAGGACCTTCGCGCCGACCGCGGGTTTGAGCACACCCAAATTGATATCGAAATGAGCTTCGTCGACCGCGAAGAGGTGATGCAGCTTATTGAGGGGATGATGGTTACGATTTTTGAGGCAATGGGCAAGACGATTCGCCAGAAGCCGTTCCCGCGCATGACGTATGAGGAGGCGATGAAGCAGCACGGTGCTGACAAGTTTGATATGCGTAATGATGCAGAAAAAGCTGCCGGAGTTTTGGCGTTTGCCTGGGTCACCGACTTCCCGTTTTTCGAAAAAGACAAAGAAGGGAATTGGACGTTTACGCACAACCCGTTCTCGATGCCGGCGCCGGAGCACGTCGAGTGGCATTTAAAGAGCGAGAACATCGAAAAAATTGTAACGCAGCAGTACGACCTTGTTTGTAACGGTTTCGAAGTTGGCGGTGGTTCGATCCGTGCCCACAAGCCAGAGGTGCTTAAGGCGACGTTTAAGACGATGGGGTATAACGAAGAGCAGATTCAGGCCGAGTTTGGCCACATGCTCGACGCCTTTAGTTTTGGCGCCCCACCGCATGGTGGTATCGCCTTCGGTATCGAGCGACTGACGATGATTTTGACAGGGGAGCAGTATCTGCGCGAGGTGCAGGCCTTTCCGCAGACCGCGAGCGGGCATCCGTCGGTAATGAATGCACCGACGATGATTTCGAAGGAGCGGCTGCGAGAGTATGGACTGAAGGTTGATGAAAAAGGCGGAACCAAGTAAACTAATACAACTATGAAAACAGGAAATCACCCGAAGGAGGAGCAGACATTAGTACTGTTAAAGCCTGATGCTGTACAGCGCGCATTGCTCGGCGAGATTATGCATCGCTTTGAGCGAAAGGGTTTAAAAATTATCGGTCTGAAGATGTTGCAGATGGACGAGGCGATCGCTCGCGCCCACTACGGTAAGTATGCCGACAAGCCGTTTTTTGCCGGACTTCGAGACTTTATGGGTTCTTCGCCGATTGTCGCGATGGTTATTTCTGGTGTAAACGCTGTCAAAGTGGTCCGCACGCTGGTTGGCGCTACAAAGAGTTACGAGGCTGCCCCGGGCACTATCCGCGGTGACTTTGCGATGAGTATGCAGTCCAACCTCATTCACGCTTCTGACCCGGCCGAGAATCCAGCAGAGGAGGTGGCTCGTTTCTTTACCCCAAGCGAAATCTTCTCGTACAAGAAAATAAACTTCGACCTCTTGCACGCTCCAGACGAGCTGAAATAGGTGAGCCCTGTTCATTCTTGACTTTTTTCCACTGTTAATTAACAGGAGAGTTTTTTCAGGTTTTTCGCGGTGGTATAGTTAGGTTGATCCCGCCAAAAGATTTCCTATTACTTTCAGAAAGGGATTGCAAATTGCTTCTGTCCGTGGACAGAAAGCCGAGCTAACCCACCTAATTAAGATTAGGAGTTCTGAAGACGGGATCATTAAAAAGCCCTGTTATGTACAGGGCTTTTTAATTTGCGAAGCCCGTCTGATATACTAAAAGTACAGACATGCTTTTAAACACGATTGTTTTTGCCGTTGCTTGGATGCTTTTAAGCGCGCTGCTTGTGCTCGCTTTTTATATCGCCTTTAAGATGAGTAAGCAAACAAAGGGCGCTTCACTCGTTTATGCTGTTGCTCCGGTTATTATCATTCTCATTAATATTTTCTTTGTTCCATTTTTTGTTCGCGGTCCGAGTCTCGCCTGGTTTCAAATGATTCTCTCGCCGGATGTTTGGGCAGGACACCTGCTCATTTTACTGGCATTTTTCTCGCTCATCTGCTTGATCGTCGTTGCAATTATTTCCTCGAGTCACCGCGTTCATTCAAAAACTGAAGCGTACGCAAAGCTCATAGCGCTCTACATTGCCGCCGGAGCTTCGACTGCATTGCTACTCGGTATTTACGGTTCATTCCGCCCGGGGCTTTAACCGAAAGCTAGCTGCTTCTGAGCTGATTTTGTATTGCAGGATGATATTGACAAATTTAATTAAATATGTAAGAATAATAATGACCTAACCCACCGGAAGATTCTGCGCCATGTGGCCAGTGTCGGTGATAGTAAGTCGATGCAGTGCTGACCAACGCCCTTCGGGGTTAGTAGACCAGCGAGGAGGAGATCATGGTTCCCGTTCCTGGTACGAGTGCGATTTCGAAATTCGTGAGCCGCGTTCTGCGGCTCGTCGCGCGCAACGAGCTCGAAGAGGAGCGCCTCAAGGCGCTCAAGCCCTATCTCGATGCGTTGTTCGACAAGGAGTTCAAGCCCACAACCGAGGCACTCGATTCCGTTCGACGCGCCTGCGGCTGGTATCCCAAGATCGAGGTGCTCAAGCGGCACGCTCTCGGCGTCGACCCTGCAAAGGAGATCGCAGAGCCGTGTATCGGAATCGAGCTGACGGCCTTCGAAGGGGTATGCGATCCCTTCCAGGTCGAGGTCTTCGTGGTCCAGATGACTGGTGGTCGGCATCAGAGGTTCATGGATTACGAGCAAGAGCTTCACGACCAGGGATGGTATCTGGCCGGTTGCGTCATCATGAGCGCCTATGCCCGGCACATCCAGCAGGCCAAGGAAGCGGAACTGATCGGGCCTGACATGCCTCTCTATTTCACGTGCGACGGCACGTGGATGGTCAACCACTACGACACCGGGATCACCTCGGAGTCCTGTCGCGGTCACTCCGTCAGCGGGTGCCTCTTCCTCGTCACGAGGCGGAGCATCCCGACTGCCTGAGCACATCTCGACAAACCGCACGACCGCCTGGGAAGCCCCGGGCGGTTCGTCGTTTCTAATTGCTGTTTTGCTCTTTTTTAAGTAAGATAGACCAATCAATGAACAACATCCGAAACTTCGTCATCACGGCTCACCCCGGTACTAGAACCTGTTGGTTTAGTACGGGGCAGGCATCGACCACCTACTATGAATAACATCAGGAATTTTGTCATAACCGCGCACATAGATCATGGCAAGTCCACGCTTGCTGATCGAATGCTGGAAATCACCAAAACTATTGAAAAGCGCAACATGCAGGCGCAGTTTTTGGATTCCATGGACCTCGAGCGCGAACGCGGCATCACTATCAAAATGACGCCAGTTCGAATGGAGTACGAGTACAATCCGCAAAGCGCAAAGCGCACATCGCAAAGCGTTTCTGATTCGGACGATTCGCGCTTAGCGCTAAGCGCTTCGCGAGGGTCAAAATTTATTTTGAACCTTATCGATACGCCGGGGCACAGCGACTTTGGTTACGAAGTAAGCCGCGCGCTTGCCGCCGTGGAAGGCGCAATTTTACTCGTAGACGCGACCCAGGGAGTGCAGGCGCAGACTTTGTACAACTACGAGATGGCTCGCAAGGCAGGGCTGACGATTATCGGCGCCGTAAACAAGGTGGACGTCGCACAGCCGGAGCAGATTGAAGCGGCTTTAAACGAAATTAGTATTTTGCTTGGCATTGAACCAGAGGAGATTTTGCGCGTCTCCGGTAAGACCGGCGTCGGCGTGCCCGAGCTGCTTGAGAAGGTTGTCGAGAAAATTCCGGCACCGAAGGAGGTCCAGTTTGAGCGAGCCGCAGCCCGTGCCCTTATTTTTGACTCGCAGTACGACGAGCACCGCGGCGTCATCGCCTACATCCGTGTTTTTAGCGGCGAGTTTAAGATAAATACGACTTACCACATGGTGGCAACCGGCGCCGAGGTAAAGACCAAAGATATTGGTTACCTGAAGCCAAACCTTGTCGCCAGTCTCTCGGTCAAAAACGGTGAGACGGGCTATATCGCAACAGGCATTAAAGACCCGGGACTCGTTAAAATCGGTGACACAATTTCCGACATTCGCGCCGTTACCGGCACCGATCAATTAGAGCTCGCTCTGCCGGGGTACCGCGAGCCAAAGCCGGTCGTCTTCGTTTCTTTTTACCCCGAACATCCCGAGGACTATGACGAATTTAAGAAGGCGCTGGCCAAGCTGCGTCTTTCTGATTCCGCGATTCGTTTTGAACCGGACGCCAGCGAGGTGCTTGGCCGCGGATACAAAGGAGGATTTTTAGGTAAGTTGCACTTCGAAATTGCCGCCGAGCGTCTTGATCGCGAGTTTGATGTGCCGGTTGTTAGCTCCTTCCCATCCGTGGCTTACAAGGTACAGCTGGTCAGCGAGAGTGGTCGCACGACGAGTCAGAAGACCGACAGCCTCGAGCCGGTAGAAGGCGAGAAGGGTTGGTTTTGGATTAAAAATCCAAAGGACTTTCCGAGCGACCCAATTCAGGTCTTTGAACCGATGACGGCGATTGAAGTTTTGACGCCGATGCAGTACCTCGGTCCGATTTTGCAGCTCAAAGACTTGTATCGCATCTCCGAAGTGACGACCGAGACGATTGGCGCTGCGAGCTCCGGCCGCATGCTCATTAAAGCTAAGCTGCCGCTCTCGGATCTCATCGCGGACTTTGACGACAAGTTGAAATCGGTCTCACAGGGTTACGGCTCGCTCTCATACGAGGTTATCGGTTACGAAAAAGGTGACGTCGACAAGATGGAGATTTTAGTCGCCGAAAACCTGGTCCCCGGGCTGACGCGCATTTTGCCAAAAGCAGAGATTGAGTTTGAGGCGCGCGCGACCTGCGCGAAGTTAAAAGATTTGTTGCCGAAGCAGCAGTTTAAGCAGCCGATTCAGGCCCAGCACCGCGGCCGCATCATTGCCCGTGAAACAATTCCGGCCGAGGCCAAGGAGCTCGGTAACTTTGGTAAAAACGGCGGTGACCGCACACGTAAGATGAAGCTTTGGAAAAAGCAGGCTCGCGGTAAGGAGCGACTTGAGGAGCGCAGCGTGAACTCCGGCGTAAAGATTCCCGCCAGTGTATTTAAGGAATTACTCAAGAAATAGCACTTATGAAGTTTGCCCGTAGGCTTTTGCCTTCAGGAGAGGTCCCGCCATCGGCGGGGCAAGCCAGCGTATTCAAGGAGCTCTTAAAGAAGTAATGTTTGACAGCCGAGTACGGCTGCAATAGTGTATGAATATGAAAAACCTCGTATTTGCGTTTACGGCGGGGATTGGGATGAGCCTTCTTGGGCTTATTAGCAGCGCCTCTGCGCAGGTGTATTATGCGCCGCCTTTATATGGACAGTTGACTTGGGCGTCGCCAGTCGTGTATCAGCCGCCGGGCGTACCTATTGGCGGCGGTGTTAACTATGGCAACTACTGGAGCCCGAACCTGGGCAATCAGGCGCAGGGGATTTGCGTAACCTGCAACCGCTTTGGCAGCTGGGGTGGAGTTGGCGGTGGCCCGACTGTTTGGTATGGAGCCGGTAACGATACCTCGTTTAACGGTGGCTACTATCCAAACGGATATTCGTATCAGGTTCGCGATCGACGCGTAATCAATTATGGCGATGACCGCATTGTGCGCAACCGCCAGCAGTCGATAATCTTCCGCCCGTTTTAACGGGATTGACAAAACCGTATTTTGGGTGTATACTCTATTCTAGTGTGAATGTATTGAGCGCGGATAAATAAATAAGGCCGCGTTCGCCAGTGCAATGTGTTCAAAAAGCCGCGACTCACGTCGTGGTTTTTTGATTCTCAAATAGCTCGTAAACAAATCGGCAGCAATGCGCTATCTGGAGGGCTTAGAGGGTTGAAGCCAGCAGGCTTCAACGGGCAGCTTCAAGTAAAATACTCGATTGAAAGCTGCCCCGGAACCATCGGATATTTACCCGCCTTGGGCGGGCGACTCTCCGCCGTCGCGTTGCCATGCGGATTACGATTTGTAATTTCGCTACGCTCAAACAAATCGGGAACAATGCTCATCTGAAGGGCTTTGAGGCCCATCGGATACGACTCCAATGCAATGTGTATTGTGTGAGTATACGTCAACGATGGGCCTCAAAAGCCTCCAGCGTCAGCGTATCACTGCTCCCGATTTGTTAAAGTACGAAACTACCTTGTGTATTGTGCTGCGCCCCGTACCGAGCTTTGCTCTGGTACTGGGGTGAGTATACGTGGGCGGTGGGCCTTTAAACCCTTCAACTTTGACGCTCACTGCTACCGATTTGTCTAAGAACTACTAAACAAAGTATAGCATTTACACCAAAAAGAGCTAGAATAGGTCTAGTATGTTCCTAACTAACATTCCACTCGCGCAGTACAGCAACTATAAGATCGGTGGGCCGGCAAAATACTTTATCCAAGCCCGTAACGAGAACGAGTTATTAAACGCGCTTCAAGAGGCACGACAATTAGGCGAACCAATTTTTATTTTAGGCGGCGGAAACAACTTACTGATTAGCGACGCCGGGTTCAAGGGCGTTGTCATTCAGGTCGCGCTTGAAAGTATGGCCATTGAATCTACCCCCGCACCGCAACCGACCAGTAGTGCTAACCCGCGCGGCGAGGCGGACCCAAATGAGCCGTATATCGTCAGCGTTGGCGCCGGTACGCTCGTCAGTCGCTTTTTAGGTTTTACGGTCTCGCACTCGCTGTCTGGCTGGGAATGGGCGGGTGGCCTTCCCGGGACGATTGGCGGGGCTATCTGGGGCAATGCAGGTGCTTTTGGCGGCGAGACGAAGGACAGTATTGTCGAAGTAACCTCGTTTGTACTCGACGCCGATGGCCACGTGAATTTGAAGCGGCGGACACGGGAGGAGTGTCAGTTCAATTATCGCTCCAGCGTTTTTAAAACCGCCGCCACGGTAGGGATTAACGAAGTCATCATCGGAGCGAAGTTTGCGCTGCGCAAGGGCGGCGTCGGCCAGATAATGACAGCCATCGAAGAAAAGAAAAAGTATCGCAGCGACAAGCAGCCGCTCGAGTACCCGAACGTTGGTAGTATTTTTAAAAATGTGCCGGTTGAAAAGCTGCCGGCCGGGGTGCTCGCAAAGTATAAAGAAAAAGTGAAGCAGGACCCGTTTCCGGTTTTGCCGACGGCAATTTTAATTAGCGAGGCGGGACTCAAAGGTTTTCAGATTGGCGGCGCGCAGGTTTCGACGAAGCACCCCAACTTTATCGTGAATATGGGTGGAGCGACGGCGACGGAGGTAAAAAGCGTGATGATGCATGTCCGCGAAGTCGTCCGCGAAAAGTTTGGGGTGGAGCTGGAGCAGGAGGTTATCTTTGTGGGATAAGGTCGGCGCGAAGCTGGCCAAGACAGGCAGGGGTGCCTTTCGCTTTTCTGGAATTTTTTATATGATGGGGGTGTAGTAATACCTACAGCGTCAGTTCGTCTATAGTATTACTTACTATCATTAACAAAGAGAAACATATGCGAATAACGATTAAAACAAAGGATTTGGATTTAACCGAGCCGCTGAAAGTATATATCGACGAGAAAATTGGCGGGCTGGATAAGTTTTTGCAAAAGTTTGAAGAACAAGGAGAGGTTCTCTGTGAGGTAGAAGTTTCACGCGTTACGAAGCATCACAAAAAAGGAGATGTATTTTATGCTGAAGTTCATTTGAATTTGCCCGGACGCCGACTCCGCGCGCGCGAGCAGGATTTTGACGCGCGCGTCGCGCTTGATAAGGTTCGCGCGATGTTGCAGCGTGACATTGAAAAGTTTAAAGAGAAGGGCGGTTGGACCGGCAAGGCCGCGCGCCACGTCGCACATATGAGCCGCAGTGCCGCTCGCGCCGCTGGCAAGATTTTGTGGTGGCGGAACAAATAGGGGGCACGTCAAACGTTTAACTTGTAACGTGTAATGTCGGAGAGGAGCCGGGCGGCCTACTGGCCGCCCGGATCTGTTTTAAAAAAGCGACCGACCCCTTGGAGAGCTCTCTCCTTGGGGTCGTCGTGCTGCGCGGACGTAAAGTCCGGCCGTACTTTCGGGTGTACGGAACCGTTGTACTTGTTGGCGTCTGGAGATGGTCCTCTTTGGACCTAGCGCATCATGATTCCGTTGAGTTCCCGGAACAGTGCACGCTGCTTCTCCTGTTCGAGGATCCGCTGGAGGATTCCTTTCTGGGCCTCATTGAGAGGCGCACCGGTCTGCCGCGAAGGCACCGGAGGCAGGAAAACGAAGGGAATGATGTAAAGCTCCTTCGCTCGTGCCTCTTCGTAGTCGGCGTAGCCGCGCTCCTCCGCCTCCTCTGTCGCCCAGGTCCGCCAGTCCGGATCATCCGGATACTGGGTACGGCCCGACGTGTCTGTTCGGTAGCGATACAGGCCGTTGTCGGCCTTGTGCGCCGTCATGTGTTCCGCCATCTTGGGAGCGTAGTGTCCCGAGCTGCCGGCGGCGATGGGGCTGGTCGTCTCACGGCTTCCCAGGGCCGCGTAGATTGCCTCGGCCTCTTCGCGGTGGAGGCTGTAGAAGAGCTTCTCCGGTTGAGTGCTTTTCTCGCCCGCGCGCGAACTGTGAAGATGGTTGAACGGATGGCCGAACGGTTTCTCGTCCTTGCGGCCGCAACCGAGGTTGCAGACGACCGTGAAGACGAGAACGCCGAGGATCAGGAGAAGGCCCTGCATGCGATTCGACATGTGTGTCCTCCGAATGGCACCCGAGGGTGCCGGACGACCGTTCGGCGTAGTGCCGTTTACGGTGCGGCGATATTATATCATATATGATATAATTTGTAAAGATAGTCTGGTAAAACCACCTCTTTTCGTGTAGTATTCTGCTATTCCGCTTTGTAGTAGCTTTCGAACAAATAAACACACAAATCATGCTTTTAGGCCTTTTTGGTAAATCTTCAATTGAGAAAAACTTTAAATCCGTCGTCGCGCAGGTAAATGCGCTCGAGCTGGAGATTAAGGCGCTTAGTGACGTCGATCTTAAGGCCGAGAGTAAGAAGTTACAGTTTCTGCTCGCCGAAGTTTCGGACGAAAAAAAGAAAGAAAAGTTGGACGAGCTTTTGCCGCGCGCCTTTGCTTTAGTTCGTGAGGCAGCCCGCCGCACCTTGAAGCAGCGACACTACGACGTGCAGCTGATGGGAGGTTACGCGCTTCACTCCGGTTCAATTGCCGAAATGCGTACCGGTGAGGGTAAAACGTTGGTGGCCACGCTCGCGACCTATTTAAACGCTCTGGTTGGCAAAGGTATTCACGTTGTTACCGTCAACGAATACTTGGCTAAGCGTGACGCGGTTTGGATGGGTCAGGTTTACCAGATGCTCGGACTGAAAGTTGCGTGTCTTGTTCACAACGGCGCGCTGATGTATGACTCGGAGTTTAAAATTCCGCAGGGCGAGGGAGCCGAGGGTTCGATGATTGATAAGGAGCGCGACACAACCGGTGCATTTTTGGTGCAGACGGAGTTTTTGCGCCCCGTCGCTCGTCGCGAGGCCTACGCCGCCGACATCACCTATGGTACGAATCATGAGTTCGGATTTGATTATCTGCGCGACAATTTAGTTTCTAACAAGGAGCAGCAGGTCCAGCGCGAGCGCTACATGGCCATCATCGACGAGGTGGACTCAATCTTAATCGATGAAGCTCGCACACCGCTCATTATTGCTGCGCCGGATGAGGAGAGCAGTCAGGCTTACAAAACCTTTGACCGCATCGTCGGTCGTTTGGAAAAAGACAAGCACTACCTCGTCGACGAAAAGAAAAAGGCGGTTGATATTACCCAGGAGGGTATCGATAAGGTAGAGGAGCTCGCCGGAATTAAAAATATTTATTCCCCGGAGAACATTCGCTTAACGCATTATCTGCAGGAGTGTTTGCGCTCGCACGGGTTGTATCTGCTTGACCGCGACTACGTCGTGAAAAACGGCGAGGTCATTATCGTCGACCAGTTTACAGGCCGTATGATGCCGGGTCGCCGCTACAACGGCGGACTGCACCAGGCGATCGAGGCAAAAGAAAACGTTAATGTTCGCCAGGAGAGCCGCACCTACGCGCAGATTTCGATTCAGAATTACTTCCGTTTGTATGAGCGCTTGGGTGGTATGACCGGTACAGCGCAGACCTCGGCCGAGGAGTTCCACAAGGTGTACGACCTCGAAGTCGTAACGATTCCGACCAACCGAGCGATGATCCGCGACGACGCCAAAGACTTAATTTATAAGTCGATTGATGCAAAATACAACGCCTTGATTGAGGACGTGAAGGTTCGCCACGCCAAAGGCCAGCCCGTTTTAATCGGTACTGTTTCGATTGAGAAAAACGAGGAGCTTGGCCGCAGACTTAAATCAGCCGGACTGCCGCACGAGGTTTTGAACGCTAAGAACAACGAGCGCGAGGGTTCAATCGTCGCACAAGCCGGGCGCCTGGGCGCAATCACCGTTGCGACGAACATGGCCGGCCGCGGTGTCGACATTATTTTAGGTGGTAACCCGCCGGATGCTGCTGCGCAGGAAAAGGTGCGCGCCGCCGGAGGACTGCACGTTATCGGCACCGAGCGACACGAGAGCCGCCGTATCGACAACCAGCTGCGTGGACGCGCGGGTCGTCAGGGTGACCCGGGCAGCTCGCAGTTCTTCTTGTCGGTTGAGGACGACCTGGTTCGTATTTTCGGCGGTGACCGTATTGGTTCGATGATGCAGCGATTAAATATTCCGGACGATATGCCGATTCAGGCCGGTATTTTAAGCCGCGCGATTGAGCAGGCGCAGTCGAAGGTAGAGGGACACAACTTTGATTCACGTAAGCACCTGCTCGATTACGACGATGTGCTTAACAAGCAGCGTTTGGCGATTTACAAAAAGCGCCAGGAGATGCTTGAGCAAAAGACGCTACCGCAGCTGCTTGGAATGCTCGATATGCTTTGGATGAACCACTTGGAGGATATGGAGGCGCTGCAGGAGTCGGTGCGTCTGCGTGTCGCCGGTCAACACGACCCGCTCGTTGAGTACCGCCGCGAGGGTCACCAGCTGTATCAGCAGATGCTTGCGAACTACGACCAGTGGCTCGCCGAAAACAAAGAAAAGATTGAGGCCGCGATGGCAAATGCGAACAGCGCTGCAAGTAACGCTGTCACCCCGGGAGCGAAGGTTGTTGAGAATTTGAGCGCACCGGTCGCCGAAGGTGACTCGGGCGACTTAGGCCACGCCAGCGGAAGCAAAGTGGGCCGTAACGATCCGTGCTGCTGCGGGTCAGGCAAAAAGTTTAAGAAATGTCACGGGACATAAAGATATGTCGTCTTGCACTGTCGTTGACGAAAACGATCAGGTGATTGGATATAAGAATCGCGACGAGATCAAACCGGAGGATATTTACCGCATTGCCGCACTTTGGGTAACTAATAGTAAGGGCGACGTCCTTTTAGCTCAGCGAGCTCTTTCGAAGAAGAACAGTCCCGGGAAATGGGGACCAGCTGTCGCAGGTACCGTCGAAGAGGGTGAAACATATGAAACAAATATTGTTAAGGAGGCGAAAGAAGAGCTTGATTTAACCATCACCTTGCCGACTTTCGATATCAAGGAATTTTGGAGTGGAGAGCGCCGGCATTTTACGCAGTGGTTTACTCTTGTGCTCGACAAACCAATCGAATACTTTAAGCCGGACCCGCGAGAAGTAGCGGCGGTTAAGTGGTTTACTCGCGATGAACTTATTCGAGCGCTCGCTGAGCGTAAAGATGATTTCTTATATCGTATGCCGAAGATATTAGAATTTTTTCAGAAATAATATGGTAAAAGCCGTAATTTTTGATGTTGATGGGGTGCTGTTGGATTCCAAGGTTTCTAACTGGAAGTTTTTTGATGCGCTTTTTAAGAAGTTCGGTTATCCCGGGATGACGCTTGAGCAGTACGAGGCGGTGCATCACTGTACTATGCATGATGTCATTGTCCGCACGACCGGGCTGACTGATGAACTAAAAGTAGAGGAGATGCTGCTTTACGGGATGCAGCCGTTTTCCGCGGACAGGGAGTACCCGCCGATGCCTGCGGGTGCGCCGGAGGTTATAAAGTTACTAAGTGAAAAGTACCAGCTTGGAATCGTAACAAGCCGGACCAAGGCGCACATATTTGAGGGTCCCGAGTTTGGCGCGCTAGAAAAGTATTTTAAGACTGCCGTCGGTTATCAGGATACAAAGAATCACAAGCCACATCCGGAGCCGATTTTGCTGTGTGTCGAGAAACTTGGAGTAAAGCCGGAGGAGTGTGTGTATATCGGCGATGCACCAACTGATATTTTAGCTGCGAATGCAGCCGGTATGCCGACGATTATTTATAATACGAAAACATTAGAGGGCGCGAAGTTTACAACCAGTAATTTTGCAGAGATTCCAGGGTTGGTGGCGAAGCTGTAGATATGAAATTCCGAGGAGAGGACAATCTGCAGACAATTCCGGGTGTGGGTAAAAGCATAGCTCATGATTTAAGCGAGATCGGGATGCGTTCAGTGAGTTGTCTAAAGAATGAGAATCCGCAGAAGCTGTATGAAAAAATGTGTCGTAAGCAGGGCGTTAAAATTGACCGCTGTATGCTATACGTCATGCGCTGTGCGGTGTATTATGCAAGCAACAAGACTCATAAGCCCGGTTTACTGAAGTGGTGGAACTGGAGCGATGAGAAGATGAAATTACATAAGAATTAGCCAATCACGCTACATGTCCAAAGAACGATTTAAGATTATCCCAGCGGCTCATTTATTTTTAATCCGCGGCAAAGAGATTCTTCTGCTCAAGCGTTATCAAACTGGCTGGATGGACGGATACTACAGTGTGCCCGCCGGTCATTTAGACGGAGACGAGACAGCTCGAGCCGCGGCTATCCGTGAGGCGAAAGAGGAGGTTGCCATTGATCTTGCAGAAAAAGATTTGAGCTTTGCCCATGTGATGCATCGCGCCACTGGAGACAAGGCGAATGAGCGCGTAGATTTTTTCTTTGCCGCAAGTAAATGGGCTGGCGAAATAAAAATTGGCGAACCCGAGAAGTGCGATGAGTTGAAGTGGTTTAGCTTCGATGTTTTGCCCGAAAATATGGTTCCATATGTTCGCGTTGCTATTGAGAATTTTAGAAAGAGCGAAGTGTATTCCGAGCTCGATTTTAAATAATATGGGCACCGTCGAAGAACGTCTGCAAAAAATTGAAGAGCGTAATGCTCGCGTAGAAGGCGATAAAGCTTGGGAGACGAGCTGGGTTCGCAGAGGTTTATTGATAGTATTCACGTACCTTGCTATCGGTATCTATATGTGGGCGATTGGAATTGCAAACCCTTGGCTCAACGCCATCGTTCCAGCAATCGGGTTTTTGCTCTCAACGCTCACGATGCCGTTTTTCAAGAGACTTTGGCTTAAAAGCAGACCCTAAAGTTTGTAAGTTTTAGATATCAATAGCGTCCTTTATTGCAGAACCTTCCAACTATCAACAAAAGGTCATTGTTTGATATTAAAAAATTAATAATGTAATACAAATATGAAGAAAATTATTGTTAGTGCGCTCGCTTTTCTTTCAGTTCTTGCGATTGCCGTGCCGGCGCTTGCCGACAACGACAAGAACGAGAATCTGAAAAAGATTCATGACGTAGGTACGACTCTCGAAGTACATATAAATGACAATGGCACCGTTCTTGTCCGTGGCGCTAAAGTTACTGCGGTAAGCGGCAATACGCTAAACGCAAACACCGCTTGGGGGGCAGCATCGCTTTCCTGGACGGTTAATACCGACAACGGCACGAAATTTGTTCGCAAGTCAAACGGTGCATCTTCGATCGGTGAGGTCTCCGTCGGCGACTTAGTGAGCTTCCAGGGCAATCTCGTAACGACCGGTAGTGGCTTAGTCGTGAATGCAAAGACAGTCAAAGATTGGTCTGTTCAAAAGCTTAATGCCACTTTTAATGGCACAGTGCAAAGCGTTTCCACGAGTAGTTTCGTCTTAGCTACGAATGAGCGCGGTAATCTTACGGTCAATGTCGTCGGCAGCACCTCAATTCTGAAGGGGAATGTCGCCGGCGCGTTCGCCGACATTACGGTGGGTGCATCCGTACAGGCGAAAGGCGTTTGGGATACCCAGGCCAATACTCTTTTAGCTGAACGTGTCGTGATTAAGCTTCCGCAGGAACCAAAACAGGGATTTAATTTCTTTGAGGGGAAAATTAAATCAATTGCCGGTACGGTCGCACCTACGACAATGGTCGTTACCGTCGGCAATATTGACTACACGGTTAGCATTGCGGCGAATATCTCCATCTTGAATAATTTGTGGCTCTCGACCAACTTAGCGAACTTCCGCGTCGGCGATCACGTCCGATTCTACGGAACGTTAAGTGGAACTACGATTAGCGCAACGGTAGTCCGCGATACGAGCGTCTCGCTCTAGGACTCCGGAAGGAGAAAAGACAACCCCGCACTTAGGGCGGGGTTGTCTTTTTGTGTTTTAGCTCGTATTGTTTCAAGAGATATGGAACAACTCATTTTTGTAACCGGCAATGAAGGTAAAGCCATTGAAGCGCAGCGAATTCTTGGTGCGGCTATTAAGCGGGTCAAGGTGCCTATCGATGAGATTCAGGGAGTTGATTTGCGTACGCTCGTTGAATACAAAGTGAAGCAGGCTTACGCCAAGGTAAACACCTCCGCCAGCTTGCCCGCCTCCGGCGGCGCCAAAGGCGGCCAGGGAGGCGGACAAGCCGTCATCGTTGATGACGTTTCTTTTGCGATTAAACAGTTGAACGGATTGCCGGGGCCACTCATCCGTTGGTTTGAAGACGGTATCGGCTCGCAGGGCGTGGCGGATATGCTGACAAAGCCGGACCGTAGCGTTACCTGGATTGTTGCCTACGGATTTTATGATGGCAAAACATTTTTCTACGCCGAAGGGGTAACCCAAGGCAGTGTCGCTAAAAAAGTGCGAGGCAAGGAGGGCTTTGGATTCGACACCATTTTCATTCCTAAGGGCTACACAAAAACGACCGCCGAGCTTGGACTCGAAACAAAGATAAAAATCGGCTCACGCACCAAGGCGCTCAAGAAGCTCAAAGCCTTTTTGAAATCCTACGCTGAGTAGGTTACTCTGAAGATATGCCAAAGCCTAAAGAACGCGACATTGAGCTGATGTTTGAAATCAGCGCTTTCAGGAACTTTCCGCGTGCCTGGATTCACTGGTTGGGGCCTAACACCGCTAATCACGCCGAACACAGTTTCAGGACCGCGCTGTATGCTTTGATGATCTCGCTCGCCGAGGGCAAGGGGAATCACGAGCGGATTCTTAAAATGGCGCTCCTACACGACCTACCGGAGAGTCGCTGCACGGACGTTGACTACGTGCAGAGACTTTATGTTGCTCGTAATGAGCAGTTGGCGATTGATGATATTTTTGAAGGCACAGTTATGAAGGCCGAGGCGCAGAAAATTCTCAAAGAGTATCATGAGCGGAAAACGATTGAGGCAAAAATTGTTAAAGACGCGGACTTAATTGATGCGGACATTGAGCTGCGAGAACGGATTACTCAAGGTGCGACGATGCACGCGAAGCACATTGCCGACAGGACGAAGGGCGTAATCCCGCGCATGTTTACAAAAACCGCCAAAGAGATGTTTGCCAAGATTCATAAGGCAGATCCGAACGACTGGCACCGCAAGGCACTCCACAACCGCTTTAACGGCGGAGACTGGATGAAGGAGACGAAGAAATAAGTTATACTAGTTGTATGCTTTCCAACATCACAAATCTCGCAGTCTGGAGACGACTGACGAGCTTGCTTTCCGTTATTTGCATTTTATTGGTGCTTGTCGGCGCAGCATCGCTTGCCAGTATGCGCGGTTACAAGTCTACTGTCCAAAACTACGATCAGGAGCAGAATGCCATTATTGCCTTACAGGCCTCTCGAATGATTGAAGACAAGATGGAAGACCTAGCAGAGGAGGTTAATTTGATGGCAATTGGCAATCTGGTTGCTCCATACCAGGGCCAGGAGTGCGCTGATAATATTAAGAAATATTTCGAAGTTTTTAACGGTCAGATGAGCAATCTTGCCCGTGTTGGCCCGGACGGGGTTTTCCGTTGCTCGATGAATAGGTCAGTGGAGGGCAAGACGATTAAGGAGATTGCACCGTTCCTCGAAAAGCTTTTTGCGGATCCGAAGCACGCTGCAGTTATGAGTCCTGGTTCGCCGGTGCCGGGGCAGGACACAGTGGCTATAGCGGTGCACTATCCGCTTTTTGATAAGAGCGGTGCTTTTACGGGTACTATCGGTGGGGCAGTATACCTAAATCAATTCGGCGATAAGATTTTTAAAAATATTAGCGTCGGGAATCACCGCTTTGTCATTGTTCTTGACGATGACGGAACGATTTTATATCACCCCGACACCCAATTTGTCGGAGTTAATGTTAATTCGCCCGCATTCGCAACACTTGGTTCAACCAACGCGCCAACATACAAAGGCGTCCTTAACAATATTGACACAAGCGAGAGCGGTTTTGTGAATTTTTCTACAGAAGGCAAGCAAGTAGTCGCCGCATATGATGTGGCGCATGTTTTCCCGGGCCGTCGCTGGGTTGTCTTAGTCCCAGTCCTGCCCCGATAGTTTTTATTAAAAATCATTAAAAGCGTATGACAAAGTATCGTTGGTTCCTCGTTCTAGCTTTCGTAGCAGTTTGGATCTGGGCGGCAATTAATCCGGTGTATCCGCACGATTGGTTGCTTGAAAACTATCTTGTTTTTATTTTTGTACCTTTAATTTTAATCATCGGGCGCTGGTTCAAGCTTTCCAATGTTTCATACACGCTTATCACGCTGTTTATGATTCTGCATGTTATCGGCTCACACTACACTTACGCCGAGGTTCCGTTTGGAGATCTGCTCAAAGTTTGGCTTAATGCTGATCGCAATATGTATGACCGACTCGTACACTTCTCATACGGCTTCTTGCTTGCTTACCCGATGCGCGAGGTGTTTATGCGCGTTGGTCACGCTAAAGGATTCTGGAGCTATTTTTTGCCGGTTGATATCACGTTTGCCTTCTCGGCAATTTACGAAATTATCGAGTGGATGACTGCCCGCAATGTTGATATGAGCGCCGGTCTGGCATTCCTTGGCGCACAGGGCGATATTTGGGATGCGCAAAAAGATATGCTCTGCGCCGGCGTTGGCGCATTAATCGCGATGTTTATTATCTTACTGATCAATTGGAAGGGCGATCGTAATTTCATAAAAGAGTTCAAAGAGAGTTTTAAAATTCACAAGGGTGACCGTCCGCTTGGCGAGGTTAAGCTTGAGGCGATGATTGCAGATGAGCAGAAGAACGTGTAAGCTTGGCTTACTATGCTTTATAACGGTAGCGTTTTAGCCGGCAGCCTGCACGACGAGTCTATTTTGAATTTCGTTGATTCCTTGAGGCGCGAAGCGACTCCGGCGGGTGATTTAATCACATTTGTTGTTAAAGACGAGCTCGCACCGAGTGTCGCCGACGAGTTAAGTCGACTTTTGAAGTCCGGCCAGTCGTACGCCAGTGTAAAAAATGAAACTGATATTTATGCTGTGTTTCCAAATAAAGTTTTCCACTTTATGCCCAAGGAGCTCGAGAAACGACAGAAGGCTCTTGATTACGCAAAAACTCTACAGATTTCGGAAAGCCAGCTAGGTATTTAATTGATATGTTTACTGGCATTATTCGTGCCGTTGCCGGTATTAAGAAAGCCGAGCGGAAAGGCGGGTCCCTTTTGCTTGTTATCACTACGCCTAAAGGCTGGCGGCTTAAGCCGGGCGAGTCTGTTTCAACTGACGGTGCCTGTCTGACTATCGCCAAAGTTGGGCGCGGTTTTTACGAATGCTCATTGATGCCGGAGACGCTTTCAAAAACAACCTTTGGCATCGTCACCCCGCAGCGCGTAAATCTTGAGACCTCGCTCAAGCTTGGCGGCACAATTGACGGCCACTTGGTTACGGGTCACGTTGATGCTGTCGGGAAGATTATGGACGTAGTCTTAAAGGATGAGTCACGCATTTTAGAAATCCAATTTCCGCGCGAGTTTCGTCATTTGGTTGCTGCAAAAGGCTCAATCACTGTCGACGGAATCAGTTTGACTGTCGTTGAGGTCGCCAGAGGCACCTTTACAGTCTCGCTGGTGGAGTATACCCTTAGCCACACGACACTTGGGGATAAACAGGCGGGCGATCTCGTAAATCTTGAATTTGATATTTTAGCTAAGTATGTCGCAGCAAGCACAAAAAACTGAAACAAAGCCGTTTGACGCTTCTAAGTATCGCGTCGGCATTGTTGTAGCCGAATTTAATGCTGCTATTACGGAGAGGCTACTGGCCGAGGCTTTTGTCACGGCAGAACGCTATAAGGTTTTGCCGACGAACATCACTGTTCATCAGGTGCCGGGAAGCGTCGAAATTCCTGTAGTTTTAAGGGCGATGGCGGAGACGAAGAAGTATGACGCGCTGGTCGCGCTTGGAGCAATTATTCGCGGTGAGACCGACCACTACGATTACGTAGCCAAGATTGTGAGCGAAGGAGTGCTTGCGGTGATGATGAGCTCCGGTGTGCCGGTCGGATTTGGCGTGCTTACGTGTGAAAACGAAAATCAGGCGCTTGCCCGCACACACGTTGGAGCAGATGCACTTGTTGCGGCGCTACGCTGCGCTACAATTATCAGTGATGAAAAAGCCAAGTAAGGAGCGACATATTATTTTCGACTTCGACGGCGTTATCGTAGACACCTACGATCTTTGTCATCATTTGACGACAACGTATGACCAGCTCTCGCTGCCGCACGACCAGTACGTGACGCTTTTTGACGGCAACCTGTTTGAGCACCCGCTTCGGCCGCAACTGAAAAGTTTTGATGATGAGGGTCTTAAGAAGCAATTCTTTGAGGCTTATGCGGAGGGAATTCAGAAACACGAAATTGTTGCTGGTATGCAGGAGGTGCTTAATAGTCTTGTCGGTAAGGGGCAGTTGCATATCGTAACTAATGGTCACTCGGACATCATTAGGGACTTTTTAATGAGCCGAGGCATAGGGCAGCACTTTAAGAGCGTGCTTGGGTATCAGGTCGCAGAAAGCAAAGTAAAAAAATTTAAGATGCTCGGCCTGCACGGCGAGGAGGTAAAAAATCATTTGTTTGTGACAGATACACTTGGCGACCTGCGCGCGGCCGCAGAAATCGGCCTACCGACCATTGCGGTAGCCTGGGGCTTTCATGACGCGCAGCGATTAGAGAAAGGCAATCCGCTGGCAATCGTACGTACGCCTGCAGAGTTGATACAGTCGATTCGCGAGGCGGGATTTTAATATCTGCTATTTCGTGGTGCCCGCCGCTGTACCAGGAGTCAAAGTTACGTTGACGGTAGACGGAGTATCGTTGGTAGCCTGGTTACTTGGCAAGAAACGCCAAAGCAAGAAGCCGCCGATGGCCAGTACGATGATGATAAGAAGTACCAAAAGACTGCTGCTTGAATTCTCCTCGTGAATAATTTCAGTCACAGAAATGATGAATGTGTATATTAGTAAATAAAGGGTTTTGTGTATCGCTACTGATGCCGCAGGGAGGAGGCTTTTATTACATTCGCCGGAAGGCAAGTTCCGCAATTCATCCTCTGGTGCTACACTTGCACAATGGCAAGAGTTGCAGCAGCAAAATGGGAGTTTTATCTGACCGGCCGCGAGGCCCAGGAGGCGATGCTTGTCGCCTGCGAGTCCGCCCAGCGAACAATTGACCTTGAGCAGTACATTTTCGAAGACGACGCGGTCGGGCGTAAGCTGGCCGGCGTTTTAATTGCAAAAGCCCAAGAGGGAGTTCGCGTGCGCGTTTTGTGTGACACCATCGGCAGTCACTCACTGTATGTTTCGGACTTGTCCGATCAGATGCGAGCCGCAGGAGTTCGCGTGCAGTTTTTTAATTCGATTGATCCGTGGTGGCTTCACCGAGTCGTGCAGTGGTTTTTGCGCAATCATCGTAAGCTTTTAATTATCGACGGCAAAGAAGGGTATACCGGCGGCGTTGGCATCGCCGAGTTTATGCAGGACTGGCGCGATACACACGTGATGGTGACCGGCCCGGTCGTGACACAGATGGAGGTCGCCTTTGAGCGAATATGGCAGATGACGCTTAAGGATAAAAAGATATTTAAATTTAGTACACCCCCGGAGTTAGACGGCGAGATGCTTCTAGTAACTAATTCTCCGTATAGGCATCAGCGATTTATCTACTACGCAATTTTAGACGCTTTAAAACGAGCCGAGAAATTTATTTATATTACGACACCGTACTTCATTCCGAACCGTAAACTTTTCCGCGCGTTAAAGCGAGCTGTCGCTCGCGGCGTAGACGTGCGCCTACTGACGCCGCATCATGCCGACACGCCGTTTGTCGACCTCGCCTCACGCTCCTACTACTGGCTGACGCTTCGAGCCGGAGTTAAAATCTACCGCTACGAACCGGTGATGATGCACGCTAAGACGATTATCGTCGACGATGAGTGGGCGACGGTCGGCAGTTCGAATCTCGACAACTTAAGCCTGCTTTTGAATTACGAAGACAATATCATCACGACTAACAAAAAGTTTATCGCTGCACTGCACAAGCACTTCGACGCCGATCTAAAGAATTCTAAAGTACTCACCCAAGAGGAGTGGCATGACAGGCCGATTGCATACAAGACGCTGGAGCTTTTGACCTGGCCGCTGCACCGTTTGATGTAAATGATTTTGTTCGCGAGAACTTGAGCACTTACAAAATCTTTACCCCGTCAACGGCGGGGTTGGTTGACCATATCTATGTTTCTGGAATATAGTGCCGCTAGGTCGCCTTTCAGTTTTCCGCGTGCGCGGGAAGAGGGGTGATTGGTCCGCCGGCATCCGCCGGTGGAGGATGGAGGGAATTCGATGAGTGCACCCCACGAAGTCATGGAGGCGGTCATTCTGCGGCCGCGCGAGATCAAGCGTGCCCTGTTCTCGCTCTGGAACAAGAAGGGAGAAGACTGGGACGGGTACCTGGACATCGCGAAGCTGCTCGACGCGGACAATGTCGAGATCCTGGCTACGGGTGGGACCAAGGCTGCGCTGATCAAGGAGGGAGTCCGGGTCAAGGACTTGGACGAGTTCTTCCGCGAGCACGCACCTGCCGGACAGACTCCGGTGCCGAGTGACCTGTTCGATGGCTTCATCCGCACGATCTCGACGCAGGTGTTTTCGGCCGCCTTCGCGCGGTACGACGACACGAAGCACGAGGAGCATCTCGAGCTCGCCGGCAGTGCACGCATCGATGCCTTCTTCTATGACCCGTACCCGGAGGATCACTTCGAGTCGAGGATCGCAGATCCGATCGAGGCCGCCTTCGCCGGCAACGACACGGGCGGCATCGCGGTTCCCAAGGCGGCGGTCAAGGCCGGTCGCTGGGTGGTCTACCCGACCTCTGTCGGCGACTTCACTCTCTGCTACCAGGCGCAGAAGGACTTCGACTACGTCGCCGCGAACCAGACCCTGCGTCTCCAGGCGCAGGAGTTCATCTTCCAGTACGAGCGGGCAAGGGCCGAGTTCCTGGAGGACAGGATCAAGAGGTTCGACTTCGCGATGCTCGCGAACTGACCATCGCCGCAACTCTCGGGGCGCCCATTCAACAGATGGGCGCCCCGCAGACGTTTTAGGGTAGTCTTTCGAGCGTTTTAGTTTTATACTAATGGTCCATGGTTCACGATTTTTCAAACGAAGCTTTAGAGCTGCACCGCAAGCACGGCGGTAAGCTGGAGGTTCAGAGCAAGGTGCCGCTTACGACGCGTGAGGATTTGTCGCGCGCCTACACGCCCGGCGTGGCGCAGGTGTCTATTGAAATAGGTAAAGATCCGCAGAAGGCCTACGAGTACACGCTAAAGAAAAATACCGTTGCGGTTGTTTCGGATGGTTCGGCGATTTTAGGGCTGGGCAACCTCGGCGCCAAGGCAGCGATTCCGGTGATGGAAGGGAAGGCGATTTTGTTTAAAGAGTTTGCCGGCGTAGACGCCTTTCCGATTTGCCTCGATACGCAGGATACCGAAGAGATTATTAAAGCCGTTAAGCAAATTGCGCCTGTCTTTGGCGCTGTTAACCTCGAAGACATTAGCGCCCCGCGTTGCTTTGAAATAGAACAGCGGCTGCGTAAAGAGCTGGATATCCCGGTGATGCACGATGACCAGCACGGCACCGCCGTCGTAGTCCTTGCCGGGCTCATTAATGCACTTACATTACGCGGTAGTAAAAAAGAAGAAGTTCGAGTTGTTTTTAACGGCGCCGGCGCAGCCGGAACGGGTGTCGCAAAACTGCTGATAACTTACGGATTTAAAAATATTATTCTCGTTGACTCAAAAGGTGCAATTTACCAGAGTCGTCCGGACTTAACTCCAGAGAAAGCCGAGCTCGCCACGCTGACTAACCCGGAGGGGCAGCAGGGAGGTCTGGCCGAGGTGCTGCGCAGTGCAGACATTTTTGTCGGCGTTAGTAAAGGCAATATTGTAACTGCAGAGATGGTCCGCAGTATGGCGCCTAAGCCGATTATTTTTGCGCTCGCAAACCCGACTCCCGAGATCATGCCGGACCTCGCTAAAGAAGCAGGGGCGTTTATCGTCGCCACGGGGCGGAGCGACTTTCCCAATCAAATCAACAACGTGCTTGGTTTCCCGGGAATCTTCCGCGGAGCGCTGGACAATAAGATTACGCAGTTTACGGACGCGATGTTTCTGGCGGCGGCACAAGGTCTGGCGGCCTACGTAAAGACTCCGACGCCGGAGGCTGTTTTACCGAGTCCGCTCGATAAAGGAGTGGTTGCGGCGGTCGCTGCGGCGATTCACGAGTAGTTTCCTTGTAACCCATGCTCGCGTAAGGTAATATTCAGGAAGGACAATTGTAGTATTACGCATCGATAATTAATTTGCTTTTTAAACCCTACTGAAATGTGCGGCATCGTTGGCTATATCGGTAAGAAAGAGGTGATGCCCATTTTGATTAATGGGCTTAAGCGTTTGGAGTACCGCGGGTATGACAGCGCCGGCGTCGTTGTGTTAGACGAAAAAAGTAATGTTTTTGTAAAGCGCGCCGTTGGCAAGGTTGTTGAGCTCGAGAAGTCGTTAAACGGTACGACCTGGTTGCCAAGCGGACTCGGTATCGCACACACACGCTGGGCAACTCACGGCGAGCCAAGCGAGCGTAACGCGCATCCGCACGCCGACGGTAAGGATGAGTTTTGGGTTATTCATAACGGCATTATTGAGAACTACAAAGAGTTAAAAACAGAGTTGATTGCGGAGGGCTCGGCGTTTCGTTCGGACACCGACACGGAGGTACTCGCGCATTTAGTCGCGAAGTATTACAAGGAGCTTCCGGCCGGACCAAATCGCTTTTTTGAATCTGTACGTAAGGCGCTCGGGCGCGTCCGCGGTACCTACGGCATCGCTGTGGTAACAAAGCACGAGCCAGACAAAATTATTGCCGCGCGTAACAGCTCGCCGCTTTTAATCGGTATTGGCGACGGGGAACACATGGTCGCTTCTGACGCTTCGGCGATCGTGCACCTGACCAAGAGCGTTATTTATTTGGACGACCACGAGATTGCCGAGATTCGTCGCGACGGTTTTCGAATTGAGAACATGGCCGGCGGCTCAACGATGCGTAAGCCCTCGATCTTAGAATGGGACGCAGCAAAGCTCGAAAAGCTTGGGCATGACCACTTCATGCACAAAGAGATTTTTGAAATCCCGGAGGTTATCGAAAACACACTGCGTGGCCGATTGATTTTAGAAGACGGGCGCGTAAAACTTGGCGGCATTGAAGATGATAAAGAGACGCTACGTGTGGTTGAGCGCATTATCATCGCGGCCTGCGGTACTGCTAACGTCGCAGGACGCGTCGCCGAGTATATGTTTGAAGAGTACGCCGGTATTCCGACTGAAGTCGAGGTCGCCTCTGAATTTCGTTACCGCAAACCGGTGTTTACCGCCAATAATCTTTTGTTGGCAATCTCGCAGTCCGGTGAAACCGCAGATACGCTCGCGGCGGTAAACGAAGCTAAAGAAAAAGGCGTACCGACGATGGGCATCGTCAACGTGGTGGGTAGCACAATTGCCCGCGATACCGACTTTGGTATTTATAATCACGCCGGTCCGGAGGTTTCAGTCGCTTCGACAAAGGCCTTCGTTTCGCAGCTCGTGGTCTCAACTTTGTTTACGATTTTCCTCGGCCGTCAGCGCGAGATGTCTTTGACGATGGGTAAGCGTATCGGCGAGGCACTTAAAGAGTTGCCGGACTTGGTCCGCAAAGTGCTCGCGCAGGAGGAGGCGATTATCGAAATCGCCAAGAAGTACAAAGATATGCCGGCAATTTTAACGCTTGGCCGTAAATACAATGCTCCGCTAGCAACCGAAGCCGCTATTAAGCTCAAAGAAATCTGCTATATTCCGGCCATTGATTTGCCGGCCGGCGAGATGAAGCACGGAACGATCGCCTTAATTGATGAGAAGTTCCCTACGCTCGTCATTGCACCGGAGGATTCGGTATACGAAAAAATCCAATCCAATATCGAGCAGATTGCCGCTCGTCGCGGACCGATCATCGCAATTACGACCGAGGGCAACGATCAGATCAAACAGTACGCGAAAGACGTAATTTACATTCCAAAGACGCTTGAAATGCTCACACCGATTGTCGCCGTCGTGCCGCTGTATCTGCTTGCATACCACATCGCTCGGCTCAAAGGCCATGAGATAGACAAGCCTCGCAACTTAGCGAAAAGTGTTACGGTTGAATAGACGGCACTTTAGTTAACTAAAGTTCTACAAGGCGCCGAGCTTCTTTAGCAACGGTAAAACTTTTTTCGGGTCTGCTTTAAAGCTTCCCTTCGTGGTATTCCAGTTCGCCAGTAGCGGCTTAACGTGCTTCGGGAAGTTTTCGATGTCCGGCTTGGCAAATTCCGGCTTGACGGCGGCGAATTGCTTGAGTGCTATGGCCGGAATGTTTTTGGTGACGATTGCGACATCGACACTGCCTGCTCCGGCATACTGTTCAAAGGTTTTGATATAATCGCTGGCGCTAAATCCATCGGACTCTGCTTGAGTCGTGATTGAGTTAACAAACATAATAACCGGAGCCTTCGTCGTACTAAGAGCCTCAGGCATTCCGGCGATTACAAAATTGGCGATTATTGAGGTGTAGAGATCTCCAACGGAGATGATGACTGCATCAGCTTGCTTGATTGCTTGCTTTGCCAATGGGTGAATTTTTGCGACTGGCTCAGTAAACAAACGGACGATTTTTTTACTCATATCACGGTTGCCGTAACCCTCTGCGTGCTTCCAATCAAGGGACATATTGTGTTCGCCGCGGACAATCGTGCCGCCCTCGAGTTCTGCGCAAAGCGTCACGAGGTCTTTCGTGGCCGGTAAAATCGCATCTCGCACCTTTAACATCTTGGCAGCTTCGGCAATAGCTTTATCAAAATCACCGGTTTCTTCTTTAAAAATTCCCAGTACGAGGTTGCCGATGACCTGGCCCTTCATCTCGCCGGAGGGGTAGCGGTAGAGAAAGTTTTCCTTTACGCGTTTGTTTTTTTCGAAAGAGAGCGCTACGAGTGCACGGCGGAAATCGCCCGGGGCAATCATATTGAAGTGCTCGCGCACCCAACCGCCGCTGCCACCATCATCGGTTGCGGGTAAAATAGCCGTAATGTTTGCATGGCCACGTAAAACCTCGAGCAGTTCAGAGCCGCCGGAACCTCCGCAGATGACAACAATTTTTTTGAGCTTCTTCATAGCAACTATCCTAAACTCGATTTCTCTGGTTGTCGAGCGACTGGCTCATTATCACTGATTACTACGGCCGTAGTAATCAGTGATATCTTGCGTGTTTCGCACCTCGGGGGTAGGGTAACTTTAATACCGCTGTGTGGCGGTGTTAACTTAGGGAGGAGAAGCGATGTTGCAGATGCCACTGTGGCTTTCGGTCGTGGAGCTCGTTCTCGCAGCTCTGATGGCCTGGGGACTCAGCTACTTCGTTCGCTTGGACAGTCCGAAGCGACGCGGAGAGAACGTGCCCTCGTACTGGATCAGCGTGGTGCTTGCCCCATCGCTCGCGATCTCGGTCGTGATTCGGACCGCCGCCTTGCTCATGACGGGGTTCGAACCCACGGTCTGGGCCGGGCAGCACCTTCCGCTCATGATCATCGGAGTCGTCGTTCTGCTCATCGTGACCTACATCCTCTCTCAGGATGACGAGGAGTGAGCCTCCGTCCTTAGGAAAACATGGAGCGTTTCGGATCAGTTCGCAACGGCCCGAGCGGGGATTCCTCCCCGCTCGGGCCGGTTCGTTTCGCCGAGGCGATAGTGGCTCGATCATTTTATGCACAAATCAGCTCTATTGCATTTTTCAGGATATTCTGCTAAAATAGCAGCATCATTGAAATAGTTAAGGTATGCAGAGGGTAGACAGAGGCAAGTGATCGCGGCACTATCCGCCGCGATACTGCGTTACTCGTTACAGCAGTCAGTAGTTAGCGCAGAAGGAGGTTTCTGCATTAACTACTTGCTACTTACTACCTCCGGCATACATACTCAATAGTATGTTAGAAATCGTCTTACACGGCGAGCCACTCGGACATATCGGCAGTTTCCCAATCACCAATACAATGGTGTTTTCTTGGTTTGTCACCCTCGTGCTCGCTGGGCTGGGTTTTGTTATCAGCAAAAAGACGGCAATGATTCCAGGCCGCTTTCAGGGCGGCGTAGAGTCGATAATTGGCGGAGCCTTTGACTTTATGAACGACGTCATTGGTGACGCTAAAAAGACAATGAAGTTTTTCGGTCTTATCGCCACGCTCTTTTTCTTTATCTTGTTCAACAATTGGCTGGCGCTTTTGCCGCTTACCTCGTTTGGGTTTTACGAAAAGCTCGAACACGGCACTATTCTTGTTCCATTTTTGCGTACAACACACAGTGATTTGAATATGACGTTGATTCTGGCCCTAGTTGCCGTCGTCGGCATCCAGTTCTTCGGTGTCGTCGTCCTCGGATTCTTTAAATACGCCCACAAGTTCTTCGTGAACCCGTTTAAGAACCCAATCGGCGCCTTTATCGGCGTGCTCGAGCTTGTTTCCGAAGTTGCCAAGATGATTTCGTTCTCGTTCCGTCTCTTCGGCAACATCTTTGCCGGTGAGGTGCTCCTCATCATCATTTCGTACCTTTTACCGTTCGGCGCCCCGCTTCCGTTTATGCTGCTCGAGTTATTCGTTGGATTGATTCAGGCGGTAGTCTTTGCTACGCTCACTTTGGTGTTCGTTAAGATCGCCACAAGTGATCATCATTAAAAAATGAGGTCGAGTTTTACAATTAACTAAGAATATAAGAACAAATACTTAGCTCAAACATAACTGTTCCGGTACATGTACCGCAGTAACAGGTTTGCAACGCAAGTCTTTGTTTTTAGTTAATCTATATGGAACCACAAACAGTAGGAATGGGTATCGATGCCGTAAAGATCATCGCCACCGCCTCAATGATGGCGTTTGGTACGCTCGTCCCGGCATTTGCCATCGGTTGGATCGGCACCACGGCTCTTAAAGGGATTGCTCGCAATCCGGAGGCCGCCGGTAAGATTCAGACCCCGATGATTCTTGCGATCGCGTTCGCAGAGGCTATTGCCGTCTACGCACTCGTCGTCGCACTTATTATCAAATTTGTGTAAACGGTCCGGAGTTGGCGAAGGGCGTTGTTGACCGGCGCTCGAAGTACAACTTTTGTACTCCTTCGCTTGGCCGCCTAGCCCTTCGCCAATCCGACTCCGTTTCCACGTTGCGTTGATAAAGTTTCAGTCCTAATCCCGTTTCTTGGCTCTTGTCCTGCCTGTCATGCTGAAGCCGAAGCATCTGGGTCCAGATTCCTCGGCTTCGGAATGACAAACTAAAAGAAATACTCTATGGAAACATTTGTAGAAAAATTTGGTATCGATTGGAAGCTGATGCTCGCGCAGCTTATTAACTTCGCGGTCGTCTTTTTCCTGCTTCGTGCTTTTGCATATAAGCCGATTTTAAAGTTGCTCGACGCACGCCGTAAGCGAATTGAGGAGGGTTTGGCTTTTGCCGATAAGTCTAAGGCCGAGCTTGCCAGCATTGAAGAGCTGAAGGCCGCCGAGATGCGCACCGCCCAGGCCAAGGCTATGGCGATGGTTAAAGAGGCAGAGGGTACCGCCGGCAAGGTCCGTGATGGCATTGTCGCGAGCGGCGAAGAGGAGAAACAGAAGCTTATTGCTACCGGTAAGGCATTACTCGCTGAACAGAAGAACCGGATGGAGAAGGGCGTCTACGAACAGGCCGTCAGCCTCGTTGAGGTTGCGCTCGGTAAAGTGCTCGGCAAGGCCACCTTTAAGACCGAGGAGCGCGAGCTTATCGCCCAGACCGTCTCTGAAATTAAGCTGAAATAATCCCTACGCTACACGCTACACATTTTACGTTAAACGATTATGAGCCACTACACTCCAAAACAATACGCAGCCGCCTTGTTTGAATCCCTTCAGGAGAAGGGGGTAAAAACCGATGCCGTTGTTAAGAGTTTCGTGGCCATGGTTGCTAAAAACTACGACCGTGCTTTGATGCCGAAGATTATCATGCAGCTTAAGAAGCTGGAGCGTACCAAGGCGGGCAAGCATGAGGTAGTTTTGACTTCGGCGCGGCCGCTTGAAAAGGCGACTATCGCAGAGGTCAAGCAAAAGGTCGGAGAAAACAGCCAGATCAGCGAAGTAGTTGATGCGTCGGTGCTCGGCGGTCTTCGGATTCTTATTGATGACGAGGTAAGTATCGATGGGACGATGAAGTCGCGCATCACGCGTTTGGTCGAAACAGTAACTAAGGCATTCAGCTAGTCCCAAGTCACAAGTACCAAGTCCCAAAGGGACTTTGAGACTTGAATCTTGAAACTTGCGGCTACTAATAAAAAAATTATATGAATGATTCAATTGTAGATAAACTAAAGAAAGAAATTGCGGGTGTCAGTGTCGGCGTAAAGCAGGAGATTGTCGGTAAGATCGTCGAAGTCGGTGACGGCATTGCAAAGGCCTCGGGCCTTAGTCAGGTTAAGAGTCAGGAAATGCTTAACATCGAAACCGCCAAAGGCGTTGTTTCCGGTATTGCCTTTAACCTCGAAGAAGACCTCGTCGGTATCATTATTCTTGGCGAATCACTGAACGTTAAAGAGGGCGATCTCGTGAAGACGACTGGTCAGATTTTGTCGCTCCGCGTTTCCGAAAAGATGGTTGGCCGTGTTGTTAACCCGCTCGGTGAGCCGGTCGACGGCAAGGGTCCGATTTTTACTGACGCCGAGAAGCCGGAGGAACGCCGCCCGCTCGACTTCTTGGCTCCGGGAGTGCTTCCTCGTAAGTCGGTTTCCGCTCCCGTACACACCGGCATCAAATCAATTGATGCAATGATTCCAATTGGTCGTGGTCAGCGTCAGCTTATTATCGGTGACCGTCAGACCGGTAAGACTGCGATTGCCCTTGATGCGATCATCAACCAGAAACAGGATGTCGCCGCCAAAAAACTGATTTGTATCTACGTCGCCATCGGTCAGCGTGAAAGCAAGGTAGCTCGTATCGTCGAGCAGCTTCGTGTTTCCGGTGCTCTTGAGTACACCATCGTTGTCTCCGCCCCGACGAGTAGCCCTGCCGCCTTCTGGTACCTAGCCCCGATGGCCGGTGCGGCAATCGGTGAATACTTTATGTATAAAGGAGGGGATGCCCTCGTCGTCTTTGATGACCTGACTAAGCACGCGACCGCCTACCGTCAGATTTCCTTGTTGCTCCGTCGTCCGCCAGGTCGTGAAGCCTACCCGGGTGACATCTTCTATCTGCACTCTCGCTTGCTGGAGCGCTCTGCTCGTTTGTCCGACGCGCTCGGCGGCGGTTCGCTGACGGCTCTGCCGATTATCGAAACTCAGCTCGGTGACGTCTCGGCCTACATTCCGACTAACGTCATTTCAATTACCGACGGTCAGATTTATCTGCAGCCGGAGCTCTTTAACCAGGGTATTCGTCCCGCTGTTAACGTCGGTATCTCCGTCTCGCGTGTCGGTTCCGCCGCGCAAACCAAGGCGATGAAAAAAGTTGCCGGTAAGCTACGTCTCGAGATGGCCCAGTTCCGTGAACTCCAGGCCTTCGTGCAGTTCGCCAGCGACCTCGACGCCGGTACTCGCGCCCGTATCAACCGCGGTATTGTGCTTACGGAAATCCTCAAGCAGGGTGAGTTGATGCCGCTACCGTTCGAGCTTGAAGTACTTTCAATCTACCTCGGTATTAATGGCCACCTTGACGGCACGCCAAAAGAGAAAGTAGGTGAGACTGTCGCCGCTTTCTTGGATTACGTTAAGAAGATGCACGAAAATGACGTCGTAAAGCCGCTGCGCGAAGCGAAGGAGCTCAAAGAAGAGATCGTAAAGGCGATTGATGCGGCTATTACAAGTTTTAAGTCGACGCAGAAATAAAATATGAAGAAGAAATTACCAATCATCATCGGAATCATCGTAGTCGCAGCCGCGGTTGTCGGTTATTTGTCTTTGAGAAATCCGGAGAGTGATCACACGGTTACTAAAGTGGATACCACGACTGGTCAGGCTACCTACACCAACCTGGATTACGGTTTCTCTATTGCATACGGAAAGGACTGGGAGGGTCCGGCAGAGACGAAGGATGATAGTGCAAAAACTACCGACCCGCTTACGATTAACGCTATCTTTCGCAGTACCTCAACGCTCGAAGCTATCGTGATTGGAGGCAAGCCGGGCGACACCGAGTCGTTTAACGACTACGCCGCTGCATTAGACTCGTCCACGGTAGTTACCGTAGGTGGTTTACCCGCTTTGCGATATGAGTATGTTGCCCCCATTAATGAACAGGCGAGCGCATATGCAAAAGGCGTCATGCTCGTTTTCAAGCAACTTCCAAAGGGCTCTGTTACTCTGGCCTACCAAAGAATATTCAAGACAGAAAAGGAGGCCAAGGCAGCAGACCTTACTCGTCTTAACGAGTTTCTAACACACATCATCTTCAACTAGCATGCCTTCGCTAAGCGACACACAAAAGAGAATCAAGAGCGTTAAAAACACCCGCCAGATCACCAAGGCGATGGAGGTGGTTAGCGCTACCAAGATGCGCAAAGCGCAGGAGTTGGCTCTTAAGGCTCGCCCCTACGCTTTTGCGGCTTTTGAGTTGCTGGCAGCGGCTTCGAAGAAGTTGAGCAAAGGTGAGAAGCTGCCAGTACAGCTGCTTGGCAATGATTCAAAAAAGACCCTTGCGATTATCATCGCCTCCGACAAGGGTTTGGCCGGTTCGCTTAACGCCAACGTGATGCGTAAGGCGCACGCAGTCGTAAACGAGCTCAAGGCTAAGGGCGAGGTAGATTTGGCGGCTGTCGGCAAAAAGGCGAGCGCCTATTTCAGCTTCCGTAAGTTCCCGATTGTTAAGGAGTTCACCGGGCAGGGCGACTTCGTCGACATCACCGAGATGAACGATCTGCACGATTTTATTAATGCCTCGTACCTCGATGGCACGTACGGCAAGGTAGTTTTGGTCTACACCAACTTTTTAAGCACGCTGCGCCAGGAGCCTGTCGTCCGTCAGGTGTTGCCGATCAAGCGTGAAAATTTGAATCAAATGATCGAAGGACTCGTACCGCAGACTGGAAAATTTTCGCAAATCGCAAATCGCCAAGCGCAAAGCGAGGAGTTCTTATTCGAGCCAAGTCGAGAAAAAGTACTGAAGGAGCTCGTCGACAGAATTTTCAGAATGCAGCTCTATCACATCCAGCTAGAAAGCAACGCGTCAGAGCACTCGGCACGAATGGTAGCGATGAAGACGGCCAGCGATAACGCAGGAGAGATAGTAGAAGACTTAACGCTGATATTCAACAAAGGCCGGCAAGCGAAGATTACGCAGGAGATTATGGAGATTACCAGCGGTAGCGACGCGGTTGCTTAAAGTTATGAATAAGAAATTAGCAATTCAAGTCTGGATAGTAGCCGTGGTGGCAATTCTTGTTGCGGTGAATGTCCATTCCCGCACGTATCCGCACATTGTAGACAACCGAGTTTACCCACCCGTCTATGTGCCGACAAAAAGGGAAGTGGTCCAGCCTGAGCCCTATCAGTGGCTGACTAAAATTGATACCGAGCAAGGTATTTCATACCAATACCCGAATCGTTTAGATGCACAGTTTACTTCTTTTAATGGTCCCATAAAGGTCAAGGTAAGTTCCGAGGCTTTTTCTTGCGTTAAGCACACATTAAGCGAAGGAGGGAATTATCGTACTATCCTAGAAACTATAAACGGGAGACAATATTGCGTTAGCGGAGAGGCCGATGCATCCATGGGCAGCTCGTATAGTTCGAGAGATTATATGACTGCAATCGGAGATAAATTGGTTACGATTAGCTTTCAAACACATTCTGCAAATGGGTGTAGCGAATCGTTCGGTATGACGACAGAAGAAATTATTGATTGCAAGAAAGAAAAAGATTCAGGTGTTGTATGGTCGCAGTTAGATCCAATGGTTGACCGGATCGTGCAAAGTATAGCGTTTGGCGATGAGGTAAAGTGGTGGACGCAAACTGATGAAAAACAGGGGGTTACTTTCCAGTTTCCGAACCAATTGGGCCTGCCATATTATTCCGTGATGAATGATCGTAGGACTGGCGGGGTAGCTTATACATTGAGAACTAACGATGCCGGTGTTGAAGAAAAAAATGAATATTACAAGGCTTGGCCGCCACGGGTAACCATTGCCGATGGAAGTTTTAATTGTGTTACTACTAACGAAGGTGCAATTGGACCCAATACAGAACAGCTCGCCATTAGCGACAGAAATTATTGTCTAACTGTTATGAGAGATGATGCTATGGGGAATTACCATGTGAGAATGTATAAGTATGTGACTGCTCTTTCTGAGAAATTAATAACTGTTGAGTTCACGATAAATGTTGGAACTGTAAGTTGTCGTAATGGTGAGCCATATGATCGTACGCCTGAACAGGTTGCTGATTGTGAAAGGGCTCGTGAAAAATTTCCCTCAGCTTTAAACCAAATAGTCGAGAAGATAGTAAAAAGTATAAAATTTAATTAAAAACATATGGAATACGCAAAAGGAAAAATTTCACAGGTTATCGGTCCAGTCGTCGACGTAGACTTTGCCGAGGGTAAGGCCCCGGCAATTTATAACGCACTGCACACGAAGCAGGAGAACGGTGTTTTGACGCTCGAGGTGGCTAAGCACATGGGTAATGGCCGTATCCGTGCCATTGCGCTTGGCGCAACCGAAGGCTTGGTTCGTGGCGCAGAAGTAACTGATACGGGTGCGCCGATTTCAGTCCCGGTAGGTAAGGAGGTGCTCGGCCGATTGTTTAATGTACTTGGCGAGCCGATTGACGAGGGTTCTAAGGAGTTTTCGATGCGCGCCTCGATTCACCGTAAGCCGCCGGCTTTTCCGGACTTAAACCCGAAGGTGGAGGTTTTCGAAACCGGTATTAAAGTTATCGATCTCATTGCTCCGTTCGTGAAGGGGGGTAAGGTTGGTCTCTTTGGTGGCGCCGGTGTCGGTAAGACAGTTTTGCTCCAGGAGTTTATCCGCAACGTCGCCGAAAAAGCTAAGGGTATGAGTATCTTCGCCGGTGTCGGCGAGCGTAGCCGTGAGGGTAACGACTTGTATCACGAAATGAAAGACTCCGGTGTTATTGCTTCAACCGCAATGGTCTTCGGTCAGATGAACGAGGTTCCGGGCGCGCGTCTGCGTACGCCACTGGCCGCACTCGCGATGGCCGAGCACTTCCGTGACACTGATAAGCGCGACGTATTGCTCTTTATCGACAACATCTTCCGTTTCTCGCAGGCAGGCTCCGAGGTATCAGCGCTGCTTGGCCGTATGCCGTCAGCCGTAGGTTACCAGCCGACACTCGCCTCTGAAATGGGTGAGATGCAAGAACGCATTACCTCGACCAAAGACGGCTCAATTACCGCCGTAGAGGCCATTTACGTGCCAGCAGACGACATTACCGACCCAGCCCCAGCCACAACCTTTACGCACTTGGATGGTACCGTCGTTTTGAGCCGTGCGCTTACCGAGCTCGGTATTTACCCGGCCGTGGACCCGCTGGCCTCAACCTCAACCGCTCTTAACGCGAATATTATCGGTAAGGACCACTACGAGACTGCCGAGCGCGTCCGTCAGATCTTGCAGCGCTATGACGAGCTCCAGGACATCATCGCCATTCTTGGTATGGAAGAGCTTTCGGAAGACGACAAGAAGATCGTTACTCGTGCTCGTAAGATTCAGCGCTTCTTGAGTCAGCCGTTCTTCGTCGCCGAGCAGTTTACTGGTACGCCGGGGCAGTATGTGCCGCTCTCCGAAACCATTCGCGGATTTAAAGAGATCTTGGACGGTAAGCACGACGACAAGCCGGAGATGGCGTTCTACATGAAAGGTGGAATTGATGACGTAAAGTAAAAACGATGTACGAGGAACGATGTAAGAGGTACGAATAAATCAGACCCATTCTTTCATCAATCATCAATCATCTTTCATCATGCATCTAAAAATCTACACAATGCGCCGGACCGTCTACGAGGGTGAAACCGCCCGCGTAACGTTGCCGACCACGGTAGGCGAGGTAACAATCATGGAGCACCACGAGCCATACGTCACCGTGCTTGAAGCCGGCAATCTGCGCTATGAGGCCCACGTCGTTACCGAGCTGCCGAGCGGGGAGAAGAGCCCGATGCGCAAAGAAGAGCGAACCTTGCCAATTAAGGGTGGATTCCTCGAAGTTCGAGAGAACAACGAGTTACGTATCCTGGCCGACGAGTAAGTACTTTAAACTAAAAACGCCCACGCGGGCGTTTTTAGTTTTACTGCTGCTGTACGTAGAGCGCCGCTGTTGATTGGAGGGTGCGGGTAAGTTTTTGTTTTGCGTTATTCGGGAAGACGGTCGCGGTCAGGACGATATTCACTGTTTTGCTCGCGCCGCTACTGCGGTCTGTAAACGAAAGCGCGTCAATTTGAATCTTCGTGCTCGAGAGCTGAGAAGTGATTGGGTCGTTGACGCCGTCATTGTCAGTTTGCGTAATAGCGTGGTTAGCGGCATCGAAGGTGATGGTTTTCGTAATGCTCGGGGTGGAGCTGGCTAGCAGGAGCGTGTTTTCGTCGACGATAGTCATGTTTGCTGATTCGTGTACTAGGCGCTCGAGCGTCGTCATTAAAAAGCCCATTTCACTCGTCGCCTTTGATGAGGAGGATTGTCGGTTTTGGACGTTCGTAAAGGTTACGAGTACGGTCGAAAACATTCCGACGACAACGGCGGTGATGGCGATATAGATGAGGAGTTCGATAAGGGTGAAGCCTGCTCGCGATGAGCGAGGTCGCGTAACGTGTAACTTGCAACGTGTAACATTCTTGGGATGCATGATTTCAGTATAGCATTCGCTTCCGCTCGACGTTACATGTTATACGTTCAACGCTGCATTCTGCCATTGTTAGATGGCAGAGGGATCAAAAAGCAAAATTGCGATTGTTTTGCCGATAATTTTTAAGTCCAGCGCCAGGGAGACGTGTTTTGTGTAGTAGGCGTCAAACTCCAATTCTTTTGAAAAGGCGAGGCTGCTCGCGCCATTTACCTGCGATAATCCGGTGATTCCGGCTTTGTGTCCGGTTAAAAATGCATACTCATGCGGATACTGTGCAACCTCGAGCGGCTCGTGTGGCCGAGGTCCGACGAGCGAGAGCTCGCCTTTAAGGACGTTAATAAACTGCGGCATTTCGTCTAAGCGGAACTTACGAATAACTTTACCGACGCGGGTGAGGCGTGGGTCGTGTTTCATTTTAAAAAACGGACCATCATGGCGTTCGTTAAACGGCTGCAAGAGTGGTTTACGCTCCGCGGCACCTTCTTGCATTGAGCGGAACTTATACAGCTTGATTGTTTTGCCGCCACTTACTCGATCAAGGGCGACAAGAATTGGTCCCTTTGATTCCAGTTTAATAGCTGCTCCGACAAACGGAAAAAGAGCCCCAAAGAGCATCGTCCCCGCCAGTCCGCCAAGAATATCAAGTCCACGCTTAACTTCAGGGTAGCCGGTAGCGTACACTTCTGGTCCGATTTCTGCTTTTGTATCAACTTCCGGCTTTACAGTAGTCTTTGTCGGCATTACTGTTAAGTATACTATGAAAGTTGCGCTCGTACATGACTATTTAAATCAGGTTGGCGGCGGCGAGCGCGTGTTAGACGAGCTTATCAAGCTCTTCCCCGAGGCACCGATTTATACCTTGCTGTACGACGAAGAAAAAACGCTCGGCCGTTACAAAGGCAAAGTTAAAAAAACGAGCTTTCTCGATTTCTCGTTTGCCCGCAATCACCACCGGCTCTTTATCCCGTTGATGCCGCTAGCCGCACGCAGTCTTAATCTCGGCAGCGAGTATGATCTGATCATTTCTGACAGCGCCGGCTTTGGGAAGGGTATCCGTTACGATAAAAAAACAACCAAGCATCTCTGCTACGTCCACACGCCGCTACGCTACGCCTGGGAAACGAGTCAGTATTTCGGTCGGTCGGTCATCGGTCGACTGTTTACGGTCGTTTTCTGGCCTGCATTTTGGTACGTCCGCCGTTTTGATTTCAAGGCCGGGCAGCAGCCTGATGTGCTGATCGCAAATTCAAACTATATTGCCGCGAAGATTAAAAAGTACTACAACCGCACGGCGGAGGTTGTGTGCCCTCCGGTTGATACAAAAAAGTTTTTTCCAGACCCCTCCGACGTTCCACGTTCCACGTTACACGATACACAAGACTACTACCTCGCCGCAGGACGGTTGTTACATTACAAACGCTTTGACCTAATCATCGAAGCTTTCGCAGAATTAAAGCTGCCACTCAAGATTGTGGGGACCGGCCAAGAATTCGCCGCGCTTTACGCTTTACGTTCTACGCTTCACGCTGACAACATTGAATTTCTTGGTTACGTGAGAGATGATAGTGAGCTTCGCGCGCTCTATCAACATGCAAAGGCATTTATCATGCCGAACGAGGAGGACTTTGGGCTGGTGATGGCCGAGGCGCAGGCCTGCGGCGCGCCAGTTATCGCGTATGGAGCAGGCGGCGCGCTCGAAATTGTTGAGGAGGGGAAAACCGGAGTTTCATTTAATGAGCAAACGCCAACATCACTAATAAATGCCGTGAAGCATTTTGAAACAACTAAGTTTGATAGGGTCTATATCGCAAATCATGCACAAAAGTTCGGCCGCGAAAGTTTTGAAAATCAAATTAAAAATGCGATAATAAAATTATGACTACTGAAGGTGCAGGACAAGAGGACTCAATGCATAAAACCAATCCGGTAGAGCGTGCGCTAGGAGGAGCTCTTAAGCGGGAATTTGGGCCGGTTGTGGCCCCGCGTATTGCTCGAGTCATAGAGATATGCGGACCGCGCTTTAGCGGTAAAATTTACGAAGCCCTTGCGCATCTTGAGACAGATGAAGTTATCGATAAAGTCTTAGATCGCATCGAAGCAGCGATGCGGCTTTCAAGGCTGGATGAGGAATGCGATGAAGCTGAACGTAAGCTACGAGAGAGAATGTTTGAAGATTTTGATGAGGTGAGAGAGATACTTGCACCTTCGGTGCAGCCGCTGCCAGACGAGGACAAAGAGATTCTCAAAAAAGAGCAGACCCCCGACGCGTTGTGAGCGCGCGGGGCGCTCTACGTCTGGGGGTCAGTCGCGCCTGCCAAAGGACGCATGGTCGCTAGTGGCAGCTTGTGATACATACACCGGTCGTCGAACTTGTTCATCTCGCGGATCTTGACGTTGATTCCGTGGATGACGATGTACCGATGGCGGTCGCAGGCGGGTGAGTTGAAGGTGATGTGGCTCTTCGACTCAATCCACCAGGTCGCCGCCCGGCTGCACTCAATGCATTGGATCATCGGGAGGTCTCCTTTCGGGAGATATTATATCATATATGATATAAAAGTCAATTATTGGCAAATCTTGCATTTTTCCGGTAAATCCTGTATATTCTCTCTATTCCACCAACCCGAACGCCACGAGGGTTTTGGAGCGACAGTACATACTATCGGGCGCACATGACGTAGTTTTTATTTTGTGCGCGCCCTAAAGGCGCCTTTTTCTTTAATCGAAAATTGTAGGTTTAAAATAAAATTATTAAATTCATATGTCAGACGACACAAAGAATTCGAAGGTGGAGGTAGAGGAGGTTGCAGCGCCGGTTAACCAGGCGGAGTTAGCGGTTTTCGAGGAGATGGCTAAGGTCGGTGTGCTTTTTGGCCGCCGTCGCAACAAGACCAACCCGAAGATGAAGCCGTACATCCACACGACTCGTGCGGGTTTTGACGTCATCGACCTCGCCCAGACAAACGCCGGAATTGAAAAGGCGCAAGCGTTCTTGAAGGAATTAGTTAAAAAGGGTCAGCAGCTGCTTGTTGCCGCGACGACTCCGGCTGGTCAGATTCCGGCTACGAAGTTTGCCGACAAGTACTCGCTCCCGCGCGTTACCGACCGTTGGCTTGGTGGTACGCTCTCAAACTTTGAAACTTTGAGCAAGCGAATTCAGCACCTCATCACCCGTAAGGCGGATAAGGCTGCCGGCCGTCTCGACAAGTACACTAAAAAGGAGCGCGTCGTCATCGACAAAGAAATCGAGCGCCTGACCAAGCTGTTCGGCGGTCTTGAAAAGATGAGCTCGCTTCCGGGCGCCTTGCTCGTCGTTGGTGCACCGCAGCACATCACCGCTATCCGTGAGGCTAAGCGCGTCAAGATCCCAGTCATCGCTATTGCTAATACCGACACCGACCCGGATCTTATTGACTACCTGATTCCGGCTAACGACGGTGCTGCCAGCTCAATTGAGTATATTCTCGCCGAGCTCGACAAGACTATCGCTCACGCAATCAAGGAGAAGGCGACCGCCGCTCCGGTTATCGCCAAGAAGGCCTAGTTTCTCGTTTCGCTTGACAGGTCTGGTATAATAGAAATCTAATCAACTAACATTGTTATTTTTATTGTATGTCCGCACAAGATGTTGCAAAGCTTCGCGAAGAGACCGGCGCAGGCATGATGGATGCTAAGCGTGCTTTAGACGCAGCCGGAGGGGATTACGAGAAGGCTAAGACCGCTCTCGCCGCTTCAGTTATCGCCAAAGCCGAGAAAAAGGGTGACCGCGTTGTCGGTGCGCCGTACTTAGAGGCATACATTCACGGTGGCGTCGGTGGGCGCATCGGCGTGTTGCTCGAAATTGGTGCCGAAACGGACTTCGTAACCCGATCGGAGACCTTCCGTGAGATAGCTAAGAACGTCGCCATGCACATTTCCTTTGCCGCACCGGAAACCGTCGAGCAGTTGCTCGCCCAGCCGTTTGTCCGCGATGAGAGTATGACTATCGAGCAGTACCTCAAGAGCTCGATTACCAAGCTCGGCGAAAACATCCGCGTAACCAAGTTTACGCGCTACCAAATTTAGTCTATGTTCGACTTCGCCACACATATCATCTTTGTCGTCTCGCTGATTGTGATGGTGTTTTTGCTGGCGAGGGCGCTGCCCCGTATCGCCGATGATGCGGGCGCGGTTCCGGCAAGTGCGTTTGATAAGCTGGTTGAAAAGCTACCGCTCGAGCGCGTCGACAATGCGCTGGTCTCATTTCTAGAGCGCCTGCTTAAGAAAGGGAAGCTGTTTGTCCATAAAATGGACGCTTCTATCAACCGCAACTTAGACCAACTACGGAAACACTCGCCGGTCATCAAAGAAAAGCAGGGTGCGGAGCTGAAAGAAAAAATGGAGCACTTAGCCAACAGTTTCGAAGATTCAAAAAACGGCCAGTAGGCCGTTTTTTGAATGAGGGCGTGTACTATATCAAAAGTTCTTTGCAGCAGAATAGGACCTCTCAAGTTCTTCATCGATTTTTTCGCACGAGATCGAAGAATAAAGGATTTGGTTAACGGAGTTCTTGAATGTGGGATTCTGCATTAGCGCTTCAGCTTTTTTTACTTGCAAGCAGTCGATCGCGTGAATTTTTACTGTGGGCAACAAGGGGTTCGCTTTCAGTTCTGCGAGCGCTTGGTTTAAAGTTTGGTCATTTTCGTGCTTCTTTTTGAATTCAACTAGTGCCTGATCAGCAGAAGTGTAGGCTACTGACTTGACCCATGGTTCAGCTCGGATAATTTCCATAAGGGTGTTCGCATCCGCGTCCGTTGTGGAAGTTTTTAAATATAGACTAACTATGCTTGCCTGGTCCGTCAATTTTGCGCGGAGTTCATATTTTGAAGCCCCGAAGGCTTCCTTGTAGAATTGGTCCTCTCGATATTGAGGGTAATAGAAGCAAAAACCAACCCCTAGAATTACCAACCCCGCGCCAGATAAAAGCCAGATCTTTTTTTGTTTGCTCATGTAATACAAATTTAGCACAACGCTTACGCGTGTGCCAATTTGTATTGGTGGGCAGGGAGGGATTCGCCCTCGACTCTCGTGCGCGCCGCCGCGCGCACGAGGCCTGCCTGCCGGTAGGCAGGTCTGGGCACCGCCTCATTCATTTTTGTTGCTGCAAAAATGAACTCCGGCGATTCGAATCCCTCCGCGCGCAAATCCAGCGCGCTTCTGCCCACAAAAAAATAACACCCCGAGGTGTTTATTTTTTATGTGGGCAGGGAGGGATTCGAACCCCCGTAGACACAAGGTCGCGTGGTCTACAGCCACGTGCAATTGACCGCTCTGCCACCTGCCCATAGGTAGCTGGATACCGAACTAGTGTAGCGTATTATAAGAAAAATTCAAATTGTGAAATTGAAGTGCCTCGCTCATTCGCTTGCGCGGTAAGTGAGGCACTAGCCGCCGGAGACGTCCGGCGGTACTGCAGGCGCAGATCCATTGCGTTCCTCCCTAAGTGCTGCGTCCGCTATGTGTGGGTTCGGCCTCGCGCATCTGCTTGAGCGCGGCGCGAACTTTGGCGGTAACTCTCGTGATGTCCTCACGAGTCGTCACCCTGTTGATCTCGAGCACGTGCGCACCGAGCGCACATTTCTCGAGGTGGTACATCCAGAACGCGATGACGTCCTTTTCAGAGAGGCCGTCGGCGCGAATCCCAGCGCGAGTGCTCTTGATGAGCTTTTGCAGCTGGTTCCGGATCTGATGGTCGTGATGGGTCATGGTCATGTTGTCACCTCCTTTCGTGACCGTTAAGACCCCTCCCATCCATTATTAGAGTACCACCGTTTCTTCAGACGTTGTCAATTGACTTAATTTAAGGTTAAATAGATGCACGCCACCTTAGCTCAATTGGCAGAGCAACACTTTTGTAAAGTGAAGGTTCCCGGTTCAAGTCCGGGAGGTGGCTCATGCTGTATTGTTTAAGTAGACCAACTCATAAGGGTATTTGATGGTATACTTGCATACATGATCCAATGCATTTTCTGCGGAAAAGCTACCACCACTAGACATCAAGTAAAGTTTTGTTCGAATAAGTGCCAGTCTCATTTCCGATATAAGGAGTGGGTTGCTCTTTGGAAAAAAGGCAAAGTAAATGGAAATGTTGGGATAACTGCAAGGAATCTTTCTAACCATCTAAGGAGGTATTTGTCTGAAAAATTCGGCAATCGGTGTTTGGCATGCGGTTGGTCTAGTGCACACCCTGTGACCGGAGTGGTACCACTTGAAATTGATCATATTGATGGTAATGCCGAAAACAATTCCGAAAGCAATTTGCGTTTACTTTGTCCGAACTGCCACGCTCTTACGCCGTTCTATAAAAATCTTAACAAGGGAAATGGGCGGAAATGGCGTACTGATAAATATATTAAAAATCCCGGCTAGAGACTTTTAGCTCAAAGGCTTTTCTTTTTAAATGGTTTCGGCTATTATGTTTGTACCATAAATTGCCGATGTAGCTCAGATGGTAGAGCAACTCCATGGTAAGGAGTAGGTCGCCAGTTCAATTCTGGCCATCGGCTCATAATATATAATGGCCAGTGAACTGGTACCCAGCTGCCGGGAATACCTGGCATTTCGACTTGTAGCTGCTCGAGTACATCGCAGACAAGTCGGTAACAATTCTGGCTATCGGCTCAAGGGCTAATAGCTAGTAGACAGTAGTTGGGAGGGTTGGACTTGCAAAAGTTACGGGTTTAGTGTATATTATCTCAATTGTTTCACTGTCTACTAACTACTACCTACTAACTACTATCTCGTATGGCTGATTCCAAGTTTAGCAAGAACATGATCCGTTTGCGCTGCTCTGTTTGTAAGGGCACTAACTACTACACGCGCAAGAACAAAAAGCTCGTGGAGCGCAAGATTGAGCTCTCAAAGTTCTGCAAGAAGTGCCGCAAGCACACGACTCATAAAGAGTCTAAGAAATAAGAATAACGCATACGACTGGGTTTATGCCCAGTCGTATGTTTTTAGGTGCGCCGGTATTGTATACTAACTGTATGCGTTTAGATGCCGCGAGTGCAGGGAAAAAAGGGTTCACCCTTATCGAACTTTTGATTGTCATTGGAATTCTTGCCGTGCTGGCAACTACGACTGTTTTGGTTTTAAACCCCGCCGAACTCTTCCGACAGGCGCGTGACGCCCAGCGCGTCAGCGACCTTGATGTTTTGAAAAAGACAATGAGTTTTCTGCAAGTCGGAGGGAAGGCGATTGGGCTTACGAATATCGTTTATATTTCAGCGACCGATTACTCTGATGGCTGCTACAGCTTGGTTTCGTCGCTTCCGGCACTTGCTTCCGGCTGGTACTACAACTGTTCTTTGCAAGATCCGAAGAAGCTGAATGGCACCGGCTGGCTGCCTTTTGACTTTAGTAATCCGCTAAGCGTCGCCCCGCACTCTGATTTTTTAGCCGCCGGAGGGAATAATTTTAGTACTGCGGGAGCAACCCTTACGACGTTGCCGCTTGATCCGAAAAACGTGGTTACCGGCGGCTTGTACTATCAATACATCACTGATACAGCTAACTTTGAATTTACCACTAAATTTGAGTCGACAAAGTTTCAAGAGAAGGCGCAAACTGATGGTGGTTATGACACGACTCGTTACGAAACGGGTAGTGATATGACTCTTTGGAAAGCGGCGGCCGGACTGTAAGCTTTTGATTTTTTTGTCATTTTTTTGTAGTATACAAGAGCACCAATTGAAGGGAGCTTCGTTCAATGGTAGGACTGCTGTCTCCAAAACAGCTAATGTGGGTTCGATTCCTACAGCTCCCGCCTTCGGTCGCCGAAGCGACCTTCGGCGGGCAATGCCCGCCAGGGATCGCGAAGGAGACATTCGCTCGCAGTAGCAAGCTTCGGACTCTTGCGCTAAAGCTTCAGCGTCGGAGCACGGGCAAAGCCCGCAAAGATTGCAAAGGCGAGATTCGTTGACGGTAAAAAGTAACTTAATATATCGACGTGGGTAAGTGTATGTATTACGTTTATATTTTGAAATGTAATAACGGTACCGAATACGTTGGTTGTACGAACGATTTGAAAGAGAGAATAGAGCGGCATCAGCGAGGATATAATACTGCGACAAAAGATCGCTTACCTATTCGTCTTATTTGCTATACTGTCTTTAGTGATAAATACATTGCTTATAATTTCGAAAAATATTTAAAGTCTGGATCCGGAAGAGCTTTTCTTAAAAAGCATTTAATCTAATTTTAGTTTTCCATGCAATCCCTTACTCGGGAAACACTCAAAATATTTTGGCAGCACGCAAAGAAGTACAAGTGGCACATTGCCGCGCTTGTGGTTTTTAATTTTTTCGTTCTTGCTCAAACCACATACATTCCAATTCTTTATCGGAACCTTATTGATAGCCTTAATAAAGGCGACGCGCACTTTGATTTAACGCCAGTGGTTGGCATCGTCACTACTATCTTGATCGCGAATATAATCGGAAGTTTTGCGCGGCGTGCTGTCAATTTTTCTAATAATTATTTCCAGTCGAACGTGATGGCGAATCTGACGAACACATGTTTCCAATATCTGCAGCAGCACTCTTATGGATTCTTTACTTCTAAATTTGTTGGCAGCCTTGTCACGAAAGTAAAGCGGTATGAAAAAGCCTTCGAGACCGTTGCGCAGCAAGTCTCATATGAGCTAGGCAGGACACTTTTTGAAACCATCGTGGTTATTGGCATTCTTTTATATCTCTATCCGACGTTTGGCTTGATTCTGCTTGTTTGGTGCGTTGCTTATTTACTATTTTCATTTTTCTACGCTCGCTTGAGGATGCCCTATGACCTTGAACGGTCGAAGGCGGACACGCATACAACTGCTCAGCTCGCTGATAGTATTACAAATAATGTAAATATTAAATCGTTTACCGGGTACGAGAAGGAGAATAAGCATTTTGCATCTGTGACCCGCGAGCAGGCTCGATTGCGTAAAAGAAGTTGGGATTTGGGTTCATTGGGGGATGCAGTCCAGGGTCTTGCTATGATTGCCACAGAATTCTTTGTTATTTATTTGGCTGTTCACGCGTGGCAGCAGGGTACGCTTTCGGTCGGTGGAGTTGTGCTTATCCAATCTTATTTCTTGCGTGTTTTTGACAAGCTTTGGGATGCAAGCAGTAATATCCGCCAGATCTACGAGTCTCTTTCAGACGCCAACGAGATGACTGAAATGTTGATGCAGCCGCACGCAATCCAGGATGCAAAAAACGCAAAGGTCATAAGCAGTATCAAAGGCAGTGTAGAATTTAAAAATGTCACCTTCGGCTATCACAAAGACGCCTCAATCTTGAAGAACTTCAACCTGGCGATTAAGCCAGGTGAGCGTGTGGCGCTTATCGGTCCCTCGGGTGGCGGTAAGTCAACTATCCTCAAGCTCTTGATGCGTTTCTACGACGTTACCGGCGGAGAGATTTTAATTGATGGACACTCCGTTGCTAGCGCAACCCAGGACTCGGTACGCGCGGCTATCTCGCTCGTACCGCAGGATCCGATTCTGTTCCACCGCACGCTGGCCGATAATATCCGTTATGCAAAACCGGCGGCGACCGACGAGGAGGTGATTAACGCCGCCAAGCTGGCGCACGCACACGAGTTCATCGAAAAGTCGCAACACGGTTACAAGACGCTCGTCGGCGAGCGCGGCATCAAGCTCTCTGGCGGTGAGCGTCAGCGCGTGGCGATTGCTCGGGCAATCCTCAAAGACGCGCCGATTTTAATTCTCGACGAGGCGACTTCGTCGCTCGACAGCGAGAGTGAGATGTTTATCCAGGACGCGCTTAGAAACTTAATGCAGGGCCGCACTACTATTGTCGTGGCGCACCGACTTTCGACCATTATGCAGATGGACCGTATTGTCGTTATTTCTGACGGTGCCATTATCGAAGAGGGTAAGCACGAGGAGTTGCTTAAGGCGCAGCAGGGTACGTATCAGAAGCTCTGGAGCATCCAAGCAGGGGGCTTCTCGGGGGCCTAAAAACGTGTATGCTTAAATCATAAACATATGAATCCATACACCTTAAACATTGGAACGTGGGGAGCGCAGCAGTTTGTCGGGATGATTGTTATTTACGTTTACTTTGCATATACGACGATGATGCTCGCCAAGCGTCTAAACATTGCTAACTCCTGGTTAGCCTGGATTCCTTTCCTAAATTTGTTTTTGATGACCAAAATGGCCAAGCTTGATTGGTGGTGGTTGCTTGGTCTCTTTATTCCGTTTGTAAACTTTTTTGTCGCCGGCTATATCTGGTCAGAAATTGGCAAGCAATTGGGTAAAGAGTGGTGGGTTGGAGCGCTCATTGCCATTCCGCTTATCGGTTGGTTGGTCCCCGGCTACTTAGTTGTCACGACCGGTTCGAACTTCCGCAAGCCGGTAGAAAACATTAAATCGTAAAATGCCGCAGCAACGTTACAGAGCCCTGGTCTCCCGACTCAATGAAGAGCGGGTAGACGGATTTTTGCTGCCAAACATCGAGGACTCCGGTCAGCCGGACACCCGCTACCTAACCGGATTTTCCGGTACTACCTCCTGGCTGCTTGTAACCGCTAAAGGCGAACGTTTCCTGCTTGTTGACGCGCGCTACCATGGCCGGGCCAAACTCGAAGTTAAAGGTTGCAAAATAGTGGCTGTGCCGCACGGCGAAAAATTTAGCGAGGCATTACTTCGTTTGGCGCGCGAAAAAAGCGTGTATCGAATCGGTTTTGACAGTTCGACGACTTCGGTCGCAGTACATCACGCGCTCTGGGCGGCTGTTAGCCCGCTGCAGCTTGTTGCGCTTGGCGAGGTGATGCGACGAGTACGCATTATCAAAGACGAGGAGGAGATTAAGTTGCTTGCCAAAGCCGCGAAGATTACAACCAATGCATTCAACGAGTTACTGACTAAAATCAGAATCGGGATGACCGAGGAGCACGTCGCCACGCTGCTCGAAGAACTTTTTTATGAGCACAGTGCGACCGGCGTTGCCTTTCCAAGTATCGTCGCCTCGGGTGTTAACGGTAGTTTGCCGCACGCACAGGTCAGCAATAAAAAACTGAAGTTAGGCGAGCTGGTAACGATTGACTGCGGGGCGAGCTACAAAGGGTATATGGCAGATATGACTCGTACAATCGCTCTTGGCAAGGAGAGTCAATTAGGGGCTAAAGCGAGGCAATTACACCAGGCCGTAGAAGCCTCGCAACGGGCCGGGAAAGGCCTTTTAAGGGCCGGGATGAAGGCTGGTGATATAGACGCCATGTGCCGCCGGGCGCTTCAAAAAGGGGGTCTGGAGGCCTATTTTACCCATAGTACGGGGCATGGGGTTGGGTTAGCTGTACACGAGCTGCCGGTAGTCGGTCCGGGCTCGGAAACAGCACTTCAGCAGGGAATGATCGTTACTGTTGAGCCGGGCGTCTATCTGCCGAAATTTGGCGGTGTAAGGATTGAGGATACGTTTTGTATTACCAAGGACGGTGCGGTGAATTTAACTAAGGGCGCGCCGACAAAGCTGCAATTTATAACGAAATGAAAAATGAAACTAAACGAAGAGGAGCTCAAAAAGAAACTGACACCGGAACAATATAAAGTCCTGCGCGAAAAGGGAACCGAGCTGCCATTTAGCGGCAAGTATGTAAAACCGGGCGAGCAGGGAGTTTTTTCTTGTGTTGTTTGCGGCAATCAATTATTTGCTTCTGATGCCCAGTTTGAAACACAGCTGCCGGGGGTGCGCGGCTGGCCAAGCTTTGAACAGGCGCTGCCCGGTGCGGTGAAGCTGGAGCATGATCCGTCATACGGAATGGAAAGAACGGAAGTGCTTTGCGCAAACTGCGGAAGTCACCTCGGTCACGTCTTTGACGACGAAGCCGAAACAAAAACCGGAAAGCATTTTTGTGTTAATTCAGTGTGCTTAGAGTTAGAGAAAAAGAAAGAAGAGGGGAAGTAGTCTGAAAATGCTGAGGGCCGGTCGTTCTTCACGAAGCCGGCACTCAATTGCTCCTTCCGACTTGCGCCAGAAGGGCTGTATCTGCGTTTCTTATCACTAGGACCCGAACAGGCGAGAGAAGAGGCCGGGCCTTTCCTTCGGCGGAGCTTCCGTCATGAGCGCTTGCTCTCGAAGATGGAGCAGATGGCATTCCGGGAAGTTCGGATTGCCGGCCGCCTCGCGGAGGCGCTTGCGAGCTCCGAGTTCGCCGATCGCCAATGCTGCGAGACCGACGATCCTGACGTTCAGCCGCCGAGCGGCTGGCGCCTGGATGGACCGGATGATCCCTTCGTGGTCGGCGCCACGAAGCAAATCGGTGAACAGAAGCGTGCTGCGCCGTTCGAAAGTGCTACGGACGCTGCTCTCGGTTAGGCGCCAGAAGTTAAGGTCACTGTCACGCTCTGTGGGGTAGTACTGAAACTCTGCGTGTTCCAGCCCATGCCGTGCGATGGTCAGCAGTCCGACTGCCTTGCCCCAACGCTTCGCGAGTTCGGCCTGCAGGAGCCTGCCGAGTGCCACGGTCGCCGGGCGATTGACGAAGAGTGTGATGAAGTCGCACTCGAGTCTCGCCGCAACGATCTTCTTGGCAAGTTCTTGGACTAGCTTCGCCGCTGACGGCGTCGCCTTCAGGTTTCTGCCGCTCGCCAGGTCGAAGTCGGCCTGAGCGATGACGGCGTTGTTCCACTCCAGGATGCCGGCTCCCTGAGTAAGGAGCAGTGCGATCTGGTGTTTCGTGATGCCAGTCATACGTCTCCTTTCGGGAGTCGTGCTTGGCCACCATGGCCAGCACGAAATTAACGGTAGCACCGCTGGTTTAAAAAGTGAAGATTTGACTAGAGAAAAAGGTACCCTCGGTAGGAATCGAACCTACATCAACCCCTTAGGACGGGGCGATTCTAATCCATTGAACTACGAGGGTTTTCGGTCATCTATTTATATACTATTTTGTGGATTTCAACAAATTGCGAGGAGTTTGTTCCTATGGTAGGCTTATTTCAGTTGCGGATATCGTGTTTGAGGTGGTCGAAGCTCAAGAAACGATACTTCCGTAATCCTAAATTAACTTTTTCGTATAAACACTACTATGGCTGACGTTACAGCGTATTGCGTTAAGTGTAAGGCTAAGGACCGCAAGATGGTTGACCCGAAGCAGGTAGAGATGGCCGGTAAGGGCGGTAAGCCGCGCTTTGCTATGACCGGTAAGTGTGAAGTTTGTGGTACCAACATGTACCGCATTATGGGTAGCGCTGATGCTGCCAAGAACGCCGCGTAAGATTCTTTCTATCGCGTTATCCAAAAACTACCGAGCAATCGGTAGTTTTTGTTTGAGGCACCTGCAGCCAGCAGGCTATTTTAACTTGCGGAAGCGGGTTTTGACCACCAGGGCAAAATGGGCAGCTTCCTTTTTATACTGATTCGAAGCTGCCCCGGAACGGATTTGAAAAAGTCTCACGATTCGTAAAATTAAAATGCCCACGGCCAGTGGGCTATTTTAACTTGCGGAAGCGGGAGGATTTGAACCTCCGAGGCCCTTTCGAGCCTGCCGCATTTCGAGTGCGGTGCCTTCGACCACTCAGCCACGCTTCCATTGGTTTTAAGAATACGTGGCCGAGGCCACGCCTGCCTGCGGTAGGCAGGCTTCCAATGGAGACTATAGTAACGAAAATCATCGAAATAATCCAGAGTTCGTCGCTGCGTCCCTAGAAAGCCAGGTATACTAAATACTATGAAACGAATACTCGCAATTCTGTTTTTTTATTTTGGCATCCCGGCTTTTGCATTCGCGCACGAAAATTATGTTTTACCGGCAGAGGATATCGAACGGGGGATGCACGACTGGAGCTTGAATGTATTTAGCTCGCTGAAGGACCCGCACAATCTTTTTATTGGGATTTGCGTTGCCGGAAGCGTGCTGGTGCTTTTTACGCTGTATTACTTTTTCTTGTCTTCTAAGATTGGCCTGCTGTTTGACGAGAAGATGAAACGGCTTGAGCCGGTCGGCCACGTGATGCTACGTATGGCGCTGGCGATATCCTGTTTGATGTCGGCCTACTTCAATGTTTTTCTTGGACCCGAAATTCCACTTTCGTCATTACCCGGAGGGGCATTGTTGCGGCCGCTTTTACTCGTTCTTGGGTTGATGCTGCTTTTTGGTATTGGGACGAGGGTTGCGGCCGCTATCGGTCTTTTCTTTATGCTTTTGATGACAATCGTGTATCGCGATTATATGCTGACCTATGTTAACTATGTCGGTGAGTTTTTGGCCTTGCTACTTTTTGGTTCCATGTTCTTTTCGATTGATCGGCTTTTCGGGAAGGCGAAGCGACTTGTACGAAAGATTCAAGAGCTGGAGCTGCCAATTATCAGAATTACCTACGGAATTTCCGTGCTTTTCCCGGCGATAACGATTAAGTTGCTGCACCCGACGATTATCGTCGAGATCGCGGAGAAGTTTCATATGACTGACATCCACTGGCTCTTTCCTTCCGATCCGCTCCTTATCGCGCTTGGCACCGGCCTTGCGCAGATTCTTGTAGGTCTGTGTATTATCATTGGCTTCGAAACTCGTTTGGCGGCTTTCGCCACCTTTGGGCTGTATGTGCTCTCGGTGATTTTCTTTAAAGAGGCGGTTTGGCCGCATTACATTTTATTGGCTCTCGCGCTCTACCTCGTCATTAATGACGGCGGTAACTGGAGCGTGGACAGTTGGATCGAAAACCGCAAACGTAGGCAGCTGAAACCGGCGGCTAAGTAAGGTATACTGAAGGTATGCCGTTTACAGACTTCGTGTCGCTCTCGGCGACCGATATTTTGGTCAGATCAGTTCCGTATCTTCTCGGCTTAGCCGCGATCGGCTTTATTGTCGCGGGCGCGGTGCTCGATTATCATTGGCGCACTTACGGAGTTGGCCTCATCCATCTGCTTTGGTTTAGATTGCTTTTTGTCGGAGCAGGAGTAGTGCTTTTAGGCGTTATGTACTTAGCTTACGGTGCATTATGATTGATTTACTACCGGACGAAAAAATTATCGTCGGCATCCGTAAGCACTGGCTGATTTTTTTGTTCCAGACATTGCCGCTCATTCTCGGCGCGCTTTTACCGGTTATTCTGATACCGTTTTACGACACGATTTTTGCCCCGGCAGTCGCATCGCTTGGCGCTGATCGGTTTCAGAATCTTGTTGCATTTTTTGTCGGCGGATGGGTGCTCCTTATGATTATCATCTTCTTTGTTCTGCTGACGATTTACTATTTGAACATTTTAATCATCACTAACGAACGCGTTATCGAGGTGACGCAGGACGGATTGTTTGCCAGGGACATTGCCGTATGCCCGCTGGAAAAAATTGAAGATGTCAAAGTCGAGGTGCTTGGAATCTTCCCGACTTTTTTTAAGTTCGGCAATCTCTATATCCAGACCGCTGCTGAATCACGTGAGATACTCGTCTTTGGTATCCGCTATCCAGAGTATGCGCGCGATACAATTATGAAGGTCTACGAAGAGGTTCGACTTAACAAGACTAAGGCTTGATATGAATTCGACTTTATCGTACAATATCCCAGTTAGCGATTCGCAGAGCTGGTTTGCTAACACCAGTATTACTTCGTTCAACTGGGCCTGTAGTAAGATTATCGTCTCCTCGCAGGAGACGAATCTGGGTAATCTTGCTACTATAGGAATCGGCTCCGCCGATGTTCCTAGTAGCGCCAGTATCACTTCGTTCAACTGGGCCTGTAGTAAAATGGTATTACATCTCCATGGCATGGAGGAGGTAGGAGTTCGATTCTCCTCAGGTCCACAACACCATCAAAATACATTCTAATGTATGAATTTTAGTATGGATTTTCTTGACGCTATCCAAGACCCCTCCGGTAAAAAGGCCTTAGAAGAAAGGACCAAACAAAAAGAAGTTGCTAAACAGAGGCTCCTTGCTATTCCTCAAGAAATTGCTGTAGCCAATCTCGAACTTAATCATTTTAAGGACGAGGTTAAGGCCACTGAAGAGGCAATAAATCAGAGTCGTACTCCGGAGCAGCTGCGTAATCTGCGAGGGGTTCTTATGGAAGAGCGTCGCGCTATTGCTTCGAGAGAGCAGCGACTCAAGGCGCTCGAGCAAGAAAAAGCATGGTTATTGTCTTTCTTGCTCAAAACGACGGAAGAAATTGCGAATGAAGCAAAGAATCCGGCAGATTCAGGAAGGCTAGTTACCGACGAAAAATTGCGCAAAAAACGCCAAGAAATTGTTTTATTAGGAAAGGCCGGAGTTCAATGGCTCTATGGCAACGATTTTAAGAAATTGTCAAAAGATAAGCAGGTTAAAGGAGTTCAAACAATCATTGATAGGGCTCGCGCGGTAGATCCCGGGGAGTATCAGAGAGTCGCAGAGCTGCAGCCACTCCTCGCTTTTCTTACCGACAGCGCGAACAGTTTCATGCAGGCATATGCGTATGGCGAGTCTGCGCGCGCTCGTCTGGAGACCCCGAAAAAAAATTGGTTCGATAAGGTGATGGACAGGCTTGGCATAAAAAAGAAAATAAGCCAAAGCGAAGCCGATGCGATGGCGAAAGAAAAAGCCGAAGAACGGATGCGGGAGGTTCGGAAGGCAATGGAGCAGCAGGCGAAGCAGAAGACCATCCCGCCTGCTCGCGAAAGCTTGGCGGTTACGCCCGCAGCTGCAGAGGAAGCAGTGGGGGAGCAAAGCAGACCGACTAATGATGGGGCAATTCAATCGTCGAGCAATGTTTCCGGTATTTCTGCGGGAGCAGGGGAGGCTACTGATATCCCCGAAAGGCAGAGTGGCGGCGAAGACGCATCGCCGGTCGCAGCAACCGGAGAAGCTAGCCCTGGCCAGCCCGACGAAGAAGCTTTCTTAGTAAATCCTCGGGAGGTAGGGCCGGACACTTTGTTAAAGGTTAATGGTTCTACTCTGGCGTTCGAGCCCGGCGGGAATATCTCTGATAAAGGAATTGCACTTAGCGAACCTATCCCTGAAGATGGTATGCTGGAGGATATGCCGAATGTCGAAGAATCGAAGCAAGCTTCCGGCGGGATAGAAAGCAAAAAATCTGCCGAAGCCCGTTTTGAGGCACGCCCCGGGCTTTCCGCGATTAAGCACGGGTTAGAAGAGACTGTTGCTAATCTAAATGCTTTTGGCGGTCTTGCGATTGAAAACTTTGACGCCGGCGCCTTAGCACGGGTGGAAAAAATGTTTGTAGAAATGACCGGAACGATAATCGCTTCTATCGATCAGCTCGTCGCCGATATTGATAGTGTTTCAGATTCAAGCGAACTCGCGGTGTTTCGAGACAGCCTCACCCCTTTAAAGAATGCTTTAGCGGATGTCTTGGCGAATATCAGGATTCTTTCCGGGATGCGCGAAAGCGGAACATTGAGTGATAAAAATGCGGAAGTGGCAAATTTCTTGCGAGGCTCTGCCGGGTCAATAACCGCCGCAACCAAGGGGCTCATTCAGGAGATAGACAAACTTGCGATTAGTTCACAGGGCTATCTTCTTGACCCGGAGTTACATCTAAAAGGAGTCATCGGCACCCTTCATCAAGCTATCGCCGAGCAACACTCGCTCGAATCAACAAGTGAGGTTACTCCAGGGAGCGTGGATTTAAGTGTCTTGCACCACATGGAACTTGATCCGCTCTTTAAGGACGCTGTTAACGTCGTGCTTAAAAGGGGAAGGGCGAGTGCCGTTGTTTTACAGCGCGAGCTTGGCATCGGGTATGCGCGTGGGGTCAGAATTTTAGATCAGATGACTGAAGCCGGGATAGCCGGTCCGGATGTGCCGACCGGAGCAAGAGAAATTAAGGTTGCGAAAGAGCAGTGGGAGCAGTTTTTTAACGGTCTTTAGGTATTATAATAAAAACTAATTATGACACAGACTGAACAGGGCATTGAAGAGGTAATGATGGGAGATAAAAAACCTAGCTTAGCAACTCTTACCGAAAATCTCGCCGCGAACAACAAAGCTTTTGCCGCATTTCTTGCTGAACAAGGTTCCGCGAAGAAGCCGATCGAGACAACTCCCACCCCCGAGGTTGTTGCCGCCCCCTCCGTGATCGAGACCGTTCATTCGCAGACCGCTCCGGCTTTTGATGATGAATCAGTGGTTCTTCCGCCCCCTCCGCAGCTTTTAGACGAGTCGATCGCGCCGAAACCGGCAGTTGTCGAAGTACAGCAGCCGGAGCCGATGAAAGTATCTGAACAGGGTCTTCTTTCCGCGGATGCCGTCAATATATCGACACCTGTCACCGAAAGTGTGGCGAAGCCAACTGCAGGCGACGAACGTGAGGCGAATCTCCGTGTCGCGCGCGAGGCAGCTGCGCGACAGGATAAATACCTAGCTGAGCTTTTTGAGAGTGCTCACAAAATGCTCTCGCCAACATGGGAGAACGCAGCCAGCAGTAGTGCCGATAAGTTGGAGGCGGTTAACGCTTTCCTTCGCTTGAATAAAGAAAAGCTGCATGAACAAACCCCTGAAGGTGCTAGCGCATTTTTTAACCGTATAGGCAGGAGCGACTTAGCGGTAAAAGTCGAGGAAGCAGCAAAGCTTGCAGTAACTTTGGCTAATCAGCCGGCAAAGGCTGATCTCGAAAAATCTGCGTCCGGAGAGGCGGTCGCTGTGGCGCCGGAACGGATTGCCGCCCCTGTAGCCGAAGAGGTTCCGTCTCCGGTACCCGAAGAGGTTGTTGTTAACGAACTAAAGCCGGAGACGGTTATTTCTGCAAATGAAGCCGCGGCAATTACCCAGGAGATTCCGATAATGTCGGAGGAGTCGATTGAGCCCGCTGTTCCTGCCAAGATCCCTTGGTACAAAAAATTGCTTGGTTTCGGTCAGCCAAAAGCACCGGCGCCCGAAAAGAATCCGCTGAAGATTCCGGCCTGGAAAGAGGTTGCAGCAAAAGATGTTGCAGCTCGTAAGGAGCGCCGTCCGATTGTCAGTGCGCCGGCCGAGAAACCGGCAGCAGCTCCTAAAGTTGAAGCAAAAAAGCTTACCCCGAAAGAAGTTTTTCGAAACGAAATTATCGCCGGATTTAAAGAGTTACAGCAAAGCCGAATTGGCCCGGACGGAGCCAAGCAGCCTATTGGCGCGAAAACTGCATATGAGCGACTAGGAGCAATTCTCGATAAAAATATCAATGTGAAAAATATTTCTCAAGATGAGGGCGTAGAGGTAATGCGCGATCTATTTAACGCAGAGGTAAAACCGGCGCCCCGCATCTTATTGGCCGCGCTTCTGAAGGATCACGGAGTCGATGTTGGCCTTGGTGATGAGATTGCTAAATTTAAAACTGCAAAAGCCGAAGTAAAAGAAGAAGCTTTTGGAGGAAAGTTTGAGTAAAGAGTATGCAAGCCGAAATTCTAAAAACATTTTCGGAGTCGGACTTTAATCGCGTGAAAGCACTTTATGCGCAGCTTTCGCCTGATAAGCCTGCGCCAAAAGAAGAAACGTTGCGTAGAATGATTGAGAAAGGCGCGGATTTTTTGTGCATAAAAGATAGTGATAATCTGATCGCGATGGCTTTTATAACCTATGTTCCAACGTTATCTAACTTTGTCGCAGAAGTTAATCACGTCGTGGTTGACGAGACGTATCGGGGCAAGGGGCTCGGGACAAAAATTATGAATGCCGTTATTGCTCGGGCGAAAGAAAGCGGGGCTACACGTGTTACGCTGACGAGCCAGCCGTCTCGCGAAGCCGCCAATGTTTTGTATCAGAAAGTTGGTTTCACGAAAGTAGATACCAATTTTTACCGAATTAAATTGTAAGCGAGCGTAAACTGTCTGGTATACTTAAAGCATACTTTTTAAGTATTGCCGTTACTATGATTTTTCGTAAAAAAGAAAACCACAATGCTCACGAAGCGCATCGGAACACCTCACTGAATGTTCCTGCTTCGCATTTGCCGCAAGTGAAAGAGCCGATGGATTTTCGTTCCTCGATGCACTGGCGCGTTTGGCGTATTCTTGCCGAGCTTGTTGAGGGCTTTGAGTTTATCGCCAACTTTCGCCGTTCGGTAACCGTATATGGTTCGGCGCGCTGCGCCCCCGGGAGTCCTTGGTATGAAGAGTCACGCAAGTTCGGCACCTTGTTGGCCAAAGCCGGTTTTGCAGTTGTAACGGGTGGCGGTCCGGGCATTATGCAGGCTGCCAACCAGGGAGCTCACGAAGCGGGCGGGGAAGCCGTCGGGCTCAACATTCAGTTGCCGGTTGAGCAACGTATCAATCCCTACGTCAACCGCGCCCACGGATTTCACTATTTCTTTACGCGTCGTTTGATGCTCGCGTACTCCGCGCAGGCGTATGTATACTTCCCGGGCGGATTTGGCACGCTTGATGAGTTTTTTGAGATGATCACGCTCATCCAGACAAAAAAGATTGCCACTCACATTCCGGTTATTGTCGTCGGCAAAGAGTATTGGGAGCCGCTCATCAAATGGATTAAAGAGGACGTATTTGCAAAGTTTGACGGCATTGATGAGGTTGATTTAGAAATCATCAGCGTCGTTGATACGGCAGAGGAGGCGATGGACATTATCCGAACCTCCAAGGCCCGTGACGAATTCGATAAATAGTGTTCACTAACATACGAACGACCTAATCATCCGAACGGATATGGAGACCAAGCTTATCCATCCAGAGCTCAGCTATAAAGTGATGGGCGTTATTTTCGATGTTGGTAAAAGATTATCAAAAGGCGCTCGCTTTGATTTTTAAAGAAAAAGGAATTCCTTTTGAAAAAGAAGTTTATATTCCGATTTTGATTAGAGGGCAAGTTATAAGTAAATATTTTGCTGACTTTGTTGTTGATAATAAAATAATTCTTGAACTTAAAGTATCGCCAATGATTGGCTATGCCCAGGCGCGGCAAGTTTTAACGTACCTACGGTCTACGAACTATCAACTTGGGATTCTTGTGTACTTCACTAAAGATGGCGTACGTTATCGCCGCATTGTTAACGACGCTTTCAAGTCCCGTTAGTATGTTTCGTTAGTTCGTATGTTCGTGAACACTAAAAGGGGCTTTTAGCGGCCTGTTTGGCCTGGTCAACCGCATTGAACTTGACCATCATCTCCTCCTCGACAATTTCGCGGTCGCGACCATAGACGAGGCGGCTGTACTCCTTCGCTTTTGCGGCGATATCCGGGTTGCTCTTTGGTCCCGCGAGCGTTTTCATACTAAACGGCAGGGCAGTCTGTCCGTTAATCAGCATACGAACGTAGCAGTTACGGTTGTCGATGTTGATGAGGTCGCGCTGCGAGAAGACCGGACCAAATTGTTTTTCCAGGAGCTCGCCATCCTCCGCGCCAACACGAAACGCCGCCATTGACCCGACGTTGCCAAATACCGCGTCTTTGATATCGTCTTCGAGCTGGGCAATGAACTGGTGGGCAATGATGAGGCCAAGGCGGTACTTACGGGCCTCGGACAGAATCGTTTCGATAGTTGCAGTGGCGACATTTTGGAACTCATCAGCATACAAGAAGAAGTCTTTGCGCTGGGCCGCCGGCATATCGCCACGGCTAAAGGCGGCCATAAGGATTTTGCCGACCATAATAAGACCAATCATCGAGGAGTTGAGCTCGCCCAGGCGGCCCTTGCTCAAATTGATAAGCAAAATCTTTTGGGTATCCATGACCTCGCGGAGCTTAAAGGCCGAGTGTTCTTGGCTGACGATTGGTCGCATAATTTCATTCGACAAGAAGGAGTCGAACTTAGAGCTGATGTAGGGGACGATGTTCTGGAGCGAGGCGTCGCCACCGGCTTTTTCGGCTACGTCACGCCAGAAGGTTTTAATCAGCGGGTTTTTACAGCGGGAGAGTTTGTAGTCGCGGAACTTTTTATCCACGAAGACACGGTTAATTTCAAGCAGGGTGTTGCCGCTTTCCGGATCATCCATTACGAGTCCCGTGGCATTGCGGAAGTACTGCTCGAACATCGGACCGCCCGCCGTTTTCATATCGTAGAGCTTGTTGAAGATCTCTAAGAGCTCGTTGATAACAAACGTTTTTTGTTCCGGATAATTAGTGTCGTACTCGAGCATATTTAGACCCATTGGGCGAGCGACGTCGCCGGGGTTGAAATAGATGACGTCTTTGATGCGTTCCGGCGGCACACAGCCGAGGATTTCTTCCACCATATCGCCGTGCGGGTCAATAAAGCAGACACCGTGGCCAGCGGCAATATCTTGAATAATCATATTGCGCATCATATAGGTCTTACCGGTACCGGTTTGTCCGATGATGTAGAAGTGTCGCAGGCGGTCCTCCGGGGTCATATAAATAGGAGTCTCGGTGCCACGGTAGACGTTGGCACCCAGCAAAAGACCTTCGCGGGGGACGGTGACAGGTGCAGCAGCAGCTTTGGCTTTTACGGAGGCGATATTACGGGCGCCGATTGCGGTGTTTGGCAAGTGGAGAATGCTGGTTAGTTCTTCGGCGGAAAGCGTCATACGGCCGGCGGAATCCGGCATGCGAAAGGCGTAGTGGTAGATAGTACGCTGCAAAGTGCGTCCGTGTTCAACGTTGGCGGTTAAAGCGTTCGTTTCTTCGTTGGTGTACTGCGCAAAGGGCGTTTCTAACTCCTGGAGCAGCTGTTCGGCGCGTTCTGCGGTCGGCGCGGCAGTTACAAGACGCAGGTTAACATCAAACAAAATTTTTGAGGCTTTTGATTCGACAATTTTAACCAAAGATTCGTTGACAACACCTTTTTCTTCTTCGTCCACGCTGTAGGTTGGCTCGTTTTTATTTTTACCGCCGTCGTTGAGCGTCTTTTTAAAACTTTTCAGCAGCGCATTCTTATTGACGTCGACAAGTGCCTTGCTCAAAGTTTTCCCGGCACGTAGATGACGCGTAAGACGCGCAAGCTTGTGATTCCATTCCTTTGCCGCCTTGGTGCAAACCAGCTGCAAGGCCATACCTTCGCCTTCGTGGGCAATTTTACTGAACGAGTTCAAAATGCTTGCCAATGGGTCGGATTCCATTAACGGGTAGCTCTTAAGCGGGAGATAGCGGCTGCGCGCGCGTAGCGTTGCGGCGGCCGCGATACTTGTCGGGTGGAAGATGGTGTAATCGTTAATCGGTTCAATCGTCGCCTCCGGGTAGACACCCTGGATTAGCTTTTCTGCGCTCGTTACGTAGCGGCGGGGAATTGCAAAGTAGTAGACGACCTGTTGGCCAACATGGGGAACGGCAAGTTCGAGGCTAAAGAACGGCTTACCGTACAAAAAAGTGTGGAAGGCACCCTCGTGAATCGAGGCGAGCTGGTTATACACCTGTTCCATGACGGCAATTTTCTCGCGCAGGTCGGTAACGGTGAACTTTTGATCCTGTTGTTGGTTTTGGTCAGCCGGCGGGAGTTGAATTTTAAGAAGCCCTAGTCCGAGTGAGTGCGAAAATTCGCCCGTTTGTTTGAAACGGCGCAGAAGAATGAAGGCGGTTATTATGGCAATTACGAGTCCGATCGCAAGAGCGATGTACATGGAGCCCTATTGGTTAATTTTTCGCGCAGTGAGCAGCTTCTGGTAGTACTCATCCGCCAAGCGGTCGTGCAGCATGTCGATAAGAAACGGGTCTCCAAATTTTCGAGCGGCTGCCACAGCGATGGCAATCCCTTTAGTGAAGGCCTGCGCGATTAAGGTTGCGATTTTCTGTTCCTCGTCATGCGTTGCTACGCGGGGAGCTACGGCTTGCTGGCTCGCAGTTGATGTACCGACTGCCGGAATTTCGCTCGTGAAGGCATGCTCGCGGATAACCTCCTTAAAAACTTGCTTTTCGGGAGTTTCGGCGCCCGATTGCATCAGTTCCTGTTTTTTTGCCGCAAGCTTGGCTTCTAGGTCAGCAATTTCCTGGTGGAATGCCTCTGTGTTCATCTTTGGTTCCATGAAAGAAAGTATATCACATTTTAATCTTGGTATTCTATGCAAAATAAGCTTGTTTATGCTAAAATGGCACCTACATACTTTTACTATGAAAAATCGAATTAAAGCTCTTTGGGCAAAGAAGTGGGTTCGTCGCGTTACCTATTTAGTTGTCGCTGTTGTTGTCATTTATTTTTTGTTTGGTAAGGCCCAACCCGTAACTTATGAAACAGCCATAGTAAGTAGGGGTACTGTTACCGAAGCCATAGCCGCTACCGGGCAGGTGAAACCTAAGGCTTATGCCTCATTACGTTTTAAATTGGACGGCGTTATTGCTAAAACGCTGGTAGATGTCGGCAATAAAGTTGTCGCCGGACAAACACTTGCGATACTCGATACTTCGTCGCTCTCGAAGGAGGTTACGAAGGCGCGTGCTGATGTCACTACTGCGCAGGTTGCTTTAGAAAATAGCGATCAGGATGTAGGTGACACAACAGTGAAAAACAATCAGGCGCTAACACTCTTATATACAGAAGCGCCACAAACGATTGCAGATATTGTAAATTTAACGCAGCAGGCTTACGCTAGTCTCTCGGCATTTTACGATACAAGTGACAGATTGATCCCGAGCGTTGCCAGTCCAATTCTAAACAGCCAGCTGATCGTTGACGCAAACAACGGTAAGGAGGCGGCTGATGATGCAATGGCAGTACTTCGCACCGCCGCAGAAAACTTCCCCTCAACGGCGACACCTGCCCAGGTTGACGCCGCGCTTGTAAAAATCGCTACGCCGCTTCAGAAAATCAAAACGAGTCTGACTATTCTTATTAATGCCGTCGCTAGCGTCCCGGCGGGTTCAATCAGCGCTACAACACTACAGTCGTACAAAGATTCACTCGCCACCGCGCAAACGAATCTTAACTCCGCCATCTCGAAGCAGACGACAACCGCTTCAAACATTAACGACACAAAGGTTAAAAACGGCTTGAATGTAAATTCTTCGAGTGCTTCGTATCGCACCGCTGAAGCAAACTTAGAAAAAGCTCAAGCTACGTTTGCTATCGCCGAACAAAACTTGTCGGATGCATATCTACGTGCTCCATTTTCGGGAACTATTGCCACCAAGAGCAAGCAGGTTGGTGAGCTCGTGAGCAAAACAGACCAGGTTTATTACCTGATTGGCGAGGGCGGCCTTGAAATAGTTGCGAACGTACCCGAGGTTGATATCGCTAAAATTAAGGTCGGCAATCCGACGAGTGTTAAGCTTGATGCCTATGGAAAGGATAAGACATTCGATGCTATTGTCACGGAAATTGATCCGGCTGAAACCGTTGTTGACGGCATTGCGACCTATAAAGTGAAGTTCCAGCTGACTGCGCCGGACGAAGGTATTCGTTCCGGAATGACGGCGGAGCTTTCAGTTCTGACTGCGAAACATGACGACGTGTTAAAAGTTCCACAGCGAGCCGTGAAGGCCAAGAACGGCGAGGGTACAGTCAGTATTTTAGTTGACGGCAAACCGAGCGAGCTCACCGTCAAGCTTGGCTTGCGTGGTAACGACAGCAGTATTGAGATCACGGACGGACTGACTGAGGGAGCTACGGTTGTGGTTGGGACTAAATGACGTATCCATGCGAAGAATTACGAGGTTTTTAAAGGAGTATAAAATTGCGCTCTCCGTCGGTTGGTTTCTAGCCATCCGCAGTATTCGACACGCCAGTAAGTGGACGACGGGTCTCATCGTATTCATTATGGTGCTTACGTTTTTAAACCTCGTCGTCGTTTCCGGGTTGCTGCGTGGACTCATCGCCGGCTCGTTCCAGGCTTTTCGCCAGAGTTACTCCGGGGAGGTGATTGTTACCGCAGCTGCCAAACAGGACTATATCGAAAACTCACCGGCGCTACTCTCGTATTTACACAGTGATCCCCGCATTCAGGCAATTTCAGCCCGCTACACCGTTAACGGCCAGCTCCTAGGCACCTTAAACGATCTGCCAAACAAAGGAGAGCGTACCAACAAGATTGGTATCAGCGTCGTCGGCATTGATTTGCCGAACGAAGAAAAACTGACCGGCTTCTCGCGCTTTATTAAGTACGGTGAGATGCTTAATGACAACGAGGAAGGCTATGCGCTGCTTGGCGCCAATATGCTAAAGAAGTATTCAACGTTTGCGGATGCGAATATTCCGGGCTTGGACCTGTTAAGTGATGTTGAAGTGGGTGATCGCGTGCGACTTACTATTAGTAATGCCGGCGGCGATCCAATCAGCAAAGAATTCATCATCAAAGGCATCGTTAAGAGTAAGGTTGACCAGATTTCTACGCGTATGTTTATTCCCGCCAAGGAGCTCAAGCGTATGTTACCGGTTAATAAAGAGCAGTATCAGGAGATTGCCATTAAAACCGACGAGGCTTATGGGCCGACACTTGTCGCTGAGATAAAAGACTTTATGGGTCCGTATCAGTCACGCCCGCAGACCTCGCTTGAGGCGATTCCTTCGTTCTTGCACGATATCGAAACAACCTTCGGAATTCTGGGTAACGGTCTTTCGTCAATCGCGCTTGTCGTAGCGGCGACCACGATTTTTATCGTTATCTTCATTAATGCCATTACGAAGCGTAAGTTTATCGGCATTATGAAAGGCATCGGTATCAGTCCAAAAATTATCGAGCTCTCATATATTTTTCAAGCCATCATTTACGGTCTGATTGGTTCTGTCGCTGGACTGCTAATGACCTTCGGAGTCTTGAAGCCCTACTTTGATGCGAACCCAATTGATTTTCCGTTTTCAGACGGCATTCTCGTCGCAACTGCCGGAGGAGCGATGCTTCGTGTCGGTATTTTGCTCATCGTAACGCTTATCGCCGGTTATATCCCCGCAAAAATGATTGTCCGTCGCAATACACTTGATGCAATTTTAGGTCGCTAATTATATGATCAGAGCAAAAGGATTAGTAAAAAAATACGGTAAGGGAGACTTGGAGGTGACGGTGCTTAAAGATATCGACGTTGAAATCAAAGACGGCGAATTTGTCGCCATTATCGGTCCTTCTGGCGCTGGTAAGTCGACACTGCTCTACCAACTCTCGCTGCTCGATAATCCTACGCAAGGGGAGGTGTATTTGGATGACCACAAGACCTCGACGCTCAGCGAAGTTGATAAAACCGCACTCCGACTTAATAAGCTCGGCTACGTTTTTCAAGACTACGCGCTCTTACCGGAGTTAACCGCGCTCGAAAACGTTATGTTGCCTATGAATGTCGCAGGAATGAGTTCTGCCGATTCGCGAGCAAAAGCGATTAAGGCGCTTGAGCGCGTGAATCTCGCCGACAAGCTTGGCAACAAGCCCAGCCAACTTTCCGGCGGGCAGCAGCAGCGTGTCGCTATCGCTCGCGCTATTGCGCACGAACCGCAGATTTTATTTGCCGATGAGCCGACCGCTAACTTAGACTCTGCAAGCGCCGGTCCAGTTATTGATTCCTTTATTGAACTGCACAAAAGTGGACAAACCATTATTATGGTTACTCACGAAGAGGAGTATGCGAGCAAAGCACAGCGCATTATTACGCTCAAAGACGGCGTTATTGTTTCGGACCGGGCGCGACATCACAAATAGTTGCTCAATTGTGCTACGAGACCGCCCCGGCTCGTAGCAGGGAACGGTCTCGTTCTTGCTGCGACGCTTCCGATTGCGTCGCGCTGGCTTCACCGGACCGGCTCTGAGATCAGAAGCCGTGTGACGGTGAAGAGATCACGTGTCTGGAGCACGCACTGCAGCAACGTGCTTCGCAGGCCTGATCCGGGAAGGTCGTCTTGTGGCAGACGCCCGGGCAAGCCGCAGGCTCGGTGGTTTGCGTATCCGGCGCGGGGATCGAGTGCTGGTCCACGAGGTGCGCGGGGTAGGTGCCGGTCGGTACCCAGAGACCGCATGCACACAAGTGGCACTCGTTGCCACGGTGATCCGGAGCCTTCTTCTGAAGTTCTTCCGGGTTCATTGCATTGCACCAGCATGCCCAGCCGGGTAGGGCCGGAGTGGCCCTCTCTGCGACAGTCGTCATGAGCTCTCCTCTTGGTTCGGGACTTATTCTTTTATACACCCTCCTAGCTGTAATAGTCAAAGACGACCATACGTCGTATACTAGAGAGATATGGAACACATTAAAACTTCACCAAAGGACTTCTTTTTGCACCTGCTTTCAAACTTAGGTCTTTACTACTGTGCCGGATGGCTTGTCAGCCTGCTCTACGATTACATTAACTACAGTTTCGGCACCACGAGTTACTACGGCGGTGATAGCGCCTGGTTTAGCGGTTCGATGCGCTGGGCAATCGCCAGCTTGGTTATCGTCTTCCCGGTATACGTGTGGATAACGCACTCGCTTAATAAAGACCTGGAGGCACATCCGGAAAAGCGTGAGCTGCGCATCCGCAAGTGGATGATGTATATCACTCTTTCGCTCGCCGCCATTGCCCTTATCGCCGATCTCATCGCTCTTATCTATCAGTTCCTCTCTGGCGAGTTTGCGCCGACTTTCTTCCTGAAAGTTCTTTCCGTGGCCGTCGTTGCCTCACTGGTCTTCGGGTACTACTTCTACGAGCTGCGGCGTGACGCCGGCAAAAAGGCTCCGCAACGCGGAGTGTTTCGCTATGCCGCCCTCGCTCTTGTTCTCGCAACTGTTGTCGGTGGATTCTTTATTGTCGGTAGTCCAACGACCGCTCGCATTCGTCAATACGACAGTCAACGCGTCGGTGACCTGCAAAACATCCAGTGGCAGATAGTAAATTACTGGCAGAGCAAAGGATCACTTCCAAAGAGCTTAGATAGCCTCCAGGACCCGATTTCCGGTTATATGGTGCCGGTTGACCCGGAGTTCGTCACAAAGCAGTTGCAATACGAATATAAGCCAACTGGAGCCACGGTGTTTGAACTGTGCGCTACCTTCGGCCTGCAGAGCGTAGACGCGCAGGGTATCACCAAGCCGATTACGGGCGCCGGCAATGACACGTGGGTGCACGGCGGTGGACGTACTTGCTTTACTCGCACGATCGACGCCGACTTGTATCCGGTCCGTCCGACCCCGTCAAAATTGTAATTATTTATTTTCACTTAACATATGGCAGACTTTGATGCACAGGGAGCGCAGGCAAAACAAAATGATATCATTCGCCGAGCGCGGATAATCAACGATACAATCTATCGGGATGTGATTGAGTACTATGCCGGGCGCCGTCCGGCGACCGGAGAAGAGGCAGCAGAGAATTTGCGCGGCTTAAAAAAGTATGTTGGGCGTGCCTACGATGATATCCGTTCTCTGATGAATGAACTAGAGTAACGTTTAAAGTGCCCCTTCCTTTTTAAGTAGGGCTTTTTTGGTTTTCACCCCACCTTTTCCGGAGTAGCCTCCAAGATTTCCATTCGAGCCGACGGCTCGGTGGCAAGGGACGGTGATTAACATTGGGTTGGCAGCACACGCATTCGCCACTGCCCGGTAGGCCTTTGGGTGGCCTATCTGCCGGGCGATTTGGGTGTAGGTACGAGTTTGGCCTTTCGGGATGCTGAGAAGGGCGCGCCAAACTTTTTGTTGGAAGGGGGTGCCGGCAGGAACCTTGGTCATATTAAATACCGCCATGGCGGAGTCCGGCGAGGATAATGAGCGCGAAGACAACAATTAAAATACCGCCAATCTTTTTGACGATATCCAGCGAGAAGTTGGGTATTTTCTTCGAAAGAAACACAACGCCGTTGCTTAAGATAATCCACCAGAGCATTGAGCCGATAGTAACGCCGGCGACGATGAGTGACGGGGCGAGTAAATTCGTAGCTGTGTTCGGGTCAAAACCGGTTAGTGTGAAGACGATACCAAAGGTGATGATCGTAGAGGGGTTGGTGAGCGTGAGTAGGAGAGTCGAAAAATAATCACCGCCTTTTTCGAGAGCACTTTCATGTTTTTTCGGATGCGGCTTCTCTTTACTAAACAACGATTGCAGTCCTAAAAAGAGGATTATAAGTCCGCCGACTAATCGAATCGGTGTTTCGTGAGCAGCCAAAAAGCTCGAGATCATAGTAATGCCAAAAGCACCAACTGCCGCGTAGAGTCCGTCCGCCGTTGCCGCACCAAGCCCGGAAAAGATTCCCGAGAGCTTGCCTTTAAGCAGTGTGCGCTCAATGCAGAGCACGCCCACGGGTCCAACCGGTACGGCGAGCAGCAGCCCTATTAAAATGCCTTTAAAAAGGATCATGTGTTTAGGATTTCTACAGAACGTTTAATGGAAACAAAACCGTAGGACCACAAAAACGGCAGCCATAGCGGCATTAGGCCAAGCAAGGTAGTACGCTGGAAGGTTTCAACCCCCGTGCTGACAAACAGGTACTCCGAGGCGATCATAATAAAAAAGCCAAAAACTAACACGGTTACATCATTACGTTTCCGCTTCGCATAAAGCGCGATTGCAATAATAAGCACGTAGATGCCGGCGAGCAGATAGTCGTTTGCGACGAGCGGAATCAGTCCGATCATCACGAGTACCGGCAAGGCATTAACGAAGATCGGTATGATCTTTTTCATAGGTAAAGTATAGCAGGCCGGAAGTATTTTGACTTAGCGGAAGGGGGTTTTAGCCAGCAGGACAAAACGCCTGCCTGCCGGTAGGCAGGGGCAGCTTCACTTAAAAGACTCGCTTTAAAGCTGCCATGGAGAGGTTCGAACTCACGAACGCTGCGGATGGAAAAGGATTCGAAACGGATTTTTTCCCGCATAGCGCGGAAGGGGTGAGATTCGAACTCACGGTGCCTTGCGGCACGCCGCATTTCAAGTGCGGTGCGTTAGACCACTCTGCCACCCTTCCGCGCTATGTACGAAACAAGACAGTCGCCTTCAACTTCTTAGCCAACCCTCCGCAGTGTTATCAATCGTTCGCCGCATTTTCCCGCTTTGCGGGATTTCGATTTGCAGCTGCTCAAGCTCTCGCAAGCAAATCGATAACAAGTGCGGTTGCGTTTTTACCCGCCTCAGGCGGGAGACCACCTCGCCAAAGGCGAGCAAGTCTGCCACCCTTCCTGGGATAGCTTATATCCTAACGTTTTCGCCGGAAAAAATCCAGAACCTATCTGATTCCGGTGTCAACGGCGATATCCACCCGGGTCACGCCGTCCTTATCGATGTGAATTGTGCGTGGGACGTCTGCTGACTTGTCTATGCCATTTTGGCCGAGCTTTACGACGTAGGTATTAACAGGGAGCTTGATTTTGTAGGCGCCGGTCGCATCCGGGTGGACGCTGGCGGTCAGAATTTCCGAACCCTTTGGGTAGATTAAGATGGTGCGGCTGGTGTAGGCGCTCGGCGGCACAGGGCAGGGTGTGTCTACGCGTTCTACGGGGCAGATAGGGCCGACGGACATTTGACCTTCGAGCGTGCCGGTAGATTTAGGAATCGGGACGATAAAAAGAATAGTCATCAAAACCAAAATGATGCCGGGGAAGACGTAGAGAGCGACGATTTTTACACTTTTTGCGGTTGAGTCCATGCTTTTAAAATAAAAAATATAAGCGCCCGCAAGCGGGTGCCAAGCGACTAAGGTCGCTAGCGCTATTTTAGCAAAAAAGCGCCGGATGTGCAAATCAAGTACGCCTGTGGAAAACGGCCATCTATAAACAAAAAGAACGGGCATAAAGCCCGCCTTTTTTGTTGGAGGGACTCGCCCTCGACTCTTTTGCGCGCCGTCGCGCTCAAAAGGTCTGGGCACCGCCTCCCCCGGATTTTCTGGTGAAAATCCGCGGTCCGGCGATTCGAGTCCTTTCCCGATATGCAACAAAAAGAACGGGCATAAAGCCCGCCTTTTTTGTTGTGCCGGGGGAGGGACTCGAACCCTCACGCTGTTTAAGGCACAGGGTTTTGAATCCTGCGTGTCTGCCATTCCACCACCCCGGCGTGTCGTGGTTTTGAATATATCAAGTTTTTAGTATAAAATAAAGGGGTGCTTCGTCGATCCTGATTTGCCAATCAACCAGCGACTAACTAACCAGCTAACTATCCTATGGCCGAGCCGCAGGTACAAGAACACGTTTTTTTAATTGAGACTCACAAGATCGAACCAAACCCGTTTCAGCCGAGACGGTTTTTTGACGAGGAGCAACTTAAAGAGCTTGCCGGATCAATCCGCGAGTACGGCATTTTGCAGCCGCTCGTCGTTACGAAAGTTGAAGAGATAAATGAAACCGGCTCGACCGTCCGCTACCAGCTTATTGCCGGTGAGCGCCGATTCCGCGCCGCACAGCTTGTCGGTCTCGAGCGTGTCCCGGCTGTCATTAAGAACGTCGGCTTAGATAAAGAAAAGCTCGAGCTCGCTATCGTCGAAAATGTGCAGCGCGCCAACCTTAATCCGATTGAGGCCGCCCGCGCCTATGCCAGGTTGCAGGATGAGTTTCGATTAACGCAGCGCGAAATCGCACAGCGCATCGGCAAGAGCCGTGAGGTAGTGGCCAACACGATGCGTCTTTTGAATCTGCCGACAGCAGCACAGGAGGCCGTCGCGATGGGCAAGCTCGGCGAGAGCCAGGCCCGCCTGATTCTTTCTGTTGATGATCCGAAACAGCAACAGGCACTTTTCGACGACATTATTGCCCGCGGACTTTCGGTGCGCGAGATTCGCAACAAGATTGCGTATATGAAAGTTATCCCGGGTTCAGCCGACTTGCCCGCCTCTGGCGGGGGCACGTCGCAGGACGCCGAGGCGATTTCGATAAAGCAGCAACTCGAAGAGGCCTTTGGTGTACAGGTCCAGGTGGAGAAAAAAGGTGCCGCCGGTAAAATCACGATTCCTTTTTCAACTCCCGAGGAGCTGTATGCGCTTTTGCAGAAGATGACATCGTCATCAGGAACACTAAATAGCAAAGTGCAAATTGCAAATGGAGAGGCGGGGGTGCAGAGTGGACCACTTACGACCGAGGAGGTCGCAGGGGATGCGACCATGCAGCCGCCGTTAGGTTCACCCTCCATAGCCTCGGCAACGGAGGGCGAGCAGGAGTTTACGTTGTAATGCTACGAAATAGGAAAAAGCCCTCAAGAAGCTACGAAAAGTGGCCAGTTTTTGTTTGTATTTTTGCGCAAGCCCGTATTTTGTAGCGTGTTTTAAGCCTTATAAAATAAGCACTTTTGACCCCTTGACAAAAAGGGGTTATGGTGCTATACTGTATCTTAATCCGGTCAGTGGAACCGGTAAGTAATGTCGTAACCTGTGCTACCAGGGGTTACAACGGAGGCCAAGCCACCGATTGTGTCTGGTGCTTGATCCCGTCGAGACGGCGCTGGGGTCAATTCCTTTGGTGTCCCCGGGACGATACAGCTAGCGCCGATGCTGCGATCGATTCCCTGTAGTCCTGCTGACGGCTAGATCATGCTCGGGTTCAACGAGTAGTGACCTAGGACCGGTTTCGTCATGATGCCACTGGAGTGAAGGTTAAGAGCCTACTCTAAGAACCTGTGAGCTTGCGAACCCACGCATGTGATCAGGTACGGTACTAGCCCCCACGGGCAAACGGCCGTCCTCGAGGACAGATGACCTCGCGGTGGTAGTGGGGTCATGAAGAGTGTGAGAGGAATCTTTCTCGCGCGAAGGCAACTGCCTGCGCTCATCTCACAGCATCTTCTGTCCCGTCAATGAAACGCCATCCTCGCATTGCGTTTCAGGAAAGGACATAACGGCATCTTGGGTGAATGATGCACGTTCAGCGAGTACCGCGCGGCTCCCGGGGACGATCTTCTGATCTAACCGGGGCACATAGCCGCAACCCGCCCGTTGCGGGAGTGTCCAGCTGGGTGGCGCGCCTGACTTACCACCAGTCGCGCCACCCCCTTTATTTCGCGATAGCCTCTGTCTTGCTTTACAGCTCGATGGAGGCTGTATTGTTTTCAATTTCTTTTTTACCCCCACTTTCTTCGCTGAGCCGTTTTACTTTGCTCATAGGCGGCACTAAAAGGTTCTCGTGCCGATCTTGAGCGAAGTAAAACGGCGAACTTACTCCTCTTCAACTACCTTTTCGTCCTTCTCTTCGAACTTCTTAGCTTTTGCCTTGGCTTTTTCTTCAGCAATCTGTTCCGGCGTTTTTGTCGGATCATTCCAGGTAGCCCAATCACAGTCAGGGTAGCGGTTGCAGCCCCAGAACATTCGTTTGCGGCCCTTGCGAGTCTGTTTGACGACGACCTCGCCCGGTGCGTCCTTGCGCTCCGGAGTTTCGAGACACTTTGGACACTTCATATTGATCGTCAGCGCCTCCGCGCGGTTGACGTTCTTTGCGTTTTTACACTCCGGGAAGCCGGAGCAGGCGAGGAACTTACCAAAGCGGCCGAACTTGATGATCATCGGCTTGCCGCACTTGTCGCACTTCTCATCGGTCGCCTCATCCGGATTTTCTTTTTCCACGCTCAAGTATTTTTCCTCCAGCAATTTAGCAAACGGGTCGTAAAATTCGTGCAGTGGATCCTGCCACTTAATCTCGCCCTCGGCCACTTCGTCTAACTCCTTTTCAATCTTGGCAGTAAAGCCAATGTCGACGACCTGCGGGAAGTGGGTTGTTAGAAGCTTGCTAACCATCTCGCCAATTTCTGTCGGGTGGAAGCGGCCACCTTCTTTACGCACATAGTTGCGGGCCTGAATGACGGAGATGATTGAGACGTAGGTAGACGGTCGGCCGATGCCGAACTCCTCCAGGGTTTTAATGAGCTTGGCTTCGCTGTAGCGGCCCGGCGGCTCAGTAAAGTGCTGACTTGGTGTAACGTCTGCGAGTGCGAGCTTATCCGCCTCGGCTAGCTCCGGCAGCTGCTTTTCTTCGAAGCTCTGCGGATAGACCTTCAAGAAGCCGTCGAACTTCATCGTGTTGCCATTCGCGCGGAGGGTGTACTTTTTATCCGTAGTTTCGACATCGACTTGAGTAGCATCAAAAATCGCACTCGGCATCTGTGAGGCGACAAAGCGCTGCCAGATCAAGCGGTAGAGCTTACGAACGCCCTCGTCGGCGAGCTCGATCTGATCCGGGTGAGTCATCTTGGTCGGACGGACAGCCTCGTGTGCCTCTTGCGCACCCTTTGACTTGGTGTGGTAGGACTTAACGGAAACGTACTGCTCGCCAAAGGTCGTGCGGAGGTAGTCGGCAGCGGCGGCCTGTGAATCTTTAGAAAGATTCAGCGAGTCGGTACGCATATACGTAATGTGACCGTTTTCGTAAAGCATCTGGGCCAGCGTCATCGTCTTTTTGGCGGAGTAGCCAAGACGGGTGCTGGCGGTTTGCTGGAGCGTACTGGTTGTAAACGGACCGGAAGGGTTCTTTTTGGTCTCGGTTTTTTTGACGCTGGTGACGGCGTAGCTACCGGCTTTGAGGTCGGCGGTGATTTTTTCCGCTTCGGCTTTGGTTTTAATGTCAAACTTATCCAAAACTTTACCGGCGACTTTAATGAGCTCGCTTTCAAACTTTTCAGAACCTTTTTTAAGCGTGGCACTGATGCTCCAGTACTCATCAGGTTTAAAAGCACGGATTTCGTTTTCGCGGTCCACAATTAAACGCAGAGCGACGGATTGCACGCGGCCGGCCGAGAGCCCTTTGGCGATTTTCTTCCAAAGAAACGGCGAGAGTTTGTAGCCGACAAGACGGTCCAGGATGCGGCGAGCCTGCTGAGCGTCTACCATCTTTTGATCCAGGTCGCGCGGAGTTGTAAGAGCGTGCTTAATCGCCGTCTCGGTGATTTCGTGGAAGACGATACGGGAAACCGGCTTGCCTTCAATAACTGAAACAGAGTCGCGCTTGGTCTTAGAACCTTTTCCTTCGAGTACCTGGCGCAGGTGCCAGGCGATAGCCTCTCCTTCACGGTCTTCATCGGAGGCGAGGATGATTTCTTTGGCCTTGCTCGCGAGCTTGCGTAATTCCGAGACGCGCTTTTTAGCCTTCACTGGGATAATGTAGGTCGGCTCAAAGTTTTTTTCGAGGTCGATACCAAAACGACTTTTGGGCAGGTCGCGGACGTGCCCAAAGGAGGATTCAACCCGATATTCTTTTCCGATAAATTTACTTATCGTGGTCGCCTTAGTGGGCGACTCAACAATGACTAGTTTCATTTTGTGTTCGTGTGTTCTATATATAGTACCTGCCACCGGACTCTTTCACAATGTTTGCGATGGTGAGTAACGCGAGTGCTTCATTAATTTCGCTTGCATCCAGGCTGATTTTTTCACACAGGGCGTCAGTATGCATCGGCTCACCGTTTTCTGTCAAACAGACAACAATTTTTTGTTGTAGCGGATCGAGGAAGGGAAGTTGTTGCGTTGCCAGTGACTCGTCTCCGGTTTCAAGGCCTAGCGTAGCCAGGATATCCGCGCTGGTTGTAACGAGCTGTGCACCTTGTTTTATAAGGTCGTGTGAGCCTTCGTAGTTCGGATTAGTAATGGCTCCGGGGACGACAAAGAGGTCGCGGTTTTGTTCGATAGCAAAACGGGCCGTCGCCAGCGTGCCGGAGCGCTTAGGCGCTTCAATCACGAGTACGCCCTTTGAAAGTCCGCTGACGATACGATTACGTTCGAGGAATAACCGCGGGATGGACTCGGTACCCAGCGGGTACTCGGAGATGATGGCCCCGCCGTTTTTTAAAATCTGCTCACCGAGCTGGGCGTTGGTTCGCGGTGTGATGTAGCCGACACTTGAAGCAAGTACGGCGACGGCAACTCCGCGAGCTTCCAGTGTGCCACGGTGGGCGGCGGCGTCCATTCCGAGTGCGAGGCCGCTAATAATAGGAAGGCCACGGCCAGCTAGTTCGCGTGCGAACTGCTCTGCAGTCGTAAGCCCAATCGGCGTCGCTTTACGGGTGCCGACAATGGCCACCGCCGGTTTTTCAAAGGTTGGGAGTGTCCCGCGTACGTATAAGGCAAGCGGTGGCCAGGGGATTTCGCGTAGCAACTCCGGGAAATCGTCATCGTTTTGTAAAATAATACGAATGCCAAGGCGGTCGAGCTCGGCGGCGGCCTTTTCAGCGTCCGGAACTTTTTTAGAGTGCGATGCGGCTAGCGCTGCTTGCCAGCTGCCGTGTTGGTCCCAAAGATTCTGTAACGTTTTATACGAAACGCGATAGGTAAGTGCCAGCGCATTGTAGCTTTTTTGCTCTGCGGTCATAGCAGTATCATGATATACTAGATTTATAAATGGTGCTTTCGCCTTTTCATAAAAGACTTATTGCTAAGCTCTCGATTGCAGCAGGCTTAATTATTGTTTTAAGTGCCGGCTTAATTAGCTTTAATATCTATTTAAATAACGAGGTTATCGCGATCCAACAGCAAAAAGGTGAGTTGGCGCTTCGTACACGTACGCTCGAGCTTGTAACCGGCGGTAATACTGACGCTAAACGGGCCATCCCTCTTTTGGAACGGCTCAAGCATATTATCCCGCCACGCGATGAGTTGAGTCGCTACCGTTACAAAGTCCAGGATGACGGAAAGCTTTTTAATCTCGAAGTTGCGATGGGCTACACGACCGAGATACCGGCGACGGCGAGCGAGCCGGGCTCTATTGCATTCACCTTGGCGATGACGGGGCTTTATGACGACATTATCGCCTTTATGCAGCACCTGGAAGCCGACCCGTATTTTATTCGCTTTGACAATATTTCCCTGAGCTATCAAAAAGATTCTCGGTATAATTTAACTACCAGCGGGGTAATTTATAACAAGTAGTATGAGACTTAAAAATGTCGGGAATCATAAGCGGGAAGTTGTCTACATAAGCATCGCAGCAGTACTGGCGCTTGGTTTGCTTTCCTATCTCGTTTTTTTAGTCCAGTCGCTTACCGCTAAGGCCACCATCGTGTTTGGCACAGAAGGTTTAAAAGCTGCGAATGAGCAGACATTTAACTTTCAGAAATATGACGCATTGATGCGTCAGATCTACCCCGGGAGTACCACGGTTTTGAGTACGTACGGATTTGTGACTTCAACGAAGCCGGTTGTCATACCAACTTCCAGTATTCCCGCTGCAACCGGCACAATCGCGACGACGACTGCGAGCAGTACGAAGAAATGAACGATTTTTTACATTCGCTGTTCTTTGGTTTGACCGCAATCGAGAATTAGTCTAAAATAGTTTCATTCGTTTGCGCGTGTACCTGCCTGCCGGCAGGCAGGGCTCAAGGAATCATTGATAATGAAATACATGCGCGTGTAGCTCAGTGGTAGAGCATTTCACTGATAATGAAAAGGCCGGAAGTTCGATCCTTCCCACGCGCACTAAGCATCCGACGATAAAAAGTTAATGAATTCAGCAGAGACAGTCAGCGTCTGAGACTTGTACTTTCTCAGCAAGAATATAATAAATTAAGTATCCTTCTCACGCGCACCAATAAGTAGTCGACGGTATAAAAATCATTCCCACGTATCCTATGCTCCACAACTCACGCATCACAACCTGGTCTTCGTTTACCGCTCAAGCTATTTCATAGCGCTTAGCGGATTGTTGTGCTATCGTCTTTCACAATCCGCTATCAGGCGGTTTTTTGTTTGAATTAATTTCTACGACCATGGACACAAAAGATATACAGTTTTCCCGCCCTCTCGTTATTGCACTCACGCTCTATATTACGGCGCTCCTCGCGGCGAATACACTCGGTCTTAAAATAATGCCGTTTCTCTTCGGCACGCACCTGTCGGTCTCGATTTTCTGGATGCCGGTCATCTTTATAATGACCGACGTCGTCGGCGAGGTGTACGGCAAACGAATGGCGAAGTTCTTTGTCTTAGCCGGCTTCTTGAGTAATGTTCTCTTTATTGTCTTCTCGGGCCTCTCGCTTGCGATGCCCTGGTCCCCGGACGGTCTTTGGGCGCAGGTAGGCTACGATCAAATTTTTGGTTTGTCGACGCGCATCACCATCGCCTCACTCGTTGCTTTTGCAGTAGCGGAGTATCAGGACGTTTTTACGTTCTTTTTCTTCCGCGCAAAAATCGGCGAGAAAATGTTTTGGCTTCGCTCGCTGCTCTCGAATGTCTGGTCACAGCTTCTCGACTCCGTACTGTTTATGATTATCGCGTTTGCGGGTGTTTATCCGACGCACGTACTGATTAGTATTATTGTTTCCTGGTGGGCGTATAAGGTGGTAATGGGGTTTGCTTTTACGCCGCTTTCGTATCTGGGTATCAGATTGCTACGCGGTAAACAAATCAATGAAAGTCACGCCAATTAAAACCCGGACGCTCGTTCCGCCCAAAGATGATTTACTGGTGGTGTTACGTAGCATGTTACGTAGCATCCTGGAGCGGGCCATTCTCGTTGTCACCTCGAAGGCGGTGAGTATTTGGGAGGGGCGGTGCTTGCCGCAGTCGCAGTATACGCGCGAGCAACTTGTGCCGATTGAATCTGATTACTACTTTCCGCCCAGTAAGCTCAAGATGGGTGAGTACCAGGCCTCAATCAAGCACGGTGCATTTATCGCCTCGGCCGGAATCGATAAAAGCAACAGCGGCGAGTACTTAACCCTGCTGCCGCTTAAGCCAAACGAGTCGGCTAAAAAGATTTGGAATTGGGCGCGTAAGGAGTATGGCGTAAAAGAACTGGGGGTGATTATTACAGATTCACGCCTTATGCCGCTGCGTCGCGGTACGGGTGGAGTTTCGATAGGATTTTACGGTTTTGAGCCGCTGACGGACTATCGTGGCAAGCCGGATCTGTTTGGCCACCCGCTTCAGGTTACGCTTCGTAACGTTGCCGATGGTTTAGCAGCGGCAGCCGTCGTAGTGATGGGCGAGGGCAGTGAGTCAACGCCGGCGGCACTTGTTACCGAAGTTCCATTTGTAAAGTTTACGAGCAAGCCGTATAAACCAAAATCAAAATTCGACGGACTTTTTGTCCGTCCGGAGGATGACGTGTTTTATCCGCTGCTCAAGCGGGCCAAGTGGAAAAAAGGCAAAGGCGGTTTCTGATTTTGAGTTTATTCGTATTATTAGTATCATTAGTACACATTAGTATATTGGCATCATAAACATTCGTATGTACACAAAACTTTGGGATTTCATAAAAAAAGAAACAAAGCGTCAGCAGGAGACCGTCGGACTGATTCCGTCGGAGAACATTGCCGATCCGGAAATTTTAAAAGTTCTCGGCACACCGCTGGTTAACAAGTATTCGGAGGGGTATCCGCGTCGCCGTTACTATCCGGGCAATGAGTTTTGCGATGAGATTGAGTTGCTTGCGCAAACAGAAGGATTCAAGGCTTTCGGAATCAAAGGCGAGCCGTCCACGGAGCTGCCGACCAAGATTGAAGAGGTTGATCCGAAAAAGGCTGGCACATGGTACTTAAACGTTCAGGCCGCCTCCGGTTCGGCCGCCAACATGGCGATTTACTTTGGGCTTATCAAACCGGGCGAAACCGTTTTGGGTATGGCGCTCGCGCACGGTGGACACCTGACGCACGGTTTTAAGTTGAACTTCTCCGGCACGTTTTATAAGTCGGTCCAGTACGGCTTAAACCCGGAGACAGGCCTGCTCGACTATGACCAGATTGAAAAGCTCGCCGTAGAACACAAGCCAAAAATGATTTACTCCGGTGCGACCGCTTACTCACACTTAATCGACTTCAAGCGTATCGGTGAGATCGCTAAAAAAGTTGGGGCGTATCACGTCGCTGACGTAAGCCACATCGCCGGACTTATCGCCGCCGGCAGTCACCCGAGTCCGTTTCCGTATGCCGACGTAGTGATGGCCACGACGCACAAGACGATGCGCGGTCCTCGCGGTGCCGTTATTTTCAGCAAAGGGCAGCCGATTGCGATGGCGATTAACAAAGCCATCATTCCAGGCATCCAGGGCGGTCCGCACAACAACCAAACAGCGGCCATTGCGCTGATGTTCAACTTAATGCAAAAGCCGGCCTACAAAAAGTATGGCCAGCAGATTGTTAAGAATGCAAAAGTTTTATCCGAGGAATTGATGAAGTGCGGCTTTGAAATCGTCTCCGGCGGTACGCAGAATCATCTGATGCTTATTGACCTTGCAAACAAGGGGATAACCGGCTCAGAGGGTGAGCAGCTGCTTGAAAAGGCCGGGATTATCGCCAACCGCAACTCTGTCCCGCGTGATGACAAGCCGTTTCGTCCGTCTGGCATCCGTATTGGTACGCCGCTTGTCACAAGTCGTGGAATGAAAGAGAAAGAAATGAAACTGCTCGCAAGTTGGATTCATCGTCTTGTTGACGCGAAAGAAAATCCGGCCAAAGTCCGAAAAGAGGTCGTCGCTCTTTGCAAAAAGTTTCCGCTTCCATACTAATGCTTATCGACGGCGCCGCAATCGCGGAAAAAATATTGAAAGAGTTGCGCAAGCAGACGATTCCTGAAAAAGAATTCGCGGCAATTTTAGTTGGCGATGATTCCGCCTCACTTAGTTTCTTGAAACAGAAAGAGACGACGGCCCGTTCCCTCGGCGTTTCGTTTAAGCTGTATCGCTTTTCCGCTGATCTTGAGCAGACTGAATTGCAAAAAAAGATTCACGCGATTTATAACGATCCGAAAGTTGGCGCTGTTATCGTGCAGTTGCCGCTACCGCCGAAGTACGACCGCGTCGCCGTACTTAACGAAATTGGGATTGATAAAGACGTAGACGTTTTAAACGGCGAGACCAGCAAGATTCTTGCGCCCGCTGCCGGAGCATTAAAACGTATTCTCGAAGAGATTAACTTTGACTCGACAGATAAGCAGGTAGTTATCGTCGGCTCCGGTCTGCTTATCGGACGTCCGATTGCGGACTGGCTGATGGGCCGCGCCAAAAAGATTGCGATCATGAACAAGGGCGGCTACGATCCGGCTGTTGTGCGTAGCGCCGACCTGGTGGTAACCGGCACCGGTGTACCGCGGCTGATTAACGGCGATCATCTCAAAAAGGGTGCTGTTGTTATTGACTACGGCTATGGCCGGGACGAAAGCGACACGCTTTCGGGTGATGTTGATGCAAAGTCCGCCGCACGTATCGCCGGTTATTTAACGCCGACTCCTGGCGGGACGGGTCCGATTGTCGTGGCGATGCTGTTTAGTAATTTTTATAAATTGGTCGGATAGGCGCGTTGCGCTTGCTCAAATAGGCGTTTTTTTGTATTATAGACCGTACGTTTCAATTCGCGCTTTAGCTTAGTGGGTTTCGGTCAGCAGAACGAAACGGGCAGTTTCAAATAAACTACCCGATTAAAACTGCCCCGGAAGAGCGTTTCGATCATTTCCATATGCCAATGCAATGACGCGCCTTTAGCTCAGTGGTAGAGCGTTTCATTGACATTGAAAAGGCCGCTGGTTCGATCCCAGCAAGGCGCACAATTTTGTGCATTGGCATATGGGCTTGATTGAAAAGGCCGCTGGTTCGATCCCAGCAAGGCGCACCGAGTCGCATAACTATTAGTAAATTTTCTGAAGGATTGAGCAATCAACTTCAGGAGGCTCGCACCCAAAGCCGCGGAGCGGATGGGGTGTCCCAGCAAGGCGCACTATGTTCAATCTTGAAAGTGTTATTACAAAAGATGGCATTAAACTTGCCGGTATAGCAGCGTATCCTAAAAAGCGCGGTAAGCGCGCAGTAATTTGGGTGCACGGTTTTACGAGTAAATTTTATAGCGGCAAAACCCGTAACGAGGAGTTAGCAAAGGCTTGTCTCGCAAAGGGGATGGCGTTTGCTGCTTTTAACAACCGCGGGCAGGATGTTGCCGTGCGGTTTTACAAAAAAGACAATAGTGTTTTATTTGGAGGTGCCGGTTTTGAAAAGTTTACTGACTGCACGTATGATATCGATGCCTACGTTCAATTTTTCCGTGAGAAGGGGTACGAAGAAATTATTTTAATAGGACACAGCACGGGGGCTAACAAAGTTGCATACTATCTCTCGCAGAAGCCGCACAAAACAGTTGCTGCCGGGGTGCTTGCCGCGCCAATTTGTGACATTGCGGGTACAAGCGCTGTGCTTGGGAAAAAGAAATTCGATGCTCTAGTCGCTGATATAACTAAGCAAGCGAAAGGTAAGCCGGGCGACGAGATTATCCGGGTTCCGGTTGATCCGGGATTTTTAACCTACGATCGATTTTTAAGTATGTATACTCCGGGAATGCCAGAGGATATGTTTCCGTATTACGCCGACGTGAAGTGGGGGCGTTTTTCGAAAATCACTAAACCGTTGCTCGTTGTCGTCGGCGAAAAAGATGAGTGGTTGGACCGTCCAGTCGAAAAGTATTTTGCCGGCTTTGCGGCTAACGCACATCAAAAAGCAAAGCTTAAAACTGCGATGGTTCCGGGCTCTGATCACAGCTACATCGGGTTTGAAAAAGTATTTACTAAAAAAGTTCTACAATGGATACAAACCCTTTAGTCCCGGAAGTTTTATATGAAGACAAAGACGTACTGGTTATTAATAAACCAGCCGGGCTTTTGGTGCACGGGATTTTTGATAAAGGTGGACAGAAGGACTCCGGCCCAACTTTGACGGATTGGTTATCGGAAAAGTACCCAGAGGTTATGAAAATAGGCGACAAGCCGGAACAGCGCGGCGGCATCGTACATCGTCTCGACCGCGAAACGAGCGGCGTGATGATCATTGCCCGCAAACAGAAAGCCTTCGATTATTTGAAGAAGCTCTTCCTCGGTCGTTCGATTAAAAAGACCTATACCGCGCTTGCCTGGGGCCGAATTCATGAGAAGCAGGGAGTTATCGACAAGCCGATCAGCATTGTGAACGGCACCGTGAAGCGCACGGTGTTTAAGGGCCGCATGCCGCGCGAGGCCGTTACTGAATACGAAGTACTCGGACACTACGCCCACCGCCACGGTAAACATCACGACGAGTTTACGCTCGTCAATGTGATGCCGAAGACCGGCCGCACGCACCAGATTCGTGTGCACTTTAGCGCAATTGGTCATGCACTCGTTGGCGACAAGCTGTATGGCAAGAAAAATAATTTGAAATTCGAGGAAGGCGAACCGGTAGAGGAGTTGGACCGCCACTTTTTGCACGCCTCTGCACTCGAGCTGAAGTTGCCAAGCGGCAACAAGATGAAGTTCGAGGCACCGCTCGCTCCGGATCTTGAGCAAGTTCTTAAGCAACTCGAGGTTGCTTAGTTTTGTAATAGATATTTATTAAAAACGGCTCTTTTATTAGAGGCCGTTTTGACGTCTGGTCAAGGAGGAAGGACGATGCAGTTTCTAGGCGAAGTGGACGCTTGGCTCGGGGATTGGCGTTGGATGGTGTACATCAATCTCATGCTTGGGCTCGTCGCTGCTCCGTTTGCCTGGTTCGATCTGCGGCGTCGAAGCAACACTCCTCGGGACGCGGAGCGTCCGGTAGTTCTCTACGTCTTCATCCTGCTGTTCGGACTTGCGACGTTGCCGATAGTACTGGCAATTAGTCGTAGCTACGCTGCAGCCAGGAAAACGAGGGCTACCGGATGAATCGGCCTTGCGCAAGCGCAAACCCCTGTCCGACCCCCTGTGGTGGCAGGGGTTCGGCACATTTAGGTCTTTGAGGTATTCTCGTACCCGCCAGCACTACTGCAATTTTACGAGCGTGCCCGTAACTTTTACGCGGCCCGGTGGGTCGTCATTTCTATATTCAAGCGTTGCGCCATTGCTTTCTTTCCAGATGTAGCCCTCCGGCGCAGTTAGAGAGAAATCGAAGGAGGTATTGGCGCCGGACTGTTTTTCAAACATAAACTCGTACTGCGTAACAGCCGACGTAAACTTTTTAGGATTACGATAGATAAAGCTGAATGTCGAGGTCGCACCAACCGGCGTCGTTATCCAACCGGCAAAGGCGGTTTTACCAAAGGCGATAAAGCGGTCCAGTTGTTCGTCGTCAAAGAAGCGGTGCGTGTCTTCTATCGCGCTGACGTCCGGATCCGTTTCGTAATCGGCGCTATACACACGTTTAATCGGAGTCGGCCATTCGCGGTTGCCTTTAGCGGAGTAGAGCTTTGAACCGATTGGAATATAAAATTGGGTATAGGTTTTGTTTGGCGACTTATACCACCAGTCGGTTTCGTGTTCGCCGTTGTTGTGACGCGTTAGCGTCAGTTCATTGACCAGCGTCCCTGTCGCGCTAAAGGTACTGACGAGTTTGATATCCTGCCGCGTCAGGAAGTCGCTCTTGCCACCGGCAAGGTTGGCCGAGACGACGGCCAGATAGTCGCTGATTGTCGCGACATTTGTTTTTGGCAGTTGGGCGACCTCACCGCCGACATTACGAGAGACGAGCTGTTGCTCCAGCGTCGGGTCATCTAAGTAGAGCATTATGTCTTTGCGCGCAAAGTTGTCACGAACTTTTGCGAGTAGTTTGTCGTCTTGAATCGCATTACGATTTTTAAGTCGGTCGATCAAAATCGGCGCCAACGTTTGTAAGACTTTTTTGGGCTGGTTGATTTTTTTATTTTCGCCAGCCTCTACCTCGCGCTGTAACTCGCGCATAAAGGTATCGCCGGTGATGTTGAGTTTAAAGTCCGGCAGCTCAATCGGTCCCACCATGTCGATAATGTCGCCGATAACGCGAGTATTAAGCGCCAGCGCGCCTTCAAAAGTTACGTTTCGGTCGGTGTAGATACGCGACTGATTCATAAAGCTCAAAACTTTTTTTGCGGAGGTAGGGAAGTCAAAGAACCAGTTGGCGTCACGAGCTCCCCAGTCCTTTGTCAGTCGCTGCAAAGGTTTCGGCGGAATAACTTTAATAAACAGCTGACCGTCAGGGTCGTAGATGTCTCGCACCTCGATATTTGCCACCTCGCCATGAGCAATCGTCACGTCAGCGTAGCTGCCGAGAAAGCCGCCGCCCGGGCGAAGTTCGGTCTCGTTTTGGAACATGACAAATACGTGGCGATCTTTTTCCGGATTTAAGAAGGTGCGCATTGAGGCGAGTGCCTGCGTCGCCTGATTTAATTCTTCATTAAACTCACCAAGCGTTTGCAGGGTGTGCTCGTCCAGTCCGGGCTGCGATTTAATGTTGACGACATAACCGTCCAGGCGGGCGAGTTTATCTTGCAGCTGCGCGAGGCGGTCGAGGAGCTCGGCACCCTTACCGCCAAGCAACATGCCGAGTGTGTGCTGCTTTAGGTAAGCAAGGTCCTCGTTGACGTGAATAGCCGTTCCGGAGATGCCGGTAAGGTCCTGAAGTACGCCAGGCAGAGCTTTGAATTTTTCCTGAATCTTGCCCCACCAGGTCGCGAGGCGGAGCACGCCGTATTTGCCGGCCTCGGTCTGCAGAGCTGCCAGCTCGCTGCTGATATCAGCCAGCGGCTTTGAGGCGCCGTCAGGGTTGAGTGACTCGAGGGCAAGCTTGGCCTCGGCGAGTTGCGCGATGATTTGGGCTTTTGATTGCGAGGCAAAGTCTTTGAGTGTTAAAAGCCGCCAGCCATAAAAGCCAACGATTGCGAGAAAAAGAACGCCTACGGATGAAATAACTATCCAACGAGCTTTATGACTCTTTTTTGCTTTCGGCGGGAGCGAAGGCGGCGCAATTTTTTGCGCTGGGGTGCGTCGCTTAATCTGAATTTTTTGTTCTATGTCGCTCATCGCGGGCTGCGTTTTCTAAAATAGTTAGAGTTTGCTTGGTAGCCGTAGTCCAGGTAAATCTGGCTGCATTAACGAGCCCTTTCTGTATTAAATCTTCGCGGAGCTTTGGGTCACTTTCGAGCGTGGCAATCTTTTGAGCTAATTCTGCCGGTTTCCACGGATTAATCGTAAGCGCGCTGCCTGCTAAAATCTCTTCAAGCGAGGTGCGGCCGGAAGTAATAACCGGTGTACCGCAGGCCTGTGCTTCAAGCGGAGGGAATCCGAAACCTTCAAAGAAAGAAGGAAACACAAATACCTTCGCCTGATTATATAAGTATACCCGCTCTTCGTCGGTCACAGGGCCCAATAAGCGGATATCATTTTTACATTTGCAATTTGCAATTTCATCTTGAATCTCTTCATAGCCAAATCCGGGCTTACCGGCGAGTACGAGTTCGTAGTTGGCAAACTCCGGACGCACTTTGAGTTGCGAGAAAGCTCGGATAACCAAAGGCAGGTTTTTACGTGCTTCAAGCGTACCTAGATAGAGAAGATAGGGCCGAGTTAGTTGGTTAGCTTGTCGGTAGTTGGTTAGCCCGGAATCGTTTGGTGCGAGTTTTTTAAATTCGCTGCTGACGCCGGAGTGAATGACGTTGATTTTTCCGGCAGAGATTTTATAAAAATCCAGTAAATCCTGTTTCGTGGCTTCCGAAACCGCGATGAGGTGTGTCGCGGCCTGCGCCTGCTCTCTAGCGTGCTGCATTGCGTGCCAAAAACGGCCCTTGGAGCTGTAGTGCTCCGGATAGTGTAGAAAGGAAAGGTCGTGAAAGGTGATAACTCGCGGCGTTTTTGACGGCGGCAGGAAATAAAAGTGCGGGCTCCAAATTACGTCGGCTTTCAAAAAGTGCTCGAGCGTCGGGAAGCCGAACCAGCGCATCGAAAGATTTAAAAGTCTATTTGGGATTCGGTGTTCGTGAATGGTGACATTTTTCGCGCTTCGCCAGGCCTCTGGTAGCGGATTCTTTTTCGAAAAGGAGTTATAAAAAAGGGCATATTCGTGCTCCGGGTGATGGGCGATGAGCTCGTTTATAAGTTCGCGGGTGTAGCCGGGAATGCCGGTAGTTCCGCCTCGAGCGAGCAGGCGAATATCGATAGCAATACGCATAGGTTATATAGTAGCAAGTAACTAAGACGTAGGTAAGCCGCGGGGCTTGCGTATTTTAGTCATTTATAGTATTCTGTAACCCATTCCAACTACTACCTAAATATGGCTATACACGAAACAGTTCTTCCGAAAATCAAGTCAGGTGCAACCGTCCGCGTTTTTGAAACAGTTAAGGATGGCGCCAAGACCCGCGAAACCCGCTTTGAGGGTTTAATTATTGCCCGTAAGCATGGTAAGGAGGCCGGTGCTTCATTCACTGTCCGTACGACCATGGCCGGTGTCGGTATCGAAAAGCTCTTCCCGATTTACTCACCGTCAATCAGCAAAGTTGAAGTATTGAGCTCACCGAAGAAAGTCGGTCGCAGCAAGATCTACTACGTCCGTGACATCAGCCGCCGCGAGCTCCGCCGCAAGACGGCCGTCGCCGCAGAAAAGACCGCGAAAGTTGCGAAGACCAACGAGGCTGCGAAATAATCAAGAATTCCTCAAAACCGCCGAAAGGCGGTTTTGTATTTGAGTATTTTCGAAAGATTGTATATACTAGTTCCACCTTAAGCACGGCTCGCCAAGGCGAGTAAAGTGGCGATGGCAGATTTACCCGCCTCAGGCGGGCGCACTCCATTGATTCTATCTTGCTTGAGAAATGCACGGGTGGCGAAATGGCAGACGCACTACCTTGAGGTGGTAGCGCCGCAAGGCATGTGGGTTCAAGTCCCACCCCGTGCACAACGAAAAAGACCGGCATATGGCCGGTTCTTTTTCGTTGCATATCTGCGAAGGACTTGAATCGCCGGACTTTTGATTTTCAGCAGAAAATCAAAAGGAGGCGGTGCCCAGACCTTTCCCGAGTGTCTGACGAGGGAAAGAGTCGAGGGCAAGTCCCTCCAGGGCAGCTCTAAATCAATTTTCAATTGAAGCTGCCCGTTTTCGTCTGCTGACGAAAACCCCCGTGCACCACAACAAAAAATGAGCTTCGGCTCATTTTTTGTTTATTATGGACTTGAATCGCCGGACTCGGAATTCTCACGGCTCAACGGCTCGTCGTTGAGCCGTTAAAGCTTTTTGACACACATAGCCTTGTCAGATATTCATCCTTTGCTATTGTTAGTGCAAAGTATTATTAAATTTATTTGTATGAAAAAAGCAATTATCTGGGTCGTCGGCATTATCGTTGTCATTTTAATAGTCATCGCAGTCTCCGGCGGTAAGGGCGGCTCGACAAACGGGCCGATCAAAATCGGTGTCATTGCCCCGATGTCTGGTGACGGTGCCGTGCTTGGACAAGAGCAAAAACAGGTTCTCGATTACCGCATCGCGCAAATCAATAGCAAAACGCCGACAGGGACTGCGCAGTTTGTGCTTCAGTATGAGGATGGCAAGTGCTCAGGGTCAGACGCCGTAAGTGCGTTTACGAAATTGACCGACGTAGATGGCGTAAAGTTTGTGCTCACGACCTGCTCTTCGGAGACTTTAACGGTTGCTCCGCTTGCCAACGAGAAGAAAGTGTTGCAGCTTTCAGCGATGTCTTCGAACCCTAAAGTTGAAGACCAGGGTCCTTACACGATGTCGTTCTCGTATTCAGATAAGAAAACTTCCGAGGATATTGCCAAAGTCGCCAGCGTTTCAAAGCGCATTGCGATTTTGAGTGAACAAACAGACTTTAACCTTGGCATTCATGATGGCGTTGTCGAGCAGCTTAAAAAATATCCGGGCGTAGAACTTGTTGCTGATGAAACTGTACCGAAGGGCACGACCGATTTCCGCGCCGCTCTTACGAAGATCGCCGCTACCAAGCCGGATGCCTTTATCTTGAACCCATTCGTAGGCAACACCGCCGAAAATCTTCTTAAGCAGCTCGCTGCCATGAAGTCATGGAAGGGCTACAAGTTGATCAGTCAAATTGCATACCTCGCCGACACTTCACGCGTTGCAGTTGGTAAATTTGCTGAAGGCATGACAGTTGTTGACGTTCCTGCGCTTACTAACCCCGAGCTGCTTGCTCTTTCGGGCGCCATTGAAGCAAAGTCGGGAACGCTTAAAGACATTGGAACGTTTTACACGGCTTCAGTCATTGACGTAATCGATCTCCTTACGAATCTTATTCAAAAGAACGGTGAGGATCCTACTAAGGTCCAGCAGGCTCTCGCCACCGGCTCGTTTAAGGGATTTATCGGTGATATTAAGTTTGATAACAACAACTTCGTACGCTTTAGTCTAAGCGGTACCTATGTTATCAAGGATGGTAAAGCAGTATTGCAGTAACAGTAATTGATCTCACATACGGGCGCGCCGCAAGGTCCGCCCGTATGTGTTACTGCGCATAACGTATGTTCGGACAAATTCTCATTTATTCGCTTATTACCGGTGCGCAGGTGCTTTTTTTAACGCTTGCGCTTTACCTTGTGTATATGGTGAGCAAAGTAGTCAACCTGGCGCAGGGTGGGATTGCTACCGCTCTTGCATATACCTTTTATTTTTCATTTGCCACTCAGCATTGGCCGCTTTTCATTTGCGTAGTAGTTACGATTTTAATGGCCGGCATTCTCGGATTTATAAATTACGCCCTCAATGAACAACTGACTGTGCGGCAACAGTATTTGTTCGCAATGATTACGAGCTTCGCCTTCGCTCTTTCGCTTGAGTCGATTATCCCGATGCTCTTTGGCAGTAACGCAAAAGCAATTATTGAGGGCGTGACTGATACCGTGACATTAGGACAGTATCAAATTCCTTTGCCGGGATTATTTATTCTGCTTGGCGGCGCAGTGGTCGCGCTTTGTTTCATATTTTTCTATTTCTACACGCCGCTAGGGCGCAAGTTACGAGCAATTTCGGAGCATCACTCAATCGCGATGAGCCTAGGCATCAACCAGTCGCGTTTCCGCCTTGCTATGTACATCACTGCCGCCATCATTGCCGGGGCAATCGGTATTTTATTTGCAATGAATACTGCGCTTACTCCAACGATGGGTTTTAATTTGGTAACGATGGCATTTATGGCGCTCCTCGTAGGCGGCGCCGGGGATTTACGTGGGGTCATTATCGCTTCGTTTTTGATAAGCGTCATTCCGGAGCTTATCGTCGGGTTAGCACCTGATATTTCTGCCAGCTGGCGCTTACCGTTCGTATTTTTAGTTGCGGTTATTGCGCTGTTATTCAAACCTGAAGGATTATTTAGTTCACGTAAGCGGTTAAGTTGATATGGGATACATTGTTTTACAGCTGGCGCGCTTTTTCGAAACCGTCATCCTTGCTGTAGGAACTCATTTAGCGATTTCGGTCGGCGGCATTTTCTTTTTTGGATTTACTGTTACGTATTTAATGGGGTCATACTCGGTGGCGATTGCAGGGCAGGCCGGGATAGGGATTGTCCCGAGTACGCTCATCGCTTTGGCCGTATCATTTATTGGAGGTGCAATCTGCGCGCTTTTGTATCGTCGCCTTTCTAACGACGGGTTTGCGGTATTTATGATCGCCTCACTTTTTGCGTTCGATGCGGTTTTAAAATCCTGGAGCGCGGTAACTGGGGGCACATTAGGTATTGCCGGCATTATTAGGCCCAGTTTTACGCCTACACTTACCGGCATTATGCTGCTCGAAGGGGTGCTTGCGCTGCTATGTATCTTGCTTGAATTTGTTATTTTAAAATCGCCACTCGGCCGTTCATTGTTGGCACACAAAGAAAGCCCTCGGTTGCTTAATGCTACCGGCATATCTGCCAAGAAAGTCGGGATGATGGTAATCATTTTTGCAGCACTCGTTTCAGGGCTCTCCGGGATTGTCGGGGCGTGGCGTATTCAGTTTTTAGATCCAACATTTGGCGGCGTAGTCTATCTTATCTTCGGTCTCACGATTGCTATCTTAGCTACAAAGCCGAAGATAAGTTGGTTGCTCGGCGCCTGCGCCTTTGCGCTTATCTTGCCGGAGCTGTTGCGATTCTTACCGTTTCCGAGTTCGATTTTTGCAGATTTGCGCACGCTCGTGTATGCAATACTATTAATTGTGCTGATCCATCGGCTTTCAAAAAAGCATACGGATCATAAACGTCTTATTTAATTATGTTAAAAAACGAAGCACTTTTGTCAGTAGAAAATCTTCACGTCCAAATCGGTAAGCGAATGATTTTGCGCGATATTTCCTTCGCGGTCAAAAAAGGGGAGATTATCGGCATTATTGGACCGAATGGCTGCGGGAAGACGACGCTGCTCAATACTCTTTCCGGTTTTTTGCCAGCGGATACGGGGACTATTTCTTTCGCCGGCGAAGACATTATGAATGTTGCGCCGCATCAGCGCGCACTTAAAGGAATAAGCAGAGGATTTCAAAACGCCGGCGTATTCCGTGAAATGACCGTCGAAGAAAACTTAGTGCTTACAATCGAAACTGCACAAAAATTACCGTGGTGGTGGAAATTTTCAAAAAAGCAGCGCGGGCATGTGACCAGCCTCGCCGAAAAAGTATTGCGTGATGTTGACCTTTTTGAGCACCGCTTTTCTGTCGCGGGCTTGCTTTCTGGTGGGCAGCTGCGTCTTTTGGAGCTTGCGCGTTTGCGTTTGTCAGGTGCGCGTCTTTTGCTTATTGATGAGCCGACGGCAGGCGTTGCGCCAGTGTTACGAACTAAGCTTTCCGATGTTATCGTTGAACTAGTCAAAGAACACGGTCACACGGCGGTAATAGTTGAGCACGACATAAAGTTTCTATTTAACATCGCCGACCGAATTATTGTTTTACTTGATGGTGAAAAATACCTTGAAGGAACTCCTGCGGAGGTTCGTGCCGATGAGCGGCTGAAAAAGGTATACTTAGGCGACTAATATGGACCTTCAGGTTGGGGTAAAAGCTTTAATACAAAACATAGAAGGCAAGTATTTGGTGCTGGCGCGGAATTTTGATACGTATCAAGACATTAAGCGAACTGACACCTGGGATATTCCGGGCGGGCGGATTACTGTCGGGACGCCACTGCTTGATAATTTGCAGCGCGAGATTAAAGAAGAAACCGGACTGGAGATGACCAGCGAGCCAAAGCTTATTTGTGCCCAGGATATTTTACGCGGGACAGACAAACACGTCGTTCGTTTGACGTTTGTAGTCAGCGTAAGGCCTGGCCAAATAACGCTCGATGCCAAAGAACATAAAGAGTTTCGCTGGATGACCAAAGAGGAGCTCTTAACCGGCGAGGGTATCGATCAGTATCTGCGCGGGGCGATTGAAAAACTCTAAACATGCAAGAACACGTTACCAAAGCCTTTGTCTTAGATGTTGAGCCTGTAAACGAGGCGGATTTGCGCGTGCACCTTTTTACGCAGGAGCTGGGTCGCGTTGTCGCGCTCGCTAAAAGTGCTCGCAAACCTTCAGGTAAACTCGCCGCGCATCTGCAGCCGCTTAGTATCGCCACCGTTCGCATCGTTGAGCGCAAGGGGATGCAGGTAGTTGATTCACTGACTGACGAGCGAGCCGTTTCGCTGGGCGCAAGAGAAGTACAAGAGCTCGTCAGCGTCGCCAATCTTTTAAAGCAGATGACCGACGTCTACCATCCTGACCCGGAGTTGTGGCAGCTTATCGAAAAGCAAAAACTTGCCAGCGCGGCGACGCTACGTATTTTAGGTTTTGATCCGGCCCATGCACAGTGTGCTACCTGCGGCGCCGGCAAGCCAAAACATTTTTTAATTCGCAACACGAGCTACTCCTGCACTAGCTGTTTGCACGGAGCACGGCAGCAGCTCGTGGTATCATAGGATAGTAGACAGTAGTCAGTAGATTGTAGATAGGGAAGAGGCTATTTTTATTTGAATATGCAACAAGAAAATCCTATTGCACCCGAACCTATTCAACCGCAGCCGGTGGTACCACCGGCGCAGCCTCCTGCGCCCGCTCAGCCCGCCGCAGGCACTACTATTCCAGCCGCGCAAGTTAACTCCTGGCTCGACCAGCGTCCGGCAGGGAGTTCAGTTATCGAACCACCTAAATCCAATCTCTTGAAAAAATTACTTATTGGCGGAGCTATTGTCGCTATTATCGCCGTCGGCATTTCGGCGTATTTCGTTGTGCGTCCAACTAATGGCGAGGGTCTCACAGTTGAGATTGGCTTGCCAGATCAGTTGCAGGCCGGCGTGCCGACCGAGCTCGCTGTGCAAATCTCCAATAACTCCGGGAGTAGTGTTACTGACGCCCAAGTAACTGTCGAACTACCGGATGAAATTGTTTTTATCGGCTCGCCGTCACAGGCAACCTTCCAAAACAAAAAAGTTGGTACGATCGAAAACGGCACGATGCATAAAGAGTCGTTTATGGTAATGGCGACCGGTCAGGAAAACACGCTTGGGCAGGTGACTTCGACTATTTCGTATGTTCCGGGAGCCTTAAGCTCGCGATTTGAAAAAAGCGCGACCAAGAGCGTTGTTTTAGCCCCGGGCGGCTTTACCGTTTCCGTCAGCGCGCCAACAAAAGTATTAAGCAGTCAGCAGTTTACGACCACGCTCACGTACTCAAACAATACCAATCTCGATTACGAAGATGTTAAATTGATAATGGATTATCCGGACGGCTTCACGCTGCAAAATGCATCAAGTTCCGCCACTGCGCAAACCGCCAACGGATTTGAGCTTGGCACGATTAAATCCGGCAGCACCGGTACGGTTATTTTAACCGGTTTTCTGGTTGGCCAAGACAACTCAACCTATCCAATGAGCGGTACTATCAGCGCACTTATTGGCGAGGTTCGCTATGATGTTGCGCACACCTCGGCGAATGTAACGCTCGCACAGTCGCCACTTTCTATCCGTACCGAGCTTGAGGGTGGTAATAGCCAGATCATCGCTCCGGGTTCGGCGCTGCACTACCGATTGACCTACACCAACAATACGCAGGTAGGTATGCGCGACGTGATCGTAACCGCCAAAACTATCGGTGAGATGTTTGATCTAAAGACGCTTAAGACCAATGGCTCGTTGCGACCGAGTGACAACAGCATTGTTTGGAACGCCGCACGCGTGCCCGACCTAAGCTCGCTGGCCGCCGGCGCAACAGGTGTCGTAACTTTTGAGATTGCGACCAAGGCCGCGTACCCGATAACAAAGTTGAGTTCGAAAAACTTTACCGTCACAGTGAAGTCGCAGATTGAGTCGCCGACGGTTCCGCCCGGTGTCTCAACCGACAAGACGGTCGGTCTTAGCCAGCTGACTTCAAAGATGCGCGGTGCACTTGGTTTTGTCTCGGCGGGGTACTATCGTGACGCCGCCTCGGGGATTGTTAACGGCGGTTCACTGCCCGCCGGCGTAGGACGTACGACGCAGTTTACGATTCACTGGACGTTTAAAAATACCTCGACTGATGTCGCCAGCACGACGCTTAAGGCCTCGCTTGGTCCAAACGTTCGCTACGCCGGAGTTTATAAATCCACAACTGGTGTCGCGCCCGTCTACAATGAACGTACGCAGGAGTTTACGTGGGGTGTCGCCTCGATAAGTGCGACGCAGGGTATTTTGAGTAAGCCCGTGGAGTTGATTTTCCAAGTTGAGCTTGCTCCGGCGGCGGACCAGATAGGCGACTACCCGCAGCTCGTGGGTCCGGTGACCGGTTCATACACAGATTTGTACACAGGCGAGCAGCTGCCGATTAGTGACGGTGCAGTTGCGCTGCAACTTCCTGACGATGCTTCAGTCGCCAATATTGACCGCCGGGTTAAGGCGAACTAGGGGTTTTAATTTACAATTATCAATTTTCAATTTACAATGAATTAATGCTGCAAAAGCGGCGCGTTGCATTGGAAATTGTAAATTCTAAAATTGTAAATTCATGAATGCTGACTTAATGGACAAGCTCATCGCGCTTTGTAAGCGCCGTGGTTTTATTTTCCCCGGTTCCGAGATTTATGGCGGTTTGGCTAACTCGTGGGATTACGGCCCGCTCGGCGCACAGCTTAAAAAGAACATCAAAGACGAGTGGTGGAAGCGCTTTGTCGAACGCCGTGACGATATGGTCGGCATTGATGCCGCGCTGATTATGAACCCCAAGGTCTGGGAGGCCTCCGGTCACCTGGCTACATTTAATGATCCACTGGTGGAGTGCAAAAAATGCCACGAGCGTTACCGTGCAGACCAAATCGACGTTAAGGCTCCGTGCCAAAACTGCAAAGCCAAAGACAGTTTCACCGAGGCAAAACAGTTTAATATGATGCTTAAAACCTCGCTGGGTCCAAAAGAGGACACTTCGAGCGTCGCGTATCTGCGTCCGGAAACCGCGCAAGCGATGTTTGTGAATTTTAAAAATGTTTTAGACACGAGCCGCAAGCGGTTGCCGTTTGGTATCGCTTCACAGGGTCGCGCGTTTCGAAACGAAATTACGCCGGGGAACTTTGTTTTCCGTCAGCGCGAGTTCGACCTGATGGAGTTTGAGTATTTTGTAAAACCCGCCGAATGGGAGAAGTATTTTGAATACTGGCTCGCTGAAATGAAAAAGTGGGTTAAGGATTTGGGCGTCAGCGACGCAAAGGTGCACTACGTTGAGATTGCGGACGGCGAAAGGGCGCACTACAGCAAACGCACGATTGACGTCGAATACGAGTATCCCTTTGGTCAGAAAGAGTTGTATGGTCTTGCATACCGTGGCAGTTTTGACTTGGACAGCCACATGAAGGCCAGCGGCGCTGACTTGCAGTATATGGACCCGACAACGAACGAGAAGTTTGTCCCGCATGTTATCGAACCGGCATTTGGTCTTGACCGCAGCGTGCTCGTTACGCTTCTTGAGGCCTACACCGAAGACGCTACTAACGAGCGAACCTACTTAAAGCTGCCGTACTGGACTGCGCCATATAAAGCAGCCGTGTTTCCTTTGCTCGCTAACAAACCCGCGCTCGTAGAAAAGGCCCGTGCTGTCTACCAACTCCTGACTACTAGCTCCTTGGGACCAATTGCTTGGGATGACCGCGGCAACGTCGGTAAGCGCTACTACGCGCAGGACGAGATTGGTACCCCGTTTTGTATCACGGTGGACTTCGACACACTCGGTGAGGAGGGAAGTGATGCGGCAAAAATTGACACCGTCACTGTCCGCAACCGCGACACCATGCAGCAGGAACGCGTGAAGATTTCAGAGCTTGCGAATCACTTGAGAAACGCACTTAATTAAAATTTGTATGTTACATCGAAAAGTTTTTCCAAACGGACTTCGCGTGATTACGTTTCCGCAGCCCGACGCCATGGCGGCGACGGTTTTAGTGATGGTAGAGGCAGGGAGTAAGTACGAGCAAAAAGAAATCAACGGACTCTCGCATTTTTTAGAACACATGTGTTTTAAAGGCACAACCAACCGACCTACGGCGATGGATATTGCCGGCGAGTTAGATGGCCTGGGCGCAGAGTACAATGCTTTTACCAGCCACGAGTTTACCGGGTACTTTGCCAAGGTTGAGAAGTTTCATATCAGTAAGGCGATTGACCTCGTCTGTGACCTCTTTTTGAACCCGGTTTTTGACGCCAATGAAATAGAAAAAGAAAAAGGCGTCATCATCGAGGAGCTGAATATGTATGAAGACATGCCGCAGCGCAAAATCGGCGATATTTTCATGCACCTGCTCTACGGCGACCAACCGGCCGGTTGGGACGTCGGCGGCGAAAAAGAAATCATCCGCAAGCTTACCAAAGACGATTTTATTAAGTATCGATCGAAGCATTATCTGCCAGGAGCGACGACGGTGGTTATCGCCGGTTCGTTTGACGAGGCCGTGGCGCTTGCACAACTGGAGAAATTATTTGGCGCGATGCCGGATGGTCCGAAGGAGGGCAAGGCGACTGTTGTTGAACAGCAGTCTAAGCCGGAAATTTTCTTAAAGTTTAAAGAGTCTGACCAGACCCACTTGATGCTCGGGTTCCGCGCATTTTCGATGTTTGACGAGCGCCGCTTTGCGCTGGAGGTGCTCTCCGACATCCTCGGCGGGGGGATGAGTTCGCGCCTTTTTCAAAAGGTGCGTGAGGAGCTCGGGGCGGCTTACTACGTACGCGCCGGAGCCGATTTATTGACCGACCACGGCTTTATTGCCGCCGGAGCGGGAGTAGAGCACTCCAAGCTCAAAGTCGTGATTAAGGCCATTTTAGATGAGTTTGCGAGGCTTGTACGCGAGCCTGTAAATGCCCAGGAACTAGCCCGGGCTAAGAGCCATTTGGCCGGTACCTTCTTGCTGGGACTTGAGACCTCCGACGCTCTAGCGACCTATTACGGCGGCCAGGAGGTGGTTAAAAAGCCACTGATGAGCCCCGAGGAGCTGATCGCTAAAATCAACGCCGTCACCGCCGAGCAGATCCAGTCCGTCGCCAAAGATCTTTTCAAAAACGAGAGCCTGAATTTGGCGATGATAGGCCCGTACAAAGAAGCGAAGGAGTTTGAAGAGCTACTGAAGTTGTAGTTCTTGTAACATCCGGCCGCTCTGCTCGTTTATATAGTATTGGACAGTAGCTCAAAATTTATAAACACGTGACGAGGAGGTTACTCTTTTTCATAAGTGAGCTACAATAAAAGGAATGGAGCGACACGAATTATCAATTAGCTGGGGATCTCTGTGGAAACTTTTTGCGATGGTGGCAATCGTCGCGATTGGTTACATCGCGCGCGACGTCTTCGTCGCGGTTGTTTTGGCGCTCGTGATTTCTGCGGCGCTCGATCCGTTTGTTGATTGGCTGGAGCGTCGTCGCATCCCGCGTCTTATCGGCACGCTCGCGGTTTACATTATGGTGCTGTTTGTCATCGCGCTGATTCTATATATTGTGATGCCGATTTTCCTGACGCAGATTAACAGCATCTTAGAAAACTCTCAGGATGTCTTCGGAAACTTAATCGAGTCATTCGGCATTCAGTCCACGGCGCTACAAACAATTATTAGTGCGATTAACACCTACAGTAACAGTTTGCTGGGCGGGCAGACCACGCTCGTTTCCTTTATCTCTGAAGTACTCGGCGGATTACTGCTCGCACTCATCGTGTTTGGTATTTCGTTTTACTTAACGATTGACCGCGACGGCGTCGGCCGACTACTGAAAGCCATGCTGCCGGTTACCGAGCACGCCCGTACGATGACCGTTTACGATCGAATTCGCAAAAAGATCAGCCAGTGGTTTATGGGCCAGGTCTTCTTGAGCTTGTTTATCGGCACCGTTACCTTTATTGGTCTCACGATTCTACACGTGCCGTACGCCTTCGTGCTTTCCGTGGCCGCGGCCTCTTTTGAGCTGGTGCCGTATGTCGGTCCGATTTTTGCCGGCGGTCTAGCGGTGCTCACTGCGCTAAGCGTCTCTTCTTCTTTGGCGCTGTACACGTTTATTCTCTTCGTGGTTATTCAGCAGATTGAGGGACACGTAATTATTCCGCTGGTTAACAAGTACACGACCAACTTAAACCCCGTCATCGTCATTACCGCGCTGTTAATCGGCGGCAAGGTACTCGGCGTGGCTGGTGTCATTATCGCCGTACCAATCGCCGTACTTTTCCAGGAACTTATCCGTCACTGGTCCGAGATCAAAGCGGGCAACAATCTTGACTCTCCACTTAGTCGGATCAATTAGTCGCTTCATCGGTTAATGCCGGATAAAAGCCACGGCACTCACGAGGATGGAAAAAGCCCGGCTTTCGTATTAAGCTGATTAACAGACTAACTGACTAACCGATTAACTCTCTATGCGTTTCTATCTAACCGCCGCAATTCCATACGTCAACGCCAAGCCGCACATGGGTCACGCCCTTGAATTTGTGCAGGCCGACGCTATCGCTCGTTACCATCGCCAAAAGGGTGATGAGGTCCGTTATATTACCGGTGCCGACGAAAACTCGCTTAAGATTGTGCAGGCCGCAGAAAAAGAAAATATGACGCCGCAGCAGCTTTCTGATTTGTACGCAGGCAAGTTTCAGGAGTTTTTGAAGCTTTTTGAAATCAGCATCGACGCCTTTGCGCGTTCGAGTAGCCCGGAACACGCGACGGTTGCGCAGGAGCTGTGGGAGAAGTGTAATGCCGCCGGAGATATTTATAAGAAGTCGTACAAAGGCTTGTATTGTGTATCCTGTGAGGCGTTTTATACACCGGAGGAGCTTTCGCCGACCGGAGAGTGTTTGTACCACCCGGGTAAACCGGTAGAGGAGGTGGAGGAGGAGAACTACTTTTTTAAACTTTCGCGTTATCAGGAGCAACTGTATAACATCATTGATTCGGATGAGTACAAAATCGTCCCGCAGGCGCGCAAAAATGAGGTGCTTGGTTTTATTAAAAATGGCTTACAGGACTTTAGTATTTCGCGTTCCGTAAAGCGCGCGCGTGGCTGGGGAGTGCCGGTACCGGGCGACGAGAGCCAGATTATGTACGTTTGGTTTGACGCGCTCAATGTCTACCGCACCGCCGCGGTTTCCCGCCCCTCTGACATTACACGTTCCACGTTAAACAGTTCACAGTCTTGGTGGCCTGCAAGACTACACGTTATCGGTAAAGACATTTTGCGTTTCCACGCCGTCTACTGGCCGGCGATGCTGCTTTCCGCTAAGGTAGCACTTCCGAAGGAGCTATTTGTGCACGGCTTTATAACAGCCAATGGTCAGAAGATGAGTAAGTCGCTCGGCAACGTCGTTGACCCGGTTGAGTTTGCGCAGACGAAGGGAGTCGAGGCTCTCCGTTACTACTTACTACGCGAAATCCCGTCGGATGATGACGGCGACTTTAGCGAAGAAAAGTTTAAGGCGCGCTACAACGCCGATCTCGCTAACGGTCTTGGTAACTTCGCCAGCCGCGTCTTAACGCTCTCCGAAAAACTGAATCCGTGGAACCTGCCTAAACTCCCAAGTTTTACCCCGGGACAAAAGGTGCTGATTACCGAGCAGGATTTAGGTCACGCCATCCACGAAGTCCGAGCCGAAGTTGCGAAAGCTATTGACGAGCGCCGCTTGCACGATGCGCTAGCCCACATTTGGCGACTTGTTACTTATGGAGACAAGCTCGTGAATGCAACTAAGCCGTGGGCACTCAAAGATGAAGATCCCGAGAAAAGAGAATACCTTGGTCAATTATTGCAGCTGTTAATTGAAATTGCTCGATTGGCTGAACCATTCTTGCCGGCGACGGCGGAGGTGCTACGTTCGTGTATTGATATGAAAGGCGAGGCGATTGTCGCTGTTCGCAAACCAAGCAAGCCGCTGTTTTTAAGGCTTTAAAACGAGCGCGGCCCCAGGAAACTCGTAGTCTCCAGGGGCCGTACGTCGCGCATAGCAGGTGGTAAGTCAGGTGACAATAGTAGCTTCGGTCCGCTGGTACCTGTCGGACGTACTTCTACAGTTTGTCGAGGGTATCACGTTTTTGTCGGTAGTGCCTGGTTAGCATCCTGCACGACGGGTCCGTGAACTCGTGAAGTGGAACGGCAAGGCTTGTAAGGCGCGACTATTGCCCGAAGGCGAGCCGGCCAGCCCAAAGTGGGATCGCAGAAGCCTCAGCTGCAGGCACTGCAAGTAAGAGCTTGATTTCAAGACAGAGAATGCGAGTCTCTGTCTACGTTTCGCCCGAACCAACGGACCAAGACGTCGGTTCTCCCTGCTATGACGATTGCTGCGTACGTAAATGTGTCCTTTGGCATGCTCGAATGAGCTGGGGCCGTCAGGACAGCGGTGTTACGCACAGAGATACCTATACTGGGAAGGGTGGTTTTTTGCGTATCTCTTTGCAGCCTTCGTACTTTGTAGTCTACTCCTCAAAAAGCAATTTGCAAATATCTTTAAAAGATCACGGTCACTCGTTCTAGAGTGAACGCGTGACCGTGAGGCTGGGCAGCGGGGGGACGATTTCTCAAATGAACAGGGCCATTCACCTCTGACGGAGTTTTTCACCTCCTTGAAGAGAGCCTCTTTTCGTCCCCAGCACCTGGGCAAGTGCCTTTCCGCTGATTAAGATTTTCAGACAGTCCATCCAGGGGGTGCGAGTGTTCGCGGCACCTTTACTTTGTCCTCGAGCCGGAGCCTCAGACCAGCTAGGTTCGCGCTCGCACCCCAACCGCATAGACTTATTTTCAGTATACGCTTTTCACGTCTTTTTGCTTGTGCATAAGAAAAGCTGAAACGAAAAACTGCGCCGCTCCCAGGGGGAACATGCGCAGTTTAGTTTTGGGACCCGCAGGATGCTTTTAGAGATTGTCGACGTAAGATAGAGGCGGGAGGTCGGGAGGTCTTACGTGATTCTCTCTTTGCTGAACAGGGGGTTGATCAGCTGGGCATTCCCTAACGGGTCTGTGTGTGATTCCTGACACCATATGGGTGCAGATGCCTTTGCGCTTTGCCCGTTGAGAAGGGCTTAGCGCGCGAACCTCGCCAAATTGGCCTGGTCGCAAGCTGGTTTGGGGACTTTCGTACCCCCTCCCATCGGCGGTGAAATGCGTAGCCTCCTTTAGGAGGAGCGGCGCCGAATCTGCACCCCCGCGGAACACTAGTGTTTCCCGCTTGGGTGACAGGAAGCATTATCCACCTTTTGCAAAAAACTGTCAAGAGTGGGCTAGGCAATTAAAGCGGAAGCACTTTTGCTTTGATTGTTTGTCATTTTTCGTTTATTGTTTACTAACTATGTTTGACTGTCACACCCACGTACAATTTGCCGCGTTTGAAAAGGATTGGAAGGCGACCATAGACCGGGCACTGACCGCAGGCGTCTCGATTATCAACGTCGGCACCCAGAAAGATACCTCGGCAAAAGCAGTGGAGGTCGCCGATCAGTATTCGAGCGGCGTCTATGCAACCATCGGCCTGCACCCCGTCCACACGACGAAGTCCTACCACGACGCGCAAGAGCTTGGAGGTGGCGAGGCGGCAAAGGCCTTTGTTAGTCGCGGCGAGGAGTTTGACTACCCGTTTTACGCCGAGCTGGCCAAAAATCCGAAGGTTGTAGGTGTCGGTGAGTGCGGACTTGATTACTACCGTCCGACCGGCGACGAAAAAGAATACAAAGCAAAACAAAAAGAAGTTTTTTTGCAGCACGTTAAGTTGGCGCTGGAGTTTGATAAGGCCCTGATGATTCACTGTCGTCCGAGTAAGGGTAGTGATGATGCGTACGAGGAGCTGCTTGGCATTTTGACTGACGTAAAGTTTCCGACGAGTCGGGCAGTGCTGCACTTTTACGTGGGTTCGCAGCAGATGACGAAGAAGTTTTTGGACGCCGGTTTTAACTTCGAGTTTGGCGGCGTGACAACTTTTGCCCGTGATTACGACGAGCAGATAAAATCTATCCCGCTGGATAGAATCTTGACCGAGACCGATGCGCCGTACGTCAGCCCCGAGCCGTATCGCGGCCAGCGCAACGAGCCTGCCTACGTCGTCGAAGTAGTTAAAAAGCTAGCTGAAATTAAAGGAGTGTCGTATGATGAAATGGCGAAACAAACGGAGTTAAACGCCCGTCGAATTTTTAAAATTCCCGCATAATAATGAAGTACAATCCTCAGAAAATCGAAAAAAAGTGGCATAGCGTCTGGGCGAAGAAAAAGGCTTTTCAGGCGAAGGACAATGATAAAAAGCCAAAGTACTACTCACTGTTCGAGTTTCCGTATCCATCGGGTGATGGTCTGCACGTCGGGCACCTCCGCCCGTACGTCGGTATGGACGTCATCAGCCGTAAGCGCCGCATGGATGGCTATAATGTGCTTTACCCGATCGGTTGGGATGCCTTTGGCCTGCCGACCGAAAACTACGCCATCAAGCACGGCATCGACCCGCGCGTTGCCACCAAGCGCAACACAAAAAACTTCAAGCGCCAGATGCAGTCCGTTGGGCTCTCGCTCGACTGGAGTCGCGAGATAGACACGACCGATCCTGCCTACTACAAATGGACGCAGTGGATGTTTTTAAAGTTTTTTGAAAAGGGACTGGCATACAAAACGAAAACCTTTATTAACTGGTGCCCGAAGGATAAGATCGGTCTTGCTAACGAAGAGGCAGCCGGTGGTGTGTGCGACCGCTGTGGTGGTCCGGTTGAAAAGCGCGAGAAGGAGCAGTGGCTTATCCGCATCACTGATTACGCCGACAAGCTCTTAGCCGGGCTCGAGGAGGTTGATTACATCCCGCAGGCCAAGATTCAGCAGCAGAACTGGATTGGTCGCAGTGAAGGCGCGGAGATTGAGTTTCCGATTGTCGGCTCAAAGAACAAAATCAAAGTTTTCACCACGCGTCCCGACACTATTTTCGGCGCGACCTACCTCGTTGTCGCCCCGGAGCACCCGAGCTTGAGCTTTGCGTTATCGAATCCAGATGCGTTGCTCGCAAATAAAGACGAGGTTGCGAAGTATGTCGAAGCCGCACGAAAAAAGAGTGAGATGGAGCGTACGGCGGACAATAAAGAAAAAACCGGCGTGGAGCTCAAAGGTCTGCGCGTAATTAACCCGGCGACGAAAGATGAGATTCCTGTTTGGGTTTCGGACTACGTGCTCTCGACCTATGGCACCGGGGCGATTATGGCCGTGCCGCAACACGATGAACGCGACCGTGCCTTCGCCGAGAAATTTAAGCTGCCGATTGTCGATAAGCCACTCGTTGCCTCCGATGAGGTCATTGCAATGGTTGGCGGCAAGAAAACTGTTAAATACAAACTCCGCGACTGGGTGTTTTCTCGCCAGCGCTACTGGGGCGAACCAATTCCGCTGGTTTTTTGCCCGGCCTGCGCAAAAAACAGTAGTCAGGAGCTAGGAGATAGGAGCCAGGGGGAGATACAGAATCCGGGGTGGATACCGGTGCCGGATAAGGATTTGCCGGTGAAGTTGCCGAAGGTCAAAAATTATCAGCCGCGTGATGACGGTCAGTCACCGCTGGCCTCTGTAGAAAGTTGGGTAAAAACCAAGTGTCCGACCTGTAAGGGTCCGGCGCGCCGCGAAACCGATACGATGCCCAACTGGGCCGGTTCTTCATGGTACTACCTAGCCTACCTCTTAAGTAAAAAGGCTTTTAAAAAGCCTACCTCAATTGAAAATTGGAAATTAGAAATTAAAAATTTAGCCTACTGGCTACCCGTCGATTGGTACAACGGGGGAATGGAGCACACAGTGCTGCACCTTTTGTATTCGCGTTTTTGGAATATGTTTTTGTATGAGTGCGGACTCGTGCCGACAAAAGAGCCTTACAAGAAGCGCACCAGCCACGCTTTGATTCTTGCCGAGGGCGGGGTGAAGATGAGTAAGTCTAAGGGTAACGTCATTAATCCGGACACACTGACGAAGGAGTTTGGCGCGGACGCTTTGCGCGTCTACGAGATGTTTATCGGTCCGTTTACGCAGGCGGTCGCCTGGGACCAGCGCGGCATTTTAGGCGCGGCCCGATTTTTGGACCGCGTCTGGCGAGCAGGAGAGCAAATCGTAAATCGTAAATCGCAAATCGTTAAAACAGACGAGAAGCTCGAGCGGCTGCTGCATAAGACGGTCAAAAAGGTGGGTGAGGACATCGAGTCGATGGGTTTTAATACGGCGGTTTCGACACTGATGATTTTTGCCAACGAGCTTGGCGAGTCACCAACAATGACGACTACCGACTGGCAGATGTTTGTAAAAGTGCTCGCGCCGTTTGCGCCGCACATCGCCGAGGAGATGTATGCGCAGACGAAGGGCAAGGGACTACTCGCTCTTTCCGCCTGGCCGAGTTATGACGAAAAGTTGCTCGTCGAGGAGACCTTTGAATTGATTATTCAGATAAACGGTAAGGTGCGCGGCAAGGTAACGGCCAAGCGAGGCATTGATCAAGCTACGGCCGAAAAGCTGGCGCTGGAGCAGGAGGAGGTCAAAAAGTGGATATCCGCCGGAGGCGGACAAGCCGGCTCACCAAAGAAGGTGATTTACATTCAGGATAAGATTATCAATTTGATTGTGTAGGGGAGTTAAGAAAGAGGTTGGCCGGGTGGCGAGCACGTCGCCCGGTTCTCTTTTCATTTGACGAATTTCGTGTTTTCGTATACAATACTGCCGCTAGCTGAAGACATCAAATTCGGCGGTTTCGCGGCTATGGTGGCTGCGGAGTTCAAATGAAAGACGCGGCTTCGCGCCCGTCTTCGAGGGAGGTGGCTCATGCGCAACGCCCTGCGTGCGCTGGTTCTGCTGTGCCTCGCCGCGACGGTCGCGGCGGGTTGCAAGTCCGGTCTGTTGAAGACCAACCCGACCGGCGATTCGACGTCGGGCGGTCCCCGTCCGGGTGCGAATCCGGTCGCCGAGCTGACCGAGGAGGTCAAGAACATCAAGGTCAGGCTCGAGAGCATGGACAAGTCGGTGGAGTCGCGCACCGCCACCGCAGTCAAGGCTGAGCTCGGGAAACTCCCAGCCGGTGCGAAGACGGCGTCGATTCCGACCGGCGTCGCAACCACGCACGACGTCGAGCTCGTGATGGGCGCCGTCGACAAGGTCGGCGAGCGTATCGACAAGCTCGAGTCGGCGTCGTCCAAGCCGGCTGCAGCGCCGGCCACTACCGCGGCCCCGGCTACGCCGAGCGCCGACTTCGAGAAGATGAAGGCGCTGTTCGCGGAGGGGAGCCGGCGCTTGGCCGGCATCTACCTCGGTGCGATGCGCGGCAATTTCCAGGGCGACGACGAGGCGTTCCTGGCGCTATGCAAGGAGAGGTGGGATGATCCCGCCTTCCTGAAGTGGATCGAGGGCTGTCTCAAGAAGCCCTCGCCGTAGACGTGCTCCCGACTGGCCGGGAGCGGGCTATCCCACAAGGGTCGCCTGAAGGGGAAGACCTCTCCTGAAGCCAGAAGCGAAGAGAACAAGGTCCGGGCGCCCCCAGCGGTGTCCGGACCCTCTTCATTTCTATATTTTATAAGCTTTTTTACATTTTAAGGTCAAAAACGGCCGATTGTAATGGCTATTGACATTTTCATATAAAGGTGCTATAATGAGCTGGACCGGTAATGGTCTAACGCGGCATTTCGCCGTGTTCCAACGTTATTAGCGTTGGGGAGGGAGGTTCGTATGATCACGAAGGTGACCACCAAGCCCGATGCGACGAGTTTCGTCACGCGGGACGCCATGGAGAAACTGCTCGGCAACGATTCGGTCAAGGTGGCCGAACTCGTCCGTCGCAGCATGCTGCCGGCCACCGACGCCGATGCGGTCGAGGCCCAGGAGTTCAACTCCGAGCTCTTCTACGACCGGCAGGACGTCATGGACTTCAGGTTGACGGGAGGGAAGCCGGCGGCCCCCACGGCCACGGTTCCCAGTCCGGCAGCGCCCCTTGTGGCTCCGTCGGCAGCTCCCGCTGTGCGGCCGGTGCCCCCGGTTGCACCACCCGCTCCGGCTCCCGCGATCCCGCCCGCTCTCGTCGGCCTCACGGCCCGCGAAGTGGACGACAAGATCACGATGGCACTCGGCACGGTACGTCGCGACATGGCGACGCTCGCGGACGGGGCCCAGGCGCGCCTCCGCATGGAGGCTGCCGAAGACCGCGACGGTCTCGGTGGCGACATCACGGCCGTTCGCACGGACGTGACGCGAGGGGTCAGCGATCTCCGCAACGACATGGAGGTCGCGAAGGACGATCTTCTGCGGCAGGTCGAGGAGGTCGGACAGCAGGTCCACGACGCGCACGACAACGCGGTCGCGGATGCTGAAGCTACGGTGTTGGCCACGGGCGGACCTCTCCGCGTGGCGGTCAACAACGACATCGCGAAGGCGACCGACGGCGTCAAGGCGCTGCTCCCCAAGCGGATGGCTGTCCTCTGGGCAGTCTCTGTGACGGGAACGGTCGCCGCGCTCGTGGCGCTCGCGATGGTGTTCTTCTTCCCGGGGCACTCGGCTCCGGTGGATCTCACGAAGTTCGAGCAGCGACTCCAGCAGCTCGAGGCGACGAAGTCGGCACCGATCGTGGTGCAGGCGACGCCCGCTCCCCAGCCCGCGCCCACGGCTCCGCCCGTGACGCAGGCGAATCCGGCACCCGTTGCGCAGCAGCCCCCGGTTCAGCCGGTGGCCCCGCAGCAGAACGGTGGTTCGTGGGTCTGGCAGTCCGCGCCCACGGCGCCTGTGACGCAGGTGCCCGCTCCGTCGGCTTCGCAGTCGGCGGCTCCGTGCGAGTTGGCGGTGCAGACCGCCGAGAAGGTCGAGAAACTCGAGGAGTTCCGGGACCAGGCGCGCACGTCGGTCGGTCGCCTCATCGGACGAGTGAACGGGGTGGAGGCGGAGGTCGCTTCCATCAAGAACCAGCCCGCTCCGAAGTCGACGCCCGCCAAGGCCGCCAAGCCGAGCGGCCGTGACAAGCGCAAGGCCGAGCTCGAGACCTACATCGAGTCCCGGCGTGCGACCATCGCGTTCTGCAAGGACGTCGGTGACGCCGACGGCCTCAAGGAGAACGAGCTGTTCCTGAAGCGAGCTGAGGCCGAGCTCGCGAGTCTCATCGGCGGACCGTAGTGGTCGCGCCAACACCTCGATGAACGGAAGCCATCGAGTAGTGCAGTAAATCGCTTCCAGTTAGGAGGGAAACAGACGTACCGACGGCCGGTGGGGAAGAGCCCCGATAGCCGAAGACGAGGACCTGGCGACGCGCAAGCGTAGTCGGGTCCTCACTGTTTCAAGGGCAGTACTCTGCCCACAGCCCCGTACTGTGCTAGCAGCCGCGGTAGCAGAGCAAAGCACGCTACACGGTGATGGCTCTGGTTCGGGGTTATTTTATTAGATTTTAAGGCATTTTTAGGCATATTAAGGGGTACTTGACATTTTAGTACAAAGGTGCTATACTATACCTACCGACGCAAATGGGCGTTTGGTAGGCCTTTTCGGCCGGAGGGAGCATCGAAGATGAAGCGAATCATGTCTTTGGTTCTGATCGCCGCGATGGTCGCGGTGACGGGATGCACGACGTATGTGCAGGAGGCGGGATCCGCCAAGTTCACGCACAAGAAGGTGCGGAACGCAGGGGAGCTGACCGCTCCTGACGGGTCCACACGGGAGCACGAGGATCTGGACGAGTCGTGGGAGGGTCCTCCGGGTTTCACGCCCAGGTCGGCCGGAACCTCGGGTCTCAACGAGACCCACGGCAACGGTACCGACACGGCCGGTACGCCGGGCGGGATGTCGACGCAGTCGTCATCGGGCTACGGCCAGCCGCCGCAGACATCGGGCGGCAGCTGGAGCGGCAACTACGGGGGAGGGGTGAACTATTCCTCCTCGTCGGGACGCGGGTTGCACTTCATCCAGCCGTCCGATGTGCTCCGGAAGAACAAGGGCGCGGACGGGATCGTCCAGTGGACGACGCCGACTCCGCCCAAGGCGAAGCGGCGTGGGAAGTGAAGCGGGGAGTGGTTCCCCAAGGGTGACGAGCGAAGACGCCCCAAGAAGGTTCTTCGCAGCCGAACGAGCCGCAGCACTTGAGTGTGCAGCGGCTCTTCGATATTTAAGGAGGCTGGCGCGGCGAAAAGACATTGTCGTTTTGACAAATTTTTTAAAATAGTATAGATTCTTTTGGTCTTCTTCGTGCATAAATCAACGCGTCGGAGTGTTTCCGGCGCAAACGACATCGGTGGTCAACGGGAGGATCTGGAATGCAGAAGCGGGTTTTGCTGACGGTCGTGATCGTAATCCTGTGGATTGCGGTCGCGTACCGTTGCTCTATGGAATCGCCCCAGGTCGCGGTCATCCGCGAGCTGGCCGAGAAGGTCGACGCGAAGACGCCGGAGGGCGTCGCGCGCCGGCAGGCCGTGCAGATCGCAGCGTCGCTGAGCGCCGCCGGGCTCCACTTCGAGTACCGGCCGTTCAAAGCGGAGCCCCTTCCGGGGTTCATCGACATTTCGGCATTTCGTCTGCCAAAGTCGACACCGTACTTCGTCTTCCACCTTCCGTACGGTGGGCCGCCTTCAGTCTTCCGGCGGCTTCACGAGTTCGAGGAGGTGCGGGAGCTCGGTTCTTCACCGCAGGCTCTCGCCGAAGGCGTCGAGGTGCGATCCTCGGCGGAGATCGCCTCGGGCAAGCAGCCGACGCTGGAGCGGCTCATCGCCTACGTGATCGAGGACATCAGGAAGGAAGACAAGTAGTCTCGGCCCCGGGCGCGCATCGCGCGCCCGGGGCTTCGTGCATGCCCTTGCTGCATCCTTAAAGCGCCGCGTCAGGCTTGCCCGCCTTGTCCTATGCGCTTTATACTACCCGCAATGACAACGGCGGCTTTTCGAAAGAAGATCTGGGATTTTTATAAGACCAACAAGCGGGATTTGCCGTGGCGGCAGACGACTGATCCCTACAAGATTTTAATTTCAGAGGTGATGCTGCAGCAGACGCAGGTGAGTCGCGTCGTTCCCAAATACACTGCATTTTTAAAAAAGTTTCCGACGGTTCAAAAGCTTGCCGATGCGCCGCTACGCGACGTACTTGCGCTTTGGAGTGGCCTTGGCTACAATCGCCGTGGCCTGAATTTGCAAAAGGCGGCTCGCACCGCTGTGAACGTTCACGGTGGTGCTTTGCCGGCCCAATTCAATGAGCTCTTGGAATTGCCGGGGATTGGCCCCTACACCGCCGCTGCAGTTTGCGTGTTCGCCTATAGTCAGCCGCAGGTAATGATTGAGACCAATATCCGCGCCGTGTTTATCAACGAGTTTCTTCCAGGGCGGAAAAAGGTGCGAGACGAGGAGCTGCTTCTGCTGATTAAAAAAACGCTGCCGAAGGAGAACCCGCGTGAGTGGTACTGGGCGTTAATGGATTATGGCACGCATCTTAAAGCGACAATGCCAAATCCTAGCCGGCGTAGCAAGCATCACGCGAAACAGAGCACGTTTGCGGGTTCGGACAGGCAGCTACGCGGCGAGGTACTGCGGCGTTTGCTCAAAGGCGATAAAGTTCCGGAAAGCTCACTGCTTAAGCTTGATGCTGATGCAGTACGTATGCACAGAATCTTAGATGGACTAGTTGCCGAAGGGTTGGTAATGCGCGACAATACAACTATACAAATTAATACTAACTAACTATGAAAGGATTCCTGGCGGAGTTTAAAGAGTTCGCGATAAAAGGTAACGCGGTTGATCTGGCTATCGGCGTCATCATCGGTGCGGCGTTTGGCAAAATCGTAACGTCGGTCGTAAACGACATCGTGATGCCACTTTTGAGTTTGATTACCGGCAAGGTAAATTTTGCCGATTTGTTTGTTGATTTTTCGGGCAAAGGTTTTGCGACGCTGGCTGAGGCCAAGGCTGCCGGAGCTGCAACGCTTAACTTCGGAGTATTTATCCAAAACATCATCGACTTTTTGATCGTCGCGCTGGTCATCTTTGTCGTTGTTAAGGCAATGAATAAACTCACAAAAGGAAAGGTTGCGGTAACTCCGGCGGCGAAGTAGATGTGCGGAGGCCCCGAACGTGTCGGGGCCTCAAGGCGGTGAAGACGAAGCAGCTACTTGCGACTAGCTGCCAGTCTCCGCAGGTTCTTCTGGGAGTACGTGCCCTTGCGACGCGCCTTCGCCAGCACGGCGTTGACGGCGGCGTGCTCCTTGGGCGTGAGCTCCACCGTCTTCGGCTCTTTCCTGGACGCGGCGTTGAGGCGGTGCGGCGGGCGGACGCGGGGCATGTTCGGGTTCTGCACTAGTCTTCCTCCTTGTGTTGTGACGCGGGGTGCGTCAGCGGAGCTATCGTACAATAATTTTTCACAGCAGACAAGTGTGCGGGTTGTGTCGGTTGTAAAAATAGATTAACCTCTAGTGACCGGGCCGTAGTATACCGGCAGTACGCATCCATGGGGTGGATGATGACCGGGTTCAATTCCCGGCGGCCCGACAAACGTTTTAGAGAAATCAAAAATCCCGCCAATCGGCGGGATTTTTGTAAGTTACTTGGTTTCTTTTTTCTCAACCTTCTTGGCCTTCTTCTCAACCTTCACCTCCGGCTTCTTTTCCTCAACCTTCGGCATCGCGGCTTTCGCAGCTGCAGCGGCTACCTTGGCAGCCTTACGGTCTTTCATGCGGGCAGTCTTACCGAAGGTGCGGATACAGGTCGTGCAGACAAGCACCTTTTCACCCTTCGGGTTAACGCTCTTTTGCAAGTTCGGATATTTGCGGCTCCAGTTGGTCGGGTTGTAGTGACCACGCAAAAGAATGCGGGTTCCAACCATTCGGGACGTTTTAAGACAATTTTCGCAGTGGCGCATATGAATAGTAGTTAGTAGACAGTAGTAAGTAGCTAGGAGAATACCAGAAAAGAAGAAATGATGCAAGCCCCTGGACCTGCCTGCCGGCAGGCAGGTGTGCAGAGCCCACCGAGCGGCGATCGTGGGATGCACGCGGGCGGTGGGCGAGGGCTAGGGGACATGCGGGGCACAGAGTGATAGCGCCGTACAGGTTGCGATCACGAGTACTGCTCCGAGCGTGATCTTGATCTTGTAGTGTATGGGCAGCACTCGGATCAGGTTGATTCCGCCGAACGCGCTGCCGAGGATGAGGAGTCCGATCATGAGCTCTCCTTCAGTCCGAGTGCCAGACAGATGATGCCTGCGGGGACGAGTAGCAGGAAGGCTCCGATGACCAGGGCAAACCGTTTCGAGTCCGCGCCGGTCCACTGCGCCAGCCGGAAGCCGACATGGTTGGCAATGCCGGCCCAGACCGCGAAACAGAGCATTGCGAGGATGACGGCGACTGCATTCATCTTAGACCTCCGTGACGTTGAGAAGGGCTCCGACGATTCCGCTGGCAATCGCCAGAACAGCCAGCCATTGCCGAAGAGGGCCCTCACGAAGCTGTGTCCACGCGACGAGACACGCAACGGCTACGATCATGCAAGTATGAGTAGTCGTCATACCTTTTCCTTTCCGGACGCACATAAATGCGTCACTAATTCACCATACCGCAGGATTCATTTATTTTCAATTTCCGGTGGAAGCGGTACACTGTGTGCAGGATTCCGTCTTTTCCTATCTCCTAACTCCTGTCTACTATCTACTACCCGCATGGCCGACTCAACAATCGAAGCAATCAAGCAAAAAATCGACGTCAAAGACTTTGTCGGCGGATACGTCGCCTTAAAGCCGGCCGGACGCAATCTCAAGGGGCTGTGTCCTTTCCATAAGGAGAAGTCGCCGTCGTTTATGGTTACCCCGGAGCGGCAGATTTGGCACTGCTTTGGCTGCGGCAAAGGCGGCGATATTTTTGCCTTCCTGATGCAGTATGAAAACATCGAGTTTATCGATGCTTTAAAAGTTTTAGCCGACCGGGCCGGCGTGGAATTAAAACGCGTTGGCACTAGCGACCAAAAAAAGTTCGAGGCGCTTTTTGAAATCAACCGAATCGCCAAAGACTACTTCCGTTCCAGCTTACACGAGCCCGCCGGTGCTGCAGCGCTTAAGTATCTGAAAGAGCGCGGTTTAACTGATGCCACTATCGAGGAGTTCGAGCTGGGCGTAGCGCTACCTGGCAATGACGCACTCATGCGACACCTGGTTAAACTAGGTTTTTCCGCCGAGGCGGTTAAAGACGCGGGGCTTATTTCAAAAAACGAGCGCGGGCTCTACTACGACTTTTTCCGCAATCGGATTATGTTTCCGCTACACAACCACTTCGGCAAGGTTATCGGCTTTACCGGCCGCGTGATGCCCGCCTTCGCTGAAGCTTCGGCGGGTAAACCCGGTCCTGCAGTTGTTGAAGTTGCAAAATACATTAATTCCCACGACTCGCCGATATTTAATAAGTCCAAGCTGCTGTACGGCTTTTGGAAGACCAAGGCTGGCGTGCGCGATGCCAACCAGGCAGTGCTTGTCGAAGGGCAGATGGACTTTTTGATGAGCTACCAGGACGGAGTTAAGAATTTAATTGCCACCTCCGGCACGGCGCTTACCGACGAACACCTCAAGGTGTTACGACGCTTGGCCGAAAACCTGGTGCTTTCGTTTGATAACGACAACGCCGGACGAGCAGCGGCAGAACGGACTATCGATTTAGCCCAAGCCAACGATCTCAATACCAAAGTCATTGTCTTTGACGAGGCTGCCGGGGGAGCCAAGGATCCGGCGGATTTAGCCTTAGCCAAACCGGGGCATTTTGCCGAGCTGATTAAAAAAGCGATTCCGGCGATGGAGTACTACTTTACGTATTACGGAATTGATAAGCAGGGAGACATCGCCAGCAAAAAAAAGGCGATCAGGAGTGCGCTGGTTAAAATCAAAGGAATTTCAAGCCCCGTGGAACAGCAACACTGGATGCAACTGCTTGCTTCGCGCACCCGAATGCCCGAGGCGGCGCTCAATGCGGAGATGGCGGGGCTCAAAGTTGAGGCCCGACCCGGTTCTATGGTTGCCACACCGGCGAATCTCGAGATGGCAGAGTTGCCACAAGGCAGAGTTGAAAAAATCATCCGCCGCATTTTAAGTATTGCGTTACGAGACAAAAAAGTATTACAGCAGGCGCTGGATGCCAAGAACTTATTCCCGCCGGCCTATCGACCTATTTTGGAGTACTGTGCGCAGAAGGAGATTGGCACCGAGATGTCTGATGCGGCCATTCCGCCCGAACTCATCGGCTTAGTTAACCTCATTTATCTGGAATCCGGCATTGATCCGGGGCAGCACGAAGTTGAGGCGCTTTTCAAACAGCTGACCAAAGAAGGTATGGGTGGGCGCCGTCGCGAACTGCAGCTTAAAATCCAGCAGGCTGAAGTGGCCGGGGATACTGACGCACTCGCGAAGCTATTAGATGAGTACGGGAAATTGATGGTTGAGGAGAAGCGATAGAGTAGAGTCTAGTTATCCACCTCCAGGAGGCTTTTTATGGACAAATAGGGGTATCTTGTGCTATAGTTTTCCAGAGCTTGGGAACAAGCTTTTTTGATTCCGGGGCTAGATCTCGCATGAAAACCAAGTCAAAAACTAAAAAGCGTTCAAAAACGATTACAAAAAACCTGCCTGCCGGCAGGCAGGGCCGTAAAAAGCCTATTGTAATCAATAAAAAGGCTGCCAAGCGTCCTAATAAGGGCGCCGCTCGCATTTCAACGGCCAAGGCTAAGCCGGCTAAACAGACCAAGGCGGCAAATAAAGCCGAGCTTAACAAGTCCCAGCTGGCCGAGCTTATCGAGCGTGGTCGCAGCCGCGGCTACGTTACCGACTCTGAAGTGTTACACTACTTCCCGAATATCGAGGAGGATGTCAGCTTCTTAGATGAGGTCTACTCGACGCTTGATAAAACCAACATCAAGGTTATCGAAACCAGCCAGCTGATTACCGTTCCGGAGAAAGATGAGGTGAGCGAACGTGAGCTTGAGGCCGCTACCCGCGTTGATGACGAGATGCCGGACTCCGTCCAGATGTACTTAAAAGAAATCGGTAAGGCGCCGCTGCTTAAGGCTGCCGACGAGCGCGAGTTGGCTAAGCGCATTTTGAATGGTGACGAGGAGGCCCGTAAGAAGTTTATTTCGGCCAACCTTCGTCTCGTCGTTTCGATTGCCAAGCGTTACGTCAACCGTTCGGCCAACCTCGGCATTTTGGACTTGATTCAGGAGGGTAACATCGGTCTTTCCCGCGCCGTCGATAAATTCGACTACAAGCGCGGTTTTAAGTTCTCAACCTACGCCACCTGGTGGATTCGTCAGGCTATTACGCGTGCCCTCGCCGACCAGTCGCGTACGATTCGTATTCCGGTCCACATGGTTGAAACGATTTCCAAGTACACGCAGGTTAAGCGGCGTTTGACGCAGGAGTTGGGCCGGGAGCCATTAGTAGAGGAGATTGCCGTGGAGATGGAGATGCCGATTGATAAGATTCACTACATTCAAAAGATTTCCCAGGACGTGGTCAGCCTCGAGTCACCGGTGGGTGATGACGACGATGATTCAACGCTGTCCGAGTTCATTAAGGACGATAAGAGCTTAACGCCGGCCCAAATCGCCAGCCAGACGCTGCTTCGCGAACGTATTAAAGACATTCTTGTTGATTTGTCGGAGCGCGAGCAAAAGATTTTGCAAATGCGTTTTGGTTTGGAGGACGGTGTTACTCACACCCTCGAGGAGGTGGGCAAGGAGTTCGGTGTTACGCGTGAGCGTATCCGTCAGATTGAGGCCAAGGCACTCCAGCGCATTCGCGGTCACCTTAAATCAAATATGCTCGAAGGCTACTAATACTTTTATGAAAAAAAGCTTTATAAAAATTGCTGCGGCTTGTTCATGTGTCAGTCTTTTGGCCGCGCCGTTTTGCGCTAATGCGAAAACAAATGTTCTTGCGATGGGCTCCGTAACGACGCAGACCTTCGGGGTCCCGTATGTTGCAATTACCGCCGGGAATCCTTTCTATGACCTTACTAAGACCTTTGGCGAAGTTAAGGACTACTTTTCATCCGGCGATCCGGTCAACCGATTAACTATTGAGACGGATAATCTTAACCAGGTCGGCGCAGAGTTGATCGCAGCCTATCAGATCAATCCGAAGGGCAACAAGATGATGGTCAAGGCGCTTACGAATTATCAGCGTGAGATTTATAATTACGCACTGGCACTCTCGCACGTTTCGCCGACTGATATTGCTGACCAGGATTCGTCTATTTCTGAAGTTATCTCGCTGACTATCGCGCACCACCTCCGCTTTATCGATGACATGGGCGGCTGGCAATTTAAGACCAACGCACAGGTCGCACTCCTGCGTGACATTTCCGATAAAATGAATACCACCTCCGTTGCGACTCTTTCTTCGCTGGTCGGCGACGCTGCTTTTATCAACTCTCTAACTGAACGTGTAGGCGACCAGTCAATTACGGAGCAGATTCGCACCGCTGAAACCTTGAATATTCTTGCTAAAGCAGTTGCCAACAGCGGCAACAACGTTGTCGCCAAAGAGCTGCTTGATGCTCGAACAACTATTCTACTCGCATTAACCAACGCTAACGTCGCCGAGGTTGTAAGCGTGCTTGCTTCTACGGCCGGTAGCCCGACCGAACGCCTGCAGACCGTTTTGTTCCTTGTTAGCCAGCCCGCTTTTGCTACCAGCAGCGCACTCATCGACTTGAAGAACCAACTCCTCATCAAAGCCTTCTAAAGGGCCGCGAGTGAGGTAGGATGTATGAATGAGGGGCTCCTTGCCTGCTCGTTCATCATCCGTCATACTTGTTACATCTTTTCCTTATGACTTCAGAAGAAATTCGTAAACGTTACATTGATTTTTTTGTTGCTCGCGGACACAAACAAATTCCGTCTTCTTCACTTATTCCAGACGGGGATGCGACCACGCTGTTTACCGGCTCCGGTATGCAACCGCTTATTAAGTACCTGCTCGGCGAACCGCACCCGGAGGGCAAGCGTTTAGTTGATTCACAAAAGAGTTTTCGCGCTGAAGATATCGACGAGGTTGGCGACAACCGTCACACCACGTTTTTTGAAATGCTTGGTAATTGGTCGTTTGGCGACTATTTTAAAGCCGAACAACTGCCCTGGATTTTCGAATTTTTGACTAAAGAGCTAGGGATTGATCCGCAGAAGTTGTACGTGACAGTCTTTGCCGGCGAGGAGAAGTACGGCATTCCCCGCGACGACGAGTCAGTCGGTATTTGGACTTCACTCTTTCACGGTAAAGGTATTGAGGCGAAGGCTGTTGAGATTGGCTCGCCGGAGCACGGCAGTGAGATTGGTATGCAGGGCGGACGCATTTTCTATTACAGCTCGCGTAAAAACTGGTGGAGCCGCTCCGGCACACCAGAAAAGATGCCGGCGCGCGAACCGGGAGGCCCGGATTCAGAGATTTTTTATGAGTTTAGCGATATCCCGCACAACCCGACCTTCGGTAAAGAGTGCCACCCAAACTGCGACTGCGGACGTTACATGGAGATCTGCAACTCCGTTTTTATGGAGTATCGCAAGACCGAAACGGGCACTTTTGAGAAACTTAATCAGCGAAACGTCGACTTCGGCGGCGGCTTAGAGCGTATTTCTGCCGCGGTCCGCAATGATTCAAATATGTTTTCGATTGATACGCTGCATCAGTTGATTGCTGCGTTGCCACAAGCAAGTAATAGCGTCCGCTCACAGCGTATCGTTGCCGACCACGTCCGCGCTGCCGCCTTTTTGATAACCGACGGTGTAATTCCGTCCAATAAAGACCGAGGTTATATGCTCCGTAAGCTCCTGCGCCGCGCAATGGTGCATGCTGATGCGCTCGGTCGCGCCGGTGAAAACGTTTCCGATTCACTGGGCGATATTTATATTCCAACCATCGAAAAGCTTTTTGGTATGGTTTGCGCGGCTTATAAGAGCAGCTATAATTTAGACAAAGCTAAGATTTTGGAGGTCTTCCACGAGGAGAGCAAGAAGTTCGGTACGACCTTCAAAAATGGCATGCGCGAGTTAAAGCGTCACGATTCAGTAACCGCCGACGTTGCCTTTAAGCTCTACGAAAGCTTTGGCTTGCCTTACGAGGTCATTAAAGAGTTCAGTGGCGACAAAGCCGCTTCGCTGACCCGTGAGGATTTTGAGAAAAAGCTGGAGGCACACCGCGAGCTCTCTCGCGCTGGCGCCGAAAAGAAATTTGGCGGCCATGGACTGCTCTTAGACACAGGCGAGCTCAAAGCTAAAGATGAAGTGGAGCTAAAAAAGGTTACGCGACTCCACACCGCCACGCATTTGTTGCAGGCCGCGCTTCGTCAGGTTCTTGGCAATGAGGTTCGCCAGGCCGGCAGTGACATTACCGCCGAGCGCACGCGTTTTGACTTTACCTTTGGCCGCAAGCTTACACCGGAGGAGATAAAGCAGGCCGAGGAGCTTGTTAATAAAGCTATTGAGCAGGACCTGCCGGTTCGTTTTCATGTCATGCCTAAAAAAGAGGCCGAGCAGACCGGCGCCCTCTTTTTCTTCAAGGCTAAGTATGGCGACCCGGTGAAGGTCTACGTGATGGGTGAGTCAATCGATAACTGTTTTAGTAAAGAGTTTTGCGGCGGCCCGCACGTCGAGCACACCGCAATGGTAGGGAAGTTCAAGATCGCGAAAGAAGAGGCAGTGAGTGCCGGGGTGCGGCGCATTCGCGGGATTGTTGATTAATCCGCATTTACTCAAGAGCGGCACGGGAACCTTTTAGTGCCGCTATGAGTAAATGCGGATTTTTATTTTGTCGAATGTTTCGCAACCCTTAATAAAGTAGTAGGGGAAATGAAAGCGGCCCCGGCGAGGAGCGTCGAGGACGCTTCTCGGCCGAGGCCGATCTTGCTGGAGGAGGGGCGCTAGATGATGCCCGTGACCACTTCTCGTCGCTTGTGGAGACTCGGGGCGATTCTCGGGCAGACCACGCTGAGCTGATTGCTGATCAGCTCGGGGCAGGGGTTCTCGGCCGTTTTCGCCTGGCTCTGAACGAACACGCTGTTCTCGACCCATCCCTCCTCGTACCAGAACACCAGATGGTGCTCAACCTTCCCGTTCTCGTTGATCACCCGGATGGTCAGGTAGTGGGGCCGCCACTCCTTCGACTTGTCCGTCCGATGCTTCGCCGAGAACACGCGACACTCGGCCTCGATCCTCATGAGGGGCGTCGGCTCCCACCGTACCTTGATCGGCCCAAGCGGCGTGAGTGCGGGCGTCTCGACGGCCCGACGCGGCCCGACGATGAGCTCGAAGGTGACCGTGCGCTCCCAGATGTTGCCGTAGCGGTGGTCCATCTCCACCTTCGTTGCCGTGCCGTTGCAGGCCGAATTGTTCTTCACCTTGCCCGGCTCGATCACGCGCTGGAAGACATGGATCCGACCGTCGAAGTGCTTCTCCAGCTCTGCCCGGAGAATCTCCTCAGCCAACATGACCGAGAAGTGCGTCTCAAAATGATTCCGTCCGAACATGCAATCCTCCCATTTCGGGAGCGCGCAGAGACCATTCTCAACGCGGCCACCATTTCGGTAGCGGACTGGCAAGAATATTTTCCAGCCAAACCGCTCAAGAAATAACGATTATTTTATATCATATATGATATATTTGTGTCAAATCGACAAAATCAGCCTAATATTGACAAAATAAGGCAATGGTGCTATACTATACCCATGACTGATTTGATCGTCAGAAAGGCCCAGGAGACCTCCTTTGCCTTGCTCAAGATTGCCGCTTATATCCGCCGATTCGAATTGCGGCAGCGCATTGAGAAATTAAGCTATCACTTACTCGAAAATATCTCGTATCAGAATCCGGAAGTGGCGACTAACACAATTACCGCTCTCCGGAACTTTGTGTTGCTCGGAAAGAACATCTACGAAATCGAGCCTAAGAATGCCTTGATCTTAGATCGCGAACTTGAGGCTCTTCACAATGAAATTTCTCGTTTCAGCGGTACCAGCGAGAGCTTAGACGTCTCGACGCTTTTTTCAGTTAATCTGCCGGTGCATACTAAGCCAGAGGAAGGCCGAGTCTCCCAGGTGAAGGTCAAGTCATCTAAGCCAAAGACGGTCTTGATTCCGCGTGAGACCTCCAGCGAATGGCAGTTTCATATCCCGGAGGAGATTTTGATAAAAGACTCCGAAGTCAGCGAGGAGCCAATCCCAGAAGCTGAAGAGGTTAATGTGGCAATCAATAATCAGGCAATCTTGCCCGCCTTAGCTTTAGCGATGGAGGGAGACAATACGGCAAATAGAACGGCCCGCCTTCACGAAGATTACGGCGAGGCAAGGCAAGAGAAGATGATTGCCTTAATTGCCTCATCAGAGAACAGGCAGATGCAGCTTAAGGACTTCATTGCCGCATTTCCGGAAATAAGCGATAGAACGATTCGATACGATCTTAAGAAACTAACCGATTCCGGCAAGATAGTCAGGCAGGGAAGCGGCGGTCCAGCGAATTATTATGAGCTCCGTCCCTGAACTAAAAGTCTGAAGCCTGCGTGCATCCGGTAATTCTCGCAGCGGCTAGGCCGCGAGAGCATAGGGCAACTTTCCAGCAGGAAAGTATGCGCGGTGCCGGGGCTGCAGGCGAGGACTTATCCCCAGGTGTAATAAAGAGGTGAATGGGTCGTTCTAACTAATGTGCTTCAGAAGGGCCTAGGGGCTAATCCAGCGGACGCCCAAGACTAGCCAAAAGTAGAGAACTTTGATATAGTAGGTTTTGTCAGTCGTATCGCTTCTTTCGTTCTTGCGTGAGGCAGGTGACGTTGGGGGTAAGCGATTGTATGGTAGCGATTAATGACAAAACGCAGGTTGTTGTGGATAACTTCTACGACTACGAGCGTTTTGCCATTTCTTGTTTCTATATAGTCTCTTGCTTCTGATACCATGCCCCGCTCTGCGGGGCATTCGTATTTTAAGCAAGGTTTCGGGACCAATGAGTGTTCAATTATGACACTCCCTCACAGCGGTTTCGGATCACCTCACGATCCAGAGCTGTTTACTACCGTAGTAGGTCGATCTTTTGTATCGAAGGATATGAAGGAGAAGGCGGTGGAACAGTTTGCCGAAAAAGCTTTGTGCCATAAAAAGTGCGAAGCAATTATAAATTCCATTAGTAACTAAATTATAAGCAACTTATTCATGAGTACGTTTTCCAAAAAGGTTGCTGCAGTAGTCTTGACTGCGACGACGATTGTTTCGCTCTCGGGCATTGGCTCGTTTGCTTCAGTCGCACACGCACAGAGCATGAGTGATCTCCAAGCGATGATCGCTACGCTCCAGGC
>CAZJVT010000001.1:0-357676 GCA_964549935.1 uncultured Candidatus Saccharibacteria bacterium | reverse complement strand
TGACCGCCGAGAGTCTGGTTGCCGGTGATGCCGAGGTAGCTGCCGCTGATGCCGGCCAAACTAGAGGAACCATTCACCGTGACCGCACCCGAGAAGGTCTTGTCACCTGCCAAGGTCTGCGTTGAAGTTGTCACTAGTCCACGGTTGGTTGCCGAGGCATCGGGGATATTGAAGGTATGAGTGTTGACGGATGAAACGATATTAAAATCAGTTCCTGAATTCCCTACTACTAAGAACTGAGTCGTTGTGGAAAGACCGTTGACCGACTGAAGACCGGCGCCGGCGACACCAAGCAGACTGCCATTGAAATAGAGGTTGCCGCCCAAGTTGTACAAAGCATTTGAGGTAGTGAACGGAGAGGAGCTAGCAATGACAACTCCGTTGGCGGACGAGGTCAGCCCTATGACTGTCGTCGTCGCAAGATTGCTGGCGCCAGAGACAGTGAGGCTACCGGCGTTCACAAATCCGGAGGCAGATACATTCGTGGAGCTGACACCCTGGAGCATCGAAGCACCGGAGTTAGCGAGGAAGGTACCGCTGATGCCCGCGAGAGTTGAAGTTCCTGTGACAGTTGCACCGCCGACAACATGCAAAGTTGAACTCGCAACTGCTGAGGTACCGAGAGCTAACGCGTTCGTCGCATTGTCCCAATTGAATAACGCGTTTGCATTCAAGGCGCCGGCACCGTTACTGAACTGAATCAAGCCGGCTGTACCGGAGGCTGCAGAACCGCCACTCGTTACCGAAGCGCCGTTGAAATACAAGCTGCCGCCAAGATTGTACAAAGTATTCGTTGTTGCAACCGGCGTTGAGCTTGCAAGTGTAATGCCGTTAGCAGTCACGGATAATCCGAGAGCAGTCGTTGTCGCAAGAACAGTTTGGCTGGAGACCGTAAGCGCGGTTGAGGAAACATTTGCGAGGGTCGTCTTGCCGGTTACATCCAGAGTGCCACCAACCTGCTCATTACCAGAAATATTCGCGTAGCTTGCGGAGACTCCCGCCAAAGTTGAGGTGCCACTGATAGAAAGACTGCCTCCCTGCACCGCCCCAGTCGCAACGATGTAGCTACCGGAAACTCCGGCGAGGGTCGAAGTGCCGGCTACCTGTAAGCTGCCCAAGTTTGCGTATCCGCTCGCGCTGATATTAGTAGAAGAAACACCGGTAAGCATCGTGTTGCCGGAGATTGTCAGGAAGGAACCGGAGATTCCGGCGAACGTGGAAGTAGCGGAGCTGGCCGTCAAGGCGCCGCTTAAGATAGAAGCACCACTTACACTCAAGTTGCCGGCATTTACAAATCCGCTCGCACTTACATTCGTACTCGAAACTCCCTGGAGGATTGAGGCACCGGAGTTGGCGATAAAGCCCGTCGAAACGCCGCCGCTCGTAGAGGTACCTGTCGTGCTAAGCGAACCGAAAGTGCTCGCGCCACTTACCTGCAAGCTGCCAGCATTTACAAAACCGCTGGCGGTGACATTCGTCGATGAAACATTAGCAATCGTCGAAGTTGATGCATTTATTCCGGAGCTCACGACAAGCTGGCCGCCGATTGTGGCGTTGCCGGTGATGCCCGCGTACGAACCGGAAATACCTGCGAGCGTAGAGGTACCAGTGATTGCCAGACTACCTCCTTGCACTGCACCACTCGAAAGCAGGTACGAAGCGGAAACCCCGGCAAAAGTAGAAGTCGCCGAGCTCGCTGTAAGCGAACCAGACAGAATTGTTGCGCCGGCGATGCTTAAGCTCGCACCATTTATAAATCCTGAGGCGCTCACGTTAGTTGAGCTGACACCTTGCAACATCGAGCTGCCTGAGACGCTGATGAAGGTGTGCGAAGTGCCGGCGAGAGTTGAAGTACCGGTCACCGCCAACGCGCCACCACTCTGCAAATTACCCGAGGTGTTGATGTATGAAGCGGAAACACCAGCCAAGGTCGAAGTGCCGGTGATTGTCGAAGTCGCCGCAGAAATTCCGGAGGTTGCAGTCACCTGTCCGCCGATAGTTGCGCTGCCGCTAAGCGACAAGCTCGCTGCCTGGACCGCGCCTGATGATAGCAAGTAAGATCCACTGACCCCTGCGAGAGTCGAAGTTCCCGCGATGGCGAGCGAGTTGGCGTTTACAAATCCGCTCGCGGTAACATTCGTCGAGCTGACACCCTGGAGCATCGAAGCGCCGGAGTTGGCGATGAAGCCCGTAGAAACACCGCCGCTTGTAGAGGTACCGGTGACAGAGACACCGCCAGAAACCTGAAGGCTACCGAAGTTACCAAACCCACTCGCAGTGACGTTAGTAGAAGATACTCCTTGGAGCATTGAGTTGCCGGAGTTGTTGATGAAGGAAGCGGAGACGCCGGCCAGTGTCGAAGTTCCGGTGATTGTCGAGGTTGCGGCGGAAATTCCGGAGGTCACTGTCACCTGTCCGCCGACTGTCGCACTACCTGCAATTGAAGCACTGTTGCCCTGCAACGCTCCGGCCGAAACAACGTACGAAGCAGAAACTCCAGCAAGCGTAGATGTTCCGGTGATTGTCGAAGTTGCGGCGCTGATACCAGAGCTGGCGACGAGTTGACCGCCGAGCGTTTGGCTGCCGGTGAGACCAAGATAGCTTCCGGCAATTCCTGCGAGTGTTGAGGTGCCGCTGATTGCTAAGCTGCCACCCTGCAGTGCGCCGGAGGCAACGATGTAGCTACCACTCACTCCAGCAAATGTCGAAGTTGCGCTCGTCGCCGTTAGTGCGCCACTCAAGATAGAAGCGCCGCTGACACTCAAGCTACCAACGTTTACAAATCCGCTCGCACTGACGTTCGTCGAGCTCACACCCTGCAACATTGACGCGCCCGAGTTGCTCAAGAATGAAACTGAAGTGCCGGCGAGCGTTGAAGTTCCTGAAGCACTCAAGCTCGCGGCCTGAACCGCTCCCGTTGAAACGATGTAGCTGCCCGCAACACCCGCCAGAGTTGAAGTACCTGAAACCGCAAGCGAAGCACCCTGCAAAGCTCCTGACGAGACGATGTAAGAACCGGAAACTCCGGCGAGTGTCGAGCTACCGGAGACCTGCAAGCTACCAAGATTTGCGAAACCGCTGGCGCTGAAGTTTGTCGACGAGGCATTCGTGAGCATTGAGTTGCCGGAGATCGCCAAGAAGGAACCAGAAATTCCCGCGAGCGTTGAGGTTGCGGTTACAGACAGCGAGTTAAGCGCGCTCGCACCGGAGACGGCCAAACTTCCAAGGTTGCCGAATCCGCTGGCGGTGATGTTGGTCGACGAAACGTTCGTTGCGCTCAAACCGCCGAGACTCGAGGCGCCTGAAACATTCAAGGTGTTTAAGTTCGTCGCACCGGAAACCGTGAGTGCGGTCGAGGAAACGTTGGCGAGTGTTGAAGTGTTAGTAACCGTCAGCGTCGTAAAGCTCGGAGTGGCCGAAACCGCAATCGTCGCATTGGTCGTTCCAGTGATGCTGATGTTGCTACCCTGCGTCAAAAGTGAAGCAACGTTTTGGAAGCTCGGCGTGCTGCCACCACCGGAAGTCAAAATTTGGTTTGATGAGCCTGGGCCGATAAACGCGTAAGCCGAACCGCTTGAGTACGCAATCGTGCCGGTCGCACCGAGTGTCGAGGCATTCGTACCACCGTTAGCGATTCCTAAAACTCCGGAGGTAATTTGCGAAGCCGCGATTGCAATCGAGCTGGTCGAAGCCGCAGTGAGTCGTCCATCCGCATCAACCGTAAAGACCGGCACAGAATTCGCCGATCCGTAACTGCCCGCCGCAACCGTCGTCGATTGCAATTCGTTCGCGCCAACTGAATTGGTTGGCAGCGTGAGTCCACCGGTAATCGTCAAATTAGAAACGGTCGTCGTCGCGAGGTTAGTGTTTCCTGAAACTGTGAGTCCGGTCGATGAAACATTTGCGAGCGTCGAGGTGCCGGTCACCGTCAAGCTACCACCGATCTGTTCGTTGCCCGAAACTGTCACGTAACTTGCGGAAACTCCGGCGAGGGTCGAGGTGCCACTCACAGTAGCGGAACCACTGGTAACCAAACTGCCGACATTTGCAAAACCGCTGGCGGTCAAATTAGTTGACGAGACGTTTGCGACAACCGATCCGCCGGTAATCACCAGCGATCCGCCGTTGATAAAACCGCTGGCAGTAATGTTGGTCGATGAAACGTTGGTCGCACTCACGCCGGCTAGGCTCGAAGCGCCTGAAACATTCAAGGTGTTTAGGTTCGTTGCGCCGGAGACCGTCAGTGCAGTCGAAGAGACGTTGGCGAGAGTGCTCTTGCCGGTCACTGTCACCGTCGCAACCTGCAAATTGCCGCTCGAGGTCGCGTTAGCAAACGTTACGTCCTGCAATGCGCTGCTGCCATTTGAGGTAAAGCTGCTTGAGACAGTGAAGTTTGTCGATGAAGCCGCAGCCAAAGTCGTCGGACCGGTGATAATCGCGCTGCCGACAACATGCAAGGTCGAACTCGGGTTTGTCGTGGCGATACCAACCTTGGTAACCGTCGAGCTCGTTACGAGCGAGGATCCGGCAAGCAACCAGTTTGAATCACCACCTCCGCCACCAGCCGCCGCAGTCCAGGAAAGCTCGCCGGCACCATTAGTCGTCAAAACGTAACCGCTGAAACCATCACCTGATGGCCAGTGGTAAGCAACACCGCCAATCGTGGTGCTCGCCGTCGGAACATTTAAAATTCCGGCAATAGTCAGATTGCCGGTTGAAGAAAGCGTGTTTGAGGCGTTGAAGAACTGGATGCTGCCCGTACCGGCTCCGCCCTGCAAAACCAAGGCGTTAGTACCGCTGGCATTAATCTGCGGGTTCGTACCGGCCAAAAGCAGGTTGCCGGAATTCAGTACCGGGATGTTGGAACCGCTCGGCGTCTGCGAAGGGGCAAAACCGAGAACGGTACCCGAGTTAACAGCAAATCCGGCAGCGGTAATTCGCTGACGTGGCGAGAGCGTTTCGTAGGTCGCGTTGTCAGACGAAACCTCTACCTGCAGGTAGACGTCGCGGTTGTCCTGGAAGTTGTAATCGAGCGTATCTGGGAAGCCGGCAGCCGTGTCACCGATATTGACGTTAAAAACTCCGGTCGCCACAGACGAGGTTGCCACACCCGGAGCACTCGCTGGCCAGACCTTGCTACCCGAACTTACCGTCGCGTTGTCCCAGATAGAAAACTTGAAATAATAGGTCGTCCCGGATGTACTACCAAGCAGGGTTCCGGAGCCGTCTGTGAGTCGTCCCTGGTAAGCGACAATTGTCGGCACTCCGGTCGCCGCTTCTGCACGTAAAATTCCCGTAAAACCGGTGAAAACAAAAACGTTAAAAGATAGAGCAAAGATGACTGCTCCTACTAGTGTTTTTTCTAAAAATTTCCCCAGGTTTTTTAGATGCATTACTAAGAAAAATTCGCTTGCTTTCACTCGCCTTCTTTCACTACATATATTTTAACATGCACTCCCGAACAAATAGGCTCAAATTCCTTCTGTGGATAGAGCATTCCTCTATATAGCCATTAAGCCTGTTAATGCGTGCTTTATAGGCTTAACAACACAGCCCCGCGAGGCGGGGCTGTGAGTAACTTGCATTGACAGTATTACAGGCTTTTTTAAAAAAGCTATTTTACGTTTGCACCGGGTGCAACTTCTTTTATCGGTGTGAGCAAAACTGGACCGCTGCCACCATCCGCCATCAAGATCATTCCCTTGCTCTCGACACCGCGCATAACTCGCGGTGCTAAATTCGCAATTATCGGCACAACTTTTCCAACCAATTCTTCGGTCGAATAATACTGCGCGACACCGGAGCAAATCGTGCGAATTTCGGATGCTTGCCCCGAGCTCGCCGAGGGGCCCATATCGACAGACAATTTGTACAACTTATCCGCTCCCGGAATTTTTTCCGCGGTCAAAATTTTCCCCATCTTGAGTTCCATTTTCGAAAACTCGTCGATAGAAATCAGCGGCTTCGGTCCGGCCGCAACCGGAGCTGCCGGAGCAGTAACCGGAGCCGGAGTCGTGGCTGAAGTTGCCGGAGCAGCCGGCGGAACTACCTTCTCCTCCATAAACTTATTTCGCAGAGACTGCCAAAACTTTTTCATTGCTGTAGTTGGTTAAGCGAGCCTCCGGCCAAAAGCGGACCACGAGTGCATAAGCGCCAAAGAATGCCACAACCCAGGCCAGGTCGCCCACGAGCGTCCACTTAAAGAACGGCAAAGCCATTTCGTAAGACAGCATCAACCCGGCGAAGCTCTTGGCGTACATCTGGGTAAAGGCCCAAACCGCCGCGTTGGTTATCAAAAAGAAAATCGTCGAGTTCGCGATTGATCCGGCAAAAAGCATTGCCGGATTTGCATTGCCGGATTCTTTGCCGTATTTACGAATAGCCCAGCCAATCGTTACCGTTAAAGCAAAGCTTGCGTATACGGCAACCATTACCGATGGCTCGTAGAAGCCGACGATCAGGTCCGAGACAAACATAGCAATCAGCGGGACAATCAGGCTCCACTTCTTTGGCAAATAAACGCCCGCAAACAGGGCAAGCGCCGCAACCGGCACAAAGTTAGGCAGGTGGGGTAAAAGTCGTGCTACGACCGCAATAGCGAAGAAGACGAGGCCGGTAATAATGAGTTTCTTGTTCATGAGATTAAACGATGAAAGATGATTGTAGAGTGATGAAAGATGGACGATGATAGACGAACGAAGCTGGGACACTCCCAGTCGTACCTCATTCCTCGTTCATCGTTCCTCCTGCTTGTAATTGATAAACTTCCACGAAATCACATCCCCGGGTTTGACGACATAACTTTCGGCGCCGACCGGAACATACTGGTTATTAACCCAGTACTGCCAGTACATGTTGTTAGCCCCGTTCTTTTTGCGTCCAATTGACTCAACTATCTTGCCGAGCCCCGCGTATGATTTTGTCGTGAACTCTAGCTTAGCATCCTGGGTGGTTTTTTCAAGCAGCTGCATCATCGTCTCCCCTGTAGCAACCGAAAGGTCTTTATAAACCTTCACGCTGCCATCCCCGTAGTCGAGCATCAAACTGGCAGTAGAACTCGCTCCACGCTCCACGCTTAACGCTTCACGCGAAGGCACTCCAATATCTGCATTTGGTTTTGCACCCCAGCCAAAACTCGTAGCGATGATAAGCCCTGCCGCAACCCCAACCGAAAAATAGATTATTAGTTTACGATTCATACATTTATTTTTTAATTTTAAATCTAAGAAGATGCGTAAGCGGAATATCCTTAACGGCCTCGTACTGGGGTGCTTGCGCAATCTGATTTTGAGTTGGCTTCATTTCTTTCGCTTCCACTAATTCGAAACCGGCAGATTCTGCCGCGTGCTGATAGAGCTGCGTCTTGCGCACAATATCTGCCAACACTCCGGAAGGACGAGTAGTTGCAATTGCGTACTGATCATCATCAATCGGTTGAACTTCTGCGGCATAGCCATGTCTTTGAAGCTTGAAATAATCGTAATCGGGAATGATGACGATGAGCTCTCCGTCTCGCTTAATCAGCGCAGCGAGTTTTTGAAATGCTTCGGCAATATTTTCGATATGCGGAAAAGACATCACGGCAACGGCGACGTCAAAGCTCTGACCTGCGCCCTCGTAGTCTCCGAGTGTACTTTTGACAAGAGTAATCTCCGGATGATCCTTTGCTCCCTGGGCGATGTTTTTCTCGGAAGGCTCAATGCCGACGGCGCTCTTCGCCCCACTCGCAAGCGCTCTAACTAAAAGCCAACCTGTCCCTGCGCCTATATCCAGCACCTCCTTATCCTTCCAGTCATGCGAATACGGCTCAAGATACTCCCAAAAAAATCCAGTTCTGACAGATTCAGATCGTCCTATTTTCTCCCAATTCAGATCATCGAGGTCGTACTGATTTGGTAATGTAGCTCGCTCAAAAGGCTTCATATTTTAGCTAAGTAAAATTTCTTTAACCGCCCATATCTGGCTCTTTTGCAAAATCTTTGACTCCACCTCCTCAATAGTCTCCCAAACAAGCCTATGATCCGCCTCTGTTCCGCCCTTAATCTCACCTATAATTTTGACTTCGAAAAAGGTGTTCACTTTGCGAAAATAAGCCTGCTCCCGCCTGCCAAACACATAATCCGCAGCCTCGCCGACTTTCTTGCCGATACTAATTTCTGCGCCAATCTCCTCGCGAAATTCGCGAACTACTGCCTGCTCCGGCGTCTCGCCCGCCTCAATCCCTCCGCCGACAAGAAAATACTGGCCCTTTACGTCAACAAATGCAAACTGGCCCTGCTCATTGCGCACAATCCCACGAGCGCAAGGCAATTCTTTATATTCTGCGCCGCTAACTTTTTCGCCAAATTCTTGCATTTTATGAAGCCACCCGGTCTAACGTAAGCACGATTCTCGGCTCACCGTCGCCAAAATAATTTTCTTTCCGCTCTCCTATCTTAAAGCCCAGTGATTGATATAAGCTAACCGCCTTAACATTATCCGGATGTGTCAGTAACCAGACTTTTTTAGAGCCGCCAATCTCATCAAGTACCTGCTTCATTGCAATTTTAGCTAATCCTAATCCTTGATATTTCGGATCAATCGTTAAACCACTGATATACGCACTATTATCTTCTTTGATTTCGTATGAAATCATGCCAACAATTTCGGCGCCTCTTTTGATCATGTACACAGGACCCTTGGCAAACTCTTCTCTAACACCCTCCTCGGTGGTGATGGCAGAATAAGTTCTACCCTTAACCTTATGCTCAATGGCAATGTAAGCCTCGATATCGGCCTCTGTTGCTAGATGAAGTGTGACCCCTGGTACTTTCTCCGCGCTATTTTGTTCAGGCATATTTTTGTGGACCTGGGGAGAATCGAACTCCCGCTTCAGCAATGCGAATGCCGCGTAATACCACTTTACTACAGGCCCTTTGGTTAAAGTAGTTTATTATATTTCAGCCTTTTTTTCAACCAAAAAGCAAAACTACTACTCGAGGGATGCCACAGGCTCCGGTTCCGGCTCAACCTCCTTAAGCGGCTTGGGCATAATCGCGCGGACGAGCAGCGGGATAGCCATACCGATGACGGCGCCGGCCACGATGTCCATCGGATAGTGCACGCCGACAAATACGCGCGCGAGCCCGATCAAGAGCGCTGCGAGGTAGGCCACGATGCCCCAGCGGGCGCTCATCTGCAAGAAAATCACAGTCGCTAGGGTAAAAAAGAAGGTCGCGTGTCCGGACGGAAACGACGGGTCACTCGCCGCGTGCGAAATGAGCGGTGTAAATCCGCGCGCTGCAAAAGGCCGCGTCATCGGCAGTACGTAGTTGATTACCTCCTTCACGATGCCATACGAAACCGCCACCGAGAGCAGCGTAAAAAAGAAAACGTAAAGCCGGTCCCGCCAGTGGTGCCGCGTAAACAGTGCGACGATAAAGAAAACGATAAAAATATAAGCCAAGTACTCGGCAAAGAAAATCCCGATACCATCCAGTATCTTCGAAGCCCCGGTCAGCTGATGAATAAAATCAAATCCGAAATCCATAAGCTTTAAGTTTATAGCGTCTTACGAAAACATGCAAAGTTTACTTTATGACCGTCTTTGGCAGCACTTTATAAACTAAGTGCACGTACGAATCCCGCAGTTTCTTGACGCTCACAAGCTTGAGAGGCTTAAGAAGCGCGAGCTGCGAAACCTGATGAATTGCCTCGCCCTCCATAATCGTCGGTGTAGTTGCTCCGCCGACAAGCAGCGGCGCTATAACAAGCGAAATGCGATCAATAATTCCCTCGCGCACGAGCTTCGTATTCATAGTGCCTCCGGACTGGATAGTCACCCGTTTAAACTTATAAGTGCTATACAGCGTCTCAAACAAGTGGCGGAAATTAATCTGCTTCGGATACAGCAGGACCGTGATATTTGCAACTTCTTTTTGCAATGCAAAAGCCGGATGCTTTTTATTAGTCGTAACGATAAAAACATGCCCGAGCCAACCGGATAAATATCGTAAACCTTGCTGATTCAAATGCGGCTTATTGTCCACGAGTACAAAAAAGAGCCGCGGCAACTTCGGCGGAATCGTAGTCCGCGTATTGATACCGATTTTCGCCATCACCCGGCCGGTATTAAAAGAGACATGGTCTGTCCGCTTTTCTAAGGCGTAATACTGCGGCAAACCTTCTTTGACCCCAACGATGCGCTTCCAATCACGGTCGACGTCAACAGCGTCGGTATCGCCGCTCGAAATTTTACCGTCTACCGACTGAATCATAAACAACGTTGTCCGCGGGATTTTGTTCATAATTCCAGCCTAGATTAATAAAAAATATAATGCAAATCAAAAGCCGCCCAGTGGGCGGCTTTTGAATAAGTACTTTAGCGACGGACGAACGGGAGCAAGCCCAGGAAACGAGCGCGCTTGATCGCAATAGCGAGGCGGCGCTGGTGGCGGGCGCAGGTTGACGTATACTTCGGGTCAACAATCTTCGCCTGTCCGGAGATGAACTTTTTCATAAGATCCAAATCCTTAAAGTCCGGGTGCTCGATGTTCTGCGAGCAGAAGTAGCATTGTCGTGGTGTGTATGCCATAGGGATAGTAGTTAGTAGATAGTAGTCAGTAGTTAGGAGGAGCTAGTGAGTCGGCCTTACTGTCTCCTGGCTACTGACTCCTAGCTACTGGATTTACTTAGAACGGTAAATCCTCTGCCTTAATTTCCTCATCAATGTTGATCGTTGGAATTTCTTCAATCGCCGGGGTCTGCGGTGCGCCCGCACCGGATTTTGCATCCGCGTTTTGCGTGAAGCGTGAAGCGTTAGGCGCTCCAGCTCCGGCGGCCTTCGGTCCAAACTGGACGCGCTCGGCAACGATTTCGGTAGTGTATTTCTTTGCACCGGTCTTGTCTTCGTAGCTGCGAGTCTGTAAGCGGCCCTCGATGTAAGCAATCTGGCCTTTGACCAAGAACTTGCTGACGATTTCCGCCTGCTTGCCCCAGACGACGATGTTGTGGAACTCCACTTCTTCGCGCTTCTGGTTTTGCTGGTCGGTCCAATTACGATTGGTCGCCATCGAAAACACTGCTACTGACTGTCCACTCTTGGTACTGCGCAGTTGCGGATCTGCGGTAAGTCTGCCGATGATGAAGACTTTATTGAGATTCATAGATTATTTGAGGATGTCCTCAAGCGTCTTGCTCAACTTTTCATTAGAGAGTCCGTCAAGGCGGTCAGTAGACGGCAATGCCGACGCTGACTTTGCTTTCGTCTCCGTAACCGGAGCCTCAACACGAAGCTTGCGCTCCGCGGCCTTGCGAGCCTTCTGCGTGTTCGGCATCTTGACGATGATGAAGCGCAAAACGCTGCTCTCTAATTCTAATGCATCAGAAATTTCCTTGACCGCTGCTCCTGTTGGAAGCGTCAAGTGGCAGTAACCAAATAAGGCTACTCCCTGCTTTTTTATCGGGTAAGCGAGCTGGATCTGACTGGCAGCCTGCTCTTTGACGATCGTAGCTCCAACTTTGGAGAGGATCGCCTTAAGAGGCGCGTCAGACTCGCCCACTCTGAGTACATAGGCGAGCTCGTAAACCATGGTTTTTTCACTCATGAAACGATAATTATTGTTAAATTCGACGTAGCAAGAGAATATCAGAAATTCCCCTTTGGGTCAATGGTCCGGGCGCAATATGCCAGGCCGGGCCCCGCCTTGCCGGGCGGGGCCCGGAACCCCCTATTTACAAGCCTTTTTATATCTTGACAAAATGACCATTTGGGTGTATAATAAACCTCTACTGCAAAGGTAGAGAAAGCGAGCTTCCATGCGGGATAAGCACTCGACGTGGATGCTCATTTCGGGCATCATCGGGTTCACATTCTTCCTGCTAGCGAACTTTGCTCGCCTCTTCGCGGGGTCGAGCGTGCTCGCTGGCTGGATGCAACTGTGCGTCAACGCCTTCGTCTTCTGTTGTTGGAGCAAGGCATTTCTAGCACGGAAGGAGTTCTGGCCGAAGATCTTCGCCGGGATTGGGACTGTGTTCCCGCCCATCATGGCGACAATCACTATCGTTCGTGTACTGATCCCCTGGCTCATGGGCGCCTAAGGCGCAGAGGAGCAACACCGATGAGCAAGCCGGTAAACGGCTGTCTCGAACACAAGACCGAATCGGCGATCGACCGGCTCGGCCACCTCTGGGGAACCGGCGGTGAAGACAAAGTGCTCAAGGCCCACGTCATGGCGGGCTGCGAGGTCTGTGGTGCGCGGGTCATGAAGATCGTGAACGGCGACTTCAAGGACGCCGTCACCAAGGCGAGCGAGCTGGCCGGAGTGGTGGTCTCCGTCTAGGAGACTCTACTGGTCGCGACAAACAGGTTCCGACATGTAGTCGAAAAGCAAGGAGAGGGACATGGAAGGATGCAATTGCGTGACACGCTTCATGGGCAATCCGCAGTACTGCACGAGCGGCAACGGTTGCTCCTGTGGTACAGGACACTGCGATGAGCTGTGCCAGTGCTACTGCGGGCAGAGCCTCACGGAATCGAAGATTCCGTCTAGCGCCTCGCCGGGCGCCCCTGGACTCAAGTAGGTAGAGTCAACGTAATTCATACGTGCCGGCAGTCTCCGGCAGGCCGTGCATCCCTCGGGATGGCGGCATGGAAGCGATGAAGGTCAGGACCCCGGTCCTGGCCTTCTCGATTTTTATAAGACAAAAAGCTGCGTAATCGCAGCTACCTTAAGGCTCTCCTAATCCCCAGCTGAAGAGCTTTCAAAAAAAGCGCGCAGGGCGGTAGTTTGCGAGCACTGTGAGTCCAGGGTGCTCGCGGGCTGCCGCGCTGCGCGCTTTATAAACCTCATCAAAACAAAAAGTCGACCACCTTGGCCGACTTTTTGTTTTTCCTGTCTTTCTTTTCTCCTGATTAACCGATTAACTGATTAACCGATTGACCAGCCAACTACTTCGCCACCTCAACTTTCTCCTCGAGTTCAGTGTGCTCTTCAGCATCACTAAACGCTCCTTTGTCCCAATTCTCACCAACCGGAATCGCGCGGCCGATGATGACGTTTTCCTTAAGACCACGCAGCGTGTCCACCTTGCCCTCCATAGCGGCATTGATGAGTACGCGGGCAGTTTCCTGGAAGGATGCAGACGAGAGGAAGGATTCAGTCGAAAGCGCAACTTTGGTGATACCCATGAGCAGCTGCTTGGCCTTGGCCGGAGTCTTGCCGGCTTTCTTCAAAGCGCGGTTAACCTCCATGAAGCGGCTCTTCTCAATCACCTCGCTCTCGATAAAGTCGCTGTCGCCGGCGTCCTTAATCTTCACGCGGCTAAACATCTGGCGGACGATGATCTCAAGGTGCTTGTTAGAAATCGGGGCACCTTCAGACATATAAATCTTCTGTACACCACGGACGATTTCACGCTCAACTTCGTGACGGCCCTTGAGCTCGAGCACCTCGCGCAGGTCAACGTTACCTTCACAGAGCTGCTGACCCTTCTTAACCTCATCACCAATCTTCAGCGTGTCCTTTTTGTCGGCGCTGATTAAGGTCGAGCTACGCGGAATCAAGTACTCCTGAATGTTGCCGGCCTTCTTGGTACGGGTCGCCTTTGACGTCGTGGCAGTGACCTCACTGGTAACAGTAACAACCTTCAAGAGGTCGCGGTTTTCGATATTGGTAACCACGCCGTCATCAAACGCGAGGAAGGCTTTACCTTTCGGCGGACGAACTTCAAAGATTTCGACGACACGCGGCAGACCGTTGGTAATGTCAGCACCGGCGACACCTCCGATGTGGAAAGTACGCATCGTAAGCTGGGTACCCGGCTCACCGATTGACTGGGCGGCGACAACTCCGACGGCCTCACCCTTTTGAATCAGCGTGTTCTTACCGAGGTCGAAACCGTAACACATACGGCAGACACCGTAGAGCGTCTTACACGTAATCGGTGAGCGGATGACAACTTCAGTGATCTTCTCATCAGCGTTGATAGCCTCGGCGGTGGCGTGGTCCATCTGCTCTCCGGCTTTGACGAGCACTTTGCCGTTTACCTTGATGTCGTTAAGTGCAGTGCGACTAAAGAGGCGGTCGTTGAACTGGTGACCATACTCAAGTCCGTCAGCGCGAGTAATCGTGATACCCTCCTTCGTGCGGCAGTCCTCTTCGCGGACGACGATGTCTTGTGAGACGTCGACGAGACGGCGAGTCAGGTAACCGGCGGCGGCGGTCTTAAGCGCGGTGTCAGTCGTACCCTTACGAGCACCGTGAGTAGCGATAAAGAATTCAAGCACGTTGAGTCCCTCGCGGAATGACGACTTGATCGGAAGCTCGATAGTTTCAGAACGTGAGTTCTGCACGAGACCCTTCATGCCGGTAACCTGGGTGATCTGTGTCCAGCTACCACGAGCACCGGAGTCGATGATGTTGAAGATTGAAGCGTACTGATCGAGTGCGGTCGGCACGAGCTTGGCGATCTCCTTCTTAACATCGGTCCAGACCTGGATGATGCGGGCCTTACGCTCGCTCTCGGTCAAGAATCCGTTCATGTACTGCTCGCGGATTTCAGCAACCTGGATTTCAGCTTTGTCCAAAATACCGGCCTTCTCCTTCGGCGTCTTTAAGTCAGCGATACTCCAGGTGATACCCGAGGTCGTGACGTACTTGAAACCGACGTCTTTCATCGCGTCGAGGTACTGCGGTGTGCGGTCGATACCGACGGTCTTGATGATTTTACCGACAATTTTAGCAATCTCTTTCTTGTTGAGCTGCTTGTTCACAAAACCAATCTCCGGCGGCAAGGCCTCGTTGTAAATCAAACGGCCGAGCGAGGTCTCTACCTTCGCACCATCGCGCATCACGACAATCGGAGCGTTGACAGCCAAAAATCCTGCGTCGTAAGCGTGCATCGCCTCGTCCATACCCGAGAAGGCCTTCTTCGCGCCCTTCGCAGTCTCGTTAATCTTGGTCAGGAAGTACGCACCAAGCACCATATCCTGCGTCGGGTTGACAATAGGCTCACCGGTAGCCGGCTTAAGCAAGTTCTTTGATGAAAGCATGATTTCGCTGGCTTCTTTCTGCGCCTCAACTGAAAGCGGCAGGTGGACAGCCATCTGGTCACCGTCGAAGTCAGCGTTAAAGGCGGCACACACGAGCGGGTGCAGGTGGATAGCCAAGTCTTCAATCAGCATCGGTTCAAAAGCCTGAATACCTAAGCGGTGCAGTGTCGGAGCGCGGTTCAAAAGAACTTTGCGACCCTTAATCACCTCTTCGAGAATTGCCCAGACCTCCGGCGCACCCTGTTCAATCAAGCGGTTGCTGTTTTTAACGTTGTGGGCCAAACCGCGCTCGATGATTTTTGCAATCACAAACGGGCGGAAGAGCTCGAGAGCCATCTTCTTCGGCAAACCACACTGGTGGAGCTTGAGCTCCGGACCGACGACGATAACCGAGCGACCAGAGTAGTCAACACGCTTACCGAGCAAGTTCTGACGGAAGCGACCCTGCTTACCCTTAAGCATGTCGGCGAGTGAGCGGAGCGGACGGCGCTGTGCCGAGAGCTGCTGGCTGCCGGCGCGGGCCGAGTTGTCGATAAGAGCATCGACGGCCTCCTGCAACATACGCTTTTCGTTGACGATGATGACCTCCGGAGCCTTGAGCTCCATCAGCTTCTTCAAGCGGTTGTTGCGGTTGATGACGCGGCGGTACAAGTCGTTTAAGTCGCTGGTTGCGTAACGGCCACCATCAAGAGCCACCATCGGACGAAGGTCCGGCGGAAGCACCGGAAGCACGGTAACGATCATCCACTCCGGACGCATACCCTGCTTCTGCATGCTGCTAACGAGCTTCAAGCGGCGCATCGCACGAGCCTCTTTCAAGGTCTCGTCCTTCTCGACATCACGCTTGATTTCTTTCTTGAGTTCAGCGGTGAATTTCTTCAGGTCGAGCTGCTTCAAAATCTTTTGAATTGCACCCGCACCCATGCCGGCTTCGAATACATCACCAAAGCGCTTGGCCAGGTCGTGGTACTCGCTCTCCGACAAAATCTGTCCGACGCGGAGGTTGTCGATTTCTTTCTTGACCTCGCTCATCGCGGACTTCAAAGCGTCGACGTCAATTCCCTCGCTCTCAACCGTCTTCTTGCGAGCCTTAAACTCGGCCTCGATCTGCTCGAGGGCGCGCTTTTGGTTTTCGTCGTTAACGGCGGTGACGATGTAGGCGGCGTAGTAAATAACTTTTTCAAGCTTCGGTACGGCAACGTCTAAGAGCAGCGCGAGCTTGCTCGGCGTGTTGCGGAAGTACCAAATCTGGGCAACCGGAGCGGCGAGCTGAATGTGACCCATGCGCTCACGGCGGACAATGGAGCGAGTTACCTCGACACCACACTTGTCACAGACAACGCCCTTATATCGAATTCTGCGGTACTTACCACAGTAACACTCCCAGTCCTTTGTCGGACCGAAGATGCGCTCGCTAAAGAGTCCGTCTTTTTCCGGACGCTGCGTGCGGTAGTTGATGGTTTCTGATTTGATAACTTCGCCGTGGCTCCATGTCAAAATATCCTCCGGTGAGGCGATCTTCAGACGAATACTTGCAAAGTCAGATGATGATCCAAACATATGAGTAGTAGTTAGAAGTTAAGGATATTAGGAGCGATTACGACGGTCGCTCGACCCATCATCTGGTTTACGAACCGGAGCTGGTTTGCCATCGGAGCCAAGTAACTCAACGTTCAGACCAAGCGCCTTAAGCTCGTTGACGAGCACGTTAAAGGCAGCCGGGGTATTAGGACTCTTAATCTTTTCCTGGCGGATGATTGACTCGTAAGCAGCCGAGCGGCCCATCACGTCGTCAGACTTGATAGTAAGCATTTCTTGGAGCGTGTACGGAACTGCGTAGCCCTCCAAGGCCCAGACTTCCATTTCACCGAAGCGCTGACCTCCTGACTGCGCCTTACCACCGAGCGGCTGCTGGGTAATAAGTGAGTACGGACCGGTTGAACGCATGTGAATCTTGTCTTCAACTAAGTGGTTGAGTTTGAGCATGTAGATGATACCGACAGTTGCGCGGCCACCAAAAGCGAGACCAGTGCGTCCATCGTACAGCTGTGCCTTACCGTCCTCCGGCAAGCCGGCTTTCTTGAGCTCCTCGACGATCTGTTCCCAGGTTGCACCGGAAAGTGCCGGGGTGTAAGCGCGGTAACCCTGCGTCTTAGCCGCCCATCCGAGCGTGGTTTCGAGAATCTGACCGATGTTCATACGGGAAGCGACACCGAGTGGGTTTAAGACAATGTCGACAGGCGTACCGTCTTCAAAGTGCGGCATGTCTTCAACTTTACGGATCTGAGAGATAACACCCTTGTTACCGTGGCGGCCGGCGAGCTTGTCACCGACGCGAACCTTACGGAGCTGGGCGACCTCAACCTGAATGCGCTTGATGATTCCCGGCTCAAGCTTGTCACCGCGCTCGCGGCTAAAGACTTTGATACCGACAATGCGTCCGCGCTTACCGTGCGGCATCGTGAGCGAGGTGTCTTTGACGTCGCGGACCTTCTCACCGAAGATAGCGCGAAGCAAGCGCTCTTCTGCAGTAAGTTCGCTCTCACCTTTCGGAGAAATTTTACCAACTAAGATGTCGCCCGGGCCGACTTCGGCACCGATACGGACAATACCCTCCTCGTCCAAGTTCTTAAGCTTGTCTTCTGAAACGTTCGGTATGTCCGGCGTGGTAACTTCAGGGCCAAGTTTGGTGTCGCGTACATCACACTCGTAGTCGTCGATGTGAATCGAGCTGAACTTGTCGTCGCTCACAACGCGCTCCGAAAGAATGATAGCGTCTTCGAAGTTGGCACCCTCCCAGCTCATAAAGGCAACAGTTAAGTTGCGGCCGAGCGCGAGCACGCCGTGATCGATTGCCGGACCATCAGCGATAATCTGTCCCTCCTTTACCTTGTCACCCTTGGCGACAATCGGGCGCTGACTGATACAGGTAAACTGGTTGCTGCGTTTAAACTTGTTGAGCTTGTACTCTTTGATAGCCTCCTTGCCTTTGCCGTCCTTGGCTTTGATGACGATCTTGCGGGCATCAACTTCGATAACCTCACCGTCAAAATCAGAAAGAACGACGGAACCCGAGTCGTGCGCAGCCTGCTCTTCCATACCGGTGCCGACAAACGGCGCCTCGGAAACGAGCGGTACGACGGCCTGGCGTTGCATGTTTGAACCCATGAGTGCGCGGTTAGCGTCGTCGTGTTCCAAGAACGGAATGAGCGAGGTCGCGAGCGAGATACCCTGGCGCGGAGCCACGTCCATCATGTCTACCTCTTCGCGTGAGCAAACCGACGGCTCTCCTTTAATACGGGCCGAGACAAAAGCCTCAACGATTCCGCCGTTTGCATCGAGCATCGTTCCACCGTGGGCGATCTTGTGCTTTTCCTCTTCGATAGCATCTACCCAAACGATTTCCTTCGTTACCTTACCGTTCTTTACAACGAAGTACGGGGTCTCCAAGAAACCAAGCGTGTTGAGGCGGGCGTAGTTCGACAAGTGAGCCACGAGACCGATGTTGGCACCTTCCGGTGTCTGAATCGGACAAAGACGACCGTAGTGTGAACGGTGCACGTCACGAACTTCGAATCCGGCGCGCTCACGAGTAAGACCCCCCGGACCCATCGCGCTGATACGGCGCTTGTGCTCGATTTCGGCGAGCGGGTTGACCTGGTCCATGAACTGCGAAAGCTGCGAAGAACTAAAGAAGTCCTTCACGACTGAAACGAGCGGACGGGCGTTGATCAGCTGAATCGGCGAGAGCGTGTTGATGTCGAGGGTCGACATACGGTCCTGCACGATACGCTTCATACGGGCGAAACCGATACGAAGTTTGTTTTGCAAAAGTTCACCGGCGGTACGGATGCGGCGGTTACCGAGGTGGTCGATATCGTCCGGCTCGGCGGTCTGCGTGTTGTTGAGGCGGATGATTTCTTTGATGATGGCGATTAAGTCGTCCTGGTCGAGCAGCTGGGTTTTCTTAGTAGCCGGGATACCCATGCGCTGGTTGAGCTTAAAGCGACCGACGGCCGAAAGGTCGTAGCGGTCAGTGCGCTGGAACATTGAGTCGATGAGCGAAAGTGCGTTGTCTACAGTGGCGAGGTCGCCCGGGCGGATGCGGCGGTAGATTTCGATGTAGGACTCGTCGGTGTTTTTAGCGGCATCTTTTTTAAGGGTCGCCTCCATGTGCTTAACCGCACCGTTATCAACGTCGCCAAAGATGCGGAGCATCTCCTCGCTCTCGGCTACACCGAAAATACGGAGCAAATCAGAAACCGGGGCCTTACGGCGGCGGTCAATTTTGACAGTAATGGAGCCGTCAAGCTCCGTTTCAAACTCTAACCAAGCACCACGGTTCGGAATTACCTTCGCGCCAAAGAACTTGCGGCCACGAAGAACGTTGGCCGTAAAGTAAACGCCAGCCGAGCGAATAAGCTGTGAAACGACAACGCGTTCCACGCCGTTGATGATGAACGTACCGCGTTCGGTCATCAGCGGAAAATCACCAAAGTACACCTCCTGCTCCTTTTCAGCCTTGGTTTTGTTGTTGGTCAACTTAACCTTCACGCGAAGACTGGCCTCGTAGGTCAAATCTTTAAACTTCGCGTACTCCTGGTCGTACTTCGGTTCGTCAAATGTAAAATCAACAAAGTGCAGGTCTAAATCTTTGCCTGCGTAGTCCTTAATTGGAGAGACCTCTTTAAAAAGCTCATTGAGACCGTCAGTCAAAACCCACTTATATGAGTTTGTCTGGATCTCGGCGAGATGCGGCTGCGGTACAACCGCTCCCTTGTACGACGAAAAAACTTTGGCTGGGAGTTTGTTCATAGATGTTAATTAAATAAGTAATGAAAACTGATACGAGACGGCTTCTATATGACTACTGCGATTGCAGCGACTCCAGTGCGCGAAAAAAAACAAAAGGCCCGCGCGTGGTGTCGGGTGAAGTTAGTTATGCATTATTGAAAATAATGGGACAACCCAAAATGGCCATTTGAGCTGTTAGCAATTGCATTTGATGTATTCTAGCCGAAAGTCGAAAAATCGTCAACCCCCTCCTGCGTGACCATTAAATACAGGTGGTTGACCCAGCCATTATACCACAAACCATCTACGGCAAGTACTTAATAACATTGGCCTTGTGCTCATCAAAAGTCTTGGAAAATATAGTCTTTTTTGTCTTCGGATCCGAGAGGTAGTAGAGATACGGCGAGGCCTTTGGGTTAAGCGCCGCGTCAATTGCATCCAGTCCGGCACTATCAATCGGACCCGGCGGCAGTCCGGCATTCTTGTAAGTGTCGTACCGCTCATCGCGCATGGCTTTTGCATACGCTACCGTCGCATCAATCTGCAGTGCCATGCCCATTTTTAGCCGACGATACAAAATGTCAGAAACTACTTTCCTGTCCGCCGAACCCGGGACCTCATCCTCGATGATTGAGGCGACAGTTGCTATTTGATGCATATCAAAAATCCCGCGACGTAAAACCGGAATCTGATCAAAGTTGGCAGTCCCCTCGTCGCTGACAAGCGGCGTGACTTTTGCGACAAAATTGTCCAGCATCGTCGCGGCTACATCCGGCGCGAGTGAGCCGAAGTAAAATCGGTAGGTGTCCGGGAAGAAAAATCCTTCAAACGAATGCGCATTTTTTAAAAACGGATACTTGGCGACAAAATCAACCGGAGAAAGTGCAACGAGACTACCCTTTTTAATGACGCCAAACTTGGAAAGTATCTCGTCGATTTGCGTCAGCGTCTGTCCCTCCGGGATTAATACCGTAATCTCCTTATCCGGACCCTTTACGAGCGCGTGAATGATTTGGATGCTGCTCGAAGCCGCGCTAAATGAGTACAATCCCGGCTTAAACTGATGCGCGCTACCAGAAAGTATCGCGTAGAACTTAAAATCAGTCTCCGAGCGAATCAGCCCAGCTGTAGCGAGCTCCTTGGCCACAGTCCTAAACCCGGTACCCCTTTCAATGATCAGCGGTACGGTGCTCGTCGGCGCTGCCACAACTCCCTCGCCGCCACTTACGGGCGACAAGTTATAAAAAAAATACGCTGCCCACAGGCACGCGACGATAAACAGAGCTGCAAAGCCAATAACAAACTTGAACGATCGGGATATAGCCATGGGTCGTAGAACGTAAAGCGTGTAACGTATAACGTAGTAATGCTAATCAGTTTACCTTCTCTCGCATTACGTTACAAGTTACACGCCAAACGTGCCAAGCCTTTACGCCACCTCCGCCTGATAACAGGATTCACAATAAACAATCTCCTTGCCTTCTGGCGAATACGAAGTTTCGAAACTAACTCGGCACGGCGCATCTGCATGCGCGTGCTTCGCAATATTCTGGTAGGTCCCATTTGTTGATACCACTCCTTCGCACTGACAAGAACGTTTCCATAATTTGAAAGGCGTTCTCTGGGTAAGTCGTTCGTAGTGTCGACAATTTGGACACAACCGCGGCAATGCAATATTGAAGTGCTTCAGAAATTGCAACTCTGAAGGAATGATTTTAAACGCGCCCGAGCACTGTTGATTGCACTCCCCTTTGTGCGCACACTCGATGATGTCCTTCAAAATAGAATCCGGAACATCCTTGATGTGGTCCGGCAAATCAGCTGATTTTATTGTTACTGCATGATGTTTTATCTCCGGATCACGCCACGCGTAACCGCTCGCGGTCGTAGCCGACTTTGTTAACGGTGCGTACTCCTGGGCAATCGTTTCATTATAAGCAAACGGCGAAAGCTCAACCGGAAAGAACTCTCCGTACTTATATACCCGCCCTTTTGAATCAACATAGGGCATCTCCTCCATTTGTTTTTTAATTTTTGGCAGCAGCGTTTCATACTCCTCCTTCGTATACTGTTTATTGAAGATGCAGTAGCGCTTGCTACGCAAACCAACGCAGCCAAAGAGATCCTTGGACCCATGACAGGCATATGTATAGCTTGTGTCCTGGCAGCTGTGCGTAAAAATGGCCGCAAAAATGCGATTAGCCTCCGCGCCTGTATCGATAGCTTCGTAAAGAAGCTGAGACGCGCGTCCTGCACCATAACAATCGTACGAATCCTTGAGAGAAAAGGCGTGACAGATATATTTACAATCCTCAAGCCCCCCAAACACATCAAAAACATTTCTGCAGTTCTTTGAATTCAAAATACCCGCCCCGGTCACATTCTCCGATTTTATTCCTCCGCCGTATTTTCGCGGAAACCTGAGCGTAAATTCATCAAATTCTTTCTGAATCTTTTGCAGCTGTTGCCAGCTGCCAAGATCGTATTCTGCGCGCTTTTTTCCATACGACTCTTTATCGAGCTCTTGATTCCACAAACAATACGAACGATTGCGTAAATTAACACATCCAAACGAATTTTGTACATTCGTACAAGAATATAGGAATTCTGACTGAATGCTCTGCAGTGCTGCAAAAGAAAAATGAACTCTATTTATGTCGACCGAAAGAGTGTCCTGATAACACTCTGTGGCCTTGAATGCTTTATAGAGATCTAAAGAATCTTTTGAATTGACAGCGCCAGTAGCGTATGCACAGTTTTCACTATCAGCCGATGCATGGAACAAATAACAATTCTTGCAATTCAAACTGTGATTACCGTACTCACTATTCACACAATTTGAATTCATCAAATTTGGCAGCGGCGCTTTCTTCATCAACTCCGCAAACTGCACGAAAAATGGCCGGTTGAAGTCATAGTCGCGACCGGTAACCAGCTGATCCCACTTATCGCTCCACCAATAATCGCGCTCGTAAACAGTCATGCCCGCCTCCGGCGCAAAGGCGGTCAAAAAGTCCTTTCCGGTAGCGGCACATTTACCTTTATGAAATGAGCGCTCGTTCCGCCAGGTCATTCGCCGCTGCAACCGACAATCAGGACAAAACGTCGGAGCCGGAACCTTCATTTTTTCGTAAAAACTAAAATCCTCCGACTCAACCGTAAATTGATTCTCGCAATTCTGACAATTTTTTGTTTCCGGTCCCATGTTTTACGTTACAAGTTACACGTTATAGGTTACGACAGCGACCGATATACCGCTCCGCTCTGCACTATTCCTATGAGCATAGCATTGATGAGCAAGCTGCTACCACCGTAACTTAAGAATGGAAACGTAATACCGATAACCGGGAAGATGCCGAGCGCTGTACCGACGTTAATCATCACCTGGACTAGAAACATCACCGTCGCACCAAGACAAATAAATCGGTAGAAGTTTCCCTCTGCGAAAAAGCCGATGCGGATAATGCGAAACAGCGCCAGCCCGAGCATCAGCAGTGTGAGCGTTCCGCCAACCAGTCCCCACTCCTCTGTAATGGAAGCAAAGATATAGTCCGTACCCGCCTCCGGTAAAAAGCCGAGCTGCACCTGCGTCCCCTGGCCAAAGCCCTTGCCAAACCACCCGCCGGAGCCGACGGCAATCTTGCTTTGAATTGTCTGATAGTTAACACCAAGCGGGTCGTAGCTTGGATCAAACAAACCCACGACGCGCTGCTTCTGGTAAGGCTTTAAAACCGTAAACCAACTGGCCGTGACACCAATGACAACAATTAAAAAGCCAATGACGATGTGCTTCCACGGCAGCCCGGAGACGAGCAAAAATCCCGCCCAGATACAAAACAAGATAATGACTGTACCCATGTCTGGCTGGAGGAAGATAAAAATCGCCGGAATCAGGAAGTAGATGAACGGGCGGAAGATGTTTGAAATGCGCGCGATACCGACGTGACGCTTACTAAAAAAGTAAGCGAAGAAAATAATCAGCGCGATTTTTACGAACTCCGAAACCTGAAACTGTGCCGGACCAATGACGAGCCAGGCGCGGGTATTGCGAATTACCGGAGCAAAAAAGTAGGTGGCGATTAAAAGCGCGATGCTACTTAGATAAATACCGACGATAATCCAGCGATACGCCGTGAGCCCGCGCCAATCAATGTGCGCAAAGATAAAAATAACAAACGCCGCGATGACCGCCCAGGCCAGCTGCTGAAAAAAGAGGGCCCGCGAGATACTCAAAAGCATAACGAGGCTCGAGGCAATCAAGCCTAAAATGGCTCCGTTAAGCCACCAATCTTGTCGTTTAAAAAGCGTAAAAAAATCTGACATACTTTCGGGTGCCTTTATCCTACCCGCTAAAGACTGGCTCCGCAATCCTTGCAGATGTACGGACCGCCCTCCTGCAGCTTGCTAAAGCGCGGACCGCTGTAATCATCGCGATTAACTGCTTCCAAAAACATCCCAGCCGGGCGCACAAAATATGGATGTGGCCCAAGATCTTCAGTGTGATACAACCCCTGATACACAACCATCTTCGACTCATCTTCGGTATTCAGCGCAACGCCAAGTACTTTATAGACAGTACCTTTGAAATGCTTGTAAACTCCCGGCGTGATTTCCATATTTTGTATTCGCCAACTAACGAACTAACAAAGTAACTAATTAACTTTTTGCCTTATCTCCCCAGCGCCACCCCGGCTTCTCGCCTTTTTTGTAGCAAAGCCAAATGAGTAGCCCAACAAGTACGGCCTCGGGCAGAAGAAATCTCACAGTAATATCGCTTACAGAAAGAATTTCCTGATCAAACGGATAGTAAATCCAAAAAGTTAAAACGACAAAAACAAGAATACTCACCCACCCCTGCCAGGTTACCGGCGTCCATCCCCAACCATATCGCTTCGCCTTAAACCAAAGTTTTTCTTGCATATATTTTAAAGCTGTCGCTCGGCGTCTACGATAACGCGTGGCGCCGGAAGCGGCTGGCCGATAAACGCTGCCGGAAGTGGGGCGACAACTTGGAATCCGCGCTCTTCGGAGGAGTACATATCATTTATGACCGTCTTAGAAACAGAGGCTATACTCCCGTCCTTGTTGTCAAAGAATACATTGACGGTTACGTGACGGAGAAAAAACGGATTGTCGTTTTTCACATTTCCGGTAATCATGATGCGATTCCCATTAACGACTGTTTTAATTTCACGCATCGGCAGCTTTGGTTTTGCAAACTCCTCATTCGGTCGCCAATCAAAGACCTCGCCGTTTGAAACAGCTTCAGCGCGAGTAACTGCGCCCGGCGCAAATGGAATATTGACCGTAACCCGATACTTAACTTCAGCAGGATACATTGGGAGCGTCACCTGCTCTGCATAAGCAGCCTGCGAAGTACTGGTCGTAAAGATATTCAAGCGATACGAAAAGAGCGGAGTTCCGTAATTGATGTTTGGGTTACGAAGTTCAATGAGCGCAGTCGCGTGCTTCGCGTCGGTTCCGTCTAAAATCTTTACGGGCAGCACGGCCACCGGCGCCAGGTGTTTAATAACGCAAGAAACACAGTTAGCGCCACCACAGTCAACTTCGGTCTCATCCTGGTTTTTGGTATTGTCGACACACGTCGGCACCTTGCGCGTTGCAACGCCAACGCCGCCGTAGATAATGGCGGCTAAAACGCAGGCATAGAAGGCTCCGTAACTAATCTGCTTCGTAACCCGATTCATACCTTCTATGATACCGCACTATTACAAGAAGCGGTTTAAGAAGAAAATCGCCAGCCCAAGCGCGACACCAATGATCGAAATAATCCAGAAACGCATCGTCACTTTTGTTTCGTGCCACCCGAGTGCTTCGAAGTGATGGTGAATCGGTGCGGACAAAAATACTTTTTTGCCGCGGAATTTTTTGCTAAACAGCTGAATGATAACTGAAGCTGATTCGATGACGAAAATCGGCACAAAGAGCGGCAGCAGCAGCGTGGTATTTGTTAACATCGCGATGACGCCAATAGTGATGCCAAGCGACATGCTGCCGTTATCTCCCATAAAAAAGCGCGCCGGGTAAACGTTAAACCACAAAAATGCGAGTAGCGCGCCGATAACGACGCCGCCTAGAGTCGCCAGGTCGAAGCGACCGAGCGCGAAAGCAACGACAGTAAGCGCACCGTAAGCAAACAACATAACGCCGCCGGCGAGTCCGTCCAGGCCATCGGTCTCGTTAGCCGAAAAGGCGCTCGCGACGATAACGAAAACGAAAATCGGAATGTACCACCAGCCAATAGTGAATGTCCCGACCAGCGGGACTGAAAGCACGTTCCAGTTGAGCTTGTAGTAGAACCAAAGAGCGCCGAGAAAGGCAAGGACAATGTGTCCGATAAGACGATACTTCATTGGCAGCCCTCCCCCGCGCGGACCGATACGACGGGCATTGAGCACGTCGTCTAAGAGTCCGACTATCGCAGCGATAAACATCGCAAATAGCGGCAAGTAGGTCTGCGCGCGATCTACGAAGTTAAGATAACCGAAAAATCCTTCGAAACAGAGCGAGAGAATCCACACGATGAGAGCCAGACTCAAAACAGTTCCCCAGATGATAATGCCACCCATATTCGGCGTCCCTGCTTTGTTCTTGTGTAGCGCGGCAAAAACTGGGGCCTGGTTTGAATCGCGGATCTGCTTTTTGATACCGTATTTGTCGATGATTTTAATCACAAACGGTGTGATGCCCATCGCGAGCACAAATGCCAGCATCGTTAAACCGATAACCCTAACTGCCTCAAAGATAATAGTAGAGACCATATTATTTTTTAACCGGTACAGCCACGGGTTTTGGAAGCGTGCCTTTTAACCAATCATACAGCTTGGTCGTATCGCCAAAACGATCCTCGCTGCCAAGCACGGTAATCTCGTATTTTTTACCATTATAATTGAAAAGCGAAATCAGGTTCTGCCCCGCTTCATCGGTGAATCCGGTTTTGCCGCCGAGAAAATCTTTTTGTCCCGCGTACTGGTTAATATTTGCAAAAGTTGAGGCGGCCATTCTGGTCCGCTCCACAATGCGCGTCTTAAGTTGCCGAGTCGTTTCAAGCAGCTCCGGATGACGATTTGCTAAGTCATTAAGCAGCAGATCCAAGTCGCCAACAACCGATTGGTTGATCATCGAAAGCCCGCTCGGATCACCGAAGTAGGTGTCCTCCATCCCGAGATCTTTGGCTTTCTTTTGCATAAGTTCGACAAAAAGCGCCGTCTTATTTAAGGCTTGACTAAAGGCCGCGTCGCCGAGCTGCTTACGGTCATACGCCTCCGCCAGTGCGACCGCCGCGTCATTACTGGAAACGGTTAGCATCACTTTTACTAAATCATTTACGGTGTATTTACCGCCAACCTTCAAATCACCTGCCGTACCATCAGTATCAACCGCGCCCTTCGAAACCTCAATGATAGTCGCGGGGTCCAGCTCATCCATCGAGAGCTCCGCAGTCATGAGCTTGCTGATTGAAGCAATCGGCCAACGCGCTCGCGGACGATATACAAAAAGCGGGTCCTGCGCGCCAAGTTCTTTCACCAGCGCTGAAGTTAAGTGAATATCCGGCAAACCCTTATCAACCGGAATCACTTCATCAAATTGAACATTGGCGGAAACAAGTGCGCTCGCCGTCGCGGCCGTAGGCGGAGTCGAGGTGGGCAACGTTGCCACGTTATTACCACCGCCGCGCCAGTTAACCACCAAAAGAATCATTATCACTAAAACGCCGCCAAGGGCTATGTACTTGTTACGTTTGCTCATTTTTCGGCCGGAAGAAATAACCGAAGTGCCGCCAAGGGCACCCTGAATCTCCGACAATGTTTTTTTGATGTAATCTTCAGTCATACCCGGTGCTACAACTTTGATTGATAATATACTTTCAGACGCTTAGCGAGAAATCTTCGGCCTCTGGTAGTTTTTAAATACTCTTCCCGTCGCCTAGCATCCTGCTCATTCGTGCATACCTCAGCATACAGGAATTTCATTGGTAGACGAAATTTCGTTGAAAAAGAGTTGCCTTTCTGATGCTCTTTTATTCGACGCGTTATGTTTGTTGTAAAGCCTATATATCTATCACCATCTTTGATACTTTCGAGAACGTAAGTATAAAAGAGCATATCAAAGTTGTCGCACCGGGCATATTAATTAGCAGGAGCGGGTTCGGCCGGTGTCTGCGGCGCTTCCGGTGCCGGTGCGGCGGTTGGCTGCTTTATTTTTTCAGCAACACCACGCAGGCGCTGATAGTCCGGCAATTCATCAAGCTTAGTAATCCCGAGGTGACGAACGAGGTCTGCGCTCGGCCGATATAAGTACACATTCGCGCGCTGTGGGTCGGTTTCACGGTCTACGAGGCCGCGAAGAGCGAGTGCGCGAAGCGTATAGCTCGAATTGACGCCACGAATATAATCAATCTCTGCCCTAGCTATCGGCCCAGCATACGTAATAATGGCGAGCGTTTCAAGTGAGGCTGGCGTCAGCGATTCATTGAGCTCGGCCTTAATCACGGTTTGGAGCAATGATGCGAATTCGCTACGCGTCACGAGCTGCAATGAATCATCATGCACCATGACTGTGAGTCCGCTCCCGCGAACAGCAAGCGCATCACTTAGTTGCTTCGCCGCCTCGCTAATCTCTTCTTTTTTAACGCCCAAAACCTCCGCCGCTTTCTTTATAGAAAGCAGTTCGCCGTACACAAAAAGCAGAGCTTCAAGTCGAGCAATAAGCGAAGGGGTTTGCGTGTTTTCTTCCATAATGTCGTAAATAGACTATACCAGAAACCTTATTGTGGCGGTACCTCCGGCACACTCGAAGCACTCGAAACTGTAATATCGCCGAACTGATCCTCCTGGTCGACGACGGCCAATCGGTTCGCAAGCAGATGCAGCACCGCCAAAAAGAGCACAATCACCTCCTGCTTCTGCGCTTTGCTTGCCGTACCTTTAAATGTGAGGCTCGCCTGCTTTGTAAGGCGCTCGGTAAGCTCGGCCATCTTTTCCTGCAGACTGACCATCGCCGCTGCGGCCACCGTGCGCGACTCCGGCGCCAGATCGGCCATAATCTTAAGCAGTTGCTCCAGCGACTCGCGAAGCGCCGTCGCCGTCACCTGCTTGGACGGATAAAAAACTGATGTATTCTTTGCGCCGCTCAAGAAATCGCGCGTCATAAGCGGCTGCTGCTTGCTCCAAAGCTGCTTAAGCCCCTCGCCGGCTTTTTTAAATTCACGATACAGCTGCAGCCGGTGCTCGAGATCAAAAATCTGCGACTCCTCTTCCGCGGTGAGTTCTAAGTTCGGAACCAGCTCTTTCGATTTAATAACGAGCAGCCTCGCCGCAACGACAATAAAATCCGAAATTGTTTCTGAGTTTGCCGATTCACCCAGCTGCTCGACGTAGGCGATAAAATCTGCAGTAACTGTTGCGAGGTTAACGCGCGAAATCTCAAGATGCCGCTCCTCAACCAGCTGCAGCAACTTCTCCATCGGCCCGCTGTAATACTCGTGTCGTACTTCAAACGCTCCCATTGTCTTGTTTATACTTTACTGTTTATTGTCTTCCGGAAGCAACGCCCCCTTCGTATTATAACCACTCCCGGCATTCCACAACATCCATCCGATCTCGGCACCCGGACACTCTAAGGCGGCATCCTTACAGCCAACCGCTACACGAGCAGCGGCGTTAACGGCATCAATCTGGGCCCGGACCTTAGCGGCATCATACGTCGCACCCAAGTTAAAGTCTTGTAGCCACGGACGTAATTCGGCGAACGAAGGTGGCTGCGCAAGCTCGGCCGCTTTCGCCTCCGGTAAAGCATTACCTGCCGGTTTTTTTGTCATTGTACCTAATTGCTCCAGCTGGAATTTTTTGAGCAGTAAAAATGCCCGCGTCATCGCATACGAAATCACCGCCTTTGGATTCTCGGCAGGATTTTTAAATCCTAAAAAGCCGGTGGAAAAATGCGACGGATAAATCATCGGCGCAACAGCATCGACATACAAAAGCGAGTCTTCAAACTTCTGCCCGATACCGGAATCCTGCCCAAAAACCACTGTTTCGCCAAAAATGTCGACGGAGATTTTCGCGTACGGCAACTCGCTGCGAACATGTTTTAAGAAGTCGCGAATCACCTCGTGCTTCTGCTCTTTGAGTGGATCGTAAAATGCGTACTGAATATCTTTCAAATCGCCGTCCGTCGGAAAACGGATGTAATCAAAGTTCACTTCATCAAATCCCCGCTGCAGCGCGTCTTTCGCAATTGCGATATTGTAATCCCAAACCGCCGGCGCCGCGGCATCCAGCCAGTGAATACCTTTTTTATCCGCCCACGGCTCGCCCGTCTTTTTGCTCTTGAGCGCAAACTCGGGCCGCGCCTTTACTAACTCCGGATCCTGGAATACAGCGATACGCGCAATCACGTACGCGCCGGCGTCATGCAGTTGTTTGATAAGTGTATTAATTTTTGGAATTCGCGGTTCATACGCGCCGCGCTGCACAATTTCGGCAATGTCCGGCTTGTAACTGATTTTCCCCGTATAGTCTTTGATATCGACGACAACGGCGTTAAGCTCCGTCGTTTGAATGAGATTAATAACGCGAGCGACAGCCGCCGGACCTCCCGCGGACCACGAGGTTAAGTAAAGCGCCTTAATCGGATGCGGCGGATTGGCTAGCGGCTGCTGTGGTTTAATGTCGGCGTTGATGTCAATTTTGACTGGCTCAAGAACCGGCGCTACAGAACCTAAAAATGTCGAGCTCGCGGCCGGAAAGGTCAACAAAAATATACCGGTACCAATCACCACGATTGCCGTTACCAGCATAAAAACCGCCGTGCGCTTAAATTTCTTCATAATGCGTACAGTCGCTCCTTCTATTGTAGACTGTTTTGCAACATTTAGCTCGCCCTCCCTGGCCAAGTAAATGTGGAGAACGATAAACTAGTTGTTTTTATGTCTCACACGCGATAAGCTTAGAGTGAAATTTGCCTTCTCTCTATCCGCTTTTCGCCAAGCAACCAACTAACTAAGTAACCAAGTAACTATTTATGTCCTTAGCCCTTTACCGCAAATACCGCCCCAAGACCTTAGACGAACTTCTCGGACAGGAACAGGTTACTAATGTTTTAAAAAGTGCCGCCGCGACCAACAAGCTCGGCCACGCTTATTTATTTTTTGGTCCGCGCGGCAGCGGCAAAACAACCGCCGCCAGATTACTTGCCAAACTCGCCTGCTGCTTAACCCGCCGCGATGATAAAAAGTTTGCCGCAACCGGCGAGCCGTGTAACAAGTGCCGGGCTTGTGAAGAAATTGATGCCGGTCGTGGCGTAGACGTTATAGAAATCGACGCCGCGAGCAACACCGGTGTCGACAACGTCCGCGATATTATCGAAGGCGTCCGCCTCGCCCCGTCGAGCTACCCGCGCAAAGTAATTATCTTCGACGAGGTCCATATGCTTAGTAAGGGTGCCTTTAATGCACTACTGAAGACGCTCGAGGAGCCGCCGGCACACGTGTTGTTTATTTTGGCGACGACGGAGTTCGATAAGGTCCCGGCAACTATCGCCAGCCGCGCGCAGCGCTTCCACTTCCGTAAACTGCCGCTCGATATCATCATCGGCAAATTAAAGACGATCGTGAAAGCCGAAAAGTTTAAGATTGATGACGACGCCGTGGAGCTCATCGCTGCGATGGCCGAAGGCAGCTTCCGTGACGCCGAAAGTTTGCTGACTCAAATTACGGCGCTAGCCGAAAAAGTTACGCTCGCGACTGTCGAGCAGCACCTGGGCACCGTCGGCTACACCCGCGTCATTACCCTGGCCGAAAAAATCATCGCCAATGATTTGAAAGGCTCACTCGCTTATTTAAACGAACTCGCAACTGGCGGGCACAACGTCGTGGATTTAACCAAAGAGTTAATCCACTACCTCCGCCGCGCCCTCACGCTCAAATACAACCCCGATCTGGAAAACTTCTTTAAGCGCGAACTGACGACCAAAGAAATGGACGGCCTCAAAGTCCACGCCGGCAAACTAGATGACAAAAAGCACATCCCGCTCATTAAAGCCCTGATCGTGGCCTACTCCCAGATGCGATACTCTCCGTTTGCGACTATCCCCCTTGAAGTTGCTCTTATAGAGCACTTGAAGAGCAACTCATAAAAAGAGGATAGGAGTGCCGCGTACCCCCTCGCGGCCGAGCATACCCCTTGAAGTTGCTCTTATAGAGCACCTGAAGTAGAGCCCAAAGCTAAAAGACGCCCGCGGGCGTCTTTTAGCTTGTTTACTATGAAGTTTTCGGAGCTTCGAACACTATGGTTTCAGTTGTCCCGCCGCTAAGCATCGAATCCTTACACCTAAACCAGGCGAAGAGATACACAAAGACGATGACCAGCCCAATCAGTCCGACACGATACATTCCCTCGATGCTGTCGTAGTTGCGCGCAAGAGCATCAAGCAGCGTAACGTCCGCCGCAAGCAATATACCCAAGCTCACTGGAATGACTCTGACTAAGAGCACACCGGCAACCGCGTAAATCAAGCCGAAGATAAACATGACAAACCCCGGGCTCGTCGTCTGACCGGCGGTGACAGCCGCTCCCGAGAAAAGCACCTGGCCACCCGTAAAGTAATCTGCGCTGAAGTAAGCCAAAGCAGTGCTAAAAAGAAAAACGATAACGCCGAAGAAGATTTTTGTGTAGTTAGGCTTCATAGGTTTATATCAATTTATCTTTAAAGCGAATAATACCGATAGTGATCGCCGCAACGAGTCCGATGGCCGAAGCGATGACCTTCGCCGACGGCACCGGCAACTGCCAAAGCTGCGTATAGCAGTAGATAATTGTGAGAACGCTGCCGATAAGATTCGCCCGGCGTAGCGTCGAGTTATCTTTCATAAACATTCCCCAAGCCATCAAACCGAAGCCAAAAAGCAAAGCCACGATCATTGACGCGAGATTCTTTCCCGAGGCACGAAGCAATTCGTGGACAAAAAGCGGAACGAGCAGACCAACTGAAAGTGAGACAACAAACGATTGCGCAATCTGCGATTGCATAATCGGCGTTTGCTTAGCAGTTTTCTGCTGCGAACGCGCCACGACGTAAAGCAAAATGATAATAACTATCGGTAAACCGAGAACCTGGCTGGTCAGGGCCGCACCGGCAGTAATAAACGCTCCGTAGAACGCTATTACGAGAAAGCCGATAAAGAAAATCAGCAGCGGCCAAGCGAGCACAAAAAGTAACATTTCCATAATACTTTTACTGTAGCACGCACAGAAAAATACGCACCTACTACTTATGCACACCGAAACTATCGCCAGGCCTGCGAGACAAAAATGATCGCGAGGATGACAACCATCCAGCCCAGCGTGTAGCCGAAAAACTTAACCGCGGCGGTTTTGTGTCCGTCTAAGTAGAGCAAGATTGGCCGACCAAGCACGAGCGCGCCCATCACCGAGGCCGACAAAACAAACAACGTTAAGACCGCGATAGTCCCCCAAATCTTGTCGTCATGTCCAAAAACCTGCTCTCCGTTATGCATTACAAAAGCAACGAGCAGGATGTAGACAAAAGCGAGTAGCGCGTGACCAAGGCTCTGTACGACGGGGTTGGATTTCATTTGTTTAGTATAGCGCCCTAAAGGCACTCCAATAAAGCACTATCCGATTTTTAGCGGACCGGCCGGCTCATAGGTAGCCAGAATGAGGCCGGTCTCGCCGATCTTGGCATCAACAAGTTTGAAGTTCTCCGGCTGGGTCCCCTCCGCGAAAAGCTTTTTACCCGCCCCGATGGTGATCGGGTGAATCCAGAGGTGCATCCTGTCTACTAAATGGTGCTTGAGCAGGGTCTGAATGAGATTGCCGCTGCCGTAGACCCACAGGTCAGGACCCTCCTCCTCTTTGAGCTTTTTAAGCTGCGATACAACATCGCCCGTAACGCAAAATGAGTTATGCCACTCGGGCGCAAAAGAGGTATGCGACACAACGTACTTTTTTGTACGATTAAATGGCTCCGCGACCTCCAGGTCGGTTTTTGCCTTCGGCCAGTACGCAGCAAAGATATCGTAAGTAACCCTGCCAAGCAGTAGCTCAAATGGGGCACTCATAAATCCCATCAAAATAGAAAGCAGCTTCTCGTCCGGAGGAAAGGACATCTGCCAGCCGCCATAAGCAAACCCGCCGGAGGTATCCTCCTCTGTTCCGCCCGGAGCCTGCATCACTCCGTCGAGAGTTACAAAAGTTGTAGTAATTATTTTCCGCATCTTTTTGTATAAACGTAGCCGCGCTTCTGGACTTTTTATTACTGATTTTGTTGGAACTACAACGCTCTGCCAATTTCCGACTGTACCGGCGCAGCGTCAAACGATTTATTAGTAAAATCAAAAAGTATATCCGTTTTACAGGCTGAAACCATTACTCCTGAAGTTTCCGTATCAGCACGGAAGCTGCTGCCGGGCTCGTGATAGATGGAACGCTTCGCCTGCGCCTGATACAGCGACGCAATACGAGAAAATAATACATCTGCCAAGGTGTTGAAGTTGCCTGAATAGGGGTCGGGCAGCGCCTCGGGAGATGCAAGGTTAAATATTTTTAAACGCTCGCCAAGATTAATTGTGGTGAGAAAATCTTCTGCTTTATCACACTCCGGACAAGACGGATACCGAACGAGAGCAACTCCAAGCAATCCACCCGGGCAACTCACACTCTGGGCCTGCTCCGGAGTTGTGCCGGTAACTTCTTGGAAACGCTGCTCAATCAGCCGCGGGACAACGACAGCTTCGTATACTCGCTGATACGCGATCGTCCCAAAAAGAATGATTAGTATAAGAGCCGCGGACAAAAGCAACGTTTTCGGACGAGGACGCAGCTCCTGCTTTTTCGTTCCTGCCGCCCAAACAATCAGCAGCATCGCCAGCCCAATGACTCCAACCATCAGATAGGTTATAAATCCGATAATTGCCACCGCAACGCCGCTGCCTGCTTCGTGACCAAACGGAGAATAGAGCAAGGAGGCCAGTGGACAGCCGAGGTGATTAAATTCATTCGTACACAAATAATTACTCCCAATACCGAGCGCAGAAACGAGTATCAGCAAAATAGCTACGACTGAAAAAAGTTTGTATATGCTTAATTTCATAGGCTTATAGCAATAGCAGCTGATCAGTTAACCCGATACTGATCTTTTCCTGTTGCCAACATGTTCAATAGCGACTGCGTAGACATGTCGCTTGCAGTTTTGGCAGCTTCAAATGTGTTGTAGGCCCGATGCGAATTAGAGCTGAACCAGTTGAATAGGGGCAGGGTGTTAAACCGCTCATCAATAGGATCATCTTGTGCAGCGCGTAGCCGTCCGGATTTTAGTTCATCGTAGAGCGCGCTGTTGTCTGCACTACCGGTAAAACCGCAGTTAATAAGAATTGCTCCATTTTTCATTTTCGCGAGTTCGTTTTTGCCTATATAGCCCGCCCCGGCTTCTTTGGAGGCGTGCAGAGTTACGACATCACTTCGGGAAAGAAGTTCATCAATACTTACAAACTTAGCCCCAGTTACTTTTTCAACATCTTGCTTTTGCTCACGGCTGAAATAGAGTATTTCTTTTGTGCCTAATGCCTTTAAAATACGGGCGACTTTACCGCCGATTCTACCCATACCAAAAATTCCAACCGTTAGCTGATTGAGCGAGGGAGTCGTCTCAAACTTTTTTATGCCAGTTCGTCCAGCCTCAAAAACATCTCGGACCATAGCAAGGATAAGCGCGATGGTATATTCGGCAACTGCATCTGCATTCGCACCCGGAGTATTGGCGATAGCGATACCGCGCTCTGTCGCTTTGGCATAACCCGGCATTATCGCCCGCCAATCGGCCCCCGTGAAAGCAATAGCCTTTAGTTCATCGGCGGCCTCGATAACTTTATCGGTCACTTTTTCTATACCGCCAAGGACATAGCCGACTTTCCCTTTAATGTGCTTGATTAATTCCTCCTCCGAGGCCGTAGGCGTAGGCAAACGTTCAAGCTCGTAACCTGCATCGCGCAGCATTTTTTCATGCTCAGGCAGGATAAACAGAGTATCAGTTATAAGGATTGTGGGTTTAGACATATTCGTTTTGAATAACTTGAGTATAACCCAAAATGACTTTTTTGAGAGTCCTGAATTTCATTTGTTGGGGGACTAGGAATCGAACCTAGATGCCAGCCTTCAAAGGGCCGTGTCCTACCATTAGACGATCCCCCAGTAGGTTTCGCAATTCTAGCGATTTTTAGGCTATTTGGCAACAAATCATAGTTGCTACGTAACATGTTACTTACCTTGTTACGTAACAAAATAAGTAACATACTATATGCATGAAATACATTCGCAAAGTAACCCGCGTGGCGAAGCGTAGCTTTGCTGTTGTGATCCCCGCTGAAATCGTCCAGGAGCTTAAGCTGCGCGAAAAGCAGAAACTGGTTGTCACCCTCGACGGCAAGAAAATTATCATCCGCGACTGGAAAAAGTAATTATGACCGAGCAACGCAAAGGCGAATCGATAATCCTCGCCCAAACATTTATCTGGGGCTTCTTCCCTATCGTCACAATTTTGACCTATGCCAAGCTCTCCGGCCTAGCCTCACTTTCGTGGAGCATTGTTTTCGCCGCCATCTTCTTCGGCATCATTGTGCTATTAAGGAAAAAAGTAAAAGAACTCGCAAATCTACAACTTTGGAAATACGCTCTCGCAATCGCTTTCTTTAACGGCCTGATGTACTACGGGTTAGTTTTTGTCGGGCTAACTAAAACAACCGCCGGCAACTCAAGCATCGTTGCTCTTTTCGAAATCTTAACTTCATTCATATTTTTTCATATCATACGCAAAGATCATGTTTCGAAAGAACATACGCTGGGTGCAGGCCTCATGGTATTAGGCGCACTGATCGTGCTCTGGCCAAACTTTACGCACTTTAATGTTGGCGACATTCTTATCCTTGCTGCTACCTTTTTTACTCCAATGGGCAACTCCGCGCAGCAGAAAGCCCGTAAAATTGCCTCAAGCGAAACTATTTTATTCGCTCGTAGCATCCTGACCTTCCCTATTGTTTTTGGACTAAGCGCGATTCTTGGACAACACACGTCATTTGCCGATGTTCGTTCCTCGCTTCTCTTCCTGCTTATTAACGGAGCAATCATCTTCGGCGTATCAAAAATTATGTGGCTCGAAGGAATTCACCGCATTGCCGTAACCAAAGCTCTAGCGCTCTCAAGCGTCTCGCCGCTCTTCACGCTTATCTTTGCCTGGCTCCTGCTTCATCAAACTCCCAATGCTTGGCAGCTCGCATCACTCATTCCAATGGTTTTCGGAGTCTTCCTGCTGACCGATCAGCTGAAACTAAAAAAGACACCGGCAGTGGTCTAAAATCCCCCAATCGTTCGAACGTACAAAAGCTCCACCTTCTCGCGGGCCCAGGGAGTTTTGCGCAGAAATGTCAGGCTCGACTTGATACTCGGGTCTTTTAAAAAGCAGTTGATTTTAATCCGGGCGCCGAGCTCCGGGAATCCGTAGCGCTCGACTAAAAACTCTAAGATTGATTGGAGTGTCTTGCCGTGCAGCGGGTCATTGGGATGCGGTCGTGCTTTTGAATCCATACACTCATTTACCTATTCGCGCGAATTAGAGAATAGACACTCTAGGGTTTTACTTTGATTGCTGCTTTGACGAGGTCTGCAGAAAACACTGACGGCACCTGACCGGTACGCGCGTAATTAAACAGTGCTAACTTGAAAATCGCACTAAGTGTCGAGGAGATAACGATGAGGACAACGAGCGCAATGGCGAGAAATGCACCGACTGCGATACTAGTAAACATCGACGGCAAAAGAACGATAACGCCGACGGAGAAAGCGATAACCGCAAAAGCTATCAGGCCGAAGACAGTCCCGACACCGAAATTAACGATAATCGCCTCTCCCCACGTTTTCCGAATCATCGCGGCGGAGGTTTTAAATGACTCCTTAACACTTGAATTACCGATAACGAGCGCCGGCAAACTAAAGTAAGTCAAAATGTTCCAGGCGGCACCAAGCAGCGACGACACGATTTTCCCGACTATCTTCGCCTTGTCGGAGATAATTTGCAAAATCATACCAACCGTCGCCGCAATGAGCGACCACAAAAAGATTTTTGCCAGATTCTTTTTTGCACCGGCTAATCCATCGTTGAAATTCAAATCTTTTCCTTCGAAGCGCCCCTGGACGATAGTAAAAAGCCCTGCCTGGAAGAAATTGGTAATGAAGTAGATAACGACGTAATACATGAGCAGCGTCCCGTACTGAATGAAAACGTTTACGTGTTGAGTTTTGTCGTAGTAAAACGCCGTGCTGCTTCCATGCAAAATCAAAAAATAATACAAAATAGCCATTACCGTAAGAGCCAGCAATGTACAGATAGCAGAAAGGACCGTAAAGCCCATAATCTCCTTGTCTTTCTGTAAAACAGCCCAGGACTCCTTAACGACTACCTTACTGGCCTTAAAGCCTTTTAGCTGGAAGGAGCCTCGAGGAACCTCCCCTGCAACTGTACCTAATTGAGTATCCATAAAGCCCAGCATAACATAAACTCTAAAAAATCATACTTTTTCCGCAAAATGTCCATTTACCTATTCGTGCGAATATGCCCATAAGAAATCTTAAAGGCTTGTAAAAATCGCATAAATATCTCCAATCTGTTACGATAAAGTCTATGACCATCCGCTCCGCCAAGTTCATAGCCGGCTTTACTCCCAGCTCCTCGGGCGGGATTAGCGACGAAACTGGAATCCTCAAAGATGCGCTCCCAAAAATCGCCTTCATCGGCCGCTCTAACGTCGGCAAATCCAGCCTGATTAACGCCCTAACTCACAGTGGCGTTGCCCGCACCAGTGCGCTCCCCGGCAGCACGCAACAGATAAACCTGTTTTTGATTAATAATGCGTATCACCTCGTCGACCTCCCCGGTTACGGCTACGCCCGTGGCTCGCAAGGCAAACGCGATGCGATCATCAACCTGCTCAAAGGCTATTTATTTAACTCCGAGCACAAGCAAAAAGCCGTCGTACTGATCATCGACGCCAACGTCGGAATGACCGCCCAAGACGAAAATATGTTTAAGGAGCTCAAAAAGCACTCAAAAAATATTTTAATCGCCGCCAGCAAGGTGGATAAAATGACTCAAAAAGAATTCCACGCCAAGATGAAGGAGCTGCTGGCCATGGCCGGACCATACGAGGTCTTCCCCGTCTCCTCGACAAAGAAAACGGGGCTGGATGAATTGGCAACCGAACTTTTTAGTTAGCATATGCCAATTCAGGCGATTATTTTTGATATCTTCGGGGTGCTTTCCGAAACATTCAATCAAAAATGGATACGCGAGCATATCAAAGACAAGCCTGAAGCTGTCGAAGAGCTCCGCACGATAATGCTCGGCCTCGATATCGGTACGAAAAATCAATCCGATTTCTTCGATGCAGCCGCAAAGGCTGTCGGCAAGACGCCCGACACGATACAAAGAGAAATGGAATCAGGATTCCTTGTCTACTCAGATATATTTAAAATTGCTACCAAACTAAAAGATAGATACAAAACCGCAATCTGCTCAAACTCTTCGGCTGCTTACGTACGTCCACTTTTTCAGAAGCAAGGATTTAAGCTCGACGACTACTTTCATTCGGTTTTTATTTCCTCCGAAATAAAGCTAATGAAGCCGGAGCCGGAAATATTCAAATATTGCGCTGAAAGACTCGGAGTCGCACTCGAAAACTGTCTTTTTATTGACGATGCGATGACAAATGTAGATGCCGCGAAAAAAGTTGGCATGCGTGCATACCATGTCACTGATCAAAAATCGCTAGAAGACTGGCTGAAGGCGAATTTTTAAAAATCTTGGCTCTTCGCCGGAATATTTCAAACTCCGGCGAAGCTCTAAAATTTCTAAGAGCTCTGCGTTCGAACCTCCGTCCAGACTATTTCTTTGCGTGGCTTAGAACGAACCGCACTTTTAGAAAATGAGTAATACCCGTAGGGTCTGGTCATTTTATAAAGGTGTGGGGCTAGTTAAGCCCCGCAAGAAAGAGTCGGACGAACCAAAAATTGGAGGTTCGTAATGCAGAGTTACAGTTGGATTCCGCGCATTCCCTTCATCATGCCCTTTCCTTTTCGGTTTTCGGCACGGGTCTGCATAAACTGAAGACGGCTATCAGCCTGCGCCTGTGTGATAATCCCCTTGGTCACCAAAGCCTGAAGCTGGGCCTTCATTTGAACCGTCGCAGCATCCTTGATGCGCTGCTCAACCGCTGCTTTATCTAGACCTTTTTCGGTAATGATCTGGTCAAACGTCTTGCCGGCCGCCCAGGCGTCTTTGACATCAGAGGCCGAGATACCGAGTATCTGCGCCTGCTTATCAAACATCGTCTGCTGGCGAGTCGCAATTTCGTCCGGCGTTAAACTGCTCGCTCCACCGCCAAGACCAAAGCCTAAGCCGTGCGCCGAAGCAACTCCGGTGCCAAGCATAGCCATACCTAAAACCGCGGGTGCAACAACGTAGCCAATAAATTTTTGTTTATTTTTCAAGGTTTATTTAATAGTTTGTGGATAATATTTTGCAGCTGCCCATATACTACACTCGTGATTCTTTTTTATTTCACGTATTTAGGATAGTAGTTAGTAGACAGTAGTTAGTAGACGGCGGTAGGATAAGAGTAATGAAGAGACTCCATAATCTTAAAAAACACCTCAAAGGCGTATTTACCGAAAAGCCGGACAAAAGCTTTGTGAAGGTTTTTTGGATCGCGCTCGTCCTCGTTCTGCTTTTATACAGCGGCAAAGTCGCGATTATCAACCGCTACCACGCGTTACAATCAGTCGCGATTTTAGACCGTAACGGCATCTCTCTCTCGCTCTCGCCAAATCAAAAGGGTGAGTACAGCCGCTACGCCGCCGCACTCCCACCGCGAGTAGCAAAGCTGCTGGTTAAAAAAGAAGACCGCTTCTTTTATTACCACCCGGGCGTAAACCCCGTCAGCATCGCTCGCGCTACGCTCGCCAGCCTCTCTGGCGAGAAAGGTGGCGGCGCCAGCACGATTACGATGCAGCTCGTCAAAAACGTGTTGGGCAATGAAAGCAACCGCTCGCTCTGGCACAAACTGCAGGAGTTTTTCCTCGCGCTGGACCTGGAGCTTTTTACCTCCAAGAAAACAATCCTAACGATGTACAGCAACACCGTTTATTTGGGTAACAATATCCAGGGACTCGCCTACGGCAGCGAGGCATACTTCAAAAAAGAACTACCAGACTTAAACGACGCCGAAATCCTCTCGCTGCTAGCCACGCTCGGCAGCCCGAGCGCTAAAAATCCCTGGACCAAGGCCAACCTCAAAGAACGCGAGATGCTCGCCGGCAAGCTCGGCGTGCAGCTTGGGAGTCAGGAGGTTAACATCATCTCTCGAGACGACTACGAGCTGCCCTTTAACTTCGAACTCGCGACACTTATTCGGAGTTACGGGGTTGGCTCCCAGGCGATTTTAAGCAAGGACTGTAGCGAGCCGGACTTTCAGGAATCCGGCATACCCGTAGGGTCTGGCGGACTTACTGAAAGTTCGGGGTTAGCCAGTTCTTGCCGGAAAGCGACGGGATTGCAACCCCGTGACTCCGAATCCCAGCCTAAATGTGTTGATACCTGCACGACCACCTTAGACGCAAAACTCACGGAGCAGTTGCGCGAGATCGTTAAAAAGCACGTTGAACGTGGCTGGGACGCCGGCGCACACACCGGCGCACTCGTAGTCATCAAGCTACCGGAAAACGAACTCGTCGCGATGATTGGCTCCCCGGACCCCGGCACCAATCGCTCCGGCTCACAGATAAATATGGCGATCCAGCCCCGCCCCATCGGCTCAACCATCAAGCCGTTCATTTATCTCAAGGGCTACGAGGCCGGACTGCGCCCCTACTCACTCGTAGACGATCGCGAGTACAAGTTCCCAACCGCAGACGGCTTCCCGCTCTATCCAAAAAATTATGACGGCCAGTACCGCGGCATCGTTACCCTGCACTACGCGCTTAGCAACAGCTTAAACGTCCCCTCCGTAAAAACGCTGGAATACGTCGGCCTCCTACCGTTTTACAACTTCTTACAACAATCCCTCGGCTTTCAGCCGCTTAACGACCTGGGTAGCTATCAATACGGCATCGCACTCGGCGGACTGGAAATGGACACACTCACCCTCGCCCACCTGTTTTCAATTTTCCCACTACAAGGCGTTTTAAAACCGCTGACGCTTTTTACTTCCGGCACGCAAAACAAAACAATCGCCACGCCGATGTCCGCAGCGCTGCCGGAGCGACGCGTCGCCGATCCGAAATATATCCAACTCGTCTCGCAGGTATTAAACGACCGCACCTCCGGCGTCGAACAATTTGGCTTGGCCTCCAGCTTAAACCTCTCGCAGCATAACTACGCCGTGAAAACCGGAACCTCTCGAGACTTCCACGACAGCTGGACCATGGGTTATACCCCCGACTTCCTCGTCGTCGCCTGGCTAGGTAACGCCGAAAACAAGCCGCTCAAACAGGTCTCTGGCGCCGAGGGCGCGGGCGCTATCTGGCACGACGCGATGGAACTCTTACTAAACACGCCATACAACAAACAAACCCCGCTGCCGTTTAACCTCACCGCACCGGTCAGCGTCGGCGATACAACTGATTTCGGCTTCCCCGGCGAAAACGTCGCCGCGCACCGCAACCTACTGCTCGCGAATCAATCGCTCATCACCTCCCCGCACCAGGGCGATGTTTTCGAACTCGAAGCCGACACGGTAATTCCGCTCATCGCCAGCCAGGTCGTCTCCTGGTATGTAGATGGCGAACTTTATGCGAGCAAAACCAGCGAGCTCAACTTCCATCCGACCGAACCAAAAACCTACACCATTGAAGCTGTAACCAGCTCCGGCAAACGGGAAAAGATTCGGATTACTTTACGGTAACCTTCCTTACTCCCTTCTATAGCACTTTACTTAAGCAAAGTGCTCCCACCAGAAGAAACAATTCGATACGTGTCACCTTGCACCGCGACGGCCTCATCGTCTGTAAGAGTAATAAATTTGTATTTTTTGTTCTCCGGAGCTTCCATTATCCTTTTATAGGATCCAGTCCGTTGCTCTCCTTCGAAATGAGGCAAAATGATGAAGTCAACTATGCCAAGGGCGTCATACTTTTTAAGATCCGGAACCTCTTCAGGATTATCAATCGTCTTTATCGGATCGAGCGTTGGGCCAAGAAGAATTGAGCCGGCACTCGAACCGATGTACAGTTTGCCCTTCGCGACAAATTCTTTTACTACCTCAGCAAAACCACTCTTTAATGCTTTTTCGAGCAGATAGAATGAGTTCCCTCCGCCAACGCAGATGATATCAAAGTCACTAAAGAAGATTTCAAGCTCTTTTTTTGATTTATCTTTAATATCGACATCGAAAACTATAAAACCATTTCCGATAAGCTTTTCTCTATCAGCGGCAAGCCAAGGAGGATTTTTGCCGTAAGGATGCGCTGCTGTGGTAACGAAGGCAAGCTTTAAATCTGCCGGTTTCTTATCCAACAACTCCGTGACCTTATCTAAGCTAGAAGATATCGCTGAAGCAAGAAATAATCTTCTCATAGATTTTGCCTACTGCTCCACCGTGAACATACTGCCGCCGTTACGCCCGAAGTTTTCCGGATAGTACATCTCGCTGACCACGGCCGGCAGGTAGCGGAAGGTGCCCGGGACTGTAGCGCGCAGGTAGTAGGTATAGGTATATGTCCCCGGCTTTACGGACTGCTCGAAGGCGAAGACGCGGTCGTCGCGCAGCTCCTCGAAGTCCGGATAGAAGGTCTCGAAAATAGGCGGAACGCTCTCGTCATAGGAGACCGGCAGCGTCGAGGACAGCGCGGACTGCTCTTGGGTCGGCGCAGACTGACTCTCAACGACCGACTGATCCTCGGTCTTGAGCTTAAAGTCGACGAGCTCAAACCCAGCCGGAATTGCATCTTCGAGTGCAACGAAGTGGCGGTACTTTGGCATCACTATCGTAACTACGCCGCGGACTATGTCGCCGACCTTCGCGGTTGTAAGCGGCTTGGCGTAGGTGGTATCAGTCAGTGCATATAAGTTGCGGGTAACCGTAAAGCCCTCGTCGCGCGGCGGGATCAAGTTGGCCGGCAGGAAGTACTTGAGACTTAGGTCGTAGTAGAACTTGTTTGGCTCCTTGTTTTGATTTTCTTTAGCGAAGCTGATGAGATGCAGCTTGTCGAGCGCAATCTTGTCCGTCGCCAGGAAGGTCTCAATCGGCTTTAAGATGTTGTCCGGACCGAAGCTGCTCTTTACCAGACTCTTACCATCTAACAGCGTGTCGAGGGTAAACTGCGAGCTAAGCTCCCGCTTCCACTCCAGGTACTTAGCCAGGGCGTTTAAAACGGTCGCAGTCGTGTTTGTTGAGCCCCAGGAGCCGTCTTTAGTGCGACTGGCCATCAGTGAGCGGATGAGATTATCGGTCTCGGTATACTCACGTTTGTCGATAGTCACAGCCTCGAGTAACAGGGCGCTGTCCTTTTCGCGAGTCTCATAGAAGGTCCATAAAACCGATCCTTCGCGTGGAGCGACGTAGGCACCGCGCGAGTCAATCGCGACTCGGTTTTGCAGAGCGGCAAAGGCACGCGTTTTCATCACCGCCGAGAACGAGGTGTTTGGATCCGCGGTGAGCAGTGCGAGCGTGCCAAGCGTCATACTCCCCATCTTGTCCGAAATATACGACTGCGTGGCGATGTTGCTAATGGTACGAACTGCGCTTCCGTAAGCAACGCTTGAGGTACGGATCCGCTGGAGTACAGAGAGCACGGCAATCATTTCGTTAAACTGATACTGGTTGTCGCGGTAGTACTGCTCGGTATGCGACCCGATCTGGTTATACGAGTAGTTGACCGCCAAGTCGATGACGTTCTGCGAAACCGAGTAGCCGGCCGCGCGCAGGTCCATCAGCGACTGCAGCACCGTCGCCGTCAGCGCCGGGTCGCTCTTCGCTCCCGACCACTTGTAGTACGTGAAACCGCCGTCACCGTTTTGGTTGTCGAGCATCTGCTTCATACCAATTGCTACCGCGTCATCGATAGAGTACTCCTTGCCGTCAAACTGAACTTTCGGCAACACGAACTGCTTGCCGACGTTCGGGAGCGTGAGGACGCGTTTGGCGATAGCAATGGCGCGCAGCTTACTGGCAATCTGTTCACTGCAGCCGTATGGATACTGGAACATATACGTGAGCGCATCAGTCAGATAGAGAGCCAGGGTCGCACTCGTTTTAATCGTCAGTCCGCCCTGATCAGGGATGACATTACCCGGCAGGAATAAGTACTCCTTGCTGGTTGCATCAGTCGTACCATTAGCCGTGGCAGTCGCCTCGTAAGTCATATTGCGGGTTATTGGAATGCGCTGCTCCACAGTGTCGTTAAAGTCCTCGTTTTGCGCCGAGAGCGTGAGCGTGTGGACGCCGCGGTCCATCGTCGCCGAAGCCACAACCGGGAAGTAAACCGTCTCGGTTTTACCGGCGGCAATCGTCAGACTCTTTTGCGAAGCACCGACGAGCTTCAGCGTCGCGCTCTTGATAGAAGCGTTAAGCGGCTGGCTCTCGTTGGTCTGGTTGAAAATCTTCAGCCCGACCATAAACTCATCACCCGGGACAACAAAGCGCGGGATAATCGGCACCGCCATCAACTGCTTCTGTGCGATGACTTCTTTGTACGAAGCACCGACTAGCGTGTCTTTCGTAATACCAACGGACTCCACCTGCCACTTGGTCAAGTTATCCGGCAGCGTAAAGGTCATCGTCGCCACGCCCGCCGCATTAGTCACGGCGTCCGAACGCCAGAAGGCCGTGTCTTTAAACTCGCCGCGAACTTTGTTGGCCAGACCGTCTCCACCGCCACCGCTACCACCCTTCGTGCCGGATGGAATCGGCGTCTCGGTCAAAAGATTTTTAGTGTTGGCTTCAGTCGAAACAGTGAGCGGGAAGCCGTCGTAGAAGAAGACGAGCGGATTCTTTTTCGGATTACCGGAGAGCGCGAGGACACTTAGGTCCGCAACAGCGACCGAGACGTTGGCCGGCACCGCGCGCCCGAGCGCATCAGTCGTTTTAACGGTCAGCGTTACCTGCTCGCCCGGCAGATACGAAGTCTTGTTGGTAGTAATCTCAATCGAAAGCTTTTTCTGGTCGCGGTTTACATTAAACTGCAAATTACCAAACTTCATCTGCCCGCCCGGCGCGAGCAACACGACAGCGGCGTAGACATTTGGTACGTGGTCATCCGTCACTCTAAATGAGTACTGGAAGATGCTGTCGGTAATATCCAGGACCTCGTACGAGAAGATACGGCCGCGCTCAACTGAAACTAATGCCTTGGCTCGTGGGAACGGGTTCTGAATAACCAGGCGCGCAGTATCCCCGACTTTGACATCGGTCTTATCGGCCTTCAAATCTAACGTCGCGTTGTTGGTCTGGCGGACATCTACCTGGCCGTCACCATACGCGTACACATAGCCCTTGGCGGTAATCTCATTGCCGGACCGATCAGTGCCCGTTGCGGAGATTTCGTACTCACCCGGCTCAGAAAGTGTAACCTCGTCGGAGTAATCACCGGTGCCATCGGTTCTAAAACTCTTGGTGATAACCGGGGTTACGACGCGCTCGCTGCGGTTGTAGAATCCGCCGTCTACTTCTTGGCGTTTAAACGACTGCCAGCTGACCTTGCCGATAGTGTACGAAAGTCCCAGCTCACCCGTTGGCTTACCGGTTACGTCAACCGTCTTTGCCAAAACATTGAATGGAGTCTTGCTCGGGACAAACGACGGATCAGCCTTAATGCCAAGATAAAACTCGCCGCGATGCACGATAAACGACTTCTGGAAACTGACGGACTTCCCCTGCTTGTCCTTAATCGTTCCGTGGAAGACGAAAATCTTGCTCTGTACATCTGTAGCCTTTTTAAACAGCTCGCTAAAATCAAGCGCCTGTTTTACCTGCGCCTTACCGTTTTGATCAAGATCAGCGGTACCACTCTTTAGGTAAGTATCGCCATAGTTACAACTCTCACAGGTGTACCAACCGCGACCGAAACTAAAGTTTGCATCGCTGTAGCGGTCGAAGTGATAATCCTGCGTAGTCAGACTCCAGGAGAGCGATCCGCCATCAAGCGGCGCGCCGAAGTAATACTTGGCGGCGATGTCCAGCGTCGCTGTATCACCGGAAACATACTCGTCCTTATCAGCAGTTGCCTGTGCATCAAACGCGGCGGCGGCATAGGCCGAAACAGTAAAGACCGCGGAATTCCCGCCTGCGGAGATGTAGTATGCGCCCAAGGCGGCGTCAGCCGGAAGCTTCAAGCTCGAGCCAAAGGTGCCGAAGTCTGAAACGGGCAAATTCTGTGAGAGCACCTTAGCACCCTTACTGTCGGAAATTTCAACCGCCATCGTGTCCTCGCTTGGCTTCTTGTAGAACCCGTCGTAGTTAATGCGATAAATGCCTTTGAAGAACACCTCCTGACCCGGGCGATAGATTGGCCGGTCGGTATAAAGGTAGGTGCGCTGTACGTCGCGAGCCCAACCCCAGGCGCCGGAGTCAAGCGTGTCACCCCAAGAAGTTACGATGGCAGAATCAACTCCGTCCGGGCTGGTTATAACAGCACCGGCGACATTTTTTGTCAGTGAAAATTCGGCTAAACCGCGAATGTCGGTTGCCCCAATACGTCCAAAATCGAGCGGTGCGTCTGTACCGTTTTTTGTATAAACGCGCACGGTGGCTCCGGCAATCGGCGCCAGCGTCCCGCTATTAGTCGCGAAATAGACAACGCCGCGCGTGTCATCGGGAACCGCCAGTTTGTTTTCTAGCTTCGCCGCATCTCGGCTATAATAGTTGTCCGAATACCACTGCACGCGCTTTTCAACAACCGCGAGATTGGTAACGCTCACGTAGGTGTTTGAGTACGTCTGGCGGCCCTGGTAATCCGTGTACTGCGGGTGCGTGAGCGTAATGCGATACTGCCCGCGCGTATCTTTAAAGTACTTTGCTAGGTCAATTTGGAAGTAGTGATACACCCACTGTTCCTGCGGCACGGCGATATCATCTTTTACGTTTACCAGACATCCCGCAGTATACGGCGCGCGGCTACTGGAGTAAACGCTTTCTGACGTCAGCTCGTCCACCATCGTCTTCGGGTCAAGCTTACAGATAGACATTTGTACAACCGGGAAGTTCTCCGCCGCATACGTGAGCTTTGTGTGCTCCGGTGCCGTCACGTTGTATACCTTTTGCATACTACGGATATCAAGCGAAAAGGTAGAAGCATTTTCAGCAGTAAACGAAGTCTTCAGTGTCGTGGCCGCGCCAAAGACATCCTCAAGCTGCATCGTAATTGAATACGGTTTAAGCGGGATAAGTCCATAGTAGATGCGCGTCGAATACTCACCCGGATTACACTTCTCGTTATACCCGCGATTGATATCAACGCGATATGAAGGATTAAATCGCTCAAAGGACAGATATCTGTCCGACTTCACGTCACGACTAAAATCAGCAGCATCCTTCTCTTTAAGCGGCACAGTGGTGCAAATTACGAATTCTCGCAAGCTGCCGCCTACCTGCTTATCCGCCGGCGCCGTCCGCAAAATCTGCAGCTCCGGATACACCGTAAGCAGTACCGTAATCGGCTCCTTATTAATCTGGAAGCCCTGCGCGTTAACAATTTTACTAAACGTGATTGGCACCTGCTCGCCACGTTTAAACTTCGCACCGGAATCAAATGTGAAAACCAACTGCGAATGGTCGCTGACCTTTTCACACGGCGCGCCATACGAGCCGTAGTAGCCGTACTTATTTACCTGCTCCACGCCGGCACACTTTTCGCCGTAATTAATATCCGCCAAGCCTTTGACGCTGATGTCGCTCTTGCCGATATCAATGTCTTCGTAAAAATTAACAGTCGTGGTTCCGTTTGGATCAAATAAATCTACGGCGCCAAGCGTCGTGCTCGGAGAATCGACTTTGACGCTCTCGATTGCGGGTGTAGTGATTATTTGGCTGATACTCGGCTGGCGCAGCACTATCTCGCCGCCAATAGGATACGCAACGTCGATAGACGCCTGATAGGCCGATTCAAAATCCCAAACGTTGTTGTTGCCGTGCAGCGTTCCCGACGGCAAAACCTCGAGCACCGTCTTATCTTCAACGCTGACCGCCTTCCCGTTTGAATCAGAGACTATTCTTTTGCCATACCGGACGAGCGGCACAAGATTCTCTTTTGAAGCCCATAACAGCCGAACACCCGGCTTCGTCTTCTCTAAATCAACCGGCTGGTTGAATTGGAAGCGCATTGGAGCGCTGTACGTGAGCGTGCCTTGCGAGGCGTAGTTAAGACGCAGCGCCTTAGTCGCAAAGTGATACGTCGCCGGTGGCACAGCGAGACCGTCCATCGAAACAAGCTGTGAGCCAACAGTAACTGCATAGTTAGTCGAACCGATAAGCGCAGTCTCCGGAACAAACTGCAGCGTGCGCGTCGAGATCCACTTAAACTTTCCTTTAGTAGCCGGCGTAATTGTCACCGGCACTTTGAGGCCGTCTAAAACCGAAAGCGTCGTGAGCGGCACCATCGGACGGTTAAAGGAGATCGTTATAGCTGAATGTAACTCCGCCTCCGCGTCTTGGTTTGGGAAAACGCTGCTTATTTTGGGGTCCTCGTCGACGATGAAATCTTTTTTAATGACGCCGTCCGTCGTCGCCAAACTGACCTGGTAGTGCGAACCGATTTTCAGTTCCACCGCCGGTTTGTAGACAAGCGCCTTCGGAATCTTTGTCTCTATCCAACTGCCGGTAAGCTGCGGCGTAAACGAAACCGAATCCGTCGTGGTAGCGGTGGCGAGTTTAGTGCCGTCCGGTAGGTTTACAACGATGCCGCTGTGCTGCGAAATTTTGTCCGATACTAACTCGTAAACAACTTGGTACTGCGCCTGCGGCGTGAAAAACGGGAAGTTGCCGGTGATACCTTTATGCAAAATGAAGAAAACTGCAAACGCTATCAAAACCACCCCGACTACTCCGCTACCGATCTTTTTCTGCTGCGTGAGTCCGGCAAACCAGGTCTTGAGACGCTCTACTATGTTCATATATGTATTTTGTATCAGCATAACACAATCCCGAAATTTCCTGCATTCACTGTTTCTTGTACCTTTCCCGAAAACGCTTATGGGCATATTCGCACGAATATGCCCATAGGAAAAACCTTGCTATTTCTATTCGTATTTTCTTACTGCTGACTCCTAGCTCCTGTCTCCTAACTACTATCCAATCTCTGCATTTTCTCCCTGCTAACTCCTGTCTTCTGACTCCTGACTACTATTCCATCAGTCCTAGCTTCTTTAAACGCGAACGAATCGCGCTTGGCTTACGTTTAAAAAACTCCGCAATCTTTTCACGCTCAATCCCCGCCTCAAACATCGTCGTAAGCAGCTCATCGTCCTTCGGCGTCCATGGCTGGTAGGCATTAGGATTTTTCTCGCGCTGCTTTGCGAGCCAAACGCCCTTTTCCTCGCCTTGTTTATCGTTTTTTGTTTCTTGTTTATTGTTTATTGTGACTCTCCCTCCGCATTCTAAAATAAAATCCTTCTGCAACTCTAAGCGCTGTGCCGGCGAGCCCTGCTCCAGCCCGGCTGCAGCCGCCGCAGAACGCTGACGAAACTCCTCGTCGCGTGCCAAAACCTCCGGATGCACCTGGAGCGCCCGCTCGTTAATCCCCAACAAATATAATCCCGACAATCGGCGCACGCGAGAGAGCGCGACGTAACCCTGTCCATATTCAAAGGCGCTGGATAAATCAATAACCGCCGCATCCATGCTCATCCCCTGGCTTTTGTGAATCGTCATCGCCCAGGCGAGCCGTAGTGGCACCTGGGTAATACTCGCGCGCACCTTGCCGTCCTCCTCGATACTCCATTCTAACGGCTCAACGATGATAGTGCGCCCTTCCAGCGTTTTGATAATCGGCTCGCCGGTATCCGGCGAAAATCCGGTTACGGTCGCCAGCGTTCCATTGATAAACCGGTCCTCGGCGTTGTTTTTTGTACACATCACCGCCGCTCCAACTTTGAGCACCAGCCGCTCCGGCGACAAACAGCCCCGCTTAAGCGTTTCGACAAACCGCTCCGCGCCACTACTGCGCATAATAAACTCCCGCTCACCGCCATCAAGCTTGCGCAGCTCGCGAGTATTAATTGTATCTACGTCCGCATTGTGCGAAAAAAGCCGCGGCAATTCTTTGACCACTTTTTCGTGCCGGCCGACGCGCAGCTGCAGATGCTGCCGATGCGTCGTGTCATACTCGCCGCTACGAATCGCTGCTAAAACGTTTAAAAAATCCGGATCATCCTGACGGTGCTGTTCGGTTAAGTAACAAACGGTCGGCTGCAGCTCCTGCCAGGCCTCCGACTCAAAAGCAAATTTTCGTTCTGACGCATCACCACGCGAAACCGGCGGCAGCTGGAAAAAGTCACCGACTAAAACAACTTGCAGTCCGCCAAACGGCCGTTGAATATTACGAATCTTACGGCAGACCGAGTCCACCATATCCAGCGTCCGCGCCGCCAGCATCGAGACCTCGTCGATAATTAAAACCGTAGCGTTTTGCAGCCGCCGATTCAAAAACTTATTGTGCGCCATCGCCTCGTAGTCCGCTTTGGTCAGTTCGGTCTTGATGGCGATACCACTCCAGGAGTGAATCGTCATTCCGTGAATATGCGTGGCGGCGATGCCCGTTGAGGCGGTAATTGCCGGTTCGATATCGTGCTCGCGCAAATACTGCACGTAAGCGTTAACGGTGTGCGTCTTACCGGCTCCAGGCTCACCGGTTAAAAAAACCGACTCACCGCTTTTTAAAATTGTCAGCGCCTGCTCCTGGGTCATAAGTAGGACTAGTATAGCGCACTATGACAAACAAAAAACCGCCCCTTACGGAGCGGTTTTTTGTTTGCATTACGCAACGAGCGTAACGTTGGTTGCAGCCGGGCCCTTTTCGCCCTGGGTGACTTCAAAGTTTACGGCCTGGCCGACTTTGAGTGCATCAAAAGTGATGCCAACTAAATCCTTTGAGTGGAAGAAAAGGTCCTTTGCTTCGCCTTCGCGAGCAATGAAACCAAATCCGCGCTCAGTAAGGGTTTTGATTGTTCCTGTCATATTTTTAATACGATGTTTTACGTGTGAGAAATTCGACGATTTTTCTGTATCCCAATGTGGGATAAGACCCATTATAGCACCCTTTTAAAATCTTGTCAAGCCCCCTGAAAACCCTCCCGCACCATCAATCTCGAATGATGATTTTAGTACCTACTGGCACAGCCTGATAAAGCTCGTCTACTTCTGCGTTAGTTACAGCAATACAACCAGCCGTCCAATCAACCCATCTATGGAACTTTCCGATTAAACCCAAATGGTTTCTCATACCGTGAATCTCAATCTGATTTCCAAACGAAATAGTCAAGGCTTTATGAAAACTACTATTCGTAAACTTAGAATCAATTATATATTCTCCTGTTGGCGTAATATTATCCCAGTCGGAACTATGCCAACCCCACTCACCTCTCCCGAGTGATACATTGTAACTCTTAAGGAGCAGGCCGTCCGAAAAAACATCCATTCGGTGTTCGGATTTATCGACGACAATATTATTGATAGTTGCACCGCCAGGAAGTCGCGTCTCAGGATAAAAATAGTAGAGCGCTAGACCCAAAATCAAAGCTAGTATAGAAATTTTAAAGATTCTTTTCACAACTAAATTGCCAAGTGTAATTCTTCTATAACCGGCCTGGCATTGTCATAGATCCTTTTTGCCTCTTCTGGAGGAATTTCAAACGGTGCAAAAGCCCTCAATTCATAGGCACCATCGCCCTGCTTATATACCCAAACGTAAAAGAACATTTCTGGTTTGTCAGTAAACGCTATCAGCATATCTTTCCCTCCCATTACCGCAGCATTATTGATTTGCATCAATACAAATTTACTTTGTAAGTACTCCCGATATTTACCTAAATCAACATTGCCTGCTTTTCCCGCGTTGAAATCGTTTATTGCTGTTCTCACGTAAGTTACAAAAGGGTCATTTTTAGCCCTTATCAATAACTCTTTATCTTGGTCAGAAGCCTGACTGGAAACATCAACAATCTTTTCAGCTGTCGGAAAGTTCAATTTTTGAAAAGCAACGAGCATAAGGCTGATTGTCATAAGAAGACAAAAAGCGATTCCCGCAAAAATTAACCACTTGCGCTTAACTCCGCGAGGGAGCGGGCCATACTTATTCTCTGCTAGATCGCCTTTTTTAAATATAAATATTAGGAAAATAATAAAATTGACCAATGGAACAAACAAAAGCAAGATAAACCAACCCGACTTATGAAAATCATGGGCTCTTTGCATGAACGCAAAAACATAGATAAGAACCGTAGTCGCATACATTGTCAGGCAAATTAAGACAAGAATAATGCGTACGGGCAGGCTCTCGAGGGCATGCTGCCATGCTCCATCCCCGCCCAAAAGCATCGCAGAGGCAAGAGAAATAAGAAAAGGTACGAACGAAAGAATGTACGATATTGCGTAATTCCTCAAAAATTCAAGACGGCTTAGTCTTCCGCGCTTAAAAAGCGAAAGCTTGTTATTTCGATCGGCGACCCACTGTCGTAAACCCTTTTTCATGATTTGATTATGCCACTTCTTTTGGAGAATAGCCAAAATGTTACACCCGAGGCTAGACGCCAACCGACGTCAAATCGTCTATCCTATTCTTTATTAGGGGGGCATTTAAACTTCAAGAACGACGGGTCTCAATATTCTAGTCAAAAATCTTCACTACGGACTTTACCGTACCGCCCCCAGCTAGATATACGTAGCACTGATAATCACCAGATAATCCTGGAGTAACATATGCTAAGACACCGTCTTTTTCCTGAAAAATTACTTCCTCTTTATTTTCAAAATCACTCATTAGGCGAAGAACTGTCTCTTTTTCCATTCCAACTTTAATGCCGTAGCACGCCTTAGCGAAAGGGGTCTTTACGCCAGAGAGCACATAGAACATTAGATAATAAATAACTAGAATGAAGGCTAAGATTGTTAACCCAATTTTCAATATTTTTTTCATAACTCCATTATTAAACTTGTTTACTGAAATAGCAAAAATCCCTAACAGCTGCTCCCTGCCACGTAGCCGGTCGTCCAACAGAGCTGCAAACTATAGCCTCCCGAGGGTCTGTCGATATTTAAGACGTCGCCAATGACGTAGACGTTTGGCAGGAGGCGCGACTGCATCGTTTTGAAATTCACCTCGCTTAAATCAACTCCCCCAGAGGAAACAATCGCCTTGTCCTCGCCAAGTAGCTCCTTGACCTGCATCGGAATCGCCTTAATAAGCGCGATGAGCTTAATCCGGTCTTCGCGACTCACGCTGTGGCTAAAGGTCTCGCCGTCAATCTTGGCAATTTCTAAAACGACTGGGACGAGCGCAGCCGGAATCAAGCTCGTCAAACTATTTTTAATTTTTTTGTTACTCTCACTGGTTAAAACAAAGTGCATTTTTTCTTTTAAGGCGCCGTGGTCAAACTGCGGCACTAGGTCGAGCAAAACAACCACCTCGCCGTATGGAATCAGCTCGCCAATACTGCGGCTCATATTTAAAACCGTCGGACCGGTAATACCAAAGTGCGTAAACAATAACTTGCCTTTGCGCGTCGCCTGCTTCTCGCCATCGAGTAGCGTCGTCAGCTTAATATCGGTAAGCGTAACGCCGGAGAGGCGCTTAACCCAGTCGTCTTTGAGGGCGACCGGGACAAGCGCGCGGCTTACTGGAATAATGCGATGCCCCAGCTTCTTGAGCCAAACAAAGCCGTCACCGGTTGAGCCGGTCTCCGGACGCGAGGAGCCGCCGGTTGCGACGATGAAGGACTTTGCCGTAAGTTGCGAACCGTCGCGCAGACGAACCGCCGAGACCTTGCCGTCAGCACCGAGAATCATTTCTTTGACCTCCGCGTCGGACTGCACCTTAACCTTCCCCTGCTTCATATACTGTACGAGCACCTCCCAAACCGAACGGGCGGAATCAGACTTGGGAAACACCCGGCCTTCGTTTTCGATTTTGGTCGGCATCGCCCGACCGTTAAAAAACTTTAAAGTGCCTTGATTGTCATACTGCGAAAACGCGGAAAACAAAAACTGATCGCTCCCTTTGTAGCGCCCAAGCAGCGTACGCAAATTCGGCTCGGCATTGGTCACGTTGCACCGCCCGCCACCGGTAATCAGCAGCTTCTTACCCAGCGAGGAGTTTTTTTCAAGCAAAAGCACCGAGAGGCCTCGCTCGGCTGCCGTCCCGGCCGCCATCATCCCGGCCGGACCACCACCAATGACTATCACGTCGTACATATAAGGAGAGCATAGCACAAAGACCGGTTGCCCGGTTACGAAAAGTGACTTAAAATGAAACTATGAAATACACCAAAACACTTGCGGCTGTAACGGTTGCCGCCACGCTTCTTTTAACCGCCCAGTCAGCCCTAGCCTTAGACTTTAAGGCTTTGGAGCTCAAAGTTTCCAACAACATCAATAATGACTGCGGTCAGCCTGACGGCTACGACCCGGTCTGGTCCTGCTATCGCAATGAGTTTAAGCCGGAGGCCGGACAGGAGGCTCTGAAGGCCCACCCGACTATTTATGTCCGCACCGGCATCAGCAGCGCCCTGTTGCCTTATGCACTCTTCCACGGCGTCGGCGAGTTCGTTATCGGCAACTACTCGGACCAGGAACTGCTCGCGGTCTTTAACCCGCTGCCTGTTATCAAAGAATCTGTCGGCGTCCGCTCAACGGCCGCTAACGCCTTTGCGATGTGGGCAACCGGCGGGAGCGTAACGCCTGCGCAAATGGAGTTCTTCAAGTCAGCTTTCGCAAAATAAGCTGTAAAACATAAAACCGCCGTACGGCGGTTTTATGTTTGAGAACTATTTATTACTTGGCGCACCCGGAACAGAAGGAGTTATCGTTCCGCCTTGAATCGGCATTACGCCCATCCGGAAGGTTGTACCTTGCGGGGCACTCATCATAAAGTTACCGTCAGAGTAGAACTGGTTGCCACCGTACATCCGACTGTGGCGACCATACATCCCGCCGCCCATACCAAACGCACCCTTGAGCTCGCCGATATGCACACCAAACGAGAAGACGAAACCAACAATGATAAGCGCGATTAAGAAACGGAGAATGTGAAACTTGTGACCACCCCACATACCCCCGCAACCAGCGCCATTCTGGCAGGCGCAGCCGCATCGCCCCTCACACACTCCACCCTGCGGACAGCTCATACAGGCCCGCCCCTCACTGCATTTATGATTTTCCATAAAAGATTAATTAATTGTTACTGATTACTACATTATAAAGACGGGTTTATTTCAGTTCGCTTACGCTGCTGTATATATTTTTGAATAGCGAGCGTGAGCCATAAGCTGCCCGTCAAAAGCGCCGAGCCTGCGCTTAGCCAAAGCGACAGTGTTGCGTAGACGAAGGCAAAAAGATACAAAAAGAAAAAAGTCGGCACGCTCGTCGAAAGCGGCGGTTTCTCCTTCGCCATCACCGCCGGAACAAGCGCGACGGAGAAAACCAGGGACCCGATTGTTAAAACATAATCCTGCCAAAGCATACGCTTAGTATACCCCGCTAAGGCTTTGCCGCCAAAGAATATCTGTTACAATAAGTCTATATGAAAAAATCCTCCCTTACGCGAACAGTAAGCGCACTCGCGCTGGTTACCGTCATTTTCGGCACACTTTATGCAACGGTGCAGCAGACATACCGACAGGCCGCCAACGACCCTCAAATTCAAGTAGCCGAAGACACGGCGGCAAAAATGGATTTAGGCGGTAAGCCCCAGCAGCCTGATATTTCCACGCTCATCCCGATGCAGACGAGCCTTGCCCAATTCGTCATCATCTATAATGCGACTAACACTCCGATCTTTTCTACAGGGCAGCTTGCGGGTAAGATTCCGAGTTTGCCGGAAAGCTCTTTCGTCTACACAAAGGCGAACAATGAAAATATATTCACCTGGCAGCCGGCGCCGGACGTTCGCATCGCCGCAGTAGCACACAGCTACAAAGACGGTGTCGTTGTTGTCGGCCGATCACTCCGCGAGGTCCAGAAAAGAATCAACTCGCTCGGACTCATGGTAAGTATCGGATGGATACTGTCGATTCTAGCGACCATTCTGCTTCTGAATCGAAAAGGCAAGGAGCACCATCTTGAGGCCTAATGCCCTATTTCGTCTATATCCTCCGTTGCCAGGGCGGCAGTTTGTATACCGGCAGCACCAACGACGTTACCAAGCGTTTTGCTGCGCACAAAAAAGGGCTTGGTGCACGCTATACCCGCTCACATCCGCCAAAAGCAATTGTCTATACGCAAAAACTCCGCACCAAAGGCGCAGCGCTTTCGCGCGAGGCAAAAATAAAGCAACTCTCCAGAACCGCTAAGCTCAAACTACTGACCGAGAAATAACTTGTAGATAAGCGACACAACGGGATCGGCATTTTGACCGTACACAAGCGAGCCGCCGAGTCCGCCGGTGATCGTGATACTCACAAGACCGGCCAGCGCGAGCAGCAGGATGACAATCGGATTACCGATAAACGAACTAAGCCCGGCAAGCAGCTGCCAGAGAGAGCGGCTCCACGAGGCTTTGGCGAACCAGACTACGACCGCCTGATTGCGCGATAAAACGGTTACGAGATGGTAAAACAAAATGACCGAGAAAATAACGAGAGTAATCGTGGCCCAGTTTTCGTGCAAATGAAACGCCTGCTTCGTAAGTGGGTCAGTGATCGCTCGGCCTCCCTCCTCATCCCCACTCGCGAAAGCGGCATAAGAAGCGACGGTGCCGACAATCGCCATAAAGGCTTTGGTATACCAATACCAGACTGCCTGCTGGAGCTTCTTAAAACGAGCTAGCTCTAAAAGAGCATATATAGTCAAAATTGCGATCGGAAAATGGACAAGAATTGGGTGAATGTTCATAGGTTTGTTACTAGTTATAATACTCCTGCTGCAAACCACGTACCAATCACGCTTGCAACCTTTGCCGGGGCGATAGAAATCATATTATGGCTCTCTGCTTGGACTTCAGCCAGCTGCGCATTCTTGAAAATCTTGAAAACGCTCTTACGATGCCGTTTATTCTTAAAGTAACCGTTTGAAGAAAGGACGAACAGCGTCGGCGCGTCGACCCGCGAAGGCAAATTAAACCAAAGCAAATCGTTTGTCTTGCCGAAGTAGTCTTTGAGACTCTGCCATCGCATATCAAAAAGCGGCTGAATCACAACGGGGTAGTGCGCTAATTTTTTGTAGTTGATGCGGTGACGATACGGAAACTTATTCCGACGAAAGCCAACCCAGTGCATAATGGTCAGCACGATAACAAGCAACGTGTTAACCAGTCGCGCTGGATAGCGCCAGTGATGAAATTGCGAAAAGAAAGGCTCCAGCAGTATGATCCGGGAAACCGCCTCTGGCGCCTCGTCAATCAGACGCAGACCGAGTTGCGTGCCATAGCAGTGGCAAAACAATGTCACCTGGCCCTCCTTCGCAACAATCTTGCGCAACTCATCGAGCGCCTCTCGCCAATTACGAACTTCTAAATAATAGAACGAGTGCCCGGGAAATAACTCCGCATAGCCTTCGAAGGCGCTCTTATGCCCCCCAAGTCCGGGGATACAAACAATTGCTTCTTTGTGCGGCGAAGCCGCGATTTGCAGTGCCATACGGAGTTCGTATGAACGGGTGCTACTGTACAATCAGCGCGCCCTTCATACCCATCGCGCGGTGATCACCAACCGAGCAGTAGTACTCAAAGCTTCCCGCTTTGTCGGCAACAAAGCTGATCGTCTCCTGCTTACCGCTGCCGATTCGGGCCGTCGCCACCTTAAACTCATCGATCTTGAAGTCGTGAAACCCAGCGGAATTAACAAACGTGATTTTAACCGTGTCGCCTTTTTTAACCGTCAGCGTGCTTGGAGCAAACGAGAAGTTTTTACCGGTTACCGTAAACTCTTTAACATTCGTAGAAGCAGTAACACCTACGGAAACATCTACAATCGGCTTCTCTTCGGTCACTACTGCTGGCGTACTCGAGGCGGTCTCTGTACCCGGTTCGGTAGTCGAGATCTCCGGCGAACGAACTAAGTAACTAATAGCAAATACAGCGATAACAATGATAACCACCCACAGAACAGCTTTTTTCATACGAAAGTGAATTAATAATTAGCGAATGACAGGAACTCCTGTATCCGTTCGCAATTGTATCATTTGCGCGGTAATACTGCCATCCGAATTAAGCGTGCCGTTTGCCACCACCCGATCGCCTACTTTCAGGTCAACTAGAGATCCCGAAACTGACTTCACGACGTTTGTTGAGCCGGCCAGTAGCACAATCTTTGAACCGCCGTCTTGCGACTTCACGGTAATGCTCGTTGCATCCTTACTCAAAATCTCGCCGGTCACAAAACCTCCGTTTGCCTCGCCGCGAATACGCCCACCCATACCACCCGCCTGACCGAACTGTCCGGCGACCCGCTGGTTAGTTACAGCAAGCGGCGTGCTGCCTCCGGAATGTGAACCGACTAAAAAGCCGATGATGAGCCCGATAATACCCGCGCCAACTAACTGCAAGGTTTTATTTTTCATATATAACGTATTACAAAATTACTGTTAATGTATTACTACTCGTACCGCAGCGCCTCGATTGGGTTAAGCGAAGCGGCGCGGTGCGCAGGCTTGCCCGCCTTGACCCGCAAAACGATATTTTTACTCATAACGTAATGCCTCGATAGGGTTTAATGACGCCGCCCTCCTGGCGGGGTAGTAACCGAAAATAATACCGATGCCGGCCGAGACGCCAAAGGCCAACAGCACTGAAGAAGTAGAAACCGTCGTAGCGATGCCGGCAAACTGTGTAACTGCGAGAGCGATGAGCCAACCTAAAGCCAGCCCTAATACGCCCCCAATAAACGTAAGCATCACCGACTCAACTAGGAACTGTGTACTAATGTCTTTGCGTTTGGCTCCAATCGCCTTGCGTAAACCGATTTCACGCGTGCGCTCTGTTACGGTCGTGAGCATCATATTCATAATTCCAATACCGCCGACCAGCAGTGAAATGCCGGCAATCGCACCAAGCAAGATAGTAAATGTGCCCGTCACCGAAGAGGCTGTTGCGACAATGTCCGTCTGGTTAAGCACGTTAAAGTCCGCCATCTGCGGATTAGCAATCTTGTGTCGTTCAAGCAGTAACGTCGTTACCTGCTGCTGGATATCACTCATCACCTCCGCGCTCTCCGCGGAGATACTAATAGTCGTAACGTACGTGTCCCCTGCCAAAAAGCGCTGGGCGGTTGAAAGCGGTACAAAAATCATATCGTCCTGACTGCCAAAGCCGCTGCCACCTTTGGCTTTAGTAATGCCGATAATCTTAAAATCAACTTTGTTAATGCGAATCGTCTGCCCAGTTACGTCACCTGCATCTACGCCAAATAAATCGTCCCGTGTCGTCGGACCAATAACGGCGACCTTCGAAAGACTCCGCACGTGCTGATCGGTAATAAACGAACCGATATCAACCGAAATGTTGCGCACCTCCGGATAGCTGGAAACAGTACCGACAATTTGCGTATTAGTATTAGTGCCCCGCGCCGTAACCTGGTAACGACGGGAGATCTCCGGCGCGACCGCCTTAGCGAGGGTGACCTGCGCGGCAATTGCATCTGAGTCCGCCTGGGTAAGCGTCTGGGCACTGCCACGACCGGAGGAGATCTGCACGCCGGCACCACGCTGCGCACCCGGCATCACAAGCAGCAAATTAGAACCGATTGACTGAATGCTTGATTGAATAGAGCTCTGCGCTCCTTGTCCGACTGAAATCATCGCGATGACTGAACCAATACCGATAATAATACCGAGCATCGTGAGGCCGGTACGAACTTTATTGGACGTTAGTGAAGCGTATGTCTCCTCGAGCAGGTCGGTAATAATCATACGGTGAAAGTTTTATGAGCGTCGACGGTGCGCTTATGTTTGTTTGGCGCGTCTTCTAAAATTTTGCCGTCCTGGATAGTGATGATTCGGTCCGCGTGTTCGGCGACGTAGCGTTCATGCGTAATCAAAATAATCGTGTGCTTCTCATCTTTATTCAAACGCTGGAAGGTACCAAGCACAATCTCACCCGTCTGGGTATCTAAGTTGCCGGTCGGTTCGTCGGCCAAAATAATGCTCGGATTATTAACCAGTGCCCGAGCGATAGCCACGCGCTGCATCTGACCACCGGAGAGCTGATTCGATAGGTGTGACCAGCGATCTTTGTCTAAACCTGCAGAAGCTAGCGCATGCTGTGCAAGCGGCAGTCTCGCCTCTTTAGTAACCCCGGCGTATACAAGCGGCAGCATCACATTTCGAAGCACCGTCGAACGCGAGAGTAAATTAAACGACTGGAAAACGAATCCAATTTTCTTACGACGAATGTCCGCGAGCTCATCATCAGAAAGCTTGGAGACGTCGTGTGTATCGAGCTTATACGTACCGGAGGTCGGCGTATCAAGCGCACCGAGAATGTGCATCAGCGTAGACTTACCGCTGCCGGAGGGGCCCATAATGGCGACGAACTCGCCTTCTTTGATACCAAACGAAACACCCTTGAGCACTTTTGTCTCAACGTCACCGTTTATATATGTTTTTACGAGATCTTTACATTCGATCATGCCATTTTAAACCAAACGAATTTTATAAAATTTTTAAAATTGCGCATACCGCGAACGACGTATGTATTCATACTAGTGAGACGGTATTCCATAGTTTCGCTGCAAAGGCTTAACGTCCAGTCGCGCTACGCGTCGCTCCACCGACACCCGGCAAGCGGAAAGCGGAAGTTCCCGTCGTCTGCGCAGTAGCAGCAGCTGCGGTAATTGTACGACTGACGATAACATCACCCTCCTTAAGTCCATTCGTAATTTCCGTGAGCGCATCGCTGGCTAATCCGGCTGTAACGGTCTGACGAACCGGGGCAACTGCCGAAGTTACACCCTGATTGCTAAACGCAGTACTAGAGGCGCTGCCCTGGTAAGCCTCAAGCATCTCAACGTAGCTCGTCCCGCCCTGGGTTTTAACAGCAGCATTTGGCACGACCAGTACGTCGGTTTTTGTGGCGGTAATAATTGCGGCTGATACACTCATTCCCGGGCGGACGCGGTCGTCCTGGGTATCAAAAGTGATAGTGACACTGTAGGTCACAACTCCCTGCGAAACTGTACCGATGGTATCAATCTGCGTTACCGATCCGGTAATCGTAATATCCGGAGCCGCATCAAAGGTCAGTGTCGCCTTCTGTCCAATCGTAACCTTGGCGATATCAACTTCGTTCAAAGTAATTTGTGCAATCTTCTGCGGTGTAATAACGGTCCCAACAACAAAGCCGGAGGAGATAGAATCCCCTCGTTTAACGTTTAACTTCGCGAGCACGCCGCTAAAAGGCGCGCGGATAGATGAATTCGCAAGCGTTTCTTTGGCATCCAGCAAAGAGTTCTCGCGCTGCTTCAGCGAAAGTTCCTGTGTCTGCAAATCGAGCGGTGCGTTTTTGATATTACTGCTTGCCGTCGTCAGATTCGAGAGGTGCGTATTAATTTGTCCGAGGTAGGTACGGATATTGTTCTTATACGTCGTAACGAGCGTAGGCAGTGAGGGCTTGTTATAGGTTGCAACATAGTCAGTCAAATAATCCAATAAGTTCTGCTCGCTCTTGAGTGCTTGAGCGAGATTTTGTGCAGTAGCCAGCGCCTTAGTAAGCAAAACCTGCACGCCGGCTGCATCGGCGGTACGGTCAGTGTTTTTGTAAGTAACTAACGCGTCGTCGTAGGAATCCTGCGCAGCGTTAAAATCATTCGTCGCCGCGGTAACAAACGAGGAGATTTTTAAATAATTCTGGTAATCAAGCTGACCGACGACGTCTTTGTAGTACGAAGCGTTATCTTGTGTCCGAGGATTCATTGTGTTGCCCAAAATAATATCGTTTGCTCCTGTCGTAATCGTCGGAAAATCTAAAAATGCGTTTGAGATGGTAGCGAAACTGCTCTGCACGATGCTGGTTATATCGGCGCTCGACTGTTTGGCCTTATCCAGCGAGAGCTGCGCGGACTCAAGATTAACCTGCGCATCACGCACAGACTTTTGGGCGTCAGTCGCATCAAGCTGCGCGAGTAGCTGTCCGGCGTACACCATCTGCCCTTGCGCCGCCGGAATAGATACAACGTCACCGGAGGCTTTGGCTTTGACGTCAACCTGATTAGACACCGAAACCTGTCCGGTGCCGGAAACTGAAGCAACGACGGTGCCCTTTGCTACCGATGAAAGTACATAGCGAGTTTCGGTGGGCACCGCAGTCTGCTTTTTGTAAACATAATAACCGACGATAAGCACGATAATTAAAAGCACAAACGTCAGCCCCTTTCGCCGCATAGCTTTCTGCCAGAGGGTTTTCATACGATAAGCGTTAAAATTGATTACTTACTACTACAACTCTACGCTTCTTTTGTTTCATTCGCCAATCGTACGAACGCCAATCGCCTGAACTGTCGTACTGGAACGATCGCCAAAAATCACCACCATCTGACCGGGCATAAACTCGTGACCATACGGCAATTGAGTTGTGCTGGCGACAAAAATCTGAAGTGGCATGCCCATGCGGTTATTCACGATAAAACCCTCCGTCGTTGTCGCAATTACCCGACCGCGAATAATGTTACTAAACTCCTGTTCGCCAAAGTGACGATACAGCGGCTCACCTAGCGGGAAATGGTGCTGCTGCGCAGAAATAAATAAGCTGTGATGCAGCGGCGTCGCGGCCACAAAAAATCCACCGGCAACGACAACTCCCATGATAGTGACAACTGAGTAGACAAGCGGTCGACGATATGCGAATGCATAGCGACGTACCAGCACCTCTAAAATAATCATAAACAGCGCCGCAAAGCCGATGAGCATCCACGGCAACGAAACCATAAAGGTATACCAACCGCGCGGGCCAAACGACGTAACCGAACCGACCCCCGTCTGTCGCAAAATAAAGATGATAAAGCTCACGAGGTATAAAAGCGTGAGAGCGATCATAATGCCGCCCACGACAAACAAAACGCCGAATAGCACAAATTGCCAGCGCGGACGCATGGTTACTTTGCCTTGCTTGATAGTCGCAAGGACGTCTTCACACACCGATTGTTTCTGTTCGTGATTATCCATAAGCTTCTTTAAGTTCGCCGGCGACCTTACGCAGCATCGCCTTCCCGCGGTTAAGTCGCACTCCGACAGTGGCGACGGGCAATTTTAAGATTTCAGCGATCTCCTTATAGTCCATCTCCTCAATATAATACAACACCAGGGGCTCCTTATATTTCGTGTCCAGCTTATCCAGGTAGCTGTCCAGGAGCTTCTTTACCTCTGACTGCGCCATAGCTGACTCGGCAGTTTCCTTCGCTACGAGCTGCGGAAGCACGGCATCAAAATCAAACGAAAACGTCGGTAGCTTGGTTTTCTTTTTAACCGCGTTAATAAACTCGTTGTGAGCAATCCGGTAGAGCCAAGGAGAGAACCTGCGTTTCACGTCAAAGCTCTGGATGTTTACGTACGCCTTAATAAAAACCTCCTGGACGAGATCGCGAATATCTTCGCCCTGAAAAAGAAACTTCCGAGCGTAGCGTGTCATTTTGGCCTCGTAGCGTCGCACCAACTCCGCGAAGGCGTTTGTATCACCGCCTTGCACGAGCTGAGCAATCGCCTCGTCGGTCAAGCCCTCTGTCATAAGCATACTTTGTCCCGCGATCTCGACCACTTTTTGCTAGCTCGCGAAGAAACGCCGCAAGGAGTAGCTCCAGCTACTTCGAGGACGTTTCGACAATGAGATAACGAAAAGTGGTCAGATCCCTTCGGGTTGCAACCATTTTCGCTTTCTGACTGTGTTACTCGCGAAAGCCTATGCACGCATATTGTCTTTCGCTCGCGCCTTGCAGAAAAGCGAAACTGGTTTTGCAACGCGGAGAAAAGATGCTTACGACAGAGGGCTCGTTCCATGAATAGTATTACAAACTTAGGAAAGTTTTATTCCACGACTAAATCTGAATCTTCTTAAACAAGTAGCTGCCCACACCGACAAACAAAGCGGCCACCACAAGCAGCGCGGCGATATCTACACCGAAGCCAAAGTGGTAGACGCCGGAGAGCGTACCGCGGAGAGCGTCTACGCCGTATGAGAGCGGGTCAATAGCGGAAATGATTGAGATTGCCCCCGGCAGTCCTGCGAGCGGAAACAGCGCACCGGAAAGGAAGAAGGTCGGCATGACGACGAAGTTCATAATCAGCTGGAAACCCTGCATATCATCAAGCGGTGAGGCGAGCGCCGTGCCGAAGGCCGTAAAGACAAGTGCGATCAAAAACATAATAACAAACGCCACCGGTACCAGCAGCCAGTTGTCCGGGCGGAATCCAACGCACAGGGCCATTAGGAAAACGATAATCCCCTGGAGCGTCGCGACGGTGGCTCCGCCAAGCGTGCGGCCAAGCATGATCTGAAAACGCGAAACCGGCGCAACCAGCGTTTCTTTCAAGAAACCAAACTGCTTATCCCAAATAACTTCGATACCGGAGAATACAGCAGTGAACAGAATACCCATCGCGATGATACCCGGAGCCAGGAAGTTGATGTAGTTAGCACCACCAGTCGCCTTTTCGTAAATCGGGCCAAAACCAAACCCAAGGGCGATCATAAAAAGCAGCGGCTGCCCGAGTGAGCCGATCATACGCGCCTTAGAGCGGAAGTAGCGCTTGAGCTGACGGAGCCAGAGAATGTATAAAATCTCCATAAACAATAAATTATTAACTATTAATTATTATAAATTCACTGTTTCTTATCTTTTCCCCGCCCACATTCTGCGGTGCATACGCATCTGATCTTTGGTGCTGCTCTCCTCCTCACGAATCGCGTGACCGGTCAGCGACAAAAACGCCTCCTCGAGTGATTTAGTGTTAGTCTTCGTCTTCAGTTCCGTCGCGGAACCAATCGAAATGATTTTGCCGTGATCAATAATCGCGACGGTGTTAGCAATCTTGTCCGCCTCGTCCATATAGTGAGTCGTCAGGAAGATGGTCATACCCTCCTCCTTGTTGAGCTTTTCGATATAGGCCCAGATGTGATTGCGAGTCTGCGGGTCGAGGCCGATAGTCGGCTCATCTAAAAATAAAATCTTCGGGTGGTGAAGCAGCCCGCGCGCAATTTCTAACCGACGCTTCATTCCTCCGGAAAAAGTTTTAACTAAATCATCTTTACGATCCCAAAGCTCAACGAAGCCCAGCATCTCCTCTATGCGCTTGTGACGCAGCTCGGTCGGCACGGCGTAAAGTACACCGTGAAGCTCCATATTTTCAAGTGCTGTTAGCTCGTCGTCTAAGCTTGGGTCCTGAAAGACGATACCAAACATCTTTCGCGCAGCGTCCTGTTCGTGCTGCGGGTCGTTGCCATCAATCGTAATTGAGCCGCTCGTTGGCTTTAAGAGCGTAGTAAGCATCTTAATCGTCGTGCTCTTACCGGCGCCGTTAGGGCCCAAAAATGCAAAAACCTCTCCGCGCTTTACATTAAAAGTAGTATCCGAAACCGCCGTAAAATCACCAAACTTCTTAACTAAATTCTTAACTTCAATGATATTATCCATGATTAATGTACTACAGCCTTAAGGACCCAAATATTACCATACCTAACCCGGCCTAGACAAAACTATGCCTTTTTCTCGATCAAACCGCCAAGATCTAGCTCATTCGTCACCTTAATCTCCTTCACGAACTCCGGCATGTGGCTAACAAAGATAAGCACGCCCTCAAAGCGGTCGAGCGCACGAGCGATAACCGGCAGGTGGCGGAAGTTGATGTGGTTAGTCGGCTCGTCGAGGACGAGGACGCCAGGCTTCATGAGCACGAGCTGCGCAAAAGCGAGTAAACCTTTCTGCCCCTCCGACAAGGCACCAACTTTTACCTGCATCATTTCGTGTGGCAACATAAAGCGAGCGCCAATAGAACGAAGCTCTGCCTCGCTGCAATCGTAAGCTGCGTCGGCCAAGGTTTTGTAAACCGTCTTGTCGAAGTCTAATCCCGAGAAGTCCTGACGGTAGTAACCCATACGCGCACCCGGAACTATCTCCACCCCCTTCGCCTCACCGTTTGCGATTGCGTTCAAGAACGTACTCTTGCCAATACCGTTTGGACCCTTAATAAACAACTTGTCGCCGCGGCGCAGCGCAAAATCAACTTTTTTGTTGGCCGTCTTGGCGACCGCTCCCGGCTTGTGCGGCGGAATAATGCTGACACTGGTGATCCGAACGATTGGTCCGGTGTGTTCGAGCTGAATCTTGTCGAAGTCCTGCGCCGGAATGCCGAACTCGGCGATCGTCTTGTCCTCCTGGCGGGTCTCAACGACGTCCTCTTCGAGCTCCTCAATCTTCTCGCGCATCTTGCGGGCGACGTCACGCATGTGACCTCCCTTTTGTGCGAAAAAGTTAAACTGCTCTTTACGATTGGAAATGTCGCGGGCCAAACGGGCGTTCTCGCGTCGATCACGCTCAATACGTGCGGCGATTTCGACGACCACGTCTTTGTAGTTACCGACGTACTGCTCCAGCTTGTGGGTATGCACGTCGAGATACAGCACGCCGTGAGTAAACGCGTTTAAAAAGTCGGCGTCGTGGGAGATGATAATACAGGTCTTTTTGTAATCCAATAAAAACTTGGTGAGATGCTCAATGCCGGCGTGGTCCAGGTTGTTAGTCGGCTCGTCTAAAAGCAAAATGTCCGGCTTGGCGATAATCGCCTTCGCCAAAAGCAAACGGGCCTGTTGACCGCCGGAGAACTCCGTTACTTTACGGGTAAGCGGCGCATGCAGGTTAACAATCTCCAATACCTCTTCGATGCGCGGTTCAATGTCGTAAATCTTTTTGCCCGGGAAGGCGCCCTCGAAAAACTCACGAACGGTGTGCGTGCGCTCCTCCGGGCGGATAACCTGGCGGCCGATAGCGATAGTTGAACCCTTGCGAATGTGCATCTCGCCCTCCTCGAGCGGTCGCTCACCTAAAATCAGACTAAACAGGGTGGTCTTACCGGCTCCGTTTTGACCCATTAAGGCCATCTTTGCACCCTCGCGCAAACTAAAACTCACCTCATCTAAGATGGGCTTTTTCTCCCCGAAGTTAAACGAGGCATCTGAAAAGCGGATTATAACGTCGCCGTGGTCGTATTTGGGGGGCATAGTCGTGTAACGTAAAACGTGTAACTTGTAACGTTCAATACGAGAAACAAAAACTGGCTTTTGCCAGTTAATTAACTATATCAGATTTTAAGTAAATGGTCAAAAATGCAGTCAGGGCCCCGTCGCTTGCGCGTCGGAGCCCCTTGGCTGCACTCGTCGGATAAACGAAGATCAAGAGCTCCTCAGGGTAGCCATTCTCTCGACAGCGAAGCTATCACGATCAAACTTCAATCGCTGCTTACCACCGAAAGATGTTTTTTTGCTCTCTATATAGCCACCGCTCAGTGGCAGGTTAGTGACGACATTCTCGAGCTTGCGCCTTTGAACAACGTGCTATCCCTTCATAGAGGCCGATCGTACCCCAGCTTACGCTACTCTAGCGCAAACGACTTCAGACATCGAACGCAGCGCTTCAGGCTATCCTCCGTCGAGGGACCATCGACACCACGCAAGACGCTTATTCGCCTGCTCATCGTTTCCACGGGAACACCGACCTCAGGGCATACTAACGAGGTTTCGCCCTCTCGCCGGACCCGCAGTTGTTCCAACTTGTGCCTAGCCAATCTACGCTCACACCAAAAAAATGTCAATAGTTTACAATCCAATCGATTTCAAAAACTCCTTGAGCTCTTTACCCGAAATCTGGCGGCTCTCGCCTGGCTTTAAGTCGCCGAGCTCAATATTCATAATCCGGACGCGCTTTAGGTCCTTAACCTCATTACCAACAGCGGTCACCATACGGCGGATCTGGTGCTTTTTACCTTCAGTCAGCACGATGCGCATAGCGTAATCGCCGTCAAAAAGCACCTCGGCCGGCTTCGTAATGTATTCGTCCTCCAGCTTTACACCACGCATCAACCAACTAACCTGGCTCTGCTTAATCGGCTTGGTTGTTTTAATCGCGTACTCTTTTTGGTGATCAAACTCCGGCGACAAAAGTCGCTCCGTCACTCGCCCATCATTCGTAAGCAAAATTAATCCGTGCGAGTCCTTATCAAGTCGGCCAATCGGACTCACGCCGGCAATACCGCTGACTTCGGAAATTTCTTTTTCGCCGTTTTGCGCGCTGTGGGTGACGATGCCAATCGGCTTGTTGTATGCAAAATACACAAAGCCCTTCTGATGTTCTTTGACAGCTTTGGTGTTGACCTCTACCTGTTCGCCAAACGACACCTTGTCGCCAAGCACGGCCTGACGGCCGTTAATATACACCTTGCCTGCGGCAATGAGTGCATCGGCACCACGACGCGTCGTATATCCCTGCTCGGCAATATACTTGTTGATACGCATCGGGTACTTCGGTTTTTTTGGTTCAATCGTTGATTCCATAGTGATAGAGTAGCGTACTTAGACTAGAAATGCACTGGGCCGGCCCGATGGTCTCATCGTGGCCGGCCCAGGCCTTGTCTTTCTTTATGTATTCCTACGCTCTACGTTTCAAGTTACACGTTCAACGATTCTAATGAGGTACCTGCAGCATCGGGATCTCGGCTGACGGTCCGTGTGCTGGAGCCGGAGCGTGAGCAGCCGCAGTCGCAGCAGCCTGCGCGTCTTTTACTCGCTTAGCCTTGCCGTTGAAATATTTAAGCGTGCGCAGCGCGACAAACCAGATCACGACAATGAGCAGCACGATAATGACAAGCGGGTTGAAGATGAACTTCAGGAACTGGCTCCAAATGGAGTTGCTGTCACTAATCGTAGAAACTGCACTACCGCTGTAATTAACCGAGTCCGGAATCTGGGTCGCGATTTTAATCGGGAAGACCGTGTACTCCGCACTTGCGGCGCGATCAGTTGACGAGAAGGTCACGATACGGAAGAAGGCGGTAGCATCACCCAAGCAGCCAAGTTTAACCTGGTGCTCTTTGGCATACGCATTGCCCTCCGGTGAACTCTGCGGGTAGGCGTAGTTCGCAACATTCTGCTGCGAGGTCGGACCGTAGACCACCTGACCGGCGGTCGGCACGTTCGTACTCCAGGAAACATACACGTTACAGTTGGCGACGCTAGTGTCGTTGATATTCTTCGGACCACTGACGACGTTGACGTTACTAATAACGATGTCCTTCGAAGCAGAACTACCGCCAAACAAAGAGCTGAAGATCGAACCGGTGTAGCCGGTCGACTTCGAACCCGCCCCACCGCTGCTCGTGTTAGACGAGCTGCCGGTCGAAAGACCATTCACGCCATAAGCGCGGACAGCAATCGTAAAGGTCTGCGTCACCGGAGCAGTGCGGCCGTCGGTCGCGGAAACAGTGACCGTAAAGTTACGGCCGGCCTTACCGGAGGTTTGATTCCAACGGAGCATACCGGTGTTTGCATCGATGTACATTCCGGACGGACCGGAAACAAGCGCATACGTAATTTGATCATGATCCGGGTCTGAAGCATTGATACCGGCAACATACGACTGACCGTCGATAGCCTCACGAATCGGGCTGGAGAAAATCACCGGCTGACGATTCGGGTAGTACGAAGCACCGGTATTATAACCGTAGCCGTAAGAAGCAGTATTGTAACCGTAAGCAGTCGTACCACAACCGGTTGCCGGGTAGTACTGACCACACGGAACCTCGTAGGTATCATAATAGTGCGCCTGACCGAGCTGGTCATAATAGACCGCGGCAGAGGCGGTTGAAACAGCAGAAATAGCCGTAAAAGCAGCAAAAAACGCTATAAACACCTTGAAATTCGTGTATTTATTCATATAGGTACATTATAGCACCCTTTCTTGAATTTGTCAAGCCCCAGACACTACCACACGAGAAACGACAAAACCCCCCATATTCTTGTAGAAATAGCGAGGTTTTGTCTTTCTAGAAATCGGCCGGGGGCGGAATCCTTGCGGACCCCGTCCCCGTTCGCTGCGGCCTTGAGGCCGCCTGCAGGAAGCTACCCTGCCTTCTTCATCTGCTTCGGACTTCCAGGCTCACTCTGCCCGAGACCATCTCGAGCGTCATCGATGATCCGCCTCCACTCGGAAAGGTCCACGACCAGGATCGTGGCGCCGTTCTCCCGCTTGAAGCCGGTCACCGGACAGAAGCTGTTCTGGTCGGGAGCCTTGTTCCCCGAGGCGGCGTGGAGCTCCAGCGTCTGATGAACGACGACGCCGAAACCACCCTCCTTGGCCAGTCGGACTTCGACGTGCCAGGAGCGATCCTTGTTGGGGACGTTCTCGCGGACCTCCGCCAGCCCGTGCACCCACATCTTGCGAACGTTCCGGACCTGCCGACCATCCGCGATTCCGTCCTCGTAGACGACCCGGACATCAGCCACCGGAACGAACCAAGAGCTCTTCGGCCACGGGTACTTGTCCAGAGGAGCCGCGAGCCACTCTCCGAGAGTCGGCAGCAGCTCCAGCGGTGGCAGGTCTTGCGAAACCATCACGCCAACTTCGCTCGCATCCATGGTTACCTCCCTGGGAGTCGCTGTCGACCACCGACAGCAGCACCATCTATAACTATACACCCCTAAACATAAAGTTTTCCACTCCCCCAAGGACCGAGCATAGCTTATAATAAATCTGACATTGTCCGTGTTCCAGGGTTGGGAGGTCCGGAATGGCGAACGAAGAGAACGCAGTGGCCGGCGAAGTAAAGTCCGGCACGACAGCTCAAGGCGGTGCGGGAAGCAGGCGTATGCCCAAACTCCTCGCACTGCAGATCCATGGATGGGACTGGCGCTTCGTCCCGGAAGACGACTGTGCGCCGACGAAGTCCGAATCCAACGCAGAACGCTAAGGCGAAAGCCTGGAGTTCTGCCGCGCGCGGGGCCAGACGTTCTTGGCCCCGCTCGACAATTTTATCCCCCACTAAAAAATCCGCTCACGCGGATTTTTTAGTTTTACCTAACTTGCAAAATTTTCTAAGAAGCGCACACTAACTATGAAGGAGGTAGCACCCATGGGGTTCTATCTGATCCCGAAGGACGCCAGGAGGCGCCCGAACCAGATGACGGTGATCTTCGTTTCCTGCAGTCTCTGCGGCAAGCAGATCTTGCTGGCAGTGCATGCGTTCCACGTCATCTATCTGTGCGAGGCCATCGAAGCCTCGTACTGACCGCGCGGGGGTCCCCTTGTACCCCCACCGCCCCAACACATGCTTCAAACAAAAACTGCCCTTGCGGGCAGTTTTTGTATTGCATTGGATTCGTCCGATGGGCTTAGTGATGAGTAGTGTCGTGACCGTTCGCCAGATGACCGTTGCCGCTAACCGGCGCGTGGCCATTTGTATCGTGCGTATCGTAGAGCTGAAGCTCCGGCATCACCAGCGAGTCCCCTGCGGTCTTGCCGCCGGCAAAACCGAGGTAGATAACATAGCCAAGCAGTGCAAGCACGGCGAGACCGACGAAGCCGAGGAAGCCATTAGAGGTAAAGAATCCGCCAACCGTCGAGGCAGCCGAAGCGGCACCCTCACCCTGTACAACCGCCGGACCCTGGTCAGTAGCCATCGGGATAAAGGTAATCTCGCGGCTGATGTCCGTCTGCGCATTGTCGCGCGAGATAATGCGGAGATAGTAAGTACGGCCAATTTGCAGCTTGCCAAGGCTGACCTCGTGCTTGGTCGAAACCGTCTCCATCTCGCCGGTTGTAAAGTCGTAGTTCAAAATCATGTTCCAGGCGTCCGTGCGGGCGTGTGAAACATAGCCATAGACAACCTCTGCCTTAGAAGCACGGTTGGTGTCCCATCTGATGATCATATCCCCCTTCTCGCCGGCACGAACTGCCAGGTTAAAAGCGTGTAACGCGTTAACCCCCATCGTGTCGTAGACGTTAGCGGCGTAGCTGGTGCCATACGAAGCCGAGATAACCGGCAACGTCGGAATCGTGCGACCGGTGTTAATCACCACCGTCTCGCCCGGGTAATACACGGCATAGTTGCCGGAGTAAATCGGCTGAATGTTTTGCTTGCCCGCCGAAGTCTCGACGAAGGAGGGAGTCGTAGCAACCTGCTGTACCGGTGCAGCAACGTAGGTCGTTTTTGGCTGCGTGTATACGTATTGAATGTTTGAAGACGCAGTGCGCGCACCGCTCACCGTAAGCGTGAAGCCCTGGGTCGCCGAGGTGCTGCCGTTTGAGGCAACAAGGATGAAACTAAACTGCTGACCATTGTAGACATTGGTCGGAACAACCCAGGAAACGCGACCACTCTGGTTGTTGACGTAGCTGCCGGACGGAGCGGCGGTCAATGAGTACGAAATCTGCGCGCCACTCGGCGAGACTGCGTTTGCATCATAGATGTAAGTCTGGCCCGGGTAGACGGTCGTAACCGGCGTAGTCGTAAAGTATGGAGCGCGGGTCGAGTTGCTTTGCGTGCCATAGACGCTATAAATACCGGCGGTGTAGCTGGCAAGCGTCGCGCCACTGGCATCAAGCACGACACGAGTCGAGCTGCCACCGTCGACGACGATGGTCACCGCAAGCGGTTCGCTCGTTGCGCGGCCGTCGGTCGCGTAAAACTGAATTCCATAAACACCGCGGGAGCCGCTCGCCGGCGTCCAACTGAACTGGCCATTTGAACCGTTGAAGCTCGCACCACTCGGCAAATTGCTGGCAGTAAAGCGCACAGCGTTATCGTCCGGATCAGCAGCGCGCACCGTAAAGGTCAGCGATGAGCCGGAGTTAATCGTGTAGTAGGACTGAGTTGAAATAAAATACGGAGCGGCGTTGTCGAAGCTGTCACCAAACGCATCACGGTATACGTAGCTGTTACCCGCACTCATTACGTTTACATAGAAGGTTTTGTTGACTGGTGTGCTGTGCGAATCGGTAACCGAAAGCACGACCGAAAAACTGCCCAGCTGGGTGTAGTCCGGCGTGAAGTTCAAGACGTGATTATTTACGTCAAACGAAGCGTTACTGGGCAAACGAACGCTAGCGTAGGTGAGCGCCTCGTTGTTGTTGTCGGTTGCATCAACCGTAACCGAGAGGGTCTGACCCTGTACGACCGAGAAGGTCGTCTGACGGTTGTTCCAAGTCGGAGCGACGTTGTAGCCAACATAGCTAATCGTTTGAGCCAAAGCCGCTGGAGCGATAGTCAGGCCGATAAGTGCAAGGATGGCAGTTGTGATTAAAATCTTTTTCATACTATTGTATTTTTGTTTCTTGTATATTGTTTCTTACGAATAGTACGAGGCACGACGCTTGGCTGCGACATAGACAAGAACGATCAAGATGAGTGTCAGGCCGAGCAGGATCAAACCGCGCAGCGTGATCACGCCAAAGACGGTCGAGGCACTGGCAAGAGTCGTCGGCGAATCCGGCGTCACGTGCTTACCCGGAACCGGAATGTAAGCAATCTCCGAAGAGACGTCGCTGGCGTTTTCTGACTGCGAGATGATGCGGAGATAGTACGCGCGGTTTAACTCAAGCTTACCAAGGTTGGCCTCGTGATGCGCCGAGCGCGGGCCGATACCACCGGTTGTAAAGTCGTAGCTGTAGCGGGCAAGACCGTCTACCGGCTGGCTCGTCAGACCGAAGACCACCTCACCAAGCGTCGGGACGTTGTTGTCCCAGGCGATGATAGTGTTGCCGTCTAAGTCGGTACGAATCGAGATATTGTAGACATCCAAAATGTTGGCGCTGGCCACAATGACGTTGGAGCTCGGCTGGGTCTGGACGTTAGTCGTCTGCGTTCCCTGCTGGACATACACCGTGCGCGTAGCACCCGGCTGTTCAATAGAAATCTGCGGACCGGTAATCGTCGTCTGCGGCTGCGACGGATAGTAGTAGTTCGGGACGTTGTAGTACGTACCCTGCTGCTGATAGTACGGGTAGCCGTACGAACTGTAACCGTAGTTGTAATTATTGTAACCGTACGAGTAACCGCCACCGTAGTACGGCGTGCCACAATTTACCGAGCAACCGTAGGAGTAGTTCGGGTAGCAGGAATTCGTGTTGGTGTTGTAGTAGTAACCACTGCCACAGCTCGTGCCGTAGGTGTAACCCGGGTAGTAGGTGCTGTTTGGGTAGCAGGTGTTGGTGTTCGTATTAAAGTAGTATCCGGACGGGCAGGTCGTGTTAGTGCCGCCGCCGTTTTGTGAAACGCAGACCTGGCCGTAGCCGCTAACAATCACGAGCACGTATCCGGTCGGACACTGCAGCGTGTTGGTAACACAGCTATTGGTCGCGCTGTTGTACGTAGAGCCAGAGGGACACTGAACAGACTGTGCAACGCAGTGGTTACCTGAAACTACGTAGCCCGTTGGACATGAAGTTAATTGCGACGGAATAACTGTCGGAGTATTCGGACTGGAAGTGATAACGACCTGTGGATTTTGCGTTGAAGTAATAATTGTCGGGTTGCTTGGGCGAGAGGTAATGACAGTTTGTGAATTTGGAGATGAAGAGATATACCCACTGTTTGTCGGTTTTGAAGTAATAATATTGCTGCCGTTTGTAGGAGAAGAGGTAATGACAGCTCCGACAGGCTTTGAAGAAATCACTGAATTGTTAGTCGGCGAAGAACTAATATAACCTGACCCTTTGCCAACGATAACCCCACCATTGGGTGATGGCGAAGAAGTGATGGCCCCGTTGCGCGTCGAAGGAATGTACTGGGTTTGAGAAGAACCGACAGTTACGCCTCCGTAGGGTGACGGAGTTGAACTGATGTAGCCGGATGACGCCGAAGAACCAATGGTTGGATAACCACCCTGTGAGGTGATTGGGTTAAGCGGCGAAGAACCAACGATGACGCCACCGTAGGGTGATGGCGAAGAACTGATATAGCCACTGCTTTGGCTCGAACCAATATACTGCGTCGGAGCTGAACCAACAGTTACACCGCCATACGGACTCGGAGTTGAACTGATGTAGCCGTAACCACCTGAAGAGATATTTTGTGAGTAGGCCGGCGCTGAACTGATAGACGAGTATCCGTTTTGAGAAGAAATAGAGTTATATGGCGAAGAACCAACGATGACGCCACCGTAGGGTGATGGCGAAGAACTGATATAGCCACTGCTTTGGCTCGAACCAATATACTGCGTCGGAGCTGAACCAACAGTTACACCGCCATACGGACTCGGAGTTGAACTGATGTAGCCAGAGCTAGCGCGAGAGCCAACATTGGCACCGCTCGTTCCCTGAGAAGAAACGGGACCGCCGTAAGAGCTACCGATAATCGGCGAAGATCCGCTATTGCTCACACCGACAGAAACTCCCACCGGCGAAGACGAGATAATTTGAAGCGGCGCTGAGTTGATATACCCACTCGTTGGATTTGAAGAAACTTGCGCAAAAGAAATGCCCGGCACTAAAACAAGCGCACAAACAATTACCGCATATGCGTTTACTTTAATAACGGTTTTCATAACATTTTTTTTCATAATCGAATTTGTAGTATAGCAGTTTTTGAACTTATTAATCCTTTCTGTCTCGAGTGGCGCCGTGAGGCACCACTCGAGACTAGAGGGCTGCAGACGGCGCTAGAGGGGTTTCACCCCGTAAGTTCCATCCGCGTTTCTCACCAGCACGATCGTCCGGGTCTTCCCGTCCGACGCCGTGACTCCCGTTCCGGGGCCCGCAGTGATCGTCACCGCTGGGGTCGTCATCGTCGTCACCTTGATGGTGTACGAGACGAGATCGCCCGTCGGCGGAAGCGCCGAGGCGATCGCCAGGTTCGGAACCTGACTTGCGAAGGTGTAGCCGAGCTCACCCCCGCCGAGGTACGACGGACTGCTGAGCGTGAACAGCACGTTCCACGTCACGCCGGTGTTGTTGACGAGGAGGATCCCCGTCCCAGTCGGCGTCGGCGGAGTGACCGCCGTGCCGATCGGCACCACGTAGTCGCGCTTCGAAGTCACCACGAACTTCTTCTTCGAAACGACATTCCCGTCGAGATCCCGGGCGCTGCCCGCGTACTCGCCGGGCGGCAGGACCTTGAAGAAGCCGTCGCCCGCCTTGATCGTCGTGTTGGCGCGCTGCCAATAGAAGCTGGCGCCCGTCATCTTGACGCCGCGGATCGTGAGGTCGAAGGTCGCCTCGCTTCCCGTGTTGTTGTTGAACACGATGCGCCGGGATTTGGCCTCCGACTTCTGGTACGCCTCGGCGCTGGCCGAGCCGCCGCCCGCTTCCGCCACCGGCCGCGAGCCGATGAAGAGCTGGCCCTCGCCGGCCTTGGCGTCGGGGGAGAACCCCCACCAGCCGAAGACGAATCCGAGAACCATCGCGATCGACGCGATGCACGACTTCCTGCGATTGACCATGACTCTCTCCCTCCACCTAACCCAGGCCGTTAAGCCCAAGCTAGCGTTACATGCCCACTCCACCCCAGTAGCCCCAACGGGACCTTTAACCGAGATTTCATGAGACAAGTACTAGTATAGCATACATTATTTAAATTGTCAATAGATAGAGGCCTAAACAGCTGAAAGCCTATATTCTATAATCTTTTCTGGCCTGCATTGACACTCATTCACAAAACTTGGCTATATTAATGCAACTTTGTTGCATTTGACCGAAAATCGGCATTTATGATATAAATAAACGGTACTCGGATGATTACATCCCCTGCGCAAGTGGGAGATGAGGAAAATCGGGACTCCACCAGTGTTGTTTGCGAGTATTTCGAGCAACTACAACAGTGAGTGCCCCGCCATAGGCGTGGGCAGACCCCGCATTCTGCGGGGTTCTCAATGTGCTAGCCTCGCTTCGCTCGGAGCCACATTGGAACGTAGCGGCTAACAGCCGCGAACCGCAAGGTACAGGTGCGAGCAGTGACGTCCATGAACTAGAGCTGCCTTTGGCAGCACAGTTCAGGACTGCCCTACGCCGTGTCGCGTAAGCGACTCTGGTGCAGGCGCGTCCGGTCTGAAAAGACATGGAGATCCTAATCTCAGGCCAAAAGGATTAATCCAGCGATAGAGATAAAAAAGCTGGGGTGAAACGGCTAAATCCTTACGAGGTGCAAGGTCGTGTCCGTCGCAAGACGGAAGTACCGCTTGAGCTTATGAGTAATCATAGGCCCAGACAAATTATCATCACTCAAACAGAATCCCGTTTACGAGGTACCAAAAAATCCCGCTGCAAGGCGGGATTTTTTGTTGTACCGAGCAAAACGGGCTCCCGTTATATCCTCTATTGATAGATCAACGAAACGATCGTCTTTGGAGACGGGATGTCCAGATTGAGCGTCGAAACTCCGTCGTTGTAGGTTACATCCGCGCCACTTTCTATCATGACGCTAAAGGTATCAAGCGCGGCGGTATCATTCTTAAACTTGCTCGAATTGACACGCATACGAACTGACCGCGTCTGTCCGGCGGCAAGCTGAAGATTGCCGAGCGAAAATTCAACGTAGCAAGTGCCGTTAACCGGCGTGCAGCTCTGCGCACCAAACGAGGAATTTGTATCGCTTAGCAAATCAACGACAAACGGAGTGACGCCGACAAGCGCCGAACCGCTGATCTTGAATTTGACACTGGTAATTTTTGCCGGAATCGCTCCGCCGTTTTTAAACGGCACAGAGACAACCTCGTCGACGCTCGTCCGAACACGGCTCACCCCCGGCCCGATGGCGACCGGCGTTGGGAGATCAATTGAAGTTCGGTAGGCTGTAAAAGGATTACCGAGCGCGGAGCCATTTACATTAGCATTAGTGGCAACAACATCGGCGGCGGCAAGACTAAAGGCGTGCACCGAGCCGGCACCAATTTTTTCCGGAAAACTAAGGACTGTGCCGCGAAGCTCGAGCGTCGTAACACCGGCAGACTGAATTTCGAGCGGCGTCTTAAAGAGAATCGTAGCAATACCCGGTTTCTCATTAATAACATACGTCGAATTATCTCCTACCACTCCGCCGTTCCGGTAAAGCGTAAACTTCGCGAATGTCGGCTGACCGCCGGCATCCTGCACGTTATCAACAAACCTAAGCTGCGTTATCTTAACGCCAACCGGGGCCGCGTCAACACTTAAACGAACCTTAAGAAGAGGAATCCCCGCATTACCTCCGTAAATCTTCTTGCCGACCGGAGTCGCAGAATCAGTGGCAATAGTCAGATAAGAAATTGGGAGAGAAAGCGGAGGAGGTGTCACCGAGAGAGCTCCGCTACCGCCCGCCGAAGAACTACCGCTGACGCTTCCGGTGGAGTTAGTCGCACCGTGGTTGTCATTTTTGCTGTCGTTGCTAACTATGCCGCCCGTTGAACCGCTGCTTCCGGTGGAGCCACTCGAACCGGCAGAAGGATACGCCGCAGGGTTTTCTATACAATCATCATAGGTTTCCGGCGAGGCTGTACGGTACTGCTGGCACTGCGTCGGAGCAGCAGCCGGCGTAGTCCCGTTCCCCGATGCGCCACTCGTCGTGCCCCCTGAAGTATCAGTTGTCTCGCCTGTCGGGGTTGAAGCTGAAACCGTGATTGCTGCGCCTGCTACAGCCGGAGTATTATAGCGAGCCTCTTCTTTTGAAGCCGGAGCGATACTGCGAAGATTGTCGACTCCACCCTCAAAGCTCGCCTGCAACGTGTACGTTTTCCCGGTTGTCGCCACGTCGGCAAACAACGAAATTACTCGCGGCGTACCAAGCGGCGCAGCCGGGAAGGTGTAGCTGATCGGTTTCTGCGTGCTGCCAAAGTTACAGCTTAAGCCATACTTGTTTGCACTACCGGCATAAGCACACCAAGTCGTGTCCGAAGTGACGCGATAGTTAGGGATCGCCTTCACGACGATTCCAGTCGATTCATCAATCAGTTGAATATTTTTAATCTCGCCGGCGGGAATTGTCCCGACGCTCGTAAAAGTCGGATCAAGGTGATTAATAGATACTTTAAGATACGTCAGTGTCTGCTCACTGCCGTTACCCAAGAAAGCAAGCGTTCCAAGCTTTATCATAGAAGTGCCGCCGGCAACTTTCTGTTCGCTCGCTGCGGGCGCACCCATCAGATAACCGTTAAATGTCACGCCGAAAGGACGCGCGTCTGCCTGATCGTACTGCGCAACGTCGAACGTGAACTTATGCTTGCCGGCCGTAAGCTTTGGAACTGTTACGATTTTCGGAGTTTGTGACAGCCCGCGCTGCCCGTTCTTGCTGGAAAAAAGCTGTTTACCGTCAACCGAAACTTTCACTGTGTCATCAGCCATCACCGCAATCAAGCCTGAAACGCTCGGGGCGGCAAGTTCAACATTTTTTGTAAAGCGAACAACTGTGCCGTTCATCGGGCCTTTATTCCGTGCATTTCCGTCTTTATTCGCCCCGGTCTTTTTACTGTAGCTAATCCACGATGCGCCCGGAGCAGGAGTGGCCCACTTCTTCCAAGGCGTCAAAACAACTGCCTCGCCTTTTAAGACTGAAATAACTTCGTGCTCTCCATCACCCGCTGCCAATTTTGGCTGGGTAACAACTTCATACTTCTCGCTGCCGTCACTGGCAAACTGCACCACCGAAGGCAAGGCCGACGCAACCGCAAAGCGGGTGTCGCTACTAATAAAGCCTGTTGGTTGCGATGGTACGCTCGTAATTGCGGCAGGAGCTGCAAATTGCATAGCTGCCAAACCCAGATAGGTTGTTCTGGTGTTACTCTCGGAAACAAGATTCCGAACCGACGCACCAAGCAACATGCTGGCTGTTGCACCAATTAATAAAAGAAAACTGTAAAACCCCGCTTTCGTCGGAAAATGAAACATGGTTAAAAATGTAATAGTTTACTGTTTACTTCAGTATACCCCCACACCAAGAGATTCCCTACTTTGTTATCCACACACAAAGCGCTAGCCCTTGCTAACCAGCTTTATTGAAACGCGCTATCTCTTGGTGTGGGGGTATATCCTACATTCCCACCACTTCGTTTAAGGCTTTATTAACAGCGGCGTCGGCCGCCTTGTTTTCTTCGCGCGGAACGTGGATGAACAACACTGAACGAAAATCACGACGCAGCACGTTGATAGCGTCAAAAATCGGTCGCAGGCCGGCATTTTTCATTTTGTATTTTCCGATAAGCTGCCGCTGGGCTAGCTGACTATCCATTCGTACTTCGACGTGCGCCTCTTTGGCTTTACCGCCAAGGTCGGCTTTGGCTTGTTCCAGGGCAAGTTTAATCGCGGTGTACTCGGCGACGTTATTAGTCGTGACGCCTAGGTATTTGCCGTATGGCTTGCCGTTTACTGTATAACCTGAAGCCGAAGGGCCCGGATTGCCGCGGCTACCGCCGTCGGTGTAGATGATGACGTCTACCATACTGTTAGCGTCCGATCAGCTTTAAGAAAACACGATATGTTGTGCGGGCGTCATCAAGCGCCCGGTGCTGCGTTCCGGCGTCGACGCTAAAGCGTGGCGCGAGCTCGGAAAGCGAAAAGCGCTTGATATCGCGCTCACCGGAAAGCCGCGACCAGGCTAGCGTAAAGGTATCAAGGCCTTTGTAGAAGTAATTTTCTTTGAGTCCGCACTCGGCCAAAGACTTTTTTAAGAAGAACCAGTCAATCGCCAAGTTTTGCCCGGCCAGCATCGCACCGTCGGTGTAGCTCAAAAAATCCTCGAGTCCGGTTTTTAAATCCACGGCGTCCTTCCAATCAACTTCGTTATAGCCCGAAATAGCCAGCGACTCCGGGTTGGCGTCAGCAAGTCGGGTCGGCTTAATCTTGATAGACTTCTGCGCGATTACATCGTAACTTCCCGCCTTAACTTTTACGAATCCAATTTCGACAACCTCGTGCTTCGCCTCGAGCCCCGTGAACTCGCAGTCGACGAAAACGAGGTCGAAATCTCTAACGTCAAGACCCTCTTTTAGAAAAATCATAGGTTATTTCTTTTTTAAAGCTTCGATTCCGGGCAACTTCTTCCCTGCCAAGAGCTCCAGCATCGCGCCGCCACCGGTTGAGAGAAAATCAAACTTGTCGGCCATGCGAATCTGATCGACAAACTGCGTCGTCTCACCGCCGCCAATAATTGAAAAGGCTTTGCTCTTGGCAATCGCCTTAGAAATGGCTAGTGAACCGGCCCGGTAGCGTGGGTCTTCGAAAATTCCCATCGGCCCGTTCCAGATAATTGTTTTGGCGCCAGAAATGACGGAGGCAAAGGAATCCACGGTCAGTGGGCCAATATCCGAAATCTTTCCCGTATCGCCAACGATCCAATCAAGCGGCAGAGAGATCTTTTTGTCTTTGAGGCTGCGCTTTACGTCATCAAAAATACTGTTGTCGGTCGCCGAATAGCCAATGTCCACGCCACGCGCTTTCAAGAATGTGTTGGCCAGTACTCCGCCAATTAAAAAGTGCGACGCCTTGCGGTGCAGATTGTGAACCACCGCAAACTTATCCTTCGCCTTACCGCCGCCAACAACCACAACGAGCGGCAACTTTGGCTTTTTAAGCACGGTCGTCAATTTCGTAACCTCCTCCTGGACGATAAATCCGGCGTAGGCTGGCAGCAAACGCGGTAGCTCGGTAATCGAGGCGCCGGCGCGGTGACACACAGCAAATGCGTCGTTGACGTAGTAGTCGCCAAGTTCGGCCAACTGCGCAGCCAACTTTTTGCGGGCGGCTAGGTCGTCGTTTTCTTCGCCGGAAAGGAAGCGGATATTTTCGAGCATAAAAAGTGTCCCCGGGCGGGCGGCGTGAACTTGCGCGCGAATGTGCGCGAAGTTGAAGTGATCAAATAAGAAAATGCTCTGGCTGGCTTTGCGACGCAAAAACGGCAGTAAAATCTTGAGGCTTAACTCCGGAACGACCGAACCCTCCGGCCGGCCACGGTGACTGATGAGTACGACACGGGCTCGCTGACCAAGTAAATATTTAATCGTCGGCAAGGAACGAGTCAGGCGCAGCGCATCGCGCGGCGTTTCCACGTTAAAGTCCACGCGCAAAAGCACAGTTTTCCCAGCAAGGTTTTTGAGTGATTCTACGGAGCGAATAGCCATTTGCTATTAATTGTAACAAATATAATCAACATGCAATAGGGTGCAGAAAAGTCTATGGAATCGAGGATTTTGGCCTGGGCGGCGCCAATAGTTAACTCTGGCTCCAATACTTGACAAAATATCATAAAGTGTGCTGTAATATATTTAACAGCTAGGGCATACCGCCCGCTGGGAAATGGAGGTGGGCCGTGAAGAAAAGACACTGGATAGTCATCGCGCTGCTGGCTCTCGCTCTGGTCAATGGGATTCGGCAGTCGCTGGAGGCCGAAGGCACCGGGCCGACTGCCGGCGCGCTCGAAGCCAAGGGGCGCATGCCCTTCACGATGCAGCAATTCAGGGCGACCAACAAGCTGGAAGACGGCTACATCGTCATGGACTACCCGCTCCGGTGGGCAGGCGACCTGTACTACGTCGCCGTCTGCAAGGAAGATCAGCTCAAGGAGCGCAGGCTCCTGAAGTCTGACGGGACGCTCCCGGAAAACTGGGACGGGGTTCGCAATCTGAGCAGCGAGTTCATTGCGATGATGAACTGCGCCGAACAGAAGCCCTACCCCAGGGGCAGTCGAGTCAAGGTCCAACGATGCGCATATCCGCGCGACGGACTGATACCGGCGATCTCCAGCCCGCCGGAAAACTCGCTGACTCTCATCGTCGGATACGACGAGAAGAAATAGCGCCCCGCCAGGCGCGCCCGCAACCCGGGCAGGTCGCAGCAGTGTAGCTGCGACAAATGGCGAGCTGAATCGGCCGGTCCTTTCGAGGGCTGGCCGATTCTGATTTCTGGCCAGATGATAGAACTATTTTAATACAGCTCAACCCGTATCACTGATTACTACGGCCGTAGTAATCAGTGATACCCGGAATTATACGAACAAAACCGGGCGGGCGCAGTAGCGCCCGCCCGGAATGGTTTGATTTCTTTTCTACGTTACACGTTACACGCTCAACGCTTTACGTCCCCTACCCTATTGAGTCGTACTCGCGGATCGTAAGCTGCGAGTTAACCTGTCGAGCGATCTCAAGTGCCACCGAGACGACGATGAGCAGTGCGGTACCACCAATCGTGAAGCTACGGAAGCCAGTAAACATCTGCACGATATTCGGCAAGATGGCAACGATACCAAGGAAAACGGCACCAAAGAACGTAATGCGGCCACTCGTGCTCTTTAAGAACTCTGTCGTCGGCTCACCCGGACGAATACCCGGGATAAAGCCACCGGACTGCTGCAAGTTCTTGGAAAGCTCATCCGGGTTAAAGCTGATGGCAGTGTAGAAGTAGGTAAACGCGACGACGAGGACGAAATAGATAATCGCGTAAATCCCCTGGTTGTTTAAGAAAGTCGTAACCGTGTTCTGTAGTGAAACCGAAAGATCCACCGAGAAGATAGCAAGAAGCTGTGCGAGCAACTGCGGGAAGAGCAAAATCGAAACCGCAAAGATGATAGGGATAACACCAGCCTGGTTAACCTTCAAAGGCAGATAGCTGGTGACGCCTCCGTACATCTTGTTGCCGCGAACGCGCTTAGCATACGTAACGGCGATCTTGCGCTCACCCTCGCTAACGAAGATAACGCCGGCGATAACGGCAATGGCTAGCACGGCAATCACGACATAAGTCACGAGCTGATCCGGCGTGTAACTGGCGATCATCTGCTGAATCGTGGTCGGAAGACGTGAGACGATACCGGCAAAGATGATTAAGGAAATTCCGTTGCCCATCTTCTGCTCGCTAATGAGCTCACCGAGCCACATCAAGATACATGAGCCGGCGGTGATAATAACAAGCGTCGTGATAAGCTGGAAACCGCCGAGCTGCGGAAGCACGCCCTGACGAGCGAGGAGGTTCAAGAAACCGTAACCGGAAAGAAACGCGAGCGGCACAGTCAGGTAGCGTGAGTACTGGTTAAACTTCATACGGCCCATAGCTCCCTCTTCATAGTAAAGCTGCTTGAGGCGGCTGCTCATCATCGTCATGAGCTGCATGATGATGGAACCCGTGATGTATGGACCGACACCGAGCATCAAGATTGACATACTCGAGAGGCTGCCACCGGAGAGCAAGTTTACGAAACCGAGGAACTGGTTCTGACCGAGCACATTAGCGAGCTGGGCGGCATCAATACCCGGCACCGGGATAGTGGCGAGCAAACGGAAGACGATAAGTAAACCTGCAACCGTGAGGACTTTTTTGCGCAGTTCTGGGACTCGAAACAGTTGGAGGAACTTTTGCATAAGATATTGTTTTACGAAAGAAAACTACTTTACTGCACCGCCCGCCTTCTCGATAGCAGCCTTGGCTTTTGCCGAGACCTTCACGCCTTCAAGCGTAATCGCCTTCTTGAGTTCGCCGTTGCCAAGCACCTTAACCGGCTGACCGTGCTTTGCGTAACCAGCCTCAACGATGGTTTTCATAGAAACCGGTGAAGCAAGCTTAGCAAGCATCGGGAGCGAGATAACAGCCGCCTCTTCGGCGATTGATTTGTTGGCGTAACCGCGCAACTTCGGCAAGCGCTGGATGAATTCGCGCATAGCCGGACGAATGCGGTGACCGGAACGTGACTTCTGACCCTTGGTGCCCTTACCAGAAGTCGTACCACGCTTACCTCCGCGACCAACACGCGGGCTCTTATTAGCGTTCGGGTGTTTGCGTTTTAATTGATGGAGTTCCATAGAAGTAGAAAATATTCAGATTACTTAGCAGCTTCGGCGACGACTTTCTTTTCGGCCTTCGGCTTGCGGGCTTTGAGTTGTTTCAAAGCTTCAAAGGTTGCAAGGGCGTTGGTCACCTGGTTCGGCGTACGGCCAAGAGTCTTGGCGGTAACGTCTTTGATGCCGGCGAGAGAAAGCACGGCGCGAGCGGCACCTCCGGCGACAAGTCCGTGACCTTCGCGGGCCGGCTTCAAGCGGATACGAGCAGCTGAAAACTTAGCCTCAACCTCGTGCGGAATAGTGCGCTTTGAAAGAGGGACAACGATCAAATGTTTACGAGCATCACGCTGCGCCTTGGCAATAGCCTGCTGCACGTCGAGACCCTTACCCATACCGACACCAACGCGACCACGGAGGTCACCGATGACGATAGTTGCACGGAAGCGGAAACGCTTACCACCGGCCATAACACGGACGACGCGGCGCATATCAAGCGTCTGCTCTTGGAACTCGTCTTTCTTAACAAAAGGACGGTTGCCACCTGGACCACGGCCTCCCGGGCGACCTGCGCCACCTGGACCACGACCACCCATACCCGGACCACGGCTTGCACCACCAGGACCACGGCGGCTGTCAAAACCCGGACGACCGGCTGGAGCGGCTGCCTTCGGAGCTGCGGCAGGCTTGCCCACCGAAGCCTCGGCGGAGGCGGGAGCTACTGGATTCGTATTCTGTTGTGGCTTTACGTCTTCCATTGTTTTTTGTTTCTTGTTTATCGTTTTCTAGAACTTGAGACCCCCCCCACGTGCGCCGGCGGCAATCGCCTTCACTCGACCGTGATACGCATAATTTCCACGATCAAACACAACTGCATTAACACCGGCTTTGATAGCGCGCTCTGCGATCAACTTACCAAGAGCCTGCGCTCTCTCAATCTGAGCCTCCGGCTGCTTAACTTTAGTGGCTTTGATTTCTGAGAGTCTGGCTGAAGCCAAAGTCTTGCCGGCGTTGTCGTCAATAACCTGAACATACATGTTCACGTTGCTGCGAAACACTGAAAGGCGCGGGTGGGTAGTAACCTGCTTTAAGTGACCACGGATACTGTGGCGGCGGCGGGCACGGGTCAAATTTTTCTTGATAGCTCGATTCATATAGTTCTTTGATTTTACGCGGCTCCGGCGACCTTCTTACCTTCCTTACGGCGGACCTGTTCACCAACATAACGGATACCCTTACCCTGGTACGGCTCCGGCTTTTTGAACTTGCGGATTTGAGCGGCGGTCTGACCAACGAGCTGACGGTCGATACCGGAAACAGTGATGAAGCTCTTCTCGAGGGTCAATTTGATACCGGCCGGGGCCTTGTACTTAACCGGGTGCGAGAAACCAAGGCTCAAAACGAGCAAAGGTCCTTCCATCGCAGCCTTATAACCGATACCCTGCACGTCGAGCTTCTTTTCGAATCCCGTGGTGACACCGGCGATAGCGTTGCGGACGTGGGCACCCATAGTTCCCCAGTTAGCGCGAGCCTGAACGACGGTCGAATCAATCGTGAGAGTGATAGTCGAACCTTCGATGGCGGCGGTGACATGCGGAAGAACAGGGACAACGAGCGTTCCGCCCTTACCTTTTACGGTGACTTCTTTAGCGTCAATAGTAGCAGTTACGCCCTCCGGAAGCACAATTGGTTTTTTACCGATCTTTGACATATATTTTTTACCAGATTTCAAATAACAATTGGCCTCCGACCTTTTCTTTACGGGCTTGTGACGAAGTCATAATACCCTTCGGCGTTGAAATCACAGAAAGACCGAAACCCTGGCGGACTGTGCGGAGCTTGTCGTAACCGACATACAAGCGGCGGCTCGGTACAGAGAGAAGCTTCATGCCGCCAATACCACCGACACCGTTTTCATATTTAAGCTCAACCTCCATAACGCGCTTCGGCATACGGCCCTTCTTCGTTACTGAAGCAACCAAACCACGGGCTGCCAAAAGTTCGGCGACGGCAAAGTCCATGTTGGAGTACGCCATCTTAATGCTGGCCTTCTTCGCCTTCTGGGCGTTCTTCAGTTTTGTAAGTAGATCAATGTACATAAATTTACCAAGAAGCTTTCTTAACACCTGGGATTTCGCCGCGACCGGCCATCTCGCGGAAACAGATACGGCAAATACCAAACAAGCGCATGTAACCATGCTTACGGCCGCAGCGGAAACAGCGGCGGACAGTGCGGCTGCTAAACTTCGGCTTCTTATTTGCTCGGGCAATGATGGATTTTTTAGCCATACCTTATTTGTTTCCTTTTTTAGTCGTTGCGACCGTTTTTTCAAATGGAATACCGAGCTCCTTATAAAACGCGAGGGCTGCCTCACGCTTCATCGGGGCCTTCGGAACGATAGTAACCTCCATACCAAACGGGAACTTAACTTTTTCAAGAACGATTTCCGGGTAAACGGCGTGCTCCTTAATACCAAACGTAAGGTTGCCGTCGCGGTCGATACCGGAGGTCTTAATACCGTGGAAGTCACGGACACGCGGCATAACGATGTTGACCGTACGCGAAACAAACTGACGGGCACGGGCACCGCGAAGGGTCGCCTTAAGGGCGATGATAATGCCGGAGCGGAGCTTGAAACCGGAGATCGAAATACGAGCCGGGCGGCGCTGACCCTTTTGGCCAACGATAGCTGAGAACTGCTCTTCGATAGTCGGAAGAACCTTACCGTCAAAGTCCGGAGTGTTAGTCGAAAGCTTACCGAAGCTGGTGTTAACGACTACCTTTTCAATTGTGTTTACAATTTTAGACATAGACGTTATTTAACAGAAACGTTAGAGCGATCAATCGGACGGGCAATGCTGACGGTCTGACCCTTCTCGCCGTCTTTGGTCGGCTTCTTGTGCTTCTTGACCATGTTAATACCCTCAACGAGAACTTTGTTGGCCTTCGGGAAAACGCGGAGCACTTTACCGCTCTTACCTGCGTCCTTTCCTTTGCGTATAACGGCGGTATCGCCTTTTTTGATGCTCATTTTCATAGTTTTATTCGTGTGATTCGTGAGTTCGTGTGTTCGTGAACACTACACAACTTCTTCAGCCATAGTGAAAATTGCTTCATATCCCATCTCCTTGATTTCGCGAGGAATAGGACCGAAAACGCGGGTTCCCTTCGGAGCCTTTTTGTCGTCAATGATGACAACGGCGTTTTCGTCAAAGCGGATAACAGTACCATCGGCACGGCGAATCGGCGCGGCCGTACGAACGACGACGCACTTAACGATATCTTTCTTCTTAATAGCCTTACGCGGCTCAGCGGACTGAACCGAAGCATTAACAACCTCACCAAGGCGGGCATAACGCTTGCGGCTACCACCGTACACCGTGAAGACACGGATGAGCTTAGCTCCGGTGTTGTCTGCTACTTTTACTACTGATCGAATCTGCAACATATCTTTGTTTTCTTATCTTGTTTACGAATGATCAGTGATTTATTCAACCCCTGTCATTGCCGCCTTCTTAATCATGGCGACAATTATAAAGTGTTTATCTTTGGAAAGTGGGCGGGTCTCTTCGATAACAACCTGGTCACCCGTCTTGTATTCGTTGTTTTCGTTGTGAGCTTTAAAACGGCGAGTCACCGTGTAGTACTTAAGGTACTTCGGGTGCTTCTTTTGGTATGACACCGCGACGACCGCGGTCTTCATCATTTTGTCGGACACGACTGTTCCGTTTAATTGGCGCTTCATACGTGAGTGACCTAGTTTATACTATTTTGCTTTAGTTTGCAAGGCCTTTTCATTGGCAATCGTCAGCAAGCGGGCGACGTCCTTTCTAAGGGCATTACGGGCTTTGACGTTCTTGATTTTACCACCGGCGATTTCGCGGCGGATTTCCCAGAGCTTTTCCTTAGCCTCAACCGCCTCCTTGCGGAGTTCGGCCTCTGAGCGGTTCTTCAATTTTGAGATATCGTTCTTTTTCATGGAGTGTTCACGAACATACTAACTCACGAATCATACTAATGGGATAGCAAGATTAGAATTCTTTGTTCGTATGTTTAGCGTGTTCGTATGTTAGTGATTACTGGTCTTCTTTCTTAACAAAGCGACTGCGAACCGGCAACTTGAAACCGGCCAAACGGAGAGCGGCACGAGCCTGCGCTTCGGTCACACCGTCCATTTCGAACATGATTCGTCCTGGGCGAACCGGAAACACGTAGTGATCAACTGAACCCTTACCACCACCCATGGTGACCTCCGGCGGACGCTCGGTAATCGGCTTGTCCGGGAAGATGCGAATAAACACTTTACCGGCGCGCTTCACCGAGTTGGTGATAGTGCGACGAGCGGCCTCAATCTGACGGGAGTTGATCCACGCCGAGGACATAGCCTTTAAGCCGTATGAGCCGTATGCGAGAGAGGCACCACGAACCTCGATGTTGCGGTTCTTGCGGCGGCCCTTCATCCACTTACGATGTTTTACTTTTTTAGGAATTAACATACTCGTGTTTATTTAGCTTCCGGCTTTTTGGCGGCCTTGTTGAAAATCATGCCTTTGTAAATCCAAACCTTGATACCGATTGCACCGTAGGTACAAAAAGCAGTCGCGGTTCCGTAATCAATATCGGCACGGAGCGTCGTAAGCGGCAAAGTCCCCTTCGCCAAGAACTCGTTGCGGGCGATTTCGTTGCCGTCCAAACGGCCACTCATCTTTACTTTGATACCCTTAACATCGCGGTTCATGAGAGCTGATTCAATCGCCTTCTTCATAGCACGGCGGAACGGCATACGCTTTTCAAGCTCCCACGCCAAACTCTGTGCGACGAACATTGAAGAGATATCACTGCGCTTCAACTCTTCGATAGTAACCGAAAGCTGAACCTTCGGGTGCTTCGCGCCACGCTTGCGGGCCAAAGCTGCGAGCTCGGAGTTGATAGCCTTGCTCAAGTCTTCGATACCGGTACCACCACGACCGATGACGAGACCCGGCTTTGCGGCTTTGACGGTAACGCGGTAAGCATTGTTGGCACTGCGCTCAATCGTAATGCTGACAATACCGGCCAATTTGATCTTCTCATTGATGACGCGGCGAATGACAACGTCCTCCTGCAATTTAGCAGCGAATGACTTGCCGGCGTACCAACGGGCGTTCCAATCGCGCGTGATACCGAGGCGGAATGAATCTGGTCGAATCTTCTGTCCCATAGTGTGTGGATTTTATAGTAAATTAATAGAAGATTCAACCTTTAGATGGCTTTACGGTTAAATAAGCGCTTCACTGAACCACGCGTGTTTGACTTGCGGCTCTCGGCGTCCTTCTCCTTCTCATCGATAAGCTTCTTCTCCGGCTTGGTGTGCTCGATGTCTTTCTTCTTCTCCTCTTTAGTAGCGTTACGAGTCGGCTTAGCCTTTGGCTTGTCGTTCTTTTCTTTCTTAGCAACTCCAGTAACAAAACGGATAGCCTTGTTGTTGACGAACTCTTCGATAACGAGGGTGACGTGGCTCATACGCTTAAAAATCGAAGTGGCACGGCCCTGAGCACGCGGCAATGAACGCTTAAGTACCGGAGCCGGGTCAACCATCACGCGGACAACGCGGAGGTTCTTGGCATCAATCTGCTTGTTGTGCTTGGCGTTACTAACGGCGCTGTTTAAGAGGCGCAAGAGCGCTTCAGCAACGCGCTGCGGGCGGAGCATCAATTGAGCCTGGGCTTCAGCGACCGGCATACCCTTTAAGGTGTTGCCAATCAACCGGACCTTACGCGGCGCAATCATCAGATAATTCAGTTGTACTTTTTCAACGTGTGCCATATGCATTATTTCTTAGCTCCAGCTGCCGGTGCGGCCTGGCTGGCGGCTTTCTTAGCGGCTTCGGTCGCTGACGCTGCAGCCTCAAGCTGCTTCGTGAGCTTACCACCGTGTTTAACGAACATACGAGTAGGAGCGAACTCACCCAAGCGGTGACCAACCATCTCTTCTTTCACGATAACTTCAATGTGCTTGCGGCCGTTGTGCACGCCAAAGGTGAAGCCGACAAACTCCGGAGCGATAGTCGAAGCGCGAGCCCAGGTCTTGATAACCTTGCGGTCGCCCTGCTTTAAGACACTCACCTTCTTGAGGAGCTTCGGATCAACGTATGGGCCTTTTTTACTTGAGCGTGACATATTTTTGTTTAACGAACTTTAGGACGGCGCTGCAAAATACGAGTGGTCGACCACTTCTTCGGCTTACGAGTCTTGTGACCTCCGACAACCTTACCCCACATAGTCTTCGGACGCTTAGTACCACGCGGCTGCGCACCTTCACCACCACCGTATGGGTGGTCAACCGGGTTCATAGCGCTACCACGGACAGTCGGACGAATACCGAGCCAGCGGCTGCGGCCAGCCTTAGAAAGGTTGATGAGCGAGTAGTCCGGGTTTGAAGCGGCACCGATAGTAGCGTAGCACTCTGAAGGAACGCGGCGGACTTCTTTTGAAGCCATGCGCAAGTCAGTAAGACCGGCGTCGGTACCAAGTACTTCGACGTAGCCTCCGGCTGAGCGGGCAATCTTCGCACCACCTCCTGGGCGCATCTCAACAGCAAAAACCTGGTAACCAATCGGGATGTTCTTAAGCTGCAAGCGGTTGCCAACTTTAACCGGAGCGTTCGGAGCGGTAACGATTTCGTCGCCAACCTTCACGTTCTGCGGAGTGACAACGTAGCGCTGATCACCGTCCTTGTAGACAACGAGCGAGATAAACGCACTGCGGTACGGATCGTACTCAATCGTGGTGATCGTGCCCGGAACGTTGGTTTTGTTCATCATGAAGTCAACCATACGGTAGACCTTCTTCACACCGCCACCCTGGTGACGAGTCGTGATAACACCGCGGTGGTTACGGCCAGCATTGTCCTGAAGCTTCATCGTCAAAGACTTCTTCGGTCCGGATTCACCAGAAAGAAGCTTCTTGTATTCGACGATTGCGCGCTGACGGATACCGGCGCTTGTTGGTTTATAGAGCTTCATAAAATTAAGCAGTGAGAATGTCTAACTTCTCGCCCTTTTTCAAAGTAACAATCGCCTTACGGAAACCCGGCTTGATACCAATCGAGCGGCCCATGCGCTTCTCTTTGCTCTTGGTGTTGATCATGTGGACTGAGGCAACCTTCACTTTGTAGGTAGCGACAATCGCCTTCTTAACCTCCGGAGCGGTAGCAGCTCCATCAACCACAAACACGTACTGGCCGTTTTCGGCGAGCATCGAGGACTTCTCGGTGATGTGCGGGTGTCGAATGAGTGTCTTATCAGCCATATGTTTACTTGATTGAAGTTACGGCAGCCTGCTCGACTAAAATATGCTTAGCCTTCATAAGCTCGTAGACGTTGAGGCTCTCGCCGGTCAAGATAGAAACTTTAGCAATGTTGCGAGCGGCGCGGAGAATCGTAGCGTTTTTCTGATCACGAACGAGCAGGGTTGAAGCAATCGTGCGCTTGGCCTTCAGGAAGCTCTTCAAGTTAGCGGCAACCTCTTTAGTCTTAGTACCGGCCATTGCATCAACGAAGACGAGCTGACCATCGGCAAACTTCTTGCTCAAAATAGCGTGTAGCGCAATGCGGTACATCTTCTTGTTCAACTTCTGGCTGAAGTCGCGAGTCTTAACCGGTCCGTGGCTGACACCTCCACCCTTCCAAATCGGAGAGCGAGTTGAACCATGACGAGCGCGGCCAGTACCCTTTTGCTTCCAAGGCTTTTTGCCACCACCACGAACCTCACCGCGACCCTTGGCGTGAGCCCATGGGCGACGGAGGTTAGCCTGCTGTGCCAAAACTGCCTGGTGAACCAAGTCAGCGTTCCACTCGTGAGCAAAGATAGCGTCGGAGATTTCGATGTTCCCAACTTCTTTGCCGGCAATGTTGTAAAGCGGTGCTTTCATATATCAAAAATTACTTCGCGTCAGCGATTCGGATTTCCATCTTAATACCGGTAATACCCGGAACTGAACCATTGAGCATCACGACGCGCTTCTCCTCGTCGATAGCGATGACAGCGATATTGCGGCTCGTAATCCGCTCCATACCCATGTGACCAGCCATGTGACGACCAGGCAAAACGCGTTGCGGTGTCGTGTTACCAATTGAACCTGGAGCGCGGTGACGGTTCTTTTGACCGTGCGTAGCCGGACCTCCACGGAAGTTCCAACGCTTCACACCTCCTGCAAAACCGTGTCCCTTGCTAATACCGGAAACCATGACGAGGCTTCCAACCTTAACGAGAGAGAGGTCTGCTTTTTCGGAAAGCTTAACTGGCGTAACGCCACACTGGCGTCCGTCCTTATACATGCTCGTCATCTTCATTTTTGTGCCAACTAAGCGGGTCATAGAATGTTTGAGTTAGGTAAACAAAAAAGCTGGACTAATGCCAGCTCCTCTTGAGGACTGAATCACTAGTTTTTGCAGGTCGATGGCGGACTGTGCGTCCGGCAGACCTATACCTAACCGTTGGGATAGTATACACGAGGTCGGTTTTTCGGTCAAGCCCCACACCAAGAGAGGAGTATTTTCCTGATCCGCACGCAATAATGCGCAGATAATTTGGGTGGTCTCAAATAGAGAAATGTTTACAAAAAATACTTTACTCCTCTCTTGGCGTGGGGGGGGTCAAGCCCTTTCTTATTTTCTACAAAATCAGAGGGCCGCCGAAGCGACCCAATGATCGCCGGCGGCCCACGCTACGAGATTCCGCGGATCCCCTTTTCCATCAGTCGGGCGAAGCCCGACATCAGCAGGAACCAGACGACATGCACCAGGGTCAGGCCGAGCCCGACTCCGAGCAGGATCACGACTCCGGGAAGCAGCCCCCAGACGAGCGCGACGACTCCGGAGACGAGCGTGATCCAGATGTACCCCTCGACCCAGAAGTTGCGGGCCTTGGCGTCATCGACGAAGCGCTGAACGACGTCGTAGTAGGTGCTCGATGCAAGCACCCAGATCGGCGCGATGAACAGATCGAGTCCGCGCCAGACCGCCGGCAGGCCGATCCCCATTGAGTACGACATCGGCACGTTCGTCCTCACGAGACTGACGACGACCCAGAACACGAAGACGGACATCAGCGCAACGACGAGCGCGAGACCCGCATCCTTGAGCCTACTCAAGAAGCCCATGAGCTCCTCCTTCATGACCCACCACGGGTCAACAACCTCATTCAACTCCCACGGCAAAAAATTGTCAATGAATTAAATCAAGGAAACACCCTTACCGCTTGCGTTCTCGCAAGCGCCGGGTGTGCGCCTTGCTACTCAATTATAAAAGCGCCCTCCAGAGACGGGCAAGCCTGACGCGGTGCTTTAAGGATGAGCAAGGGCAAAAAACGAAAGACCCCCTGACGAGTCGTTTCGTCCCGGGGGCCGGGTTGCTGCACGCGGAATGAACCGCGCCTTAAGGCTTGGATATGTACTGGGCGGTCAGGCGCCCGTGCCCGCTAGAAGATCCCGCGCGAGCGGACGAACGCGAGGAACGGTTCGAACTCTGGATCCTGGGTCCGTTCTGCGATGCCGAAGGCCTTGGTCGGGCCGATTCCAGGGCCGCGACCGAGGAAGAACCCGCAGACGTGGAGGTACATTCCTCCCACCAGCACGACCGCCTGGTCCTTGTGGCCGCTCGAAAGACCCGAGACCGCCAAGTGCCAGTCGATCATCCGGACGCTACCCGGATAGATCGGCGGATCTGCCTTGTCGTCCCGGATGTCCCAGCTCGTCTCGACGTCTCGATCGATGGCGAACCGGACCTTGTTCGCAGCGTTGCGCTCGTAGCGGCGTCGGCGCTCTCCGTCGTAGCCCGGCCCCATCATGTCGCCGAAGCGAACCGTGTGGACCACGTCGCCGCTGCGTTGATCTCCCACGCTCACATAGAAGCCCGTGCGCTGCGGCTCGCCCGGACCTCCGCTGTGCGCCGGGGTCCCGAAGAAGTCGAGCGCCGCGTCCAACACCGGGTTCATCGCCAGCACGATCGCGGTTCCTCGCATGCCGAGGTCCTTGGACCCCACCAGCGGGCGCACGATCTGCACCAGAACATCAGTTGAAAGCCTCATCGTTCCCCTCCTTGGGGTCCGGGTTACGCCCGAAACCGTCATCCGCACTGCGCGGACAATGCGGAATATTATAGAATTAAAGTACAAAAAAGTCAATAAGCATAGGCCTTCCAATCCCCAACGGCTCAACGGCGTACCGTTGAGCCGTGAGAGCTAAAAACACAAAAGCCGCCTTGCGGCGGCTTTTGTTAAGTTATCCTGGCAATTCCTTATTTTTGCGCGCAGCATCTAACACCTTCCTAAGAGTCTGTTCATTGATCATCTGCGTGCCATCGCGAACCTCTGCGCTTACATCAAGAATACTTTTCCCACCTCCTGTTCTGTCGACGTGGCGAATAAATAATTGCTGAAGACTTGTCGTACTACTTATCGGAGCACCACTCAATTCCAAACGCCTGCCGATAGCAATGGACCCGCGAACCTGCACGCCGCTGGAATTACCATCAGCAATGTTTGAATGGCGTCCCGCAATCTTAAAATAATTTAGTGTGCCGCCCGAAGGAGTGAAAACTTTTTCATCCATAAAAACATACGATGCGCTACGAGTCAGGGCGGCCACTTCTGCGGGATTAGCATCCGAGAGCTCCTGGACCGCACGAAATCCTCGAGCCGTTGCGATAGCGTCAAAAATACGCGCTCGCCCAAGCCAGTTACGTGAAATCATTTCGCGCACCTCCTCGGCAGACATATCCGGATAATAAGATTTTTGATCGGCACTTATGCCATCAATAAAAGACTGATCAGCCTTGGGAATAAGGGCGAAGTAACCTTTCCCGATGGCTTCATGCTCAAGACTTTCAAGAATCTCTCGCACTTTTACCTCCAGGGTTGGATCAGAGCCCTCACCACCCGGTAATCCCGCCTGATTGATATCATCTAAACCACCGCCGCCTAAATTTCTCATATTAATTTAAAGGTTATTACTAAAACTATACCAGGAGTGCGCCAAAAACCCAAAAGCCGCCCGGCGGCGGCTTTTGTGGATCTCGCTGGCTACCCTCTTATTCGTACGAAATCTGCGCGACCATAAATGGAACCGCCGTTGAATCAAGGGCTGGGATATTGTTCGCCGTACCGTCGCCGATCTGGATAGCATCGGTTGTATTAAGCAGTATCTGCAACCCATCAGCGCCGCCGCTATTAGTAAACGACGAGGAGTTGATGCGGATCTTCATCTGCTTGGTCGTACCGGCACTAATCGTAAAGTTCGGGCTGAAGGTCAGGGTGCAGCCGGCATTAACCGCGTTGCAGGTCTGCGCTGTCGCGCTGCCAATCGGGGTGTTGGTATTGCTGTCGATTAAGTCCACGGTAACACCGGAGACATTCGCAAGCGCACCACCGGTCATATAGAGCTTAACCACCTGAAGCGCAACCTGGTAGGCACTGTCAGCCGTGATGTTGAGCGTAGCGACATCGTCCACTGCGGTGCGAACGCGGCTGCTGCTTGAGCCAATCACTGAAGCTGTTACTCCCTGCGAGGTTCGAAGCACCTTCATCGAGTAACCTGAAACCGGAGCACCGGTAACGGTGACGGGCGTGGCGGAATAATTTACACCGCGAACGGTAATATCACTATTCGCATTAATCGAAAACACGTGCTGGGAGTTAGAAACTGCACCGCCCGAGGTAAAGGTCGAAACAGTCCCTTTGAGCGTCAGCGTCTTTGCAGTGTTGCGGGATACGATGACGCCGCTACCGCTCAAAGAGAAGCTAATCGTCGCCAAACTTGCGCTGTTGCTGGTCGGCGTAATCGGCCCGGCAACCTGGGTGTTGCCATCCCAGAGCGTCATACTTTCGAACGAGGCAAGTCCTGTCGCACCACCGGAAATCGTATCTTTGATAACGAGGTCGGTGATACGCAAGTCGTCATTGTTGTCCGCGTAGAATCGGAAGCGGGCAACCTCGTTGTTAGTTGAACCCATGACCACCGACTTGGCCGGCGGCGTACTCGAGTCAAGCGTGAGCGTGAGGTGTCCCGGTGCGCTGGCGGTCTGGGCGGTCACCGTAACATTCTGACCACTGACAGTTCCGGGGAAAGCAAGCGCAGAACCGCTGATTGTTCCCCCTGCCTGCCAGTTAACCAAACTAATAACTGAATAGTAGGTACCGGCAGTTGCGCTCGAAAGCACATCAGCATACACATCAACGGTCTGCGAACCGCCCGCATTTACTGAAATCGGTGCGTAGCTAGAGAAGCTTGCTGCGCTCACATTTGCGCCAACCGTCGCAATCGTATTCCCGAATTGGGTACCACCAATCATCACCTTAAGATTCTGGAGAGCAATCCCGCTACCCGTTTTAGAGAAGGTCAAACTACCTACTTGAATAGCTTGAGCAGTTGAAGCGGTGATTACGAAAGACGCGACACGCTGATTGTTTGTCCCTGCGACAACCGTTGGATTAGCGAAGCCCGAAGCTGCGTTGATACTTGCAGACGGGGCTACGTTCTGACTGGTACCGCTGCTGATATATATGGAGCTACCAACGACTGAACCAATGATTATGTCGCGCCCACCGTTCGTCACGCCGTTTGTAGCAAACGCGATTGGACCGGAGTTTGCTACGCTGAAAACATGCGATGAGCCAACCGCAACTGCACCAGAGCTAGTAGTAGCAACATCTGCTTTAATAGTTAGCGTGTAATTGTTACCAGCGAGCAGTAGTAATCCCGACCCAGCCAGATTAAAACTAATTGTGCCATTACTGACGCCGTTCATTGTCATGGCAATAGGGCCAGCAACCTGGCTATCGCCAACTCCGCCCCAGAGCGTGAAATTTTGGAACGAAGAAAGATTATTGGATCCGCCGCTAATCGTATCTGTGACCGTCAGGTCAGTTAGGCGCGCGCTTCCCGAAATTGGAGTTGCAACGATACGCAGAACCTGATTGCCAACAGAACCCGGTACCACGGAACTTGGAACGCTCGTAGAATCCAAGGCGATGCGCAAAGTACCGCTTTCTGACCAACTGCTTGGCGGCGCTGGAGTCGTAGTTGGTGGGACGTACGCCGGACAGTCGTAGTAGGTGCAGGTGCCCGGGCGGTAACCGACATAGGTACCGTTCCAGCACTGACGCATCACCTGCGCACACATCTGTCCGCTACCGGAGTTGCTGTTTGAGCCACTGCCATTATTGTCGTTGTCGTCGTTGGTGTCGTTATCAAAAGTAGCTGCATACGCTGTACGCTCGGCACTGCCCCAGACACCAGTTGAAGCGAGCTCGTGCTCCACCTGCCACTGACGAACGGCAGCACTTGAGAGTGCGCCAAAGTAGCCCGTCGCTGACGCTTTTAAGTATCCTGATTCAATTAAAACTCCCTGCAAACAAGTCACGTCCGAACCTATCGAACCGATGCGAATAGTACGCGAGAAACTGCAGCCGTTGCTGCTGTTGCCTCGGTAACTGTTGCCGGAATTACCCTGGCTGTTTTGATTGCCGCTCTGCGCCGCCTGCATCTGCGCAAGCTGAGCGATCAAGGCGTTGAGCTGTGCCTGGAGCTCCGCCAAAGTCGTTGCCTTGGCAACAGGAGCCTGCCCTACCCCGCTTACAAATAAACTAATGACTAAAACCGCGATCAGTTTCTTGAAGTTTGTACGCATACTAATAAGGGTTAATTGGACCGGGCCTCAGGCCTGGTGTTATCCCTTGATATTATCCTTTTTTGACCGTCTGGTCAAAAGAAAAACGCCTCTACGAAGGCCTTTCTAACCTCAACGGCTCAACGGTACGCCGTTGAGCCGTGAGAGCCAAAAACGCAAAAGCCGCCTTTCGGCGGCTTTTGCTAGATACAATCATTCTCCTTAAACCATCTTGATCTCGATATCTACTCCGGCCGGCAGGTTCAAGCTCGAGAGCGAGCTAATGATCTGCTGGGTTGGGTGCAAAATATCAATCAAGCGCTTGTGGATACGGAGTTCGAACTGTTCGCGAGAGTTCTTGTCGATGAACGTTGAGCGGTTCACTGTGAACTTCTTAAATTCAGTCGGAAGAGGAATCGGGCCGACGACAGTCGCCTCATGCTTCTTGGCGGCTTCAATAATCTGACGGCAGGACGAGTCGATAAGCTTGGTGTCGTACGCTTTGATGCGCAGACGGAGCTTCTCTTTCGTAACCTCCGCGGCCTTCACAGTCTTTTTTGGTGCAGCAACAGTCATATGGTAAGGATCTCGCTAAACAGCAGAGACTATTTCGTAATCTTCGTTACGACACCGGCGCCGACCGTGCGACCACCTTCACGGATAGCAAAACGCATCTTGTCTTCGAGAGCAACCGGAGCAATCAACTTGACGTTGATCTTAACAGTATCGCCTGGCATAACCATTTCCATGCCCTCCGGGAGGAAGACCTCACCGGTAACGTCCGTGGTACGAATGTAGAACTGCGGCTTGTAACCCTTGAAGAACGGCGTGTGACGGCCACCCTCTTCTTTTGAAAGCACGTAAACTTCAGCTTCGAATTCGGTGTGCGGAGTAACTGATCCCGGCTTGGCGAGAACCTGACCGCGGTCAACGTCCTCTTTCTTAACACCGCGGACGAGCAGTCCGACGTTGTCTCCAGCCTGACCCTGGTCGAGCAGCTTGTTGAACATTTCAACGCCGGTAACGACGGTCTTAGCAGTCGGCTTCAAACCGATGATTTCAACTTCCTCGTTGACTTTGACGATACCGCGTTCGATACGGCCAGTGACGACAGTACCACGGCCTTCGATTGAGAAGATGTCTTCGATAGCCATCAAGAACGGCTTGGCAGTGTCACGGACCGGCTCCGGAATGTAGGTGTCGAGAGCGTTAAGCAGATCAAGAATCGGCTTACACTCGGCGGAGTTGGCATCCTTTGACTCAAGAGCCTTGATAGCCGAACCACGAATAATAGGGGTGTTGGCACCGTCGAACTTGTACTTGGTCAAGAGTTCACGAACTTCGGACTCGACGAGGTCGAGCAGCTCCGGATCATCAACGAGGTCAACCTTGTTCAGGAAGACGACGAGCTTTGGTACGCCAACCTGGTAAGCGAGCAAGATGTGCTCACGGGTCTGCGGCATCGGACCATCAGCGGCAGAAATAACCAAGATAGCACCATCCATCTGAGCAGCACCGGTAATCATGTTCTTGATGTAGTCGGCGTGTCCCGGGCAGTCGATGTGGGCGTAGTGGCGCTTGTCGCTCTCGTACTCCAAGTGAGAAACGGCGATCGTTACGATCTTTGAATCGTCACGAACGTTACCTCCCTTAGCGATATCGGCGTAGGCCTTTTCAGTAGCCATACCGCGCATTGCTGCGACGTGTGAAATCGCCGCGGAGAGAGTTGTCTTTCCGTGGTCGACGTGACCGATAGTACCAACGTTGACGTGCGGCTTGGTACGAGCAAACTTTTCTTTTTCTGCCATATGCGTTACTTAAAAATTATTTAGTTTTATTAATAAATGCAAACCCGCCGAGCGGGTTCTAAATGTCCCGTAATTATACGTACAGCCGAAAAATTGTCAATCCCCCTCCTTCTCTTAAATAGCTGGAGGTGCGGACGGCGGAATCGGGGCTGTCGGCGGCACGTTCCCAGGCGCTACTTGCATGGCGTCATAATGACGCTTAACTGCAAAATAATATACAATGGCACCGACGCCGTTACCGACTAAAAGGACAATAACCCAAAGGGCTTTATCTTTGATGGGATGCTTCGCAACATGGACGAGCATCATAATCCAGAAGACAAACAGGGCGAGACCAACGATTCCAAAAATCGCCGGGATAATAAAAGCAAACGCAGCGAATCCTTTTACTGCATTGCCAAGTTGCGCGCAGTCAACCGGATCACCATTTACCGTACAAGTGCTCGTAGCCGCGTGAGCCAAAGAAAATAAGTTCATACAGAAAGTGTAGCGCTGAAAATTCGCAAAAGCAAACTGAAACGTGAGGGCCGCAGGGCGACCTCCACGGTCGGCCTACGGCCCGGTGCTACACCCCGAGCAGCTTCTCGAGGTCGAGGTCCTCCGCTCGGACAGGATGCCAGAAGCTCCCGACCCATCCGCCGTAGATGAGCGGCTGATGAATGCTCCCGGGCAGATGAACGATCGAAGGGTCGCCGACACGATGAGTGATCACGCTGCCATTGGCGTGGCGGTCGAGCAGAAGTCCGTCGTAGGTGTCGACGATCTCGCCCGGCTCACTCGGATCGGTTGACCGCCCATGCCGGTGAAGAGGCGACCAGACATTGCCGTAGGCGTACTCCAGGACGATGACACCCGTCCTGTCGTCCCGCTCGAGGGGGACAAAGCACTGCCCTCCGAACTCGAACTCCTGGGTCTTCGCCTCGGCGCGCGCGATCTTCTCCTCGTGCTCCGGAAGCTGCTTCGCCAGATACTCCAGGACGTCCTTGAGGTCATCCCTGTCGATCGGCCTGCGCAGAGCGAACCCGCGCAGTCGCGAGACCCACCCGAGATACGTCTTGTGATTCATCGATTCCTCCTTGCCCGCGACACGCGCAGACACAACCAGAATCTACTCTTTTGAAAAAAGAAAAGCAAACTTAAATATTAAAACGTGAGGGCCGCAGGGCGACCTCCACGGTCGGCCTACGGCCCAGTTGCTGCTACCCCCGTTCGTACATCTTGTGCGCGTAGGAGGTGACGGAGAAGCGGAAGAGGGTGCCACTGTCGATGATGACACGTCGCGCATCCGCCTCTTCCTCTCTGAGACCATCGACCGTCTTGCCGACTCGCTTCGTGATGCTGGCCCGCCTGCTCTTCTTGACCCGTGCGATTTCGGCCGGATCATCCACCCGTGATACGGTGCCGCGGGCTCGCATCTGGCAGACGTTGACCTGGTTGTAGGCACCGAAGAGGTGCAGCCCTTCCCTCGCGCCATCGAGGAAGGCAACCAGCTCTGCATCGAGCACGAAGAACGATACTTCGTCTTCGCGAAACTCGGCACAATCACCGAGCTCGCAGTTGCGCCACGGTTCGACGAAAAAGTCGGGTTCGTCGAGCGGCTTGAAGAACAGGTTCCAGATGTGCGGCAGGTACTTCCTTCCCTTCTCGACAGGCAGCTCTTTGTACGCCAACGTATCTCCTCCTTGTCCACGACACGCGCAGACACAACAGAATCTACTCTTTCGAAAAAAGAAAAGCAATCCCGTAGTACAAACTCGGCGTTTGCGCTGCTGCGCTAAACTTTTCTGAAAATATAAAATACTGAATTAACACTACTATTCATACGAATAGTGTTTGTAAAAACTTTGAGCCGAGTTTGACTCCTTGGACAAAGCCGGGCGCGACAAGATGTCGCGCCCGGCTAAAATCCCCTGTCTACTATCTACTAACTACTGTCTACTATTCTTACTGTCTCTTGCCCTCAATGATCTCCTTCGTCACGTTGCCCGGAGCCGGCTCGTAGGCGTAGAACTCCATCGTGAAGTTACCACGGCCCTGTGTCATCGAACGAAGCTTGGTCGCGTAACCGAACATTTCGGAAAGTGGTACGAAGGCGTCGATAACCTTAACCATCGGACGGTCACCCATGCCATCGATGCGGCCACGCTTCGAGCTGATGTCACCGGTGATGTCACCCATGTATTCAGTCGGGACGATAACCTGGACCTTCATAATCGGCTCAAGGATAATCGGCGCAGCCATCTTACAAGCCTCCTGGAAACCCATTGAAGCAGCGATTTTGAAAGCGGCTTCCGAAGAGTCAACTTCGTGGTAGCTACCGTCGTAGAGCTCGACGCGGACGTCGATAACTCGGTACCCGGCCTGAATACCGCGAGTGAGAGCCTCCTCGATACCCTTTTCAACCGGAGCGATAAACTCCTTCGGAATTGAACCTCCTTTGATTTCGTTGACGAACTCAAAGCCCTTGCCGCGCTCGAGCGGCTCGATACGAAGTTTGACGTGACCGTACTGACCACGACCTCCAGACTGCTTGATGTACTTACCTTCGGCTTCGGCCTTCTTGGAAATCGTTTCCTTATATGAAACCTGCGGACGGCCGGTCGTTGTCTCAACGCTAAACTCGCGGCGCATACGCTCAACGAGAACTTCTAAGTGGAGCTCACCCATACCGGCGATAATCGTCTCACCCGTTTCAGCATTACCGGAAACACGGAAGGTCGGATCCTCGTCTGCAAGACGGCGGAGCGCCATACCCATCTTTTCCTGGTCAGCTTTAGTCTTCGGCTCAACGCGGATAGAGATAACCGGTTCAGGGAAGGAGATCTTTTCAAGGACAACGGCGGTCGGCTCGTCACAGAGCGTGTCACCGGTCGTCGTGTCTTTCATACCGACTAAGGCACCGATATCACCGGCGTTAATCTCTTCGATTTCTTCACGGTCGTTTGCGTGCATACGCAAAATACGTCCAACGCGCTCCATCTCACCTTTCGTCGAGTTGTACACGTAGCTACCGCGCTTCAAGCTACCGGCGTACACACGGAAGAAGGTTAAGGAACCCACGAACGGATCCGTCATAATCTTAAACGCGAGCGCGGTAAACGGCTCGGCGTCTGAAGGCTTACGGAATACCTCGGCGTTGGTGTGCGGGTCGATACCCTTAACCGGCGGCAGGTCGAGCGGGCTCGGCAAGTAGTCGACGACGGCGTCGAGTACAAACTGAACTCCCTTGTTCTTAAGAGCGGAACCGGTGTAGACCGGGATTATTTTAACGGCGAGAACAGCCTTACGGAGAACCTTCTTGAGTTCCGCGAGTGAAGGCACTTTGCCTTCGAGGTAGCTCGACATCAGCACGTCATCGTTTTCAACAATTTTTTCCACGAGCTGGTGGTGGCGCTTCTTGACCTCATCGGCCATGTCCGCCGGAATTGGAATCTCTTTGATGTTCTCTCCCTTATCACCTTCAAAGGCGTAGGCCTTTTGAGTAAGCAAATCGATGAGACCACTAAAGCCGCCTTCTGAACCGATCGGAAGCTGCGCAGCGATAGCGTTTGGGTTCAAGCGGTCGACGATTGACTGCAAGCTCTTTTCAAAGCTGGCACCCATACGATCGAGCTTGTTAATAAAGCAAATACGCGGAACGTTGTATTCGTCAGCGTAACGCCAGTTGGTTTCAGACTGCGGCTCAACGCCGGAAACTCCATCGAACACGACGACGGCGCCATCGAGCACGCGCAAAGAACGCTTAACCTCGACGGTAAAGTCTATGTGCCCCGGCGTATCAATAAGATTGAAGCGGTAGGTATTGGCGTCTTTGTTTTTGGCCTTGTCCTCTTTCGAGACATAGGTCGGGACCCAGAAGGCGGTCGTCGCAGCCGAGGTAATCGTGATACCACGCTCGCGCTCCTGCTCCATCCAGTCCATGACGGTATCACCTTCGTGCACCTCACCGATTTTGTGAGAAACACCGGTGTAGTACAAAACGCGCTCCGACGTGGTCGTCTTACCCGCATCGATGTGGGCGACGATTCCAAAGTTACGAGTTCTCTCTAACGGATATTGTCTAGACATGGAATTAATTTACAATTTTGGAATTTACAATTTTCAATGAGAAACGCTAGCGAATCTCCGCTTACCTATTCCCAATTGTAAATTAAAAATTAGAAATTGAGAATCGACTTGCCATTTTTCTACCAAGAAAAATGTGCAAATGCTCGGTTGGCTTCCGCCATACGGTGAACGTCCTGTTTCTTCTTGATAGCGTTACCTTCGTTTTTGCTGGCGAGAATAATCTCTTCAGCCAAACGCTCGGCCATATCCTTACCCTTCTTAGCGCGGGCGGCACCGATAATCCAACGAGTCGCGAGAAGGAACTTGCGCTCCGGGCGAACTTCGCGAGGAACCTGGTAGTTAGCACCACCGACACGCTTCGCTGAAGTCTCAACGAGCGGCTGGGCGTTTTCCATAGCCAAATTAAAGACCGTCATAGCATCCTGCTTGGTCTTCTCGGCAACGATATCAAAGGCGTCATAGACAACCTTTTCTGCAACTGACTTCTTACCGTCATACATGACGGAGTTAATCAAACGGGCAATAGCAACAGAACCGTACTTTAAGTCCGGGGTGCGGTCGCGCTTATAGTTACGCTTTTTTCGCATACAATAATTTCAAATATTCGTTATTACTCTTTAGCGGCCTTCGGTGTCTTAGCACCATAGGCACTGCGCTGCTGACGACGATCTTCAACACCGGCGGTGTCGAGCACGCCGCGGACGACGTGGTAACGAACACCCGGCAAGTCTTTGACACGACCGCCACGAACCATAACGACGGAGTGCTCCTGCAAGTTGTGACCTTCTCCTGGAATGTAAGCGGTGATTTCCATGCCGTTCGTTAAGCGAACGCGAGCGATCTTACGGATAGCTGAGTTCGGCTTCTTCGGGGTCATGGTCTTTACCTGAATACAAACACCGCGCTTAAACGGCGCCGGAATTTGCTTCGGCTTGTTGTGAATGTAGTTGAAGTAGCGCTGGGTCGCTGGCGACTTTGACTTTGTCGCAAGCGGCTTGCGGCCACGTTTAACGAGTTGACGGATTGTAGGCATTTTTTAATGCAAAATAATCAATATAAATGTAGTTTTGTCTTCTTTTGCTGTCAGCATGACACGTGGGGATCTAATCCACGCCGCAAAAGTAAACAAAATGTCCGCTGTAGCGGATGGGATAAATATAGAGAAAGATGGCCAATTTGTCAATTAACGACAGCGGCCCCGGGCGGAGACCGCGCCGGAGACCGATAGGACTCGTCACGCTGCGGCGTGACAGAGGTGCTTCTGCTCGTGATGCGAACAGGCGCTGTCATGAGCAGCCTCGACCTCCTGCCCGCACTGCGGGCACTTCTTGATGTAGACATCGGGAGAGCCACATTCCGTACACTCCCCATCTTCGGACAGATGATCGCTCAAGGGACACCTCCTGGACCATTAAGCTACCACAACTGCGAGAGACCAAGCAACTACAGCAGCGGCGAACCCGGTCCAAGCAGGATTTTATACAAAAAACTCATAATCGGGTTTAAAAAGTTAAGCCCCGAATAGATGAGGATAATTAGGATGAAAAAGCCGAACTGGCGGAAAAAGCGTTCCAAGTTTTCAAGCCCACGTGGCAGTAGTGAGAACAAAATCCCCGACCCGTCGAGCGGCGGAATCGGTAAAAGATTAAAGACTGCGAGTGAGACGTTAACCTGCACAATGACAACGACTAAAACATATAAAACATCTAAGAAACTAGAGGCCGGCATCACCAGTAAAATTCTGCTGACAATCGCGAAGATAACTGCAACTGCCAAGTTACTCCCCGGTCCGGCCAGCGCGATAAGTCCGGCGGCTCGCTTCGGATTTTTTAAATAACGCGGGTCATACGGCACCGGTTTAGCCCAGCCAAACACCGGCCCCTTCAGTAAAACCATCATTAGTGGAAATAAAATGGAACCGAATAGGTCGATATGCTTAAGCGGATTAAGCGTTAGTCGCCCGGCGTCCTTCGCCGTCGTATCGCCCAAGAGTAACGCAACATAGCCATGTGAAATCTCGTGGATGATGACGGAGAAGATGAGAACGATGATAAAAAAGGCTTGAATCATGCGAGGAGGTATGCGCTACTCTAAAAATGGTTTTAACTTTTTATCAATAAAATCATCAAGCTGCTCGTCGGTTATATCCCTGGACACAATCACTGGAGTTGAAGAGCCATCTGCTTTCATATAGGCAATTTTTTCCTCTATCCTACCATCACTCAGAAGAAAAAAGTGTCTGGTTTTTTCAGAAGTCTCAGTAGAATTTTCATCCACTGAAGCACTGGCAACTATCTTCTGAATATTTTTCGCAGCGTCGTCCATAGAAACAAGAGGCTTCTTCTCTACGTAAAAAACTGATAAAGCTTTTATCCTTTCTCCTTCCACCTCATACGTTACTGCGCCTTCACGGTCTATTAAACTATCGGGTAAACGCTCGGCTGGTGCATATCTTTTCTTTAGTTCCGACACAACATGAGCGAACCGCATCAGAGTGAGCGGGCTTGGCTGGCGTTCTTGTTCCGGCTTTGGGGCTCCTTCTACCATATTTAAAATTCTACATTTAATTTACCTAACTTGCCGCTGTTAAACGGGTGCTTTATCTCTCGCATCTCTGTCGCTAGATCTGCGGCATCGATAAACTCCTGCGGCGCATCGCGACCCGTTAAAACGACAATCTTACTATCCTCTATTCCGGCTATTACCTCAAGCACCTCCTTGGCCGTAATCAGGTTAAGCTGCACCGCGACATTCACCTCGTCCATCACCACCATAGTGTAGTTCGGGAGCTGCTCTTTAACGTATGCGAGCGCGGCCTTAGCCGCCTTCACGTGTTCTTCAAACGGCAACTGATCACCAAGGATGCCGACAAAGCCCAGTCCCATTTTTTTAAACGTCAGCCCGCCCTTGCCAATCTTGCTCTTGATAAGAACTTCTTCAGTAAGAAGCTGCGTAGAAAAATCCTCGCCACTTTGCCACGGTCCTTTAATAAACTGAACCATTAAAACTTTTTGACCGCGGCCAACGGCTCGCACTGCGGCTCCAAGAGCCGCAGTAGTCTTCCCTTTTCCATTGCCGGTAAATACAACGAGCATACATTTAAAAATAACTGGAGTGATGCAATACTACTTGCCAAATAATAGCCGCAAATACTATCGCGCCGGGGCTGACGTATGTAGAAAAAATATGCAGATGCCGTTTGTCAGCCCGCAGGCCGAGTTTTTGAGAATAGTGATAGAACCAATTATCTTCCCAGTTTTGCGCGTTAATTTCCCGGGAACTGATAATGCAGCGCTTAAACACAAGCCACTGCAAAAAGACAAGCGCTGTCCCAATAATAACAATGCGCCAATCGAAAAGTACCCAAGCCAAATAAGCTATACAGATGAAAGAAAGGTGTATCCAAAACCAAAAACCGAAATTATTTACTGCCTGCTCCTTGGTGGTGTCCATTGCTTTAGGTGTGATCTAAGTACTGCGGCAGCCCGGTGACTAACTTAATTATAGCAACTGCGGTCGAAGCTCCCTCGCCAACTGACTTGCCCACCTGATTCACGCCGCCGCGCGCCAGACCGGCAACCCAAACGCCGGGCACATTCGTTTTGCCATTCTCGTCCGCCTTCAAAAAGTTGCCGTGCATCTCCAGCCCAAGCTTTTGAGCAAACGTCGGGGAGGAGGCCACGCCTAGAGCGATAAAGACCGCATCAGCCGTGTGCGTAACGGCGCCTCCATCCTGCGCCTTGCACTCGACGGCGAGTTGTCCGTTTTGCTGCGCAAACGATAGCACTTTAGTTTGGTAAAGTGCTACCTGCGCCTTGGTGAGCGCCTCAGTGAACTCCTTAGAAATGTTGGCCGTAATCGCGTGGGTAATAATCTTTTCTACTTTGGCGCCCATCGCGGTTAATTCAAGCGCCTCCTCGACGGCCAAATTACTGTTACCTACTACTATAACGCTCTTTCCTTTATAGAGCGGCCCGTCACACAGCGCGCAGTAATGAATCCCCTTACCGACCAGCTCCTTTTCGCCCGGTAAATTAACCTTAATAAAATTAGCTCCGTGCGCGAGTAGCAGCTGCTTCGCGAAAAATTCTTCTCGCTTCGCCGTTCGTATCAAAAATTTGTTTTTTGTTTCTTGTGAGTCGTTTATTTTTTCAGCGTGTGTCACCTCGCCGAGAATAAACGTAGCACCCTGGCTCGTCGCCTGCTCCTGCATCGCCTCTAAAAGTTCTCGTCCGGAGATCCCCTTTGGAAATCCAACATAATTCCAAACCTCGGCGGCATCGGCAAGCCCGCTTTGCGCCGGATCACCAATAACCAGCGTTTTAATATTCGCCCGCGCCAAAAAAGTAGCGGATGACCACGCAGCCGGACCAGCCCCGACAATTACAACATCAAATTCAGAACTCGCCATATTAGATAACCTTACCGTTTTTTACGCTCAAAATTAAATCCTTCCGTTCAAGCACCACCTCCCAGCCGCGCTTCTTCGCCTGCTTATACAACCCGTTTGTCGGATTGAAACAAATCGCCCGCTCCACTAGCTCGAAAATCGGAAGATCGCTTTCTGTATCACCAACACCAACCGAACCCTTACCGATTGTAAACCCGTGCTCCGTTTGCAATTTTTCGAGTGAGGCCTTTTTGTCGCGCGAGGCGATCCAGATAACCTTGCCGGTAAACTTTCGGTCTTTTACTTCGTGCTGCGTACCCATGCAGTAATCAAAATTCCAGGCACGTGCGAATTCCGCAACAATAGCGTCTTGTGAACCGGATACCGCGACGAGAATATGTGTCTTGCGCAGCTTCTCAATCAAATCACGCGTGTAACGATATACGATATTGCTTTGAGTCGCTACTACCTCGCCAGCCAGTCGGTGCATCGTGGCAACCGGTACGCCCTCGATGAAACGATTAAAACTCGCAATAACTTCATCAAGATAGTCGTCGTACTCTCCTTTGCGCGTCACCCAGTTCCAATACAGCTTATCAAGCCGCGCGATAGCCGAGCGCGGGATAATACCTTCTTTAACCATCTTCCAATGAAGCTCGATGAACAACGAGTTACGAAAAATAGTCCCGTCTATATCAAACACTGCGACTGATTTCTTAACTTGAGTAGGCATAGATTGCTAAAATAAAGTTAGTCAGAGTCTCGCCTTGCCAAAGCTTTAGCGACGGCAGGTCGATATCGAAGATTGCAACTTTAGTTTTCATAAAAGTGAATGTGGAATAATGATTGGCCCCTGTCGCAGAATTTTGACTTTACCGTTTTCGAGCGCAATAACCGTTGAAGCCGCTCCCTCAAGCGTCCCACCGTCAGCATAAAAATCCACCCTCCCATTGAAGTATGACTCGGCGTCGGCGATTGTGTGCGCCGGCTCCTTGCCCTCCAGATTCGCGCTTGGCGCAATCAGTGGACCGGTCTCTCGTAAGAAGTCGCGCAACTCATCATTCTGAGGCAAACGAAATGCCAAAGTTTTTGTGCCGCGATGCAGGTATTCCAGGTTATCCGCAAGGCCATCCTTCGCCAAGGCTTCGGCCTGGCAAGGCAAAACGATTGAAATCGGACCCGGCCAAAGTGAGGTTAGAATATCTGCAGTTTGCATATCTGGATTAATACCAAACTGTCCAAGATCAGAAATCTCGGAAATCAAAATAATGCAGGGCTTATCGGGCCGCCGGCCTTTGACGGCATACACGCGTTCAACCGCTTTTTGATTAAGCGCGGGTGCGACAATACCGTAGAGCGTATCCGTCGGTAAAATCCCGATAGAGCCCTCCTTGAGCTGAGCAATGATGGCTTGGAGAGAGGCTGTAGATACATTTCTCATATTTTTTAGCTAACCAACGACTACACGCCCTGGTTCTGTTCTGCGATTGTCTCTGCTTTATGGTGCAGGATCATCTCGTTATAAATCGCTAAAAATTCCAGTAGCAGACTCATCACGATTGGGCCGATAAGAAAACCTACCGGACCGAGCAAGACGATTCCTCCAAGCACAGAAAGCAGGACCATAAGCGGATGAATTTTTGTGCTACGCTCAATCAACTTCGGGCGAAGGAAATTGTCGATTAAGCCGACAACGAGCACGCCCCAGACAAGTAGTCCAACCATTGACCCAGTTTTACCAAGAAGAAATAGATACCCCACTGCAGGCAACATAACGAGCGCCGTACCAATACTTGGGACAAGAGCCGCTAAGATTGCAACCGCTCCCCAAATCGCGGGTGAAGGCACTCCGAATATCCACATACCCACTCCCGCGGCAATGCCCTGAATGATTGCAACGATCAGCGATCCGCCGATGACGCTTTTAACTGACGAAGTGATGCGCACAACGATTTCATTATCGTACTTGTCGGAAAGCGGACTCAGTAATACAAAAAGTTTGCGAATATGATGTCCGTCGCGCAAGAAATAATAAAATGCCAGAAACCAGATAAAGAAACGAATCCCAATTTCACCCAACTGCCGAGAAAAATCTCCGGCGTTGGTAAGTACCCAGCCAAAGGACTGGTGGATTGACTTATCGAGGTTACTGAAAATCGTGGTAATGCCGCTATCAAGCTTTTCACGAATCTGTAACACAAATGGTCCTGCATTTGCAGCGGCAGGCGGTAGCGGGGCCTCCTCGTTTGCCGCTCCGTCACTCAGCCGCTCATACACCGCCGCCGCTTCCTGATACACTCGAGCACCGAGCAGCGCGGCGGGTACAAAAATAATCAAACTGGCAATTAGTATGGTACATGCAGAGGCGATGCTCGGATACTTTCGGTGAAAACCTCGATCAAGTCGCTGATATAAGGGATAAAAGATAATAGCGAATGTCGCAGCAAGCACCAACGTATTGATGTAGGGCTTAAAAATGAAAAAGCCTAATACTGCCGTAATTCCAAATATAATGAAAAAGAACGAAAGCTGGATTGTACGCGTTGTCATTGCCCTTATCATAACGTTTTGGGCCTCTACGGGCAAGGCTCTGCCAAGGTGTATACTAAGAACGAAAGGAGTCACAGCACCATGTGCACGCACATCGACCCAGACAGCGTGCGCATGGTGCGCACGCCAGAGGAGGCTTGGTGGTTCACGCTCGGGAAAGGCATGCCGGTCATCGTCATCCCCGGGAACGTCGATGACCTCTCCGCTCCCGGCACGTTGATCGCCGACCGGTTCGCTCTCGTTGCTGCATGCGAGACCCTGCTCGCTAAAACAACCGGAGTCTGGATCGGCTACCGACACCGCCACCTCTACTTCTGCAGCGAATGAGACCCCGGCGCCCTGCGTCGAGGTCTCGTTCATCTCTATAACAAAACCGGGCAGAAGCCCGGTTTTGTATTTTACTTTGCCTTTAAGTCCATTTTGCGGATACGAATCGATTTCGGGGTGACCTCGACGATCTCGTCGTCAGAGATATACTCCAACGAGTCTTCGAGCGTCATCAGTGTCGGAGCCTCGAGGAAGGCGCCGATACCTTCGTTCTTGGCGCGGAAGTTGGTCAACTGCTTCTCGCGGCCGACGTGCACGCGCAGATCCATATCTTTAGCGTTCTTACCGACAACCATTCCTTCGTAAATCTTCACGCCCGGGCCGATAAAGAGCACGCCGCGGTCCTGCGCCAAAAGCAAACCGTAGTTGGTAGACTCACCGGCTTCGGTCGCAATGAGCGAGCCGTGCGGCAACTTAGTAATATCGCCTTTCATCGGCTTATACGAATCGAAAATCGTGTTCATGATACCGAGCCCTTTGGTACGGGTCATAAAGTCACTGCGGTAACCGATAAGTCCGCGCGTTGGAATCGAGAACTCAAGCTTGGTAATAGGACCGTCCTGGGTCATGTGGCGCATCTCGCCAAGGCGCTGACCAAAGTCCTGAATAACAACGCCGGTTGACTCATTCGGAACCTCGATGCTCACGAGCTCAAATGGCTCCATCTTCACCTTGTCAATTTCTTTGTAAATGACCTGCGGCTTTCCGACGGCCAGCTCAAAACCCTCGCGGCGCATTTTTTCAATCAAAATTGCGAGGTGCAACTCACCACGACCGGACATAATCCAACGGTCCGAGTCCTCCGTCTCCTCCATTTTCAAAGCAACGTCGGTCTCGGTCTCACGCTCCAAGCGCTCTTTGATGTTACGGCTCGTGATGTACTGCCCTTCCTTACCGACGAACGGACTCTTGTTGACCATAAAAATCGCCTTGATGGTCGGCTCGTCAATCTTAATCGGCGTGAGCGGACGCGGGTCGTTGATGTCAGCGATCGTTTCGCCGATAGTGATATCCGGAATACCGGCAATCGCGCAGATGTCACCGGCGACGACCTCGGTCGCCTCCTTGCGGTTCATGCCGTCGAAAATCAAAACGTTAGTCAGCTGTGCCTTCTTCATCTTACCGGCGCGATCGATGTGCATCACCTGCTGGTTCGGCTTCAAGGTGCCGGAATGCAAACGGCCGATAGCCATCTTTCCTTTGTAAGTATCGTAAGCCAAGTTAATCGTCAGCAGCTGAAGCGGCACAGTCTCGTCGACAACCGGAGCCGGAATGTATTCGATGATCTTATCAAAAAGCGGCGTAATATCCTTCATCGTCGTGATGTCCGGCTTAAGTCCGGCCTTACCGGCGATACCGGAAGCGTAGACGACCGGAAAGTGTGCCTGCTCATCAGAGGCGCCGAGGTCGATAAACAAGCTGAAGGTTTCATCAAGCGCCCACTCCGGACGCGCCGCCGGTTTGTCGATTTTGTTGACAACCACGATAGCCTTGTGCCCGGCTTCGATAGCTTTTTTCAAAACGAACTTGGTCTGCGGCATCGGACCCTCCTGGGCATCCACGAGCAAAAGAACTCCGTCTACCATGCTCATGATACGCTCCACCTCGCCGCCGAAGTCAGCGTGTCCCGGCGTGTCGACGATGTTGATTTTGATGCCCTTGTAAGTAATAGCAGCGTTCTTAGCCAAAATCGTAATACCGCGCTCACGCTCGAGCTCGTTGTTGTCCATGATTAATTCCCCGCTGCCGTTCACCTTCATGGTGAAGTTATCAGACTGCTTCAAAAGTGCATCAACGAGAGTCGTCTTGCCGTGGTCGACGTGCGCGATGATTGCGATGTTGCGGATTTTAGGACTTACCATAGTAGTTATATAATCGCCGCATTCTACTGAATGCGGCAGGACTTCCCTTTGGGAAATCAAAAATGGCCAGCGGCCAAATTTCAGTGAGATAAGAATACCAAATTTTCTTAAAATAAGCAAATCCCCCGGGAACTCCGGGGGATTTGTAGTAGTGACTAGTTCGAGCGAAGACCAAGCAACTCAACTTCAAACTTCAGCGTGGCATTCGGAGGAATCGAGCTACCGGCACCTTTGGTACCGTAACCGAGCTCCGACGGAATCGTGAGCTTGCGGATACCGCCGACCTTCATACCGACGACACCTTCGTCCCAACCCTTAATGACGTAGCCCTGTCCGAGCGGGAACTGGAACGGCTCACCGCGATCGCGCGAGCTGTCGAACTTCGTTCCGTTAGTAAGCGTGCCGACATAGTGAACACTGGCGAGCATACCGGCCTTGGCCTCTTCGCCGTTACCGATCTTGGTGTCTTCGATGATAAGTCCGTCTTTCATAGTGATTGGTTTTGGATTGGTTACTTCAGTTCCGGAAACTACCGGCTCCTGCGCGGTCTGCTCGGTGGACGAGGCAGTCTGCGTTTCAGTGACGACGGCCGCCGGCTTGTTGTCCGACTTAAGCATCATCGCCCCGATAATGATAATAGCTGCAACTACGATAAAGATAATATATTTTTGCATAGAAAAAGAATACCAGAATAAAAAAATAAGGGAATAGTACTATTGAAACACCCTTGCCGCTTGCGAATACCTGTCTGCCGGCAGGCAGGCGCAATCGCCGGGTGGCTCCTTACTGCTTAATTATAAAAGCCCCTGACGCGGGGCTTCAAGGACACAGCGAGGGCGAAAGCGAAGCGGCGCAGAGGGTGAAGACCCAACTGCGCCGCGATGATTGAGGCGGAGACTACCGCCAGCCGGCAAGTGCGCCGGCGATCTCGAGAGTGAAGTTGCTCTCATCGATCTGCGTGAGCAGACCAGGCCTACCCTTCACGCCGAGACTGATTGCCGCCGGCTCTTGCCAGGCGACCTCTGCGATCCGGCGATCGAGCTCGCACTCGTCGCCGTCGAAGAGAGTCTTGATGACCTCTTCCCTTGTGAGATTCTTCAACATCTCCACTCTTCCTTTCCGTTTCTGGCATACGCCAGCGCGGGTGTCAGCTTTCGCCAACCGTCCACTCCCCGGGACCCAAGGTCTACCAAGCACCGTGCGAGGCAGAGTTTGAAGCTGTTTTGCAGCACCAAACCCTATCCCGCCTGTTAATATATTATAGCACACTTTATGACATTTTGTCAAGTACCCTCTTTCATCAATTCTAACCTAAAAAGCCCCTAGCGGACAATCCCGTCCAAAAGCTTTTTGACCTCCGCCAGCTGTTCCTGATTGTGAATTGAGGCGACGAGCATCGGCTTTTTGAAACGCTTCAGCGCGGCAGCCTGTTTCTTTAAGGTAGCCTCGTCCACGAGATCGCTCTTTGTAAGCAGAATGTACGTTTCTTTTTCGCCCAGCACTTTGTCGTACTGACCGAGCTCCTGTCGCACGGCTTTGTAATCCGTGGCGACATCAGCTGACTCCGCCGAGACACAGTGAATCAAAACTTTCGTGCGCTCCACGTGGCGCAAAAATTTAAAACCAAGTCCTTTGCCAGCCGAGGCGCCTTCGATGAGTCCCGGAATGTCGGCGAGGATAAGCGGCGTCGCCTTTTGCTGCTCGGCATCACTCGCCTTCAAAACTGCAGACGGATAATACACACCCAGGTTTGGCTCTAGTGTTGTAAACGGATAGTTGGCAACCTTTGCTCCCGCTTTTGTAAGTTCATTAAGTAGTGAGGACTTACCGGCGTTCGGCAGTCCGATGAGCCCGATGTCAGCAATGATTTGCAATTCGAATTCGGTATCAAACTCCTCACCCGGAAGTCCCGGCTGTGCGTACTCCGGTGACGGATTTTTGGAACTGCGGAATTCAAAGTTGCCGCGGCCTCCGAGCCCGCCTTTGGCAATCAGAATCTTCTCCCCTACTTTAGTAACTTCAAAAACTTTTTCGCGAACGCCTTTAAACTCACCGCCGCCGCCCTCGGCGCCTTCGAGCTCCTCAAAGTTCATCAGCTTGGCGCGAATAATCGTGCCAATAGGAACCTTTAAAATAAAATCGTTGCCGCCGCGACCGGAGCGCTTGGCCTCCGCACCGCGACCCCCGTCCTCTGCCGCAAAGTCTTTCTTAAATCGGTACTGTCGAAGTGCGGCCAAGTCAGAAACACCCTCGGCGTAAACCGAGCCTCCGTCACCACCGTTGCCACCGGTTGGACCAAGCGAGCGCGGAACTGTGTCAAAGCAGACCTTACCGGCCCCTCCGTGTCCCGCTTTGATATGTAGCTTTACTTCGTCTATGAGCATAATCTAAGAGTTACCAAAAAATACCATAAAAGCAGAAAAAATGCAATTTATTGAACCTACCCAATCTCAATCACCTTCTCTTTCGAGGTTGCCCCACTGACAATGCGAATAGCGCCAAACGGCACATTGAAGTGCTCGGCCAAAATTTCAATCAGCCGGATATTTGCTGCGCCGTCCACCGGTTTAGCATTCACTCGCACCTTAAAATTACCCGGAGAAATTTCGCTTACTTCAGGCTTCTTCGCGTTAGGACTGACACGAATTGTAATGCGCATAAGGAATAAAGATTAATCGTTTACATTCGGATGAGATGCGCGACGCGGGCTCCCGGCACGTGAGGCGTACTTTAGTAAGTACGATGAGCGTGCCGGTGGGCGCCCGCAACACTGCAGCTCGCCGAATGTAAGCGATTAAAAGCTTTTGCGGATGTGTGCCATCGAGTAGGCCATAGACCCACCCACTTTCTTTCCCGGATTAAAAATTCCCTTCGGATCAAAGATCGCCTTCGTCTGTTCGAATAGCTTCACAATTTCCGGACCGTACATTTTTTCAAGATACGGCGTGCGAATCAAGCCGTCGTTGTGTTCGGCGGTCGTCGTTCCTTTATATTGCAACACCAGATTATAAACCTCCTCCGAAAGCTTAGGAATAATCGCCCGCTGGTTAGCGTCCTCAAGCTGCATCAGCGGAATGATATGGAAGTTGCCGTCACCGGGATGCCCGGCAATCGTAAAGACCAGAGACGGGTACTGCGCCAAAATTGCCATTAACTTCGGCAAAAACTCCGGCAACACCTCGGGCAGGACGGCAAAGTCATCGATAAACGGAGCAGTGTGTTTGTCCTTCACCTTGTTGCGCAGCAGACTGAAGCTCTCGCGACGAATCGTATAAAACTCCCGCTCCTCTTCTTCGGTGCCGGTGATACGCATCTTCATACCGAACTTTTTCACACCGGCCGCGGCGGTGGCGATGCGCTCATCTACTTCCTTGTGGTTGTCGCCCGTAAACTCGGCCATTACAACCAGCTTCGGCATCCCGCCGGTTGCAAAAATCCAGAACTCTGGCAAAAGATGGAAAAACATTCCAATCAAATTCTTCGGCTTCAAAATCTTCAACAAATCAGGAAAAAACTTAATCGCGAGTTTGAGCGTGTTGTCGTCATACGACTCAATCGTCTCCGGCCCAAACTGCTTGAGTCCCACGACAAGATTGCCGAGGTCCTTCATATGTCGCTGCTTTAAAAACAGCACCAGCATTTTAGAAACCGGCCGCACCGGCACAAGACGGAATTTAATCTTGGTAATAATGCCAAGAGTCCCCTGGCTACCGACAATCATTTTATTTAAATCAAAGGTCTTTCCGTCCCAAACGTTCCATAAGTAGTAACCGGCGGAGTTCTTAGTGACATTTGGTCGGGCAGCATCAATCACCGCCTTGTTGGTATGAATCAGCTCATACATCTGCTTGTAGAGCTTCCCCTCGAAAGTATCTTCGGTAATTTTCTTAGCCAACTCCTCCTGCGTGAGCCCTTTGATGATGTGCTCCTCGCCATCGGCAAGCACCACGTGCAGCTCTTCAATAAATTTTTCTGTTTTGCCGTACGCCGGTGTTTTTTCTCCGCCGGAGTTATTAGCCACCATGCCGCCCACTGCAGCGAGCTCTCGGCTGGCCGGGTACGCCGGCATAAAAAGATCGCGTCGCTTCGTCTCCTTATCTAAATCACGGTAATATACACCCGGGTCAACGACAGCAAAGCCGGACTTTTTATCCGGGGCCACTTCGACGTCCCAAATCTGATTAAAATGCGCAGTCATGTCCAGCACGATGGACTCCGAGAGTGACCCGCCGGACATACACGTGCCTGCTGCACGAGCGGCAATAGAAACATTTTCGTTGTGCTCCCGAGCGGCAGTCGCCAGTTTTACGAGCGCCTTAATATCATTCGCGTCTTTTGGCGCAACCACGAGCTCCGGCTTAACTTCAAAAATGCTGGCGTCGTGGCTAAACTTTGTCAGCGTCGCCGGGTCATTAAAAATCTCACCCTTCACCACTTTTTTAACTTCTTCAGCAAGCATCATATGGAATTAGTTTACCACTTCTCACTTCAAAAAAGCGAATAACCAATCCCCTATATAAAAAAGCCCGCAGGGCCACCTTAGCATCCAACTCACCGAGTGCAGGCGAGACCATTCCGCGCCTTAGGCGTTCGGGTTTTTATCATAGCGGCCACTAAAAGGTATCCGTGGCCGTCTTGATAAAAGCCCGAACGCCCCCAGCTCCAAAACGTAAAAGCGCCCTCTCGTATAGAGGACGCTTTTACTAGGATCATTATTGGTCGAAGACCAACAAGGACTACATTCGGCCGAAGCCACCGGTGCGAGGAGCCATCGGGCGAGCCTCGTTAACGGTGAGCGGGCGGCCTTCCATGTCCTTGCCGTTGAACATCTCAATCGCCTTATCGGCGTCTGAGTCGTTCTCGAACTCAACGAAACCAAAGCCCTTGCTGCGGCCGCTCATCTTGTCGATGATAACGGTAGCAGTAGCAACTGCGCCGGCTGCAGAGAAAACTCCCTTCAGGTCGTCGCTGGTCGTTGAGTAAGGAAGGTTCCCTACGTACAACTTTTTCATTTATCTAGATATCAGAAACTATTAACGCTGTAGAAAGACCTTCCTTGAGAAACCAGGCCTGCCTCGGGTTAAACGAGCGGCTATACGAAACGGAAACCAAGGATACCTACGAGCCAAATCACTATAGCACGCTTGCCAATTCGGGTCAATCAAGGTCAAACTAAGCCAGCTTCTCAAGCAGTAATCGGACTTCGCTAAGGCTCACGGCGATACACGTTGGCTCGCCGGTCTCCCTATTCGGTTCCTCGTTGGCAAACTTACCCCGCCTGACCCAGATAGACGGGTGGCCATGAGCATTCGCATAGCGAACTCCCCGGACCGTCCGGTCGTCAATAATTAAAACGTCTTTGGCCGGCAGATTGAAATACTCCATGATGCGATCAAACACTGCGTCCTTGCCTCTATAGCTACTATCCCAAATCTTCTCGGCCGGCATCGGCTCAAGCTGAATCTTTTCAAAAAACTGCATCAACCCGGAGGACTCGATTTGTTTTTTGCGCTCCTTAAATTTACTGGCGATGCACGCCAGCGCCAGTCGGTAGCCCTTTGCTTTGCAGAATTGCAAAACCGCGAAGGCCTCCGGATACTGCTCCTTCGTTTCTGCATCTACGAGTACCCCTCCCCAATCAAAAATAATCGCTTTTGGCATTGCCTAAAAATATATCATATATGATATATTTTCCGTCATCTTAAAAGAGCCCTATTGTCTTCGGCTTCTCTGCCTTTGGCTTAGGTTTCTTTCCTGCTGCTTTTATGCTCGCAGTCTCATTGCCCTTCCCTTCCGCGCGAGTGACAGCAAACCGGTAGCGACAGTAATCGCACTCCTCATGCGCCAGCGGGATCTCGTCACTCATCAAACAGGCCTTTGCCTTAATAAGCGTCGGCTCAACCCAGGCTGTGTCGCCTTCGTATGGAATCAACTTAACCTTAAACTCCAGCTTGCCATCAAATGCCTCGGCATCTAAGTCGCCATTAGCGTAGACAAAGTAACCGGTCGGAGAAACTTTAAACCCATTTTTACGAAACAGCCACTGATAGGTTTCCATCTGGCGCTTGTAGCCATCCTGCCACTCCGCATCCAGACTGACCTCGCCGGTCTTCGCCGTCGCCTTATAATCAACAATGATTAATTCTCCGGCCTGATTTACCCAAAGGTCGTCCACGCCTCCGGTTACATTGAAGTTTGTTTTTGGGTCAACGTACGTTACTCCGCGACGCAGTGAATCACGCCACTCGTCCATACGTTCGTGCGCAAATGGAATCGCATCGAGCCCGTAGGCCTTCATAAACGGATGCGGTGTACCGGCGGCGCGGTGACCGTCAAACTCTTTTTTAAGCAGTGTGTCAACGGCGGAGTTTAAGGAAAACGGAAAACCCGGCGGACGACCGATACCCACGCGTCGGTCGATATAAAAGCAGCGCTGGCACTCCAAAAACAAATCAATCTTACTGCGACTCAACCGAAACGGCTGCGTCGATTTTGGATCAAAGCAGTAGGCGGAACCTTTTTGCGGGTTGTAGTACTTAGACATGCCAAAATTATTTACGAGAACTTGAGTAGATATAATTTTGAGCACCCCGCCAAAGGCGTGGGTCACTCAAGTTTTCACCCCATGAGACCTGCCTGCCGGTAGGCAGGTGCGCTACTCGCCGATCTCTGTGGGGTACTAACTCCCTAACTATAAACCAGTAAGCACCAAAAAGAAACTTGACTAGAAAAGCAGCGAAGAGCTATGATGGGCGCGTCCTTCACGTGATGGTGGCGGAAAAGCGAAGAGTCGGAAAGGGTACTTCGGTCTCCTACCGCGTGGCCACGTGCCACACATTCGCTGAGAGGGTGACAGAGTAGAGCGCCCAGACCAATAGCTAAGGCGATCGCTTACGCGATCATGAAATGCTTAACCTGATGCCGAAGCTTTGGGTGCCCGTAGGCCTCTTCGCAATGCCGACGGGTCGCTGTACGCAGAAAAACACCATCACGTTCGCTTCACCGCGCGGGTCGCCCTCACCGGCGAACCGCGCGGATTCGTTTTTACATAGCTCCGTAGCACTTTAGCAAAGTAAAGTGCTAGCAAAATATCTTCCTGCTACGCCCACTTTTCCGCATTCAAACTAATACACACGGTCTTAACTCCTATGCTTAGGAGACGGCCGTCCTCTAAGCATAGGAGTAAGTAAACGAAAAACTAAAATAACCTGCCCGCTGTGCTCTGCAATTTTTCCGCCCGCACCCCAACCAATCGTATCTTCTTTCGCTTCGGATTCTCACGACTATCCAAAAACGGCATCAGTAGCTGCAGGGCCTCGGCCTCGAGGACCTTTTTATCATCACTCGGTTCATCAATCGTATGCGAGCGCGTCTTGGTCTCGAAGTCCGAAAACCTTACGACAATCGCCACTGTTTTGAATAACTTCTTGTCTTTTTTGACCGACCTCGCCACCTCTGCTGCGAGCTCTTTAAAGACCGCCAGGATTTTTGTGGCGTCTAACGTGTCTTTATCAAACGTCGTCTCGCTGCCAATAGACTTCGCCTCGCGATCAGTCTCAAGCACGCTGTCGTCAATGCCGCACGCGGATTCATACATGTGCACACCATGTTTCGGTCCAAAGTGCTCGACGAGCTCGTTTTGAGTTTTTTGCCGTAGCTGTTTAATCGTCTCTACTCCGATCTCTTTGAGGCCGGCCCCGGTCTTTGGCCCAATACCAAGCAACTCGCGCACCGAGAGCGGATCCAAAAAGGCCTGCACCTCTTTTACCCGAACCACGGTAAGCCCGTGCGGCTTCTGGCGGCCGGCGGCAATCTTTGCAATCAACTTGTTTGGCCCGATACCAATTGAACAGCTTAACTGGAATTTTTCAGTAACATGCTCTTGTATTTCTTTAGCGATTTTCTCCGCCCTTCTCCATTCCTCATCAACGCTTTGCGCTTTACGATTTACGCTTTGCAGTTCCAAATAACACTCATCAATCGAGGCGGGCTGGAAAACCTCACCCCGGGTCGCGATGTAACTAAAAATCTCGTGCGAAATCCCGGCGTATTTTTTAATATTCGGCTCAAAGAAAACCACCTCCGGCTTTCCTTCCTTCTTCGCCTGCTGACTTAAGTCCCAGGCGCGAGAAATCGGCACTGCACTTTTAATACCGTACTGACGTGCAGCATAGTTTGCAGTCGAGACGACACCGCGGCCTTTGCCGTTTGCCGGATCAGAGCCGACCACAATTGGCATACCTTTAATACGCGGGTGGTCCCGCTCCTCGACACTAGCGAAGAAAGCATCCATATCAATATGTAATACTATGCGCATACGTAAGATAAGAGAATAAGGAGCTGCGATAAGCGCGCTTACTGCGTCATGACATAGAGTTCTACATCAAATCGATGGTTAAGATTCCATCCTGAACCCAAACTATCATCATATCCAACAGTAAGGTTATTGTAGTCACCACATCCTTCAGCATCGGTATACCCGGCACCCATCATCTCTACCGTTCCCCAATTGCAGATAAACGGCTCAGGACCGCTCACTTTTCTCCAAACTCCATAAGCTCCCGGCCCCATCAACATCACCTTTCTGTCTGCCTCATTCGCAGCCGCGTTCAAACCTTGATCGGCGGACTGTAGAGCGCTAAAGGTAGCAAGCATGTTTCCCACATAGCTATGATCAGTGGCATTAACCGCCCAGAATCTATTAAAAGTGATACCCATGCCCAGCATATTATCTGTGATCGAGCCTTTATCATGAAGCGTCATAATACGCGTCCATCCTCCATTGCTCATATCGCAATACACACTAAACGCGGCGGCAGCGGTCGGCTTAATAGAGTAGGTGCCATCTGTCGACGCCGGGAGGGCGTCCTTAATCGCTTTGCATGAAGCGTATGAACTCGCGACCGGGGCGGTTACCGTAAAAGTACCGCCGGTACCCGACAAACCGCTCGTCGTATTGGTAACCGTGATGCTCCACACGCCGGTTGCCGCACCGCTGATAGCAAAGGAACAACTGACTATCGAGGTCGAATTACTGACCGAACAGCTCGTTGCACTAATGGAGCTTTCGCCGGATTTGACAAGTTGAACCGTTACGCCGCCACTCGTGGCGAAGTCAGTTCCGGTAATCGGCGTGATGGCGACTGAAGCGTTGTTAACGCCGGTCGTAACACCAAGCGCAGTTACCGTAGGCGCGGACGGAGCGGCAGTCACTGTGAATCCGTTTGTGAGCGTGCCAGTCTGCGCATCCGGATTCATCACAACCAGGCTCCACGTCCCCGCGGAAGCACCGACGGTGTTGCAAGAGCCACCGGTGAGCACGGTCGCGCTGCTGAAGTTGACGCTAGTACAGGTAATATCGCTCTGACCGGACTTCGTCAACTTCACGGTCGCCCCGGAAACGAAGTTCGTGCCGGTAATTGAGGTGAGTGAAAGAGCAGCATTATTAACCACGCTCGTAGGACTCATACTCGAAACCGTCGGGGCTGGCAACACAACCGGACCGGCTGCCGTGACGGTAAAGCCGGAGCTCAATGATGCCGACTGACTGTCCAGATTCGTTACCACGACATTCCATCCGCCGGCCACCGCACCACTAATATTAAATGAACCGCCGGTTATTGAAGTGCCGCTACTTACCGTAAATCCGGACCCGGCAATCGTTGACTGCCCGCTCTTTACGAGCGTGACAGTTGCCCCGGAAACAAAATTGGTTCCGGTGATCGAAGTGATGCTCACCACGCCATCGTTCGCGGCGCTCGACGGAGAAATCCCGGCGATTGTCGGCGGTGCTGCCGGCGGCGATTCGGGATTTTGAACAGACGTAGGGCGCGCAGGAGAAATCCTCAAATCATCGCCGACCTCAATCAATCCGGTGTCATCTCCTAAATCATCCGACATCCGCGCGAGGAACTTTGCAGATTCCAGTTTTGCATTAAATTCAAACGACCCGCAGATGTATGAATAATACAAACCGTTCGCAAAGGTATTCACCGGATCAACCGGCAACTGCGAGATAAATGAACCGCCAAGCGCACTAGCCGCAGCTGCCAAATCAATCGGAAGCCACCCGTTACCGTCGGTTTTTCTTAGGCTGACACTGGCAACTCGGTTATAGGTCCAGCCGGACGGCGGTGTCGGCGTGACCTCACCGTTGTCGCTCGGCACAGAAACGAAAATGCGAGGGTTCGCCTCGGTAACACAAGAATCATCCGGAAAATTGGGGCCGTCCTTGTCTGAAGAACCCGCGAATTGTGAATATTCATAAACCCGCTGCAAAACAGCAATATCCGACAGGCGCTGCGAATCGCGAGCCTGCCGAAAAAGCTCAGCTGGATTTAATACAAGAACGGTAACCGTAGCCAGCACCGCTAAGATGCCGATAACAATAAGCAGTTCGATCAGCGTAAAACCTCGTTTTTGGAGCATCAATTCAAGTATAACAGAGGATTAGCCTCCGAATCACATACTAAACTTTCTCAAAGTGCGAACCGCCCCGAGACCGGGTACCGGTTCGGAGCGGCGAACGCTTAGGAGACGGCGGATCGTCGTCATCGCGATCGCCTTTGTCATCCTCGTCTGTGCTAGACACTAGGAGATCGATGATGACCGTCAGAAGGCCTCCCGCCAGGAACATCCTGGCGACCGCGAGACCCGAGAACTCGGATGCTGGGAACCTCTCGTCATCAGTGAAGCAGACGATGAGGCTGTAGATGGCGGCGATGAAAAGCCCGCCGCAAACTGCAAAGCCAAGACGTGGCTTCCATGATTTCTTCATGACCCCTCCTTTAGCCACATACTACTCTCCCAACTAAAATCGTCAATATAAAATTACCGCGCCAATGGAATTTTTCGTACGACGGCAAAACCTAAAAGAATAAATCCTGTCATAACAAGCATCGCGAGATGGTAGCGTAGCGGACCGAGATACACGAAGCCCGAGACAATAATCCCCCACGTGAGCGGACTTAAAAAAGTTGAAAATCGTTCGGCGAGCGCGTAGTAGCTGAAAGCGTGATTTAGCTTTTCGTGCGGTACCAATGAGGCCATTACCGCCCTCGTTACTGCCCAGGTCGCGCCGTACAAAATACCAAGCATGATTGCCGCAGCAACGAACCACGAAAAATTAGTGATTGCCGCCATTGCGGCAAAAACTGTTATCCAAGACGCGAGAATAACCAGCAGTGTCTTTTTCAGCCCAACTTTATCCGCAATCCATCCACCGGCAAGCCCACCAAGAGCTGACATCACTAAAATACCGACAAGTAAAAGTGATTTGGTTTTATCGCTAACATGAAAAACCTGCTGTAAATAAATCGGAAAATTATTTGTTGCCGTGAGCAGTGCATCATTAAATAAGAAAAATGCCAGCAGATATCTGCCGACTCCCGGAATTGCACAAAGCTCCTTGAGCCCGCGCAAAAAACCTCGATATTCTTTAATAACAGAAATTTCGGCTGTATATCGCTGCGATGACTCTTTAAACCAAAGTAGCATCGGCAGAGCCAGCAAGATCATCAGTAAGATTGCCGGGAGTAGCGTCTGCGCGCGTCCATGCGCACCAAACCAATACCAAGCACCCGATGCAAAACCAGCCACCGCGAGCAGGCCGACCACCTGGCCAGACCAATTCGCAAACTGCCCCCAACCGGAAAGCGTCCCTTGTCGCTGCGGCGCTGCAATGTCGGTCAGAAGCGCATTGTAAAACGTGAGCGAGAATTGATAGAGATAATTGCCAATCATAAATGCAAGCGCCGCCCATAGAATCGTGACCGAGCTCGCAGGAACTGCTAAAGCAAGAAAAGCTGCTACGGCTAAAGCCGTAAACTGTCCAAACGTCGAAAAAATAAGAAACGGCATCCGAGCATTGATTTTATCGGCGATAACACCGGCAATCGGCGAGGTGAAAACAAGCAAGATAGATGACCCGACAAAAATCATATTGTACCAAAAATCAGCTACGCCGTGTTCAACGACTAGCCATTGCGAAAAATAGAGAAAGAAAACTACTGTACTTATCGAATTCGCAAAGTCATACAGCGACCAAAGGAAAGCTTTCTTCTTATTAATTCCCATAAAATGCTTGTTTGTACCATTCGCGCGAATGGTGCAACGAGATTAGAGATTGAATTGCTCCTTAATCATCTTAGCTGCCTGCGCCGCGGAAATGCTTTCTAAATCAATACGCAAATAGCGCTCCGGAAATGGAAACTCCCCCGGCTTGCTGTTAAGCTGGTACTTCGTCTCCCACTCCACGATGTTTTTCTCAATCGCCTGCACGTTGTGCGGGTCTTTGTGTTTTAAACGATTTTCGCTCTTATTACGCGCGAGCCGCACCTCGAGTGGCGCAGTTAGCTCAACAAACGAAACGGTGCCGCCATGCTTTTCAACCGAGGCCTTAATCAACTTCATCTCTTCGGTGTCATGAGGATGTTTGAAGTCCCAGGCGACCGAGAAGGCAATATCAACATTATGCTTAGCCGCCTCTTCGATAAAGTTGTGCCGGAAAAGCTTCGTTAATCTTGCAAACGGCTCACTACCAAACTCAAAGAATTTGGTGAGCAGGTCAATCGTCATATGGTTATGAAACACCTTGATGTCGGTGATTTTGGCGAGTTCCTGCGCCACGGTCATTTTACCAACCGCCGGAGGTCCGAAGATTGTTACGAGATTCATGCTATGAGCTTAGCTGCTTAACGTCCTCAAGGTCAACCTCGCGGGCAAGCTTTTTCTTATATGCAATCAAATCTTCTTTCTTGATTACTAGTACGTCCAAATCGAAAGCTTTTATACGCACCGCGGATGCCGGTTCGATTCGTAATGGAATCCACTCTTTTGTCTGCTGGTCAAAAATCGTCGTCGTCTCGTTCTCGCAGATATCTATCTCCTGTCCTTGGTATTGAAGCGTGGTTAGATATAAATCCCAATTCTCATCATGATACTGCGCAGGGCCGAAAATACTATGGGATTTAATTTCCTCAAAAATCTCCTGCGTTCTCCCGCGAGGAATTACAATATCAATATCCGCAAGTTCACGTGTTGCGCCGTACAAGTTTGCAGCGAAACCTCCATCGATTACGAAAGGTATATTATGGTTTCCCAAAATATCATTTATCCAAATAAGCGCAGTACGTGTGTCGCGTTTGATCATATAAAACTTCTTAATTCGCAATATTTACAATCTTTCTCGCCACACTCCTTATCCCAAAACTTCAACTCCAGGATCTCATCCGCAACGCGCTTAATCTCCCGCTCCAGCTCGGCGACCTCTTTGGCATCAATTACAAACTGCTCTTTGTGATACCTGCCTTTCTCATCAGGCTCGATGAAATCAATCTCACCGGTCTTCATCTTATACTTCCCTTTTTTATAAAGCGAGAGCAGCAATGAATAAAACGCGAGCTGACGGCGGTAGTTCGCTGCTTTTCTCTGAGAATCATTGAGGACGCGGCTCTTCTCGCCCGCTAACGCCTGTGCGTAGCTATGGCGAGCGGGCGCCTTACCGGTTTTGTAGTCAACGACATTCACATTATTGCGGCTGTCCAAAATCTCCAGCTTGTCTATCTTGCCGTTTAAGACGATGTCTTTAGCAAACTGCACGCCGGGGACATCAAACTCCGGCAGAACTTTGTTGCGCCAGCTCTTGCTGTACTGGTTAAAGTAACCCGAGAGCGCCTTCTCACCCTTCGCCAGCGCCTCATCAAACTCGCCCTTCGCAAACGGCTGCTTTTTAAGCGCAGCCTTAAAAGCATCCAGCAAAACCTTCTTGCTGTTTGCTCTCGCCCCGTTAGAAGCCGGCCCCTGTCGGCCGTCGCTTCGCACGGGGTCGAATGAATTAAAGAGCGTCTCGAGCGCCTCGTGCACGGCGCTGCCGTACATCATATGCTTGTTCTTCGCCTCCGGAATACGAATGAGGTTGGTAAAAAAATACTTCCACGGACACTCTAAATAATTATTAAGGTGCGTAACCGAAAGCCCGCGCTCCATAAAAAGCTCCCTGACAAATTCTTTTTCTTTGATGCGGTGCTGCCCCGCCTGCGGCTTTTGATACACGAGCTGCGGCTTGCTCACAAGTTCCTGTTCGTAGGCCTCCACCGAAATCTGCTCGAGCAGCTCCGATTTAATGTCGCTCACAAACTCACTCACGATCTGCTCCTTGCCGCTTGCCGCTGCTTTTGCGTAACTAATAACAACTTCTTTACGAGCACGCGTCAGCGCGACATAAAAAAGATTGCGATCATCGTCAAGCTCCTCGCCCGCCTCCCTCTCGACCAAGGAGTAAACCTTGCGCGGCAGCTTAAGGCGCTCAATCTTCCGCTTATTACCCCAATGGCCGTCGACGGCACCGATAATGTAGACATAATCAAACTCCTGTCCTTTGCTCGCGTGCGCAGTCATCAGGCGAACTCTGCCAATCTGTCGATGCGCCGCCGGCACGCGCTTGATCAGAAGCTCGTGCTCATCAAGCATATCCAGGTACTCCACAAACTCGCGTAGCGCCAGCTCGCCCCGCTGCTCGGCTAAGTCCTTTAGCTCGTCAAAAAACACATTCAGCTTGTGTAAAATATCCACGCTGTTTTGCTTCGCTAGAATGCTACCCAAAAATCCGCTCTCCTGAACGGCGTTTTCAAACACCTCGGCGGCGGAGTGATACTGTGCCGCACTACGCCAACGCGAAAGATTTTCGTAGAGCTTCAAAAACGACTCCGGATTGCCTACTCCTGCGTCCTTCAATAAAAACGGCGACTTAATAATGTCATAAATACTCAACCTCCGAATTGTCTCGTTTTGACGCTTTGCGCTTTGCGATTTGCGATTTGCAGTTGTCGCATATGCGACAACTCTGTGCGCGTCGAGCGGATCAATCTTTAAGAAGTCGGCATACAAAAGCACTGCCAGGAATTCGTGGTTGCCAAACTTCGCGATGGCAGTTAAAAGCGTCCGTAGCTTTTTAATTTCGGGATCATCAAAGATATTTTGCGCCGACTCAATAGTAAACGGGATATTGAGCCGCTCAAGCATTGTGGCAATCGCCAAAGCGTCTTTGTTGTTGCGATACAGTAAGGCTATTTCGTGCGGACTCACGCCGGAGGCCAGCCGCTCGCTGATGTGCTTAGCGATGAAGTACTGCTCGGCCGGCTCCCCGGAAAGCGCGGCGACCAAAATATCCCGCTTCGGCAGCTTCGCCCGAGCAGTCAGCTCGATTTGATCCGCTCGAGTGACACTCGCCGCCGCATCTAAGATGTGCTGTGTGCTGCGGTAGTTATCGGTTAACTCAATCAGCTGCGCGCGCGGATAGAGCTTTTTAAAATACAAAAAGTTTTCCAGCGAGGCGCCCTGGAAACGATAAATCGCCTGCTTGGCGTCGCCCACGACAAACAAGTTTGGATCTTTGTGGAAACTCATGATGAGCTCCAATAATTTATTCTGCGCGTTGTTGGTATCCTGGTGTTCATCAACAAGCACGTACTGATACGTCTCCTGGATTTCAAAACGTAAATCGCGGTCCACAGCTAAAACGCGCACGACCTCCATGATCATGTCCGTGTAATCATACCGTTTTTGCTTTGTGAGCGCGGCCTGATACTCATCGTAGACCTGCGCTAGCTCAACATTCTTTTGCGCACGCTTAATCTCTCGCGCCGCCTCTCCCTTGAGCTGCCCCTTAAATTTACCCTTCTCGTGATACGCCTCCGGATCATTTTCGGCATCTTTGAGTCCCGCTTTGGCGATCTTCGCAAACTCCTCCGGCGAGACGTTCTCTCGTTTTAATTCATCAACGGCTTTTGCAATATCTTTAATATAAAAAAGCGATTCCCCAAACGGTCTTAAAATTTTTAATTTACTCTTCGTAATTACTTGTTCCAATATCTCGAATTGCTCAACCTCCGTCATCGCCTTGGCGCCGATAATCCGCGGGAAACCCTCCGGGTGCTCACGGATAATGTTGTTGCAAAAAGCGTGGAACGTCGTGATGACGACGCCGTACGCCTCGCTGCCAATGAGCTCCGCCAAACGCTTACGCATCGCCGCCACGCCCGACTCTGTAAAGGTAATCGCTAAAATGTTTTCCGGCTCAACCTGCGCAGTTTTTAAAATATTCGCGATCCGCAGCGTTAGAATCTGCGTCTTGCCGGTGCCGGGCCCGGCAACAACCATAACCGGGCCTTCAATAGCCTCCACGGCCTGCCGCTGCCTTTGGTTCAATTTCTTAATTTCTTGGGCGAAGTTCATTGGGCTCATTGTACTCTGCATGGCCCCTGCAACAAAATGGACAAAATATATCATATATGATATAAAACGCTTACTGGTTAGGAGGCCAGCCCTATGAACCTCGGAACCATCGAGAAGGTCGGGCTACTTGCCGGCGTGCTGATGGTGACGGCCTTCGGTATCGTCATGGCGACACCGAAGAACGAAACCCAAAGCAAATACCTCAATGCAGAGAGGTATTGCCAGGTGTGCGGGCGCGAACATGCCCAACACATCATCTGGGAGAGCCATTATGGGGTCGAGGTCGACCCCAAGGCACTCAAGGCAGCGCTCGAGATCGAGAAGAAGGAGCTCGAACTCGCTGAGAGTGGCCGGTAGCCACAGCAAGACACACCCCTTTCGGGGCGCACGGCCCGCGCGATCGTCTCGCGCGGGCTTGTCTCTTTTCATAAAAACCCCACTGTTTACAAAAAGCAAAAAGGGCCCGTATGACGGTGCCCCTCCTGTGCTGCGCCGTGATGGCGCACTCCTAATCTCTACTGCGTGTTGTTTCTCCTTTCGGAAAGGCCCACACGCGAAGGCAATTATATAATCCTTTCCGGCGCTACAGCACGCCGGAATTCTCGAGCGCTTCCTTGAGTCGCAACCGGACGGCACGCAGTCGCGTGTCGAACGTGTTGCGGTTGATGCCGAGCGCCTCGATCATCTCCAGACGAGTCATCCCGCCCTCGGCGAGCTTAAGCAGAAGCTCGCGCGTGTCCACAGGAAGAGACGCGATCGCCGCCCGAATGAGCGTCGCATCCTCCTCGCGAAGGACACGCTCGACGGCAGCCCCGCTCGGATCCTCGCCGCGAGCGAGTTCGGGCCTCTCGGCCTGCAGACGAGCGATGAATCTCCTTGCCACGCGGACGCTACGGTCACGCCCGTCCAGAAACTCCAGCGACTTCTTGTGGAACACACCGACGAGAATCCCGAAGTGATTCTCGTTCAGTGGGTAGCGCTGGTGGATCTTCAGGTACGTCACGACCGAGTCACTGAAGATGTCCTCGGCGTCTTGCGGCAGGATGCCGTACCTCGCGCGAGCGAGGAAGCAGACCTTCGAGAGGAGAGCGGTCGCCCTCGTCTCGTCGCCGAGCGCCGCCATCAAGCCGGAGTGCGTCGTGTCCTCCGGCGGCCGCTGACGATCGTCCTTCGCTGCCCGGACCGCTCGCCCGCCACGACGGCTCCTCTGCCGCTCTACGGTGGCGACAGCAGATGAAGAGCTGCCTTCGGGAGGCAAACTCTTATCTCCGTCCCCAAAATTACCTCTCTCCAAGAGTCCCTCCCTTCCAAAGAGCTACCTCACAGCCATTCCGCTTCTCTGCCGCGCAGAGAAAAACGAAACCGCCTCGCCATATGAGGACGAGGAGGCAGCCAGTATATTACCACTAAATGCGAATCTGTCAATAGACTATCCGTGGATTGCTGCAAGAAAATCATCGATGAGAACGGCTATCTCTTCTTGGCTCTGCGCCTCCATCATTTTTGCCCGCAGCTCTTTAGCGCCATCAAAACCATTCACATACGCCTTAAAGTGCTTTTTCATCACGTCAAAAGGCTTAATTCTCCCTTTATAAAAGGGAGTACCGTCAGCAGACGGGGCTAGCCCGGGCGTACCCGGCCGCCCTAGGGAGGGATTTCGAGATTCAAATCCCCCGCCGTCAATCCCCGCTTGCCCTGAGTCCCGCCGAAGGGTTCCCTCGCCAAAAAGTTCTTCAAACAGTTTCGTATGTTCAAGCGCGACATTGAGCTTCTCTCCCGTGGTCGGCACTCTCTCCGCAAACAGCCACGGGTTACCAAAAATCGCTCGTCCGAGCATCACGCCGTCGCAACCGGTCTCGGCAACCTTCTGCCGAGCCTCCGAAAGATCCTTCACGTCGCCATTTCCGAAAATGAAAACCCCGCTGCCCCTTGCAATCTCCACGGCCCGCGCCATCCGCTCCCAATGCGCCGGCACCGAGCTCATTTCTTTACGTGTGCGCAAATGCAGCGTGATAACCGCCGGCTTTGTTTCAAGCAGTGCCGGCAACCACGTTTCCAGCTCATCTTTGTTGTACCCGATGCGCGTCTTTACCGAAACCGGAATACTGCTGCCTGCATCCGCCACGCCACGTTTTGTTTCTAAAATAATTTTTTGTGCGAGTGCCGGATCTTTCATCAAGATCGCACAAGCACCGGACTTCTCTACCCCATCGTGCGGGCAGCCCATATTAATATCAATGCCGTCAAAACCGAGCGAGACAATCAGTTTGGCCGCTTCATAAAACTGTTCCGGTTTGCCGCCAAAAATTTGGGCGACTATTGGATGCTGATTTTTATCGAACCAAAAATCAGGGAGCAACTTCTCCTTGCCGCGCGAAAGCAACCCTTCGACAGACACAAACTCCGTCCAAAAGACATCTGGCTTGCCGTATTTGCAAATGATACGCCGAAAAGCCGCATCCGTAACATTGGCCATCGGCGCGAGTACAAAAACCGGCTTCTTGAGTTTTGACCAAAATCCGTTGTCAGCCATGCGGGCAATCCTAATCTATTTTCCGATTACGGTCTATGCCGCATGCTGATACTGGCGACGACGCATCATCCGCCAAGCAAAGCGCACAATATAAAGCACGGCGAGGCCGACAACTACGTAAAGCGCGATCGGTGTACGCAGCACCCAACGGGCAATCTTAACGAGATACAAAAGCAGCTGCTTGAGCAATCGCATCACCGTGTCAGAAAGTGTTCCTGCCGGTTTGGTTATAAGACTCGAGGTGCTGTTTTGCCCACCACCGACAGCCTCGTTTAATTTCTCGAGCTCAGGCGTCTGCTTTCTTGAGCTTTCCTTCTGCTTCAAGGCCGCCACTTCATTGGCCAGATTTTGTTCCGTTACCGCGAGTGAGGCGTCTAATTTTTGCGCGAATGTATCGACAGTGTCCTTTGCTTCAGCGGCAACTTTTTTGCTCGCATCAACCGCTTGCGCCGTAAACGTACCGCTACTTCCGCTAAACGCGGCGGCTACGCCGGTAACTCTTTTTGCATCGGCAACGAGCGGATTTGTCCCCTGCGTGTGTTCATCCGCGTCGCTCACCCCGTCGTTGTCGTCGTCAGCATCCTGAACATTACCGACGCCATCATGGTCGGTGTCGATATCAACAAAACGCTCACTCGCGCCGGACTCACTCCCAAGAATTGCCGCTGACGCAGCCGGCTTTCCTGCTTTAGAAACAAGAGCTTTAACAATTTTGGCGCTGACACTGTGTTGCCCCTCGGTCGGCTGCCAATCAACCCAAACCTCCTGTAGGCGGTTGCCTCCGGCCGCTGAAAATTCGGCACTGCCAATCAGCGCCCCGTTATCTGAAAACGCCACCGAACCGACGATGTCCTCGCTTGTCGTATTTAAGACTGCGGAGTACACGCGCACCGGCTCGCCGGCAAAAAACGGATCTTTTGAATACCAAATCGCCCCCTGCACAAAGCCGACACCGCTGCCGGCGCTAACCGCGAGCGGAATCAGAAAAAACAAGCTCGCAATCGCAATCTTAAAACGCATATGATAAGTATCGCCCGAAATCTTAAAACAATAAAGACCCGCGCCGCGGGTCTTTATTGTTTGCCTATGCTTTACAGCTGCTGCAGGTCGGCATCAATGCCTTTAAACTCCGCCTGTACGTCAGCCTGATTAAGTCCGTCGAGCTCTTGCGTGTAAGCATTGTCGCCGCCGGTCGTTGATGTATCAACACTCGAGGCGGAATCCTTACGAGAACCGGAGACAAACCAGACTAAAAGACCGACAACTATGACAACGATGACACTGATGACTACTTTCTTATTCATAAACGATGGGTTGATGCTGATTAGTTGATTGTAGTGGTTGCCGTCGTCGTGCTGTTTAAGGTCGCTGCTGGCTTAGGCAACGTCATCGCCGCTGCGCGGACCGCCTGACGGGCTTTTTCGATCGCCTCGCGAACTACCTTGAAATCGTCTTCGAGCTGCTTACGCACAACTCCAACGTCAGCCTTTACTGTCGCATCGGTCGTGGAAGCGACCAGCGTGTAGGTCTTGGTGCTTTGGGCGAGTACGACAGCTCGAGCGGCGGCGATTGCAACTTTAGCCGCGTCGATTGCGGTGTTTGTTTTGCTGACATCAACACCCGTCGATGCGAGTTCGGTCGCACGGCTAGCAATCTTTACAAGCACACCATCAATCTGATCAATGTTCGCGGTAAAACGAACGGTACCGCTGGCATTAAGCGCATTCACATTGACTCCGATACGAGCGGCAATCTCCTTTTTCTTTTCGTCCTTAATGCCGGCAATCTTCAGCTTGAAGTCGGCCCGAGCGCGGGTGCTGCTAGCCTGAAACTGCTTCATCAAATCCTTGCGCTGCTGTTCAAACTGTTCACGGGCGGCCTCGCGCTCTTTCTCGAACTGATCGCGGAGCTCTCTTGCCTGCTCCATCTTCTGTTCGGGTGTACCACTCGCATTGCGCAGCGCCTCAAGAGCATCTCGCAAGCTGTCGCGATCATCCTCGCGATCCTGCTTCAGTGCACCGCGGTTTTCTTCCAGGTCGCCCTTAAGCTCCAGTCGCTGGCCCTTTATACCGTCCCTAAAGTCCTGATTCGCCTCTTTTCTTTCCTGTTGAAGCTCACGCAAGAGAGGGGCAACTCCCTGAACCGGTGCGCCCGGCGCGACACGAGCTTTTACATTTGCCTTAACGTCATAACTAGGCCTCATTTTCCCCTCTACCTCAACCTGCTGCGGCGGAGGCGGAAAACCTCCCCCCTCACCCACCTGCGCAGCTACTGCCGGAGCGGCAACCGCGAGCGCACTGATAAAGACGACTAAAAATTTCTTCATAAAGTTTTAATTAATAATTACGTTTGTAAAGAATACCACTCTCCCTCACGAAATCAAGGACGATTGCTCAAGGCTTATCTTAAAGCTTAAGGTTGGATTGCGTGCGGCTTTCCGTCAACAAGCGATTCAACGGACGTTACTGTTTCAAACTGGCGCAGTGTCGCGTTAATCTGCGTGACTATCATGCTGACACGACAAGAACCGCCAACTTCACGCATTAATTCACTACTGAAGTCAGCGGTCGCAACTCCATCTTTTATAGAAAGCAAGCGAAGAGAAACTCCGCTGTTAATCGTTGTGCTATACCCCGCCTGCAACTCGGCCGAAGATGGGCCCTTTAATAATTCGGCTATCGCGGCCTTCGCGGGGACATCTGTTTTAGGAACTGTACGATACACCGGAAAAACAGTTTCACACTGCTCGACAACTAAATCCGACGTACTCGGTCGCTCTGCTTTTTCGTTCGCCAAAAAAACTTTGACTGCAGTAAGTTCCTGCTTCTCAAATTTCACCGGGATTTTTACTAAATCTACTATGCCCCCGTCCTTCGCGGAATGCGTATAGACCTCCACAAAACCTTCACCACTACCCGGATAGCTATATTGGGCCATAACACTGAAGGCACCAAATTTCCCAACGTCCGAAGCGTGCGCGGCATCAAATCCTGAAGCGAGCTGATTACCCGCGGCATCCGTAATCCGATAGCTAAAAGCGTTTTCAAAAACTCGGGCTTCGCCGACAATTGTAAGCGGCTGACCGACGATATCGCCCGGAGCCGGCTGGTAAACACGGATATTTTTACTCTCTGAAACCTCCGGACAGCTCGCGAATTGACACTGCGGGCCGGTGCGTCCCACGGCGCTCCCATCCGGACAAAGCTTGGCGTCCGTCGTGCAGGCAACCTGCGGCGCACTTGGCCGGAATGTTCCAACGACTAATCCGAGAGCAACGAAAACCACGAGCAGAATCAAAAGAATCATCAGTCTTTTTTTCATCTTTATTGTTAATTATTTTTTGTTCCTTGTTTATTACCTGAAGCACGATTTGAGTAAATCCATATTCTTTTTGTCCGGACCATTGCCGTCAAAACCGGGAACCTCCAAAAACCAACTCGTGTGTACGAGCCGTTTTTCTTTCGCCAGCGCTTTAAAGCCCTCTAAGCCGATAAGCCCTTGTCCGATGTTTTCGTGCTTATCGTTTTGAGAGTTGTAAGGCGTTTTCGAATCGTTTGCGTGAATTGCAACAATACTGCTAATGCCAACAGCGTCATGCCATTTAGTAATAAAGTCTGTAATGTGAGCCGGTGTATACGACTCAATCAGCCCCGCCTCAAACGAATGAGCGGTGTCGATACATACTTTGACGCGCGAGTCATCGACTTTCTTAAAGAGCCAGGCGAGATCTTCGATGCTACCGCCGATTTTTTTTACGCTGCCGGAGTTCTCCATGATGAGCTGCGCTTGTCTTGAGCCGGCCGAAAGACCGGACTGGTCTACTCGCTTCAAAACCTCCTTCATTGCCGCTGCTGCGCGCTCGAGGGCTTCTTTCCTATCTCCACCGTTGGGTGAGCCAACATGGAAAATAACTCCGTGGCTTCCGATCGCATTCGCAATCTCCAAATGCATCGCCAGGTTGCCGATTGAGCGCTTCATCGCCACCGGGTCAGCCGTACCAAGGTTCGGCAAATAAGCGCCGTGCTGATACACCGCCTTGATAGAGCTCTCTTTCAAGCGCGACTTAAACTTCGCAACCGCCTCTGCGCTCGGTAGCACCGCCGCATAAGTTCGCGGACTAGCACCAAAAATCTGAATACACTCGGCGCCAATCGCCTCGCCGTTATCAATCGCATTCCAAAGCCCTCCAGCCGCGGGCACATGCGCGCCAAGTAAGGGTCTCTCCTGTTTCGCCATGACTCAATTAGACCACAGTTGAGACACATTTCCAGCACCTTGACAAATAGTAAAAACAGAGGTATAATAGAATCTTACCGGCGTCCGGCAGCGCATGGTGAAGAGGTTCTACCTTCTTATCCAACGGAAAGAGAGCCGTGAAAAAACCCGACATCAAGGCGATTGCCACGAGCGCCTTGGAAATGGCTGACAAGCTTGCGGTGCGTAACGGTAGGAAGTCGATCGAGTACCGTAACGACGCAATCGATGCAGCCATGACTCTGGCCGGCGTTTCCCTGGAAGACAGCGCGACTCGACATGCGGTCGTACGCGAGTGTCTTCTCCGAGACGCCGAAGCCCCCGCCAATGCGGGGACCTAGCGGTCCCCTCACGGGAACCGCGAGACGAGCGTAACTGGAGACCCCAGTTACGCTCGTTCGATTTTCTAGCCTTGCCGCACATTAAAGCCCCGTTTGAGTAGCACTTCTGCTATAATTAGCCTGTAATAGGAAATTAACCTTAACGTCATAAATATCATATGGACCAAACACAAAATGCTGGGATGCCGGTAGCCGGCCCGGCGAAAAGTAAAAAGCCTCTTATTATCGGCATAACTGCGGCTGTCGTTCTTATCGGCGGTTTCCTGCTCCTGCGCAGTGGTAGCGATGTACCTGCTGTAACTCCGGGCATTGTTGTTGGCGACACCAACAACATCGTCGTAAACGATCAGGATGCGGATTCGGTCTCCGTCCTTGTCGCCTCAGCCTCGCTGCGTGCAACGGGTTACGTCATCATCCACGAAGACAACGGCGGACTCCCTGGCGCTATCATCGGTATCGGCCAGCTCCTCCAGCCGGGTACCTATAAAAACATCTCGGTTATTTCCAACAAGCTTCGCCCGGGTGTTACCTATATAGCGATGCTCCACGGCGACGATGGCAACGGTATTTTCAATGAAGCAAACGACAAGCCGCTTAACGACAACGCCGGCAACGCCGTGATGGTTGAGTTCAAAGTGAAGCTCACCACAAACGGAGAATCGAAGGGATAATCGGCAAAGATACAAACAACAATGACGCTTTACTTAAGTAAAGCGTCATTGTTGTTTTAAAGATTTCTTTTTAGAGCTTCACAATCTCGAGCGACATAAAAAGCGGGATCTCTTTGCGCGCCAAGTTCTCGGCAGCAGCGCGCGGTCCGGGCTGGCTCAACTTGTTACTCACCCACTCCTCCATATTAGTAACAGCGAGGCCGGCTTTACCTAATGACTTGATATACGACTGCATCGGACGGTGGAACGAAACGGTCTGCTCGCCCAGGGCTTGCCCTGAGCTCGTCGAAGGGTGCATAGCGATTTTCTCGCGCGTCTCGCTCATGTAACGATCAATACGGCGGAACTGGATCTGCATGCTGCCTGGAATAGCATTAACTGCGCTGGTCCAACCCCACTGGCTTTGTTTCGGAATACGGAAGGTCGGATGGTTGAGCACGATGATGAGCTTGCCCTTTGGCTTTAAAACCCGAGCGCATTCTTTAAATACGCCGTTCATGTTTTCGATGTTCTGCAGCGCGAGCACAATCGAAATCTTATCAACTGAAGCCGCCGGAATGAATGCAAGGTTGTCCGCACCCGAAACGTGGTACTGAATCTCCGGTGACTGCGGCTTAGCGATATCGATAAGCTCCTTAGCAATATCAACGCCGATAACCTTCGCGCCGCTCTTAGCGTACCGACGAGCAAACAATCCCTGACCGCAAGCAAGGTCTAAAACAGCCTCGCCTTTTTTGATATCCAGCAAACGAAGGACGTTTGGCAAAATCAACGTTGACTGGTAGCTGCTCGAATCCTCAACTGTCGCATCATACCAACCGGCGACATTACCCCAGCCAGTTTCTGTTTTCGGCTTTGGAGCGATAGGCTTTGCAGTTTTAGCGAGCTCAAGGCGAGCTAAATAGCCGGCACGTCCTCGAAGAGGAAATTTGCCTGTCCCGTCCGAGACCGACCGCTTGCGGTCGTTGGCTCGTTCGGGATGTGGGAACTTCCCTGTCACGCTAGAAATTGGTCCTTTTGAGGTGCTGGCTCGCACCGGACTCGGAACTACTTTTACGACTGGCTTTTTATCCATGAAATAATTATATAATAAAACAGAAAAGAAAGCAAGCTATCGCCTCCCCAGGAAACTCCCCTTCGCCCGCTTACGCCGGGCATTAATCGAAAATCTGTGCGCCTCATTGCGGACCTGCTGGAACAAATTACGCGAGGCGAGAATCAATTCCTTGCCCGTCTTGCCCGCGTTGGCAACAACAAACTTGTCGCTGGCGGCCGATGAGGCGGCGTGCTGCCCTGCCTTGGAAAGCCCGATGACCGGCAGTGTCAGATTGTGCTTTTTTAGCACGTCATTCACGCGCTTAACCTGATTAGCGCCACCGTCTACAAAAACAATATTTGGTAGCGGCCACTCGTCGTGTTTAAGTCGACGCTCGAGCACCTCCTGCAGCATCGCCAGATCGTCCTGGGTATCGGCCTCCTTAATATTAAATAAACGATACTGGCTCGGGTCGGACTCTCCGTTTTCAAATACAACCATCGCCCCAACCGCCTCCTGTCCGGAGAGATGCGAAATGTCGTAACCCTCAATGCGCCGATCGGTTAACTGATTGCCGCGCAGCAAGACATCCGAGTCGGCAAGCAGAGCCGTATCTCGCACCTGCTTGAGCGCCAAGATTGCATCAGGCCTTGGTCGCCCTAGCTTTGCGGCGGCGACATTTTCCTTTTGCAACTTCTTCAGTAGCTGCTTCTTCTCGCCGCGGAAAAACAGGATGATGTTGCGGATATTGTTATGATACGTCTTTGCATCTATCGCGCCGACGCAAACACCCGGGCAGAGTCCGATCTGATTGTGAAAGCAGGGCTTGAGTTGCCCGGGCTTACAGTTACTGTACGGGAAAATTTTGCGGACAATCTCCAGTGACTTACGAAGCAAATAATAACTTTGATAAGGACCGAAGACCCCAAGGGTGCCCATTCTTTTTTCCCGTTTGTCATTCTGAGGTATCCCCGAAGAATCTCGCCTCATCACGCTTTGCGATTGGCGCTTTGCGATTGGCGCAGTAGCATACCGATCCAGCTCACGGCCGCGCACCATCAGTAGTCGCGGAAACTCCTCATCGGTAACCGCCATATAAATGAAGGACTTATTATCCTTCTCGAGCACGTTGTACTTCGGCCAATACTGCTTGATGAGGTTCGCTTCAAGCACAATGGCTTCAAGCAGTGTCTCGGTCGTCTCGAAATCGAGCGATGTGGCTGTTTCGGTCATCTCACGAATACGCGGATCACGCTTTGCTAAAAAGTAACTGGCGATACGCTTCTTTAAACTCCCCGCCCGGCCGATATAGAGCGGATGCCCTTTCGCATCGCGCCAAAAGTAGACGCCCGGTTCATTGGGGAATTTTTTGGAGACCGCTTTTAGTTTTTCGTAGATCTTCGCCATGCGCGGTCAGTATAAACAAAAAAGGCCATAAGGCCAAATTAATGAACAGCGGGGCGCGTCCGGTCGAACCGAACGCGCCCCCGTACTGAGACGCTACCAACCGCGGCGCTGGTGCACGTCGGGTTCGCCGTACCCACTCTTGCGGTCCGCGTAAGCACGAGCGGCCTGTGCCGCGTCAGCTCGCACCCGCTTGATCGCCGTCCGCGTCGAGTTCGGGTTGGCCTTGAGCATCGCCGACCCATTCTTCTTCGTGACCCTCGCCGGATCGCCCACCCAGGTCTTCCCCATCCCCTTCGCGCGAGCGCGTCGCGCCCGCCGCTCCTTCCGTCCACCTCGCATGATAGCTCCTTCCGCCAGCACAAAGCCGGCTAAGCACAAACGGGCTCTCCGCTTGGCCGTTAAAACAAAATAAACCAAAAATATATTTTTGTCAATAAAAATGCTTTCGCTTTCAAAACTACTTATTCGAATTTTTAGAGCTACGCAAGTACGGTTTCAGGTACTTTCCCGTTATCGATTTCGTATTGTGCGCCACCTCTTCTGGTGTGCCTTCGGCAATGATCTTGCCGCCACGGATACCGGCTTCCGGACCCATGTCGATAAGGTAGTCGGCCACTTTAATCACGTGCATGTTGTGCTCGATGAGAATCACTGTGTTCCCCTTTTCGACGATACGCTGCAAAACAGCGAGCAGCATCTTCACGTCTTCGAAGTGCAGTCCCGTCGTCGGCTCGTCTAAAATAAACAAATCATTCCGCGCCATCGGTCGAGCCAGCTCCTTACTAAGCTTGATACGCTGCGCCTCGCCACCCGAGAGCGTCGTCGCACTCTGGCCGAGCTTGATGTAGTTCAGCCCGACCTCGTTGAGAACTTTAAGCTTGTCGGCAATCGTGTACACACCTTCAAAGTGCAGGAGTGCCTCCTCGACGGTCATGTCGAGTACCTGGGCAATGTTTTTGCCTTTATACTTTACCTCGAGTGTCTCGGCACTGAAGCGCTTACCACGGCAGACATCGCAAGTAACGAGCACGTCCGGCAAGAAGTGCATCTCGATAACCTTCGCACCCGCTCCTTCGCAGGCCTCGCAGCGTCCACCCGGGACGTTAAAACTGAACCTTCCAGGACCATAAGCTCGCTCAACGGCCTCCGGCAGCATCGAGAATAAGTCACGAACAGGACCCCAGACACCCGTGTACGTAGCCGGGTTAGATCGCGGTGTTTTACCGATCGGCGACTGGTCAATAGAAATCACGTGACGCAGATACTCGGTGCCGATGATCTTTGAAACACCATGTAAGTTTTGGAATCCGCCCAGCATCTTCTGGGTGTTTTTATACAAAACATCTTCAAGCAACGTCGACTTACCGCTTCCAGAGACTCCCGTGATACACACAAGCCGACCGAGCGGAATCTCAGCATTCAAGTTCTTGATGTTGTTGGCCGTCGCGCCGATTATCTTCAGCCAGCCCTTGTCCTTGTCGCGGCGCGTCTTTGGGATCTCGATCTCCTCCTCACCGTTTAAGTAGCGGGCCGTCAGCGACTCCTTAGCCGACTTCTTGAGCACCTCCGGCATAGGGCCCTCGGCCACAATCGTGCCGCCGTGTACGCCCGGACCCGGACCGATATCGACGAAGTGGTCCGCCTCACGGATAACGCGCTCGTCGTGCTCGACAACGATCAAACTGTTACCGAGGTCGCGCAGCTCTTTCATAATCTTAATCAAGCGCTCGTTATCGCGCTCATGCAGACCAATCGTCGGTTCATCGAGCACGTAGAGCGTACCGGAGAGCTTCGAGCCAATCTGTGATGCCAAACGAATACGCTGCGCCTCGCCGCCACTAAGCGTGCCACTCTCGCGCTTGAGTGTCAGATAGTCCAAGCCAACTTCGAGCAGAAACTCCAAGCGATCGGTGATTTCCTTCAAGGCATTTTTGGCGATCGTACGCTGACTGGCGGACAGGTGCTTATCAATGTCGGCAAAAAACTCGTAGGACTCATCAATGGTCATCGAAACAAGTTCGTCGATATTTTTACCACCTAAGCGAATCGCCAAAACCTCGGGGCGCAGACGCGCACCGCTACACTTTACGCAGACTTTTGTATCGTCGAAAAAATCGTGCCCAATACCGTGACACTCCTCACAGGCACCGAATGGACTGTTGAATGAGAACAGGCGCGGCTCTATTTCCGGGAAGGAAAACCCGTCGTGCGGACAGCTCCAGTGGGCCGAAAACATCTGCTCGTTCTTGTTTTCCTCGAGCGCCTTCGAAGCTGCCAGGTCGGCCTCCCACTGCGGCGTACCCTCTTCGGCCAGCTTCCCTTTTGCCCTTACGTTTGTCGGTTCGCCAAAGGAAACAGAAATTAAACCCTTGCCTTTTTGGAGCGCCGTTTCAACTGCTTCAAACATACGAGTTTTGTCAGACGGCATCACTTTGTCGACAATCAAATCAATCGTATGCGCGCCATACCGCTTCAGCTCAACCTTCTCGTTGAGCGAGGTCATCTTGCCGTCGATGCGGACCTGCGTAAATCCATCGCGATACAAATCCTGCAGCAGCTGGAAGTATTCTCCCTTACGCCCACGAACAATGGAGGCCATGACGACAACGTGCTCCGCTTTGCGCTTGGCCGCCTCATCCCGGACCGTGTCAACAATCTCCTCCGGCGCCATTTTGCGGATAGCGCGACCACAGGTCGGACAGTATGCAACACCGGCGCGCGCAAAAAGCACGCGCATATAGTCGTAAATTTCCGTGAGCGTTGCGACGGTCGAACGCGGGTTGTGTGAATGCGCCTTCTGATCGATAGCGATTGCCGGCGAAAGTCCGGTTATCTCATCGACGTCCGGCTTTTCCATCTGGCCCAAAAATTGACGGGCGTACGGAGAAAGCGACTCAACGTAACGGCGCTGCCCTTCGGCAAAAATCGTATCAAACGCGAGTGATGACTTGCCGCTGCCGGAGAGACCGGAAAAAACGATGAGCTGATTTTTCGGCAACTCTAAATTGACGTTCTTCAAATTGTGAACGCGCGCGCCCTTGATGACAATTTTATTGACGAATTCGTTGGATTTTTTAGGGGCCATAGATAAGCAGAACGCCCGCCTTTTTGAATATAAGGGGGTATCTGGGATGAGTATACAAAAGAAAACTCAAGAAAGCAAAAACCGGCTACCTGCTATTTTTTTGTACTTGTAGGATGTTTACGGAAGATATCGATCAAAAGCGGCGGCTCGGCATATGGCGCAACAACAGCAATCTGCCCCGTAGAGGAGCTGTAGCCGACCTGGTAACCCGTCACGTAGTCACCAGCCGAATTCCAGTGGCCTGTAGCCGGGTCAAAAGGCAAAAACGGTAAATAGCTAGGAACCAAACAACGAGCCATATCATAGTAGGTCTCCGACTCATGCCCCGGTTGCTTCATCGCTGCGGCCAACGGCAACTGTCCCGCTGAACAGCGGAAAATACCTCTGTCATCAACGAGCTTTTGCTGAATCGCGCTCATAATTGATTGTGCGTCGGCAGTGCGTTGCGCATTACGAAACTTACTGGAGTAGTTCAGCGGATTAACAGCGTAAATAATGCCACCGCCGAGAATGACGATGAGCACGACGCCGAGCACGACCTCGAACGTAGTAAATCCGGGTGAGCCTTTCTTCATTAACATCTATAATATCACGAAGCTACTCAAACTCACGAACCCCTTTCGTAATGCCTTTCGGGGTAATGTTGTTCTTTTTGTTGTACGCAAGCTGGATCTTACGACGACGCTCACATTCGGCAATAGCTCGCTCCATTGAACCCGTCATAGTATCAGCATAGAGAATAACGCGTCCGCCGAGGTTACGAGCGGCACGGCCCATGGTTTGAATCAGCGAAACCTCGCTACGCAAAAATCCTTCACGGTCAGCGTCCAAAATAGCAACCAAAGAAACCTCCGGCAAGTCTAATCCTTCACGCAGGAGGTTGACGCCGATGAGTACGTCGAATTCATTCGTGCGCAGGCCCTTCAAAATCTCCGTGCGCTCCATCGTCAGCGTATCAGAGTGCATAAACTTGGCTCGGAAGCCTTTCTCGGTTAAAAACTGCGCAAGCTCCTCGGACTGCTTTTTCGTCAGCGTGATAATCAGCGTCTTCTCGCCTTTCTTGATGTTCGCCGTTGTTTCAGCGATAACGTCGTCGATCTGACTACGATTTTTCTCACGGTTAAAAACCGGTCGAATCTCAATCGGCGGATCAACAAGCCCAGTTGGACGCACGATTTGTTCGACGATTTGCGCGGAGCCCTCTTTTTCGAACTTTGCTGGCGTAGCAGAGGTAAAGATAGTTTGCCCAACTCGCTCCTCGAACTCCTTAAAGTTAAGCGGACGATTATCCATCGCCGAAGGCAGACGCCAACCAAATTCAACCAGCACCTTTTTGCGCGCCTGGTCTCCGGCATACATTCCGGCGATCTGCGGAATGGCGATGTGGCTTTCGTCGATGATAGTAAGAAAATCCGGCTTGCCATTCTTGTCTTTCGGAAAATAAGACATCAAAGAATCCGGCGGCGAACCCGGTGGTTTGCCGGACAAGTGACGTGAATAGTTCTCAATCCCGTGACAAAAGCCAAGCGTGGAAATCATCTCAATATCATACTTTGTGCGACGCTCAAGACGCTCCGCTTCAAGCAATAATTTGTTTTTGCTTAAATACGCCAGACGCTCCTTTAGTTCTGCCTTGATGTCTTTGGTTGCCCGCTCTCGCTCCGGAATCGTGGTCACGAAGTGTTTCGGCGGGAAAATAATCAACTCGTTAAGTGTTCCTTTGACTTTTCGGGTTATCCGGTCAACGAGCGCCAGCTCCATAACTTTCTGACCCGTAATATCCACGCGGTACACCAACTCCTCGCTAGCCGCGTTGATTTCAAAAATATCACCACGAATCCTAAATGTCCCGCGCTTTTGCGCTACAGCGTTGCGGGTGAACCCGACTTTGACGAGCCACTTCACCAAATCACCGCGGGTCATCGGCTGGCCTACGTCAAGTTTAATAATTGAGTCAAAATAGTTCTCTGGGACTCCGAGATTGTAAATACAGGATACCGAAGCAACGACGATGACGTCGCTGCGCGTAAGCAGCGCCGAAGTGGCGACGTGACGGAATCGGTCAATCTCCTCATTGATCATCGCCTCTTTTTCGATATAGGTGTCAGTAACCGGCAAATACGCCTCCGGTTGATAGTAGTCGTAATAGGAAACGAAGTAGCAGACTTTGTTCTCTGGGAAAAATGCTTGGTACTCCTGATACAGCTGCGCGGCGAGTGTTTTGTTGGGCGCGATGACCAGCGTCGGCTTATTAATCTGCTCGATAACTTTGGCCATCGTAAAAGTCTTGCCGGAACCGGTAACGCCCAGTAGAGTCTGATAGTGGTCACCTTTTTCGATGCCGGCTACGAGCTGTTTAATAGCCGTCGGTTGATCACCCGCGGGAGTATATTCAGAAACAACTTTAAATTTGTTGCGTTTCATAAACGTGAGAAGCGCCCCGCTTTTAGATCTAAGGGGGTGCTTGAAAACTATTCTAACATTCACAGTCGTAAAAATCAAAAACCGCAGCCTACGTATTGTAGACTGCGGCCCCCGATTACTTCGCCGGTTCGGCTGGCTTCGAGGCCTCCTGGGCTTTCTCCCACTCCGTTTTCATATGACACTCCTTAGCCGGCTTACCGCTTCCGCAGGAACACGGCGCGTTCATTTTGTCAGTCATTGCTTGGTCCATATAGTAGAAAATAAACGTTAATTAGACCTTTCCGGTACCATAGAAGCCGTAGAATAAAGAACTTATTACAATCAAAAACCGCCCAAAGGCGGTTTTTGATTTTGAAACTAATGGGTTTCAGGGCTCGCCATGCAGCACTGCCCAACTGGCTTGCCGCTACCACACGGGCAGGGCTCATCCTTTTTGCAACACATCCCCGCCGGCTTACCGCTTCCGCAAGTGCACGGCGCTTTCATCTCGGCCATTTTCTGTTCATCCATAAATATTTTCAAAGATTCCTAAACTAAATACGACCTTTACCTTACCTAAGTATAAAAGATCTTTTCGAAAAATAAAATACTTCCTTACTCTCCGCCGGTAATCAGCGCAGGATTATAGTTTGTCTCACTGCATTGCGGAAAAAACTGACATTGCTTAGCCAAAAGACTGGCCACTATCGCAAGTGCAATGAGAATAATAACGAAAATGATGATGCTTACATCTTTTTGTACGCCCAATCGGTATCCCATAGTGTTAGTATACCCCTTATTTAGGCAAGCCCAAAAAGCTTTTTGAGTTCTTGATAATACGCAGGCTCAAGAGCGGCGCGATAGGCATCGCCAGCCAACCCGCCGGCGAAAGCGCCTTCGCGAGCCAACTCTAATGTTTTGTCAAAGCCAACCTCCTGCATAGTTATCTTTTCTCCAGCATCAAGATGCTGATCGGCTTCTTTCTCGCATCCCCGCGCGATAAAAACATACACAACCCAGTCTAGTTTCTGCTGTGGATGCCAAGCCCGCCACAGCACAATATCTTTGGCTGTATAGCCCGTCTCCTCGCGCAACTCCCGCAATGCAGCCTGATCAGGCTTTTCACCGACGTCTATCCTTCCTCCCGGGAAATCAACTCGAAGCTCTTGTCCGGGCTGCTGCTCGTTGATAACAAGAATGCACCCGTCTTTAGTTACAGGAATAACAATGGCGGTATCCGGACGCGTCAGGACCTCGAAGGTTTTCTCGCTACCGTCAAACATCTTCTGCTGCCATTGATAAGCATCAAAAATGACACCCTTAAAAACGAGCTTGGCATCTGCGGGACGTTTCTGCTGCGGTGCCGGGCGCACGATATCCATAGAATCATAGTAGCAGAAAACAAACAGGGTGTCCGCCGAGGCGGACACCCTGTTTGTTAAAAGCGGCAACAGATCGTTACGCTTTCTTCATCTTGCCGATAGTCTTGGTCCACCACCCTGAGTCGTGCGCAACAGTTGCAATGAGCGCGAGCACGGCTGCGTAGATAATGTGGTCATCCACGATAAAGGAGTTGGCATTAGGATACGGGAAATCAAGTACCGGGAAGTAGTAGAGTACCATCATAATTGCACCGGCAACGGCTGCGTAGCGCACGCAGATGCCGAGAATGAGCATAATGCCGATAATAAACAGCCCCCACTCATTAAAGAAATTCGTGATACCGATCATCGAAGGACTCGCAAGCCAGTGGTAAAATCCCGCAAATGTCTTCGCGTTGTTAAGGTAGCCGGCCGCTGACCAGGCTGAATCGCTGATTTTGTGCCACCCGGCGTATAGAAAGAGCCACCCGATAACTACGCGTGTAACCGTCAACCAAAACGACTGCTTTTTAAAGAATTCCATAAATAATTAATTAATAAATAATGCTTGCTCCGAAAAACGAGAAATTGCGCTTCCGCGCACTTTCTTCTTAGTATCCTCCCGTTCTCCTAAAACCAAAAGCCCCGGTTATGCACAGGGGCTTTTGGTTTTAGGTATATTCTTTATTTCCCGCCAAGCGCCGCCTCCAAAACCGCGGAGAATCCCTCAACGGAAGTCGGGTTTGCAATCTTCACTCCATTAACAAAGAATGATGGCGTTCCCTGGATACCGGCTTTCTGTCCTCGCTGATAGTCATCGGCAACGGCCTGCTTCACGTCTGCGGCCGACAAATCAACCGTAAACTGGTCAACCTTAAGCCCAAGATCTTTGGCGTATTGGGTGAGTATTTGGGTCGGGTCAAGCAAGTCAACCCAGGCCGAGTGATTCTCGAAAAGCTTATCGTGCATCTCCCAGAATTTGCCCTGCTTCCCGGCAGCCTCCGCGGCACGAGCTGCGATGTCAGCGTTCGCGTGGAGCTGGAAAAGCGGATAATGCCGATACACGAATGCTATTTTTGAACCCAGCTTCTCTTCGAGCTGCTTAATAAGCGGATAATACGCTGCACACGCAGGGCATTGAAAGTCGCTGTATTCAACAAGCTGCACGCTTGAGCTCGGATTGCCTCGCACCCATTCAGCGCTAAGCGGTTGATCAGTAGCATTGCCGCCTCCATAGTTCGGAGTTTTGGAGCCTCCGACAAACATTAAAGCGATTAGAATAATAATTCCCGCGGCGATAGAAAGGGGCAGGGCATATCGTTTCATCCTTTTAGAAATAAGAAATCTTAATTGTTTACCTACACAGTACTACACCTCAGCTGTTTATTATATATCAATCCTGCCCCCTAAAGCGGGGTCACCTCTTGCTGCCTTACTGGGTTGCAGCAGGCAACGTCGGGATGTTGTTGAGATCAATATAAAGAATCGGAGTCATCGCCTCAATCTGTACGCCGTCTTCAGTGATCGTACGAGCCTTAACAACAATTTTTTGTCCCTCCTGGAAAACAGCAAGCTGGCGCCCCGATCCTTGATAGTTACAAGCGGCGAAGGCAAGCGCGCCCTTCTCGGCAGAGCTACTCAAGTAGGCATCGGCAGAAACAGCGCTGCACTCTCCCCGGTATGTGCCAAGACGGTATGAAGCAACGTCAAAAGCGGATCCATTACGTTTGACGTCGTTCAACTTTAAACGAACACGGGTCGAAGGAACGCCGGCGTCTTCTGCTGACTGCGGCTCAAAAAGGAACGAAACACCACCCAGCGAATATGTAGTCCCGGCAGCTGTCACTGGGGCAAAACTTGAATACACGGCCTCTGTTGAGCTGGCGTTGTCAGTTTCAGTAACAAGAGAATTTTCTGGCGCCTTCGTCCGCAACGCACTCAAAACCCAGGCAATAGCAACGAAAACTACGACGCCGACAACAAACTTACCAAGCATCGAAACTCGGCGCGGTTGCGAGTCATTCTGTTTGTGGTGCGAAACCTTATGGGCTTCATGCTGTTTCTGCTGCTCGACGGGCTTAGGCTGCTGCACATTCGGCTGTCCTGCGTTTGTCGGCTCCGGCTTCGGCTGATTCATAGGACTCGGCTGACCGTTAGGATTTGTCATAGTTATTAAATAGTAATAAAGCTTATTGGCTTTATTCTATGCCCCAGGAGCCCGAAAATGCAACTAGACAAGTGAGGCACAGTAGTATGCCGTAAGCGAGCCATTACATCGTTCGACTATCGTAAGCCCAATGCAAAAGGGCCTGTCGCTGCTTGGGCCGGCAGCTATAGTCCCCCGGCATGCAGTTCTTTTTAATCGCCGCTGCGTGTCGCGCTATAGCTTTCCAGCGCTTAATTTGACGTGCATCCTCCGCCGGGATACGCCTGCCCCGATAATATCGGCAGTACCACTGAAACCAACCGCGTGGATCATCTTTATAAATCCAGCCCTTGTGCCGCCATGCCAAAAGTGGCAGACTCGCGTCGACTTTAAAAAAATTCAACTTTGGGTTTTTGCCTTCCGGCGACAGTTTTGCATTCGTAAACCAATCTGTCGGAAATTCATCCCGACAATCAGTCATATACTTCCCGCCGAAAACACCGAGTTCGAGCATCTGTTTTGGCGTAAGCTGCGGCTTAAACTCCGGATTAAAATTTTTGCTCTCCGGCTCTGCAAGCTCGTAACGATAGTTACGCTGCATCGAGTCATTGACGACCACCACTTCCATGCGCTACTTATTGAGCACCCAAATGCTATACGTCAAAAACGTCGCAAAGCTAACCCAGGCAGCGTAAGGAATTAGCAAGCACGCAGCCAAAGCCGAGACCGGCCATACAAACAGAATCAAAAGCACAACCGAAAGCGCCAAGATCCCTGCTTCAAAGACGGCTAAACCGACAAGGTGCTGATAAAAGAAAAGATAGCTCCACCCAACGTTTAGGATAAGATTGCTGAAAAATACCAGCAGCACCAGGGTGCGCCTTGAGTCATCCGGTGCCTTTTGTAGATACAGCAACATCGCAATGGCGAGCAGAATAAACAAAACTGTCCAAACGATTCCGATAACTGAACCGGGCGGAACAAAACTCGGGAACTTAAGCGTCTTATACCAAGATTCCAAACTGCTCGACGTAAAGCGACCTCCAATAAATGCAGCGGCAAAAACTGCAACCGGTACTAAAAATTTGAGGAGTGACATGTTTTTATTTAATATGCACAGCAGTCGTCCCGGCAATTTCAACTGGAAGCACATCTGTTGTCGGCATCGCCGGTAAAGCGACTGAATAGCCGCGCGCCCACTGAATCATGATAAAAAGAAAGACTCCACCGATAACGCCGAAGACGGCGTAAACCAGAAGGTCAGCGAGGCGGTGGACGGAAGGAATCCTTAGCTGCTTATGCATAACTTTAGTATACCCCCACACCAAAATGCATACCACTAACGGTTACAAAAGAAAACGGCTTATTTGGTGTGGGGGTATACACCAGTACACGACCTCCATAATCCCCGCTGCGCCCCTTTAGCCTCTCTGGCCGCAGAGACGAACTCGCTGGCGTGCGCAACGTCCGGCGGTACTGTTTCTACTAACGCAAAGCCGCCTTCTACGAGCGTGAGATTGATAAAAGTGTCTCCGACATACACATAACGCAATAATCGCCCGTACTGATCCTTATCACGTACATCTTTTACTAATCTAACCTCCTTTCTTTCGACCAACCTCTGATTTTCCGAGCTCGCCGCCTCGCCGAAGCACTGCACTGGCCTACGCGGGTCAACGGTCTCCGGTGTATCAATACCGATATACCGAACCCGTTCTCCGGAGGCAAGCTCGATGGTATCGCCGTCAATGACGCGCTGGACCAGCTCAGTAGTATTTTGCAAAGCCGAAGAAACTGAGACCTTCGCAGGCCTCACTGCATCACCACTAAAAAACGCCACGGCCGAGGCGACTACTGCAATGATAAAAATACGCCGTAACCTCCGCATCGACTAGTTACAAAAAAGTGACAAGGTCGAACAGGCCAGTGGCGCGCCGGAACCAACCGCCGCATATGTGAGCTTTGCAATTACTAAAACAACCATCAGCATTACGAGACCCTTGAGCCAACGATTACCAAACTTAAGCGCCGTCTTGCTGCCAAGGTAAGCCCCAAGCGCCGAACCGATAGCGAGTGGCACAGCGTAGCTGTACTGAATAAGCCCGGTAATCGCAAACTCAACCAGTGAGCCGAGTAAAAATACAGCCGAAATCGCGACCGCGTCCGCGGCGGCGCGGACAAAATCACGATGAAGTAAAAATACGATGAGCATCACGAATAGCGTCGTCACCCCAACTGCGAAAAATCCTCCGTAGACACCAAGTCCGAATGAAAGCACTGCCGCCAGTGCTTTTTTAGAAGCGGTATAGCGCGACGAGCCGGTTTTAAGTCCCGCCGCTCCCTTACGCAATAAAATAAACATCACAAAAAAGACGACGATAAACAAAACTGCGATGACTGCTGAAGCAATCTGCGGATCGATGATGCTGATGAGGTGCGCGCCGATCAATGCGCCGAGCAGCGAGAGTGGCGCAAGGTGCCAGACAATATCTTTTGAAATCTTGCCATTCTTCCAGTACTCGTAGGTAGCGATCGCATTAATCAGCCAGGCCGAAATCGAATTAGCTGCTACAGCGGCAACCGGTGGCAATCCAATAAAAAGCAAAATCGGCAGGGTGACCATCGCCCCCGCCCCAACCTCGCTCCCGATAAATCCGCCGACGAGTCCCGCAAGTGCCAAAATGAGCGACTGCATACTCGCAGTATACCACCACTACACTTTACCCAGCAGATAGAGCTGCCGGCGACGCTTCGGAATCCTCTCAATTGCATAACGAAGCATCGTCCGCGGCATTCGAGCGTATCGCGGCTTTAAGTACCGCTCAAGTGCCGGCAAAGAACAGCGCTTCCCAACCTCCCGCAGCATCCAACCGACCGCCTTATGAATTAAATCGTGCTCATCGTGCCGAAGCATATCGGCAATTTTAAACGTTAGCTCACTTTGCCCCCGCTTAATAAAAGCAAATGTCGCCAAAATAGCGATGCGCCGCTCCCAAATATTTTTTGACTTCGCGAATTTAAACAAAATCGCCTTCGAGGTGTTTTGCAAATACTCACCGACAATCTTATCGGCCGACAAGTCAACTAAATCCCAATTATTAATATGCTTTGTATTAAGCAAATAAAAATTGTAAATCGCCTCGCGGTCGTGCTCATTTGCATGCCCAAACTGATCAACGAGAATCAAAAGCGCAAGCAGCCGCTCCTCGTGGACCTTCGAATGCAATAACTGCTTAATCTCCCCTCGTGGCAGTAAAAGATTTTCCCTGGCCACCTCGCGGATGCGTGGAACCTTTACGCCGATAAACACATCGCCCTCGCCATACTGCCCCGGACCGGTCTTGAAAAATCGACGCGAAACCGTCGCCCGACTCGAGCTCGCAAATCGGCGCAGGTGCTGACTGGCGATAGCGGTGGTCATAAAGCTGCTGCTTCTCTTGCCTGTTTAGCAAACTGCCCGAGCAGCATAATAAAAGAAACTTTTTCGTTTGAATCAAGTAGCGCCAACCGGTTCAGCCGCTCGACAATCGCGGCACAAACCTGCGACACGACGTAACGCATATAGGAAATTGAGGTGGAGCTGCTCAATTCTTTCTTGGACCGCCCCATCTGATACGTAAGCAGCCGATGCACGTAATCAAGCAGGATGTGCATATACCAATCAAGATCTGCCGCATCTATACTTTCTACCCAGATGCTCTCAGCCTGATCTGCCTCTTCAAAAAGCTCATGCAGCTCCTCGTGCCAATTATCAAGCTTCCTGTAGAGCGGGAAACGGCGCGGCGCAAAAACAGCCGCATCGCGATGCCGATGTGCGTGCAAGTGATTAAAATCTTTTTTTGTATCAACGATAACCAAAAACGCCTCAGCGATGCTGTATCGCAAATCATCCATCGTATCGATGATAAACTCCTCCGCTTCCCCGCGCGCCTCCATTTTGGCTTGCTCTTCGTTTAAAACTGAACACACCGGGCAGCTTGCCTTGCCGCACGGAACCCGTCGCCAGGTACACTCAAGCCATTTCGGAATCGAAATACTCGCAGGTGCTTTAGTTTTTGCAGCTTTTTTACCTACCCGATGCTTAACCATTACCTTAAGGTTACACTGGCAAGGCCCGGGCTGCAACTAATCACCCATTAGCGACGGACCCTCTCCGTTATTTTTCGAGCGCTGAACCGGAGACCAACCCTGCCCCCCATTCGGACAAACCTCCTCAACTGTTTTACCTGGTGGAATATAATCACACATCCAGGGCTCACACTGCTTACTAGTCTTTTGCTCGCAATCAGCCTTCGAAGAAAAATCTTTTGTAGGCGCCGGCGGAATACCTGCTCTGATACCGGCTTGCTCGTAGCACTCACGCGAATACTTCAAAAAATCATCCATTGAAATCCGACTATCTTGCTGTGGACGAACAGGATATTTCTTACTGATACACTTTGATGCCCCTAAAAACCTCGGGTCAATTTCTCCGGAACTCACAGCCTTCGGCATAAACGGAGGTGGAGAAAAGCCCACGGCGTCATCTTTCCCGACGCCGGCTTCAAGATAAATACCTAGGAGATACTTAGCCTCCTGCGCCGCACTGCGAGCCTCCTGCAAAAAGCCAATCGCCGATGCCGCCTCATCCGGAGTGCTTGTCGCCATCTTGTCTTTGCCAAAACCGAACTGCAAATCAGCTAACGCGATTTTTTCGCTCACCCGCAGCTGCTCATCAGCACTTAGCTTTTCCTGCTTTTTTGAAAACTGCTTTTTTGCATCAGCGATGTCCTCGGCGACGCTCTTAAGCAGGCGTTCGGCGGTAGCTCGGACCTCGCCCGCCGAAGCACTTGTAGCACGTTCAGTGGTTTTGGCACGAAGCTCGGCCAACTGGTTAATCGCCTTATCAAGCGGCTGCTCCTCGTGCGTCTCTGTGCCACCCGCAACGATTCCAGCTGCAAACATTTTAGCTGATGGAGCAGGCGCCGACAGCATCATCGGCGCAGCTGTGCGCAGTGAAGCCGCCTGTGGAGCTGCCGCGTCGAGAGTAGCCACCTGTCGGCTCGACTCGCGATGCGCACGCAGCTTGGCCTCGACGTCGAAACTGACGCTAAGCGCCTTGGCGGAGTCACCGGCAACCTCAAGCTGCTGCGTCGCCAGCGCAACATGCTTTTCAAAGCTTGTTTCAAGCTCCGTTTTGCGCGCCTCGTCAAGCTTCCCCTGCGCCAGCAGTGTTTCCGATTCGGTCAGACGACGAACCGCCAACTCACCCTGCCAGCTAGCCTTTGATTCGGGCGAGAAGGTCAGCACTGCTTGTAGCGGTTCAACGATTCCTACTTTCATTGAGTAAAGCGCCTCACCCGGTAAGCTTTTCTGCGATGCAGAAGCAATGCCGACAAAAAGCAGGACGACGCCGACCACGCCGGTCAGGCTACGCACCCAAACACTCTGAAACGTAAAACGCGACGTCACCGTTTGCTGCGCCACCGGGTGCGTCTCCGTAAACGCGCTTAACACGCGCAGTCCGTTTGCCTTTTCTCTCTCCGTCAGGCGAACTGTTTTTGCTTGTGCGAGTATGTCTTTAAATGATTTCGTCATGCGGGTATTTTTTACGTAACTCCTGAAGACCGTAATAGATGCGTACCGAGGCGTTGTTTTGTGTTATCCCAAGCACCTTAGCAATTTCTTTCGGACTTAAGTCGTCGAAGTAGCGCAGCTTGAGCGCCTCACGATATTTAGGATTAATATCCTGCAGCGCCTCACGCACGGCATCGGCGGCGATTGGGTCGCGCTCCACTCCTTTGTCTCGCTCGCCCGGGTCGAACCCTCCTTCAGCCATATCCTCAAGTGAGGACTCGCGCTTCTTTCTGCTCCTATCAATAATTAAATTATTGGCAACCGTATACAAAAAAGCCCGAAGGTGTTCAATCTGCGCCCCTTTGGTGCCCGCGTGACTCCAGGCCTTCGTAAAGGTCTCCTGCATCAGGTCGAGCGCCACTTGGCGATCCCGTACCCGAAAGTAGCAGTGCCGAAAAATGGCATCACTATAGAGCTCGTAGGCCTCTTTAAATTGTGCGGCTAAGTCTACGGTCGACATAGATTAAGACGTTAAGGTAGCGAACATATTAAGCTTAGCGTATTAGTTGCCATCCCCCAAATGGTATACTGGGGGTATGCCAGAACTTGGTGACGGATTTGCAAAAAGCATTGAACACAAGCATTTTTTAAAAGCGATCTCGCTCTTTCTTTTAATCATTCTTGCCGTCTGGGGCAGCTATCACTTTTTCATTGAAACCCAGATCGCCGAAGAGGCCGCCGGTGTCCGCTTCCAGGCAAAATAAATCTGGAAACTTGAGCGGCCGGTCCCCTCGCGGGAACCGGCCGTCTTGTTGCGTCGCGAAACGCGGAACTACTCGGCCATGAAGGCCGCGATCTTCGCGTCCATCTCGGCGTCGAACGCCTGCTGACGAACGTGAGACAGCTCCATGGTCGCGGTGCGCTCGGCGACAGCGACGCCGGTCGTGGCCTCCTGCGCCGCTCGCACGAGCAGCGGATTGATCTCCTTGAGCCAACGCTGCAGCGCCGCAAGCTGAGTCCTTCCGTTGGCCTTGAGCTCGGGCTGCAGAAACTTCTCGTAGAAGATCGCCGCGAAGGTCCCCGAACAGACTCTCGGAGGAAGTCGGGTGATGCCCCGATTGACCGCCTCGGTGACGATCTCTTCCATCTGGGCCATGAACTCCGGGTCTCTCTCGAGAACTCCTACCTTCATGGCGCGACACAGCCGATCCTCCAGAACTCCCATCTTCTCCAAGTTGATCTCTCCCGTGTACGAGAAATGACAGAGCCAAATTTCGCGAAAGCATATTTTAACCCAAAAATCCCGAAATAGCAAATCTTGCGCCCTAATAGCACTTTACTTAACTAAAGTGGCATTGCTCTCTATACGGCTACGACGGCGCTCTTAAGACGGCTGACTTTGTAAACAGCAAACAAAAGTACGGCGGCTGCGAGGTACTGACTCGGTGCGAGCGTGCTGTGATACAAAAAGTAATCGATGATAACCGCCGTTAGCGGGAACGCCAGTTCGACGATAGTCGAGACCGAGGCCTTTGTCGTTTTCAGGCCTCGATAATAAATCCAGAGCGCAACAAGCCCGCTCGAAAAAGCGACTGCGAAAAGTCGAAGCACTTCACCACCGCCGACGTCAGTTGTTTGCGGCGCCGCGCCGAGAATAAATAATGCCGGGATGGCAAAGAGTACAGTGAGGAAAAATCGTAGACCGGTAATAAAAGTATTGGAGTGATTAAGAAGCGTATAGCGAGAAAACGCCGTGGTTGATCCCCAGCAGAGTGCCGCAAGCACTGCAAAGCCGGCTGCGGCCAGCGTACCCGCCCCGGTAGAAACGTTCACGACACCGCGAGGGAAAGTTACAAAGTATGCTGCTCCAACTGCGATTGCCGCCCAAAGCCAGTAGTATTTGCCCGGTTTCTCTTTCAGCACTACCCACGCCGTGATGATGGTAAATACCGGCTGAAGTTTTTGCAGCAAAAAGACTACCGAAAACGGGATAAAGTTAACTTTAGCCAGAGCGGTTGTAAAAAATAAAGTTCCGAGCAGTCCACTAAAAAGCGCAACAGTCCCAATTGCAATCCATTCCTTGCGCGTTAATCGCTCCTTTTTATAAATATGTAAGAAAAATGGCAAGATGATCAACGCCCCAATTACGTGTTCATAAAAAACAATTGTAATCGGCGGAAGTGAATATAAACTCCGGCGTAAAATCCCGTCGATCCCCCATAGCACGGCGGCGATGAAAATAAGAAGTGGTCCGGACATTGGCCTGACTATACCACAAACGCGCTCTTGTGATAGGGTTGAGTAATGCTCACTGAAAAACAGTTCGGCGGACTCACTGCGAGGCGCCTCGCCCGGCTCACCCAGGTTGCACAAAATCGCCAAAGCGGCCTCATTTTAGTCCTCGAAGACATCCACGACCCGCACAACGCAGCAGCAATGCTGCGCACGGCGGACGGTCTAGGGATCCAGGAGGTGTATTTTATCTTTGACCAAGAGAAGCGCTATAACCCCCGCCGCATAGGTAAGGTCTCCTCATCCTCGGCTAACAAGTGGATGACTATTCGCATCTTCACCTCCAGCAAGGAGTGTTTCGCTGAACTGAAGAAACAGAAGTACCAGATCTGTGCGACTATCCTTGATAAAAATGCGCAGGATGTCACAACAGTTGATTTGAGTGGTAAAAAAATTGCCCTTGTCGTGGGCAACGAGCACCGCGGCATCTCCGAAATCGCAAAGAAAATGGCGAGTCAACTCCTCTACCTGCCGATGCAGGGCTTCGTCGAAAGCTTCAATGTTTCAGTCGGCGCCGCGCTTTTTCTCTATGAGATCCTCCGACAGCGCAAGGCAAAAGATTCGCAGGGTTACCTGCTTTCAAAAAAAGAAGCGGCGGCATTGCTGGCTGACTTTAAGAAGCGCTAAGCAAACTTTTTACGCTAACCCTAAATACAACAAGAGGCCCTTTCGGGCCTCTTGTTTTGATACTTTTAACGATTCCCACCGTAGCGGCTACCGCCACCGCGAGCTCCACCACCTCCGTACGGACGGCGGCCAAAGCCGCTGCCACCTCCGGCTTGCCCCGAGTATCCCCGAGGGGAGCGCTGACCACCAAACGGACGACGCTGCGGACGAGCAACTGTTTCAATATATTCGTGTTTCGGCATCACCGGAAGCGCCGGCATATTAGCCGGAAGCTTCGAAATCGGCAGAGCGATGCGCATCAGGCGCTCGATGTTGCGAACCTCACCACGCTGGTCCGGCGTCGCAAACGAAATCGCGCGTCCCGGAAGCCCGGCACGGCCGGTACGGCCGATGCGGTGGATGTAGTCCTCCGGATTGGTCGGCAGATCAAAGTTGATGACCAGCTCAATGCCGTTGACGTCGATACCACGAGCGGCAATGTCAGTCGCAACTAAGACGCGGTACTTCCCGGTTTTAAATCCGGCAAGCGCCTCTTTGCGCTGGCTCAAAGAACGATCGCCGTGAATCTCGGCGGCGGTGTAGCTAAGCGCGTGCAGGTCTCGAGTAAGACGGTGGGCGCCGTGCTTGGTACGGACGAAAATCAAGACAGTTCCGCGATACTGCGTCAAAAGCGAAGAGAGCAGCTGCGTCTTGGCGAACTTCTGCATGATGAAAAGCTCCTGAATAACTTTTTCAGCGGCGGTACCGGCACGGGCTACCTCAACGCGAAGCGGCAGCTGCATATACTTTTGCGCAATTTTCACAATCGGATCCGGCATCGTAGCCGAGAAAAGCATCGTCTGGCGCTCCTTAGAAACTGTGGCCAAAATCGTTTTGATCTGCGGCTCAAAACCCATGTCGAGCATACGGTCCGCCTCGTCTAAAACGACAATCTTAAACTGCGAAAGGTTTACGCTGCCCTGCTGGATGTGGTCGTTAAGACGGCCCGGAGTGGCGATAATAATGTGCGGATTGCGACGAAGCTGCATTACCTGGTTATACATAGAAGCACCACCGATAACCACACAGGTCTTAGCGCCAAGCGGCACGCCAAGCATATTAAGTGTCTCGTCGGCCTGCAAAGCCAATTCACGCGTCGGCACTAAAACGAGTCCGCGGCCGCCTTTCATTGCGGCGAGGCGCTGCAACAGCGGGATACCAAAGGCCAAGGTCTTACCGGTACCCGTCTGGGCGATGCCGACTAAGTCCTTACCTTCTAAGGCAATAGGAATAGAACGCTCCTGAATGGGCGTCGGGATGGTGAACTTCTTTGAAGTTAAGATTTCTAAGATCTTCGGCGCGATGCCAAGACCATAAAAACTGCCTGCTTTTTGCTCTGGTTGGTGTTCCATTGAGTAACCATAATATACTTTTTAAATAAAATAGTCAAGCGGCGTTAGAACTCTCCCCTACACTGCGCTATTTCTTATGCTTAAGCTGACCGCAATGAATACAAAGTAATGCCGCAATAAGCAATATAATGCTCACAGCGTGGACTGCAAAACGCGTCGTCGGAGCCATAATTGCGATAAACCAAAGCTCCGGCGAATAACGTAGCATCGTGATAACGGAGAAAACAGCCACCCCGATTCGAAACAATATGGCTCCTGTGAAAAATACAATACCTAAACCGGTACACGGTGATGCCTTCCAGGTCATAACTCCATACCAACGCAGCAACGCCACCAGTATCAGAACAAAAAGCGGGATATTAAAGATGAATGTCGCGGCAATAATCGGCAGAGAGGAACTTACCGTCCCCCCGAGGCTATAAAATCTATAACTTAGAAAAATCGCATAAAGCGCAGCCCAACTTACGAGGTAACCGTCAATTTTTGCCGCATCCGGTTTCGCCAACATCCTAATCGAACGATATAGAAGCACGGTGCCTGCGAATGAAATCGAAAGAACAATGACAAAAAGCGGATGATAATCCGGGACGGAGAAAGGCAGCCCTGCGTTCGCGATTAAAAATGGAATCTGAAACCACGACGAGAAAAAAAGTCCGGCTCCCCAGAAAAGCGTTACATGGTTACGCGCACCCTTGTGATAATGCAGCCAATCCCAAAAATAGAAGGCGGAAAAAAGCAGGCTAAGCGCAAAAGCAAAAAGGCCCAATTGGAACTCATGATTGTAAGGCAAAAACGGGAAAGTATGAAAAAGCGTAATCGCCTGACTCATGGAAATATTCTAGCACCTGGCAAAACCTAAGGATAGCGCCCGCTGCTTTATAGTATACTAAAGCTAAGCTGTTGGCTATTTTTATGGAATTTTTCAAAAGATTCGAGAAGTGGGAGCTGGAACACAAAATTATTGCCTTTGTGGCGATTATGATTAGCACGATTTTATTGACTCGTCTGCTTGTTTTCGTGCACGATCCGGACCCATTACTGTTTCATTTCGAACTGCACCACTTCGATTACGGGATCCTGCTGCTCTTCATTTCCTGCCTGCTGATCCTTTTCGATAATCCGGTTTCGCCGGTTTACTTCACGATGGCCGCTATTGCGTTTGGGCTCATCATTGACGAACTCTCTTTCATCCGCGGGAACATCAGTTTTCAGGCAAAAAGCGAAGAGACGGTCTACAACACTACCTACTTCTCCGTGATTATGATCTCACAAGCTGTCATTTTCGCGATCGTGCTTATCAACCATTTCAACAAAAAACGCAAAAAATAAATTTAAAAAGGTATTATACTAAATACACTATGACATTCACAAACCCAACCAAAACATTAATCGGTATTGCAGCACTCGTTTCATTAGTTATCTCGATTTACCTCTGGTTCAGCGGCCAAAAAGACAACGGCCTTTTTGTCGGCATTTGGGTACCAACGATTTTGAGCCTTGGCGCTTTCTTGAAGAAGTAAAAACGCTATGACGGACCTGCAAATCTTTATGCTCGGTGTCTTCGTGACGACGCTTGTCGTAACAGGTGTTTTTTGGTCAATCTACCAAGGGAGGTACTACTAAAAGTAGCGCCTCGTTATCCTTGATAGGCCTTCTCGAGTCCGGCAACGTCGATCTTCTTCATCTGCATCATAGCCGCCATTACCCGGCCTGATTTTGCTTGGTCCGGGTCAGTCATTAGCTTCGGCAGCGTCTCCGGGATAATCTGCCAGGAGAAACCAAACTTGTCCTGCAGCCATCCACACTGCTGCGCCTTTGGATCAGCGCCCTCAATCAGCTTATCCCAGTAAGCGTCTACCTCAAGCTGGTCCTTGCAGGAAACATAGAATGAAACTGCACCCGTCGGTTTAAAGTAAGGCCCGCCGTCTAACGCCATAAATGTCTGGCCGAAAATCTCAAACACTGCGGTAAGGACCTTGCCCTCCATCCCCTGCATCGGACCGGTCAAACCGCTATCCGGATAACGCTTGATGCTAACAATCTTGGCATCCCTAAAAATCGAAACGTAAAAATTCAGAGCCTCTTCGCAGTTCTTATCAAACCAGAGAAACGGAGTAATTTTTTGTGCCATAGTTGCAGTGCTTACATTTGATTGGGCTGCAAAATCGAGAAGCGGTTGTCTTCGGTGTCCATTGCTGAAATCCAGAGGCCTACGCCCGGAATCATCATCGGCTTCATACTTCGCTCACCCTTTTCGTCCATTGCGCCGAGCAACTTACCGCCGGCTGCCTCAACATTTTTCATCACCGCCTCGATATCCTTAACCGCAATCACGACTGACGGAGCGTGCGAGAGCGGGTCGGCGATCTTCTGGTAGAAGCCGCCGTTGATGTTTCCCGGCGTCTTGATCATGCCCTTCTCGTCAGTCTCCGTCGTTTGCGCGACAACATACTGTCCCATCTCCGGGCCCATCTGCTGCATCTTCCACCCAAACACTGTTGAATAAAATGTCTTCATCCGCTCCCGATCGTTATATCCCATCTCAAAGTGTACTACTGGATCCATAAAATTATTTTTAATTATTAATGTTAAATTTTGTTTTCTTAACTACCTTTCCTTTCTTGTCGTATGTAATCCACTCCCCAACCTGCTTATTTTTCTTAAAACTACCTGACCGCATCTTACTCCCATCTTTTCTGAACCAAATCCACTTACCCTCCATTATACCCTTCACTAAAGTCCCCTTCGCCCAAACGCTGCCATCGTTGTGATATTTTACGTACTTCATTATTTATAGTATATACGACGGTTTAGAATGAATGAAATTACGCGCGGCTATACTCATACTTCGTAATGAAAGCTTTTCTCGCTCGGCTTAAAGAGTATGCCTTCTTCTCGCATTAGAAATATACTCATGAGCGCAGGGATCATAGCGATACTTGTGCTTATGGTCGTACTCATACCGGGTAAAACGATTGCCAGCAAGCAGTCATGTGTTAAAAATTGTCCAAAAGAAATAACAATTGCGGATAATGGAAAGATGCTTACGTATGAAGTAGGCCGCCGCTTCAGTCTTGTTCTTAACCGCTACGCCTACTCCCCAGAAGATCTGCGATGTGCGGGCGATGAAATTATGGAAAAAATAGCAGACGTCAAAGATCTGTATCCAAATCAAATGCAGCGCTTTCTTTTGAAGAATGCGGGATCCTGTCAGCTTCAAAATAAGGACTTTAAAGCAACGATAATCGTTGTGGCCGCACAAAATTCCTAAAGACTTTTACTAAACGAGCTCTGCGTCAGTATCAAAGCGTGCTTTGATGCGTATAATCAGTTCGGCGATCGTCCTGCTTGATTTATCAAAATAATAAACCGGCATATACTTCACCAGATTCTTAATGATTTTTCGATCGGCAGAAACGTTCGTGAGGAGCATAATCGGAACGTTTGCCCCGGCTGGCGTAGTTCGAAATTTCTCCATCATCGTCAGACCATTCATTTTCGGCATCAAAATATCAAGCAGAATAAGGTCAGGCTTTTCTTTTTCGGCTTGACGAAGCCCCTGTGCGCCGTTAGTAGCCTCGACAACCTTATACCCCTCCTCTTGTAAGTTATCCTTAAGAACCTGGCGGAGCGGAGCCTCGTCTTCAACGATCAAAATTTTCTTTTTTTGATTAATCATAGTTAGTCTTCTTCGGTATCCTTAATGATCTTTTTTATATTCCAGCCCCAGAGCCCGCGACGTTTTGGTACCGGGATGGCGACATAAAATGTAGTGCCCTGCCTCTGCCGAGCCCTAAAGAGCGGGTGCCCCGGCGAGACAAACCAGACTGAACCCTTAAGGAGAGCAATAAGGGATTTGACGATATATAAGCCAAGCCCTGTCCCATCCTGCCCTCTATCCTTTACATTATCGGCTCTAAAAAATTTTGTAAATACCTTCTCGCGAGCCTCTCGAGGAATGCCGTAACCGGTGTCTGTTATGGCGCAAATAACAACAGGACCCTCTGGCAAATCATGCGGCGTGTGCTTAGTCTCATACCCCTCAGGATAATATGAGGCTTCAATCGTGACCGACCCTCCCGATGGAGTATATTTTATAGCGTTCATGAGAAGGTTCTGAAAAACAATCTGAATAAGCTGCCGATCAATCATCAGTGTTGGTAATTTTTCTTTGAAATGTACTGCTAAGGTAATTTTTTGGCTTTTCGCAGAGAGCTTCGCCTCTTCGATGACTTCCTGGATAAGCTCTGGCAACCGAAGCGGCCCTGGGTCGAGCTTAAAAGTACCGAGCTCAAGCCTTGAAACATTGAGGAGGTCATGCACGAGCTTAACCATTCTGCGACTTGCATCATATATCTGGTGTAAATACTTCTTCTGCCTTTCGCTAACCGAAGGCACCTTGCCCGAAAGCAAAGTTTCTGCATACCAATTAATTGTTGCAAGCGGAGTGCGCAACTGATGACTTGCTAGTGAAACGAACTCGCTTTTGACTCTATCAACTTCTTTTTCTTTCGTAATATCACGAAAAACAGTAACAGCGCCAAAAATTGTATTGTCGAGCACAACCGCTGAAGTAGTTAGCACGACAGGCAACTCAGTACCATTTTTACGTACATACGAATAGTCGCTTGTAGCTATTTTTTTACCAGTAGCCATTGCCATAGCGATAGGCCTCCGCTCAGACCGAATAGGTTTATGATTCTTATCGTGCACCTGGAGAACGTCAAAAACCTTCTTGCCAAGCATCTCCCCCTCTCTCCATCCAAGCAACAGCTCCGTTTGCTTATTAATGAAAACAATTTTCATCTCTGCGTCAGTCGCGATAACGCCTTCACCGATGCTGCTTAGTAGTGCTTCGTCTTTTGCCTTTTCGCGTGCCTCCTTGCTCAATCTATCAACAAGAGCCCGCGTACGTTCTGCGACCTTACTTTCGAGACTTTTGGTATAGTCATGGAGCTGACTTTCGAGAATTCGACGCGCGGTAATATCTCGAACAATAACTGCCCGATACTGCGGCTTGCCAGCATCATCCTTAATAAGGGTCACCTCAACAGAGACTGGAAAAACAGTTCCATCTTTTTTGACGTGCTCACTTTCGTAAGCAGAATATCCTTGTTTTTTTAAAATTGCATTATGCTTTTTTAACTCCTGCTGCACCGCTGGCGAATAATGTCGTATAGCTGGCAAATTCAGCAACTCTTCAGTTGAGGTGTAACCATGCATTCGTATATAACCAGGATTTACCGCCTCTACAACAGTCCCATCTAAATTAGAAATCTTAATGCCAATATCAATGCTTTCAAAAATTCGCGCCCAGGTGCGCAATTTTTTTTCGTTTTGCTCTCGACTGGTAACATCGCGCACGACAGCAAGAAGGCTGGTAATAACCCCATCTTCAATAAGAGGGCTGGCAGTTGCCTCAAGAATACGATATTGGCCATCTTTGCACTTGAGACGAGCACGAACAGGATCAAGAAATTTTCCTTCCTTAAAGGAGGCAAAACTTTGAGTGGCAAGTGATTGATCCTCTGGATGAACGAAATCCAAAAAGTGCATCCCAAGTGATTCGGCAGTACTCCAGCCGGTTATTTTCTCCCACGCAGGATTAAGGAGTAAAAAATGCCCTGCTGGAGAAATGACACAAATAATATCCGTAGAGGTGTGTACGAGAGTTCGAAATTGCTGTTCAGCTTTGAGTCCGGCTTCTTTTGCTAATTTATACTCTGAAATATCTCGAATAATGCCAAGCCCACCGATGATGGCACCAGTATCATCTTTAAGGGGCGAAAAATACGTTTCGCTAAAACCTTGTTTCTTTTTTGTTGGTACTGCAAACGGCCAATCAGTTAAAATACTACTAGTACCAGCGAGCGCCTGCCTGTAGTGCGTTGCCTCGCCAGTTTTTTCAAAATGCGGAAAGACAGCAAGAATATGTTTGTCGATAACCGCGGCGTGGCGCAAGCCCGTGAACCCCTCCATAGCCGGGTTCCAGGCGGTATAGCGCAAGTCTGTGTCAAAAGCAAAAATACCATCTACGCTGCTTTTAAGTAAATTTTGCTCGAAAAGTTCCGGAGTTTTTTTAGCTCGCGGCATATATATAGCCTAGTAAGTTACGCTGACCTCGTCAATTATCAGCCGTAAGACTCGATAAAGCATGATCTTGAAAAATCTTAAAAAACGTTTTACGATAAAATTGGGAAAGGAAGATGTCTGCAAAGGAGTGTGTCGCAATGGCGAAATGGACTTTCCGGAGAAAGGCCCGCCTGTTCTGGCGGCTTAAGCTCTACAGGTACGACAGGAGCGAATGGGTGGCGCTTACGGTGGCCTGGCTCTTCACCTGGCTCGGTGCTTGGATCATCCTGGGCGTCTGGGGCACAGATCACCCTAACCCGGCCTGCTGCGGGATCGGGATCGTGACCGGTCCTGTCGTCATGCACGGCTACATCTGGTATCTCCACTTGGAAGACTGCCATCTGGACAGGGTGAGTACGATGATTCGCCTCTGGAAGCTCATCAGGGACCGAGAGCTGAATCCGCTCGAGATCCTGACTCCGGCTGAATGGAGCCATCTCCAAGAGGCAATCAACGAACCTTTCGAGGAGCCGACCGGCTGGACGCCTGCAGGAAACGCTGTCAACGATGCTCATCTCGATCGATTCCTGGAAGTTCTGGTGATGCTTGAAAAGCGGCAGCATAGGCCCAGATCCAACCTCGACTCGATCGATTCGCCTCAATGATGAGCGAAGAGCAACACGCAACCCCGCCGCGTCCAGGAGGATCGCGGCGGGTTCACGTTTATACCTCCTCATAAATACTTTTTAATTTTTCAAGGCCTCGATACGTTTGTACCGCGATTGTATTTTTTGACTTCCCCATTGCAGCTGCAACCTCAGAGAGAGAAAGACCTTGCACGTAGCGCAAATGCAATATTGTTTGGTATTTTTCCGGAAGACGCGGAATCAGCTCTAAGGCCACTTTGCCGTCGATCATGTTAGAAAGATGCTTCGGCTCTTCAGTGATTGAAGGCTCATACCCTTTTTCGAGGAGTGTATCTAGTGAAATTGTTTTACGCTTCCGATATTCGTCGACAATCAAACTATTCAGAACATGATAAAGAAACGACCTCATCATCTCAATGTGCCCACCCCGCGCTATATAATTCCATGTCTTAATAAAGGTCTCCTGGACTAGATCAGTGCTGAGCGGACGGTTCCCGACCTTAAAAAATGAGTATCTCTTAAGTGCTGGCTCATATTCACGATACGCCTCAGCAAGTATTGCTTGCTTTTTGTGTGATATAGTCATATACCGTTGAAGACGGACATGATGACATTTGCTTACAAACGAATAAAGTGGTGAAAAAGCAGGTGGACGGCACTGACAACTTCTTGATAAAATCACATTATGAAGAGCAAAAAAATCGCCAGCGGCACAGTACACAAATTACCCGAGGACTTGCAAAAGGAGCTCGTTAGAGTGCCTGCAGTGAAGGCACTATGGGAAGATATCACCCCGCTCGCCCGCAACGAGTGGATTTGTTGGGTTACCTCCGGTAAAAAAGCCGAAACCCGTAATATCCGAATCGAAAAAGCAATTTCTAAAATGGAAGACGGCATGCGCCGCCCCTGCTGCTGGGCGGGGTGTACGCATAGGTGAATAATAGAGGCCCTAGGTATTGGCCTCTGTCAGAGATGCTCTATTTCCCCGGAGAAAATTCAACTGTCCACTCAATCCCGTACTTATCTCTAAACATTGCGAAATAGGAACCCCAAGGACTGTCAGCAATTGGCATTTCTACCTGCCCACCCGCCGAAAGGCCGGCGAATAACCTATCCGCATCTTCCTTACTTTCTGCGCTAATCGCAATCTTACTCCTGTTCTCATTCTCATTTACGCGTCCCATAACTTCCGGAACGTCGTTGGCAATTAAAAAATTGTTGCCGATTGGCAGAGCAATATGCATTATTTTATTCGCCTCCTTTTCTGCTACCGGAAATTCAGGCCCCGCTAGGTCCTTAAAACGCATAACCTTGGCGAACTCTCCGCCAAAGACTGATTTATAAAACGTAAACGCTTCTTCGGCGTTGCCGTTGAAGTTAATCCAAGGATTTATTGTTGCCATAGCAAAAGTATACCCTTTGGCTAAGGAAATTAGAACTTTCTTTTAGTTTGTCTAAATTCTACTCCAAGCGCAGCTCAATATATGGCTTATCAGCGAAAAGTCCTAGGATTCGATCAAAAAGCAAAAGACCCCTATTTTCTTTGACCGCCTCGATTTCTTTCTTCACATGTTCAATATTAGTCGAATGACAGCGCTTTAATATATGCTCAAGATATTTTAGTGTTTCTTCTTTCCCGAGGTCGATTTTACTTTTTGCCGAATTTTTCCATAATACTCGAACCTTTTCTTCATAGTCGTAAACATTAAATCCACCTCTTAGAAAATCATTAACTCCATCAAGGTTGACTTCACCTGCGGAATTATAATCCGCCCAACCTAAATCTTTGGCGAATTTTCTGCGGATCTCGAGCATAAAGCCACCTCTGCTTGAAAAGTTATTCCCGTCGATTATTACTTCTTTCATCGATTTATTTTTACATCCTTAGGTTAAAGCAAACGCAATATCTCGTCTACCACCTCCTTGAGCGGTCTTGTTGCATCGATAAGCGTCGTGCCCCGCTGCTTGGCATATGTAATTGCATTCTTATTCCACTCAAGCTGCTGAGCTAAGTCTTTTGGATCCTTACCAAAGTCATTGTTAGTTCTCGTTAAAAGGCGATGCTTAAGCACGGCATCGTCTACGTGCAACGTGAACATCTTTTCAAAATGATCTTTGAACTCGTCCTGATTCGTTGCTCCCCCGCAAACAAAGACAGGTTCGTTCTGACCCTTCTGAATTGCTGCAAGAAATTCTTCTTTATCCCACAGCCAATGCGTGGTCTTCTCGTTTACAGGTAAACGAGTCTTTGGATCAGCAAAAAATGCCAACTCTTCATCGGCATCCACAACCTGGTAGCCCCTTCTCTTCAACTCTTCACAAACGGTTGTTTTGCCAGTGCCGGATCCTCCACCAATACAGTAAACCTTCATAAAAAAAGTATACTCCAAGTCTCCTAAAAATGTCAGCTCCGGAGGTAGGGATCGAACCTACGACATCCTCGTTACACGTGTCCTCTCATTACTGAAAGGGGTGGACTATATCACGACCATGACTTGCGTTTTAGGTCTCCTGGTATCTAGTCTCTACGGCGCTCCAGAATATATCATATATGATATATTCCAGTTCCCACGGTATTCTCCTACAAAAGTAGGACTCCACCGTTATCCCAAGATTTTTCAATCAACCTTTCGGCTGAAAGCTGCAATACCTTTACAGCGAGGCGTTCTACCACTGAACTACTCCGGAATGTATTTAGTTTTGAGAAACCACGATATTTCTAATAAATCTATTATCCGCTGGTAGAACGCCTCGCGCTCGGCGATCTTCCAGGGCAACCAATTCCTTCTAGTAGTTTTATGGAAGTTGCCCGTTTTGGCCTGGTGGCCAAAACCCACTAACTACTCCAGAATATTAAATTGTCCGTAAAGCTTACTATTTCGCGGGCTTTTTTTCAATAGCGAAAAAATCCGGCCAGAAAAAGCCCGAGAAACTACTCTCCTTTAGCATTCTTCCCGAAGCCGGAAAGCGCCTTCAAAATCTCAATCGGTATCGCAAAAATCATCGTGTTGGACTCATCAGAGGAGACATCATTAATCGTCTGAAGTGTACGCAAGTGTAGGGCGCCCGGTACCGCCGAAAGAATGCCGGCGGCCTTAGCCATATTTTCCGCGGCAGCAACCTCACCCTCAGAGTTGATGATAACCGCACGCTTCTCGCGCTCTGCCTCTGCCTGCTTCGCAATCGTGCGGGCCATATTTTCAGCCAAGCTAACGTCTTTGAGTTCAACGTTATTTACTTTAAGACCCCAGGCGTCAGTTTCAACGTCGACAATCTCACGGATACGCTCGGCGATCTTGTCACGATTCGCTAACAGCTCATCAAGCGTTACCTCACCGACAATGTTGCGCATAGTCGTCTGGGCGTACTGCGAAATAGCATACTGAAAATCCTCAACCTCAATAACCGCTTTTTCGGCCGCAAACACCTTGTAATAAAGCACTGCGTTTACGGTAACCGAAACGTTGTCACGCGTAATCGCCTTCTGGTCTGGCACGTCAACGGCTTTGACGCGAATATCTACTTTCTTATAACTCTGGAAAATCGGAATGACTAAGCGCCATCCGGGTTCCATTAATTTAGTAAATTTACCAAGCGTGAACTTCACCCCCCGTTCATACTGGTTAATCTGCCGAATACTAATAACAAGTAATATAAAGGCGAAAATCACTAGATAAATATAAAGTGTAGTCATACGCACACTATAACCCCGCTTTCCTACAAATGCAAAGTGCTTACTCCATTTCTGATATACTAAAAGCATGGACATTAAGGGCCTCTTGGCAGAGAGTCGGCAGATCTGGGGCGATGAAAAGCTCTCGCTTTCACGAATCATCGTCCGCTTGGGTAAAAACCTTGGCGATCTCTGCAGATACGAGCGCGGCGCAGAAAAAGACGCCCGCACCCACACCGACGCCGACCTCAAGAAGGAGCTCGGCAATATGATCTTCTCAACTATCCGCTGGTGCGACGACCTGGGTTACGACCCGCAGGAGTGTATCGAAATAGCGAAAGAGGCGCAAAAGAAATTCGCACAAGAAAATAAAAACCGCTAAACAAAATTATGGACGAACAAACCCCGGCACCGGCTCAAACTGCAAATCTAAACTTCGACCAGCGCTTTACGGCGATGGAGCAAAAGTTAGACGCGGTCTACAAGTCTTCCGAGAAGATGCGCAAGTTCTTTAAGTGGACGCTCATTATTACCCTCATCGTCACCGTCCTTCCCCTGCTCGGACTGCTCATCGCAATCCCGCAATTCCTAAGCTCGCTCGATATCTACAAACAGTTGCAGGGAATGTAGTTTACTGTACGAACTCAAAACTCTTCGCAACCGCCGCGCTCTGCGTTTTCATCGTGGCGATATCCGCCTCGAGCTTTGGCGTAAGCGGCGTACCGTCGCTGCCGGACATAAACAAGTCGTAGACGCCGTACAGTTTGCCGCCGTGACAGTATCCGTAACGAGTCCAGTTAAGACGGTTGCCTGCTCCGGCATCGCTGCCCGTCGTGACAGTCGGGGTCGTGTCGGAATCAATTGCACAAGCAAACTTGGCCGTCATCGTCGCCGTTACCCGGACCTGTGCCTGGTAGTAACCGTGACTGCCGTTTTCTGAAAACGTATCAACTCGCGGGAAAACGATAGAAACAACCGTCGTCGCGTTATTGGTATCTGCATCAAGATAAATCCCCTCGGGGTCTCCTTCTTTGACCGTCGCCCCCTTCGGATACTCAAGCAAGAATCCATTCGCGGTATTCGTGTATCGCTGCAGCTCGGTAACGACCGGAGCCGGCGGTGTCCCTGTTTTTGTAGCCGGCCAAAAAATCCCTACTAATACTAAGGCGACAATTAACACGCCAAGACCAATAACTAGCGGTGTTCCCTTTTTCATATTTTTTATTTTTTACATAACTGGACAATTCGTACGAATTGTCCACCTAAGCGCTTGCTATCTAACGAGCAGCTCCTTAAATAACTTCTGCAGGACTGCGGGGTTGCCTTTCCCCTTGAGCTGGCCCATCGCTCGCCCAACGAAGAACATCAGCGCCGCCTCCTTACCTCCCTTGTAGTCCGCAGCGGGCCCGGGGTTAGCCTTAATTAGCTCTTCGCAGACAATCCGCAAAGCTCCCTCATCCGAGATCTGCAGGAGCCCCTGCTCCTTAATGATGACGTTTGGATCGCCACCTGTTACAAACATAGTCTTAAGAACGTCCTTAGCCACACGGCTGGTAATCTTGTCTCCGGCGACTAAAATGACCAAATCCGCCAGGTTTTCACCCGTAACTTTGGTCTTGAGCGGGTCGCTAATGCCGGCGGAAACCATCAGTCCCTTAAGGTCGCTGGTTAGATAATTAACGGCAAGCGGAACATGCTTTTTCGGATTAAACTGCTCTCGCAATTCCTCCTTGAGCTCGGAAACGACGTTTTCAAAAAATCCCGCCAAATCACGGTCGAACACCAAAACCTCAATCTGCTCTGTCGTCAGCCCGTACTCATCGGCCAGGCGCACGCGCTTTTGCGCGGGCAGTTCCGGCAGCTCAGCCTTCAGTCGCCTTAAATCAAACTTCGACAAATCCACCGGCGGGATATCCGGCTCCGGGAAGTAGCGGTAGTCGTGGCTGCTCTCCTTCTTACGCTGGCTAACTGTCTTTTGGTGCGGGTCATCCCAACCGCGCGTCTCCTGGTCAATCGTGCCACCGTTTTCTAAAATCTCCCGCTGGCGCTTGATCTCGTACTCCGCGGCGCGCTCGGCCATATTAAACGAAGCAATGTTTTTGACCTCCACCTTGGTGCCAAACTTTAACTCCCCGTCGACGATGGTACCAAGCGACAAGTTGACCTCCACGCGCATCTGTCCCTTTTCCATATCCGCATCTGAAGCGCCAAGGTAACGGAGCATGAGTTGCAGCTCGCGACCAAACTCGCCAATCTGTTTAACCTCGCGGATACACGGATCAGTAACGAGCTCCATCAGCGCGGTACCGGCGCGGTTAAAGTCGATGAGCGAAACCTCTTTGCCGCTCGAGTCCTTTTGGTGCGTCGAGCTGGCCGTATCCTCTTCCAAGTGCACGCGTGTAATTCGCACTCCCTTTAAATTCCCGCCAAACACAAATGGAATATCGAATTGCGAAATTTGGTATCCCTTCGGGATATCCGGATAAAAATAGTTTTTGCGATCAAACTTCGAAACCGCCGGAATCTCACCACCAACCGCCATACCGATTTTAATCATGTGCTCGATGGCCGCTTTGTTGGCAACGGGCAGCGTCCCCGGGTGACCCATACACACCGGACAGATATTTACATTCGGCCGCGTCTCGTCGGGGTCATTCAGACAAGCACAAAACATCTTGCTCTTGGTGCGCAATTCAGCGTGTATCTCAAGCCCTATTACTGGTATATACGTTGTCATATCAAAAAGTTAAGGCGTGCTTGCCCGCCAACTTGTCCGCCATAGCCTTGGCGACGGAGGAAGCTTTAGCGACGGCGGGGATTTCTAAACCTATGACGGGAATGTAAGTAACCATAATTCTATACTTCAGCGCGTAAGTGAACTTTCTTTTGTACCAGCTTCCAGATTGACTCACTAATCTCCTCGACCGGCAAAATCTTGCCGTTACGGAAACACTCGAGTAGCGTAAACTGCCGCGGGAATAACCGCACGAGTTCAAGATACACGCGCTCAGCCTTCTTTAAGTGGCTCAAGCTTGATTCGTGTAGGTCGCGCGTCTTCCCTCCTGTGTAGCCGCGCTCGCTACCTGTTTTTTGATCAACCAGCTGCTGCGCGACTTTAGCCGGGACGTGTAACACGACGTTGAGGTCCGGCTTCGGAATTTCTAAAATCTTGTACTCCAAATCCTGAATCCACAAGTAAAAGCGCATTCGCTCGTCCGCCGAAGGAATCTTGGCCCCCTGGTGTCCGAGGTTCGAGGCGACGTATCGATTCGCAAGTACTATCTTACCCTCCTTGAGCGCGGCGCGAATTTCCGGTGCAGCCTCAAAACGATCCAGCGCGTAAAGCAGCGAGGCCTTCTGCGGACCTACTTCAGAGATGCTGCCGTAGCGACCCTGCAGATAAGCTTTGACGAAGTCGGACGAACTCTTAAAGTACTGCGGGAAATCAAACATCGCCACGCGGTAACCCGCGCCGGTCAACTTGTCGGCAAGCACCTTGGTCTGGGTCGCCTTGCCGCTCCCGTCCGTACCCTCAATTACGATAAATTTACCCTTTGCCATCGTACGTACTATTCTAGCAATGTAATCACAAAACACAAACGGCGCCCGAGGCGCCGTTTGTGTTTTGATTCTTAGTCTTTGATTTCGATACCCATGTTGCGGGCGGTTCCGGCAACAGTGCGCATCGCTTTCTCGATATCCGTCGTGTTGAGGTCGACGAGTTTCTGCTCAGCGATCTTGCGGACATCAGCCTTGGTAACCTTGCCAACCTTGGTGGTCAGCGGGTTAGCGGCACCCTTCTCAATCTTCGCGTACTTCTTAAGCAGCGAGGAGGCCGGCGGCGTCTTCATGATGAAACTAAAACTGCGGTCTTCGTAGATCGTGATAACAGCCGGGATAACATCACCCGCCATCTGTGCAGTCGCGGCGTTAAACTCCTTACAGAAGTTCATGATGTTGATACCCTGAGGGCCAAGGGCCGTACCAATCGGCGGAGCCGGATTAGCCTTACCTGCCTCGATTTGCAGCTTTACAACTGCTTTTACTGGTTTACCTGCCATACGTGTAGGTTTCTATACTAGTTTAAAGTTTCTGAACTTGCAAGGAGTCGAGCTCCATTACCGTGTCGCGACCGAAGATTGCGATAACCACCTTGATCATGCCGCTCTTCTCATCCACCTGGCTGACCTTACCATCGTAGTCCTTAAACGGACCATCGGTAATCTTGACCATATCGCCAATCTTGAGGTCCACCGTGAACTTCTTGTGGTCTCCGCTCATCTTGGCCATCAAGGCGTCTACCTCGGCCTGCGAAAGCGGTGTCGGTGTCGTCGAGTCACTGCCGACGAATCCGGTAACGCGCGGCGTGTTACGCACTACGTACCAAGAGTCATCCGTCAGAAGCATATCAACGAGCACATAACCCGGGTACACCTTCTCCTCAATCTCCTTACGGCGGCCGTTAGTGATTTTCACTTTCTTTTCTTTCGGCACGATAACGTTGAAGATTTTGTCGCCCATCTCCAAAGATTCAACGCGCTGCTTTAAGTAACGCGTGACGGCGTCCTCGTAACCTGAATAGGTGTGGACGGCGTACCAGTGGCGCGGAGCCGGCTTAACTTTTGCTTTTTCGTCTTTGTTTGTCTCTTCCATAGTATTACTGCTGTGCGATTATGCTCGTAAGTCCGGTTGTGAACAAGTAGTCAAAAATACCGAGGAAAACGGCGATAAGCACTGAAACGCCGATAACGACAAGCGTTAAGTTACGCGTCTCGATGAGCGTCGGCCACTTAATAAGCTTAAACTCCTGCTGGGCACCTGCAAAATATGCTGCGATTTTACTCATAGAAAAATAGGTTTTAAAAAACTGCGGGTTCCCTTTCCGCAGCCATTACAGACATTATAGCGGAAGTCACAGAAATTGTCAAAAAGGTGGGAGGGGCTCGGCGGTGGGCCCTTCCCGGGCCGCCGCACGAGCCCTCTTCGCTCTGCCGGCCATCACTTCGTGCCGGCCGGCTTCTCTGCCTCAGGAGCCGTCTTCTCGGCATCTGCAGGCTTGGCCTCTTCGGGCGGAGACTTCTTCTTGAAGGCCTGGCACCCGCGGTGCCCGAGGTCGCCGTAATAGGGCTTGTTGCAGAAGCTGCAGTACCGCGTAGTTCTGATGTCGTCTCGGTAACACATCGAACGTTCTCCTTGTTGAAGCCTGGGAACAAATTCAGCTTACTCCTAGGAGGCGAAACAACGCAATACGCGCCAAAAATCTCACGGCTCAACGAGCCGCCGTTGAGCCGTTAAAAACACACAGCCGCCTGACACGACTGGTGTTTGAGGCGGCTGAATTGCTAATGCTCCTTTCTTTAGTTGTGGGTGGTCAGGACACCCGCCTAGACAGACCGACTACTGCTGCCCGGGTGGCGTCTTGCCAACCGAGAGGAAGCGACCGAGCGCCTCCTGTGCCACCTTGTACTCGGCGATCTGCGTGTCCTTGGCCTTGATCTGCTCGTCCTTGGCCGCGAGCCGCGCCTCCAGATCCTTGATCGTGGAATCGCGCTCGCCCACCGCTCCGGCCAGCGCCTTGTTGAGATCCTCGACCTCCAGGGTACGCCGCTCGGCGGCGCCGATCTGGGTCCGAGCGTCCTTCGTGACACTGGCAAGGATCTCAGCGCGCCGCCGCTCGACTTCGGTGGTGACGCGCAGCGCGAAGTCCTTCTCCACCTCGGTACGCAGCTCCGCCCGGACTTGCGGCCGAAGCTCCGCCCGCAACTTCTCCTCGAAGGCGTGGATCGAGGCCGGAATTCCACAGAGGGTTTCATCGAGCATGCCCCGGAAGGCATGCAGCGAGTTGACCAACTCCTTGAAGTCCTGCGGGACCTTCGGCTCGACGCTGGAGATCAGCTCCTCGTCGCCCTCGGGCTCCTCCGGAGCTGGCTGACGCTCAGGCACGGCCGCGTTCCAGGCCTCGAGCAGTCGAGCTGACCACTTGTTGAACACACCCGTGGACGAACCGACGTCGACCACGACCGCGTCAGCGGCTTCGCACTGCGGCTGGAACTTCCGCTTGAAGGTCGGCTCGCGCCAGTGCGTGAGCACCAGCACGCGCGTTCCCGGCGGCAGTATGTCCTTGCGACGTGCCTCGTCCTCGAGCCAGAAGATGACGCGCCCGGTCGCCTTGAGCTCTTCGTAGTAGGTGAAGTTCGTGTTCCTTCCACCCACGACCAGCACCTTGCCTTCGGAACCAGCGACCGATGGGAACGCCCTCTCGAGCAGCTCCCCGACGTTAACCTGGGCCATGACCTCTCCTTCCGAACCGAAACCCAAACAAACCATCTGCCGGACACCAACCATAGGCGCCGCTCAGCAGAGGCATATAATAGCACATTTATATTAAAAGTCAATCCCTCATCTTTCTATGAACAAAAATCTCACGGCTCAACGACCCGCCGTTGAGCCGTGAGAAATATAGAACTAAAAAGCTGCGAAGCAGCTACAATCCGCGCTGCGCTTAGAAAATTTGGTTACCTCAACCAGAATGTGCACTGCTTTTGCTTTTGCGGGGACTTTCGCAGCGCGACGGCGCGAGAACGAAGGCAATTTTCCACCGGGAAAATATGCCTGTGCCCCGCGAGAGCAAAAGCAGCGCACGAATTCTGCGCGAGCTAGATGTCCAAATTCTTTACGTATTGAGCGTGACTCTGTATAAACTTCGCACGTGGCGCAACCTCCTCACCCATGAGCACGTCAAACAAGTGGTCAGCACTCTTGGCGTCAGCAATCGTAATCTGCTTGAGCTTGCGGTTCTCCGGGTTCATCGTCGTGTCACCGAGCTGATCGGCGTTCATTTCACCGAGACCCTTAAAGCGCTGGAGCTTTATCCCCTTGAGCTCGCCCTCACCGACTGATTCAGCGCTGGCCGCCTCCGCAAGAATCTCCTCGGCCGCCTCTTCGGCTTTTTCCTCACCTTTAGCGGCTTTGGTCTTTTTGTCCTTGGCCTCCTTCGCCGCGGCCTTCAGCGCGAGCAACTCTTTGATTATTTTGTCCTTGTCGGCTTCCTTATAAGCGTAGCGAATCTCCTTGCCTTTGTTGATCATGTAGAGCGGCGGCTGGGCGGCGTAAATATGACCCTGCTCAACGAGTTGCGGGAAGTAGCGGTAGAAGAGCGTCAAAAGCAGCGTACGAATGTGGCTACCGTCGACGTCAGCGTCGGTCATGATGATAATCTTGTGGTAGCGAAGCTTGGAAAGATCAAATGATTCGGCGATAGCCGTACCAAGCGCGATGACGAGTGATTTAATTTCTTTGTTCAGCAGCATCTTGTCGATGCGGCTTTTCTCGACGTTCAAAATCTTACCGCGCAGCGGCAAGATAGCCTGCGTGCGTCGGTCGCGTCCCTGCTTAGCGCTACCACCGGCGGAGTCTCCCTCTACGATGAAGAGCTCTGACTCAATCGGGTCACGACTGGAGCAGTCAGCGAGCTTACCGGGCAGTGTGAGCCCATCCAGCACGCCTTTACGCAGCACTGTCTCACGCGCCGCCTTAGCCGCTTTGCGGGCCTTGGCCGCGAGCATACACTTCTCGACAATTTTACCGGCATCACGGCTGTTGCGCTCCATGAAGTTTTTGAGCGCCTCGCTGACAACGGCTTCAGTCGCGGTACGCGCCTCCGTCGAACCAAGACGAGCCTTGGTCTGTCCTTCAAACTGCGGCTCGCGCAACTTTACGGAAACAACGGCCACGAGTCCTTCGCGAACATCATCACCAGTTAGGTTTTCGTCTTTTTCTTTGACGTAGTTGTTAGTACGCGCCCAGTCGTTTAATACGCGGGTTAGCGCGGTGCGAAAACCGGTCAGGTGCATACCGCCGTCCGGCGTATAGATGTTGTTGGCAAACGAAAGCTCCTTGGTCTCAATCTCGTTGTTGTACATAAAGGCGACCTCCACCTGGACGTTGTCCACCTCCTTCTCAACGTAAAACGGCTCCTCCTGCAAAAGCTGGTCGGTGTCATTAAGGTACTGAATATACGAAAGCACGCCGCCTTCGAAATAAAAGCCGTGGTAAAACGCCGGCGTCTCGCGGTAATCAATCAGCTCGATGCGAATCCCTTTGGTCAAAAATGCCTGACGGCGCAGACGCTCGAGAATCGTTTTGCGGTCGAATTTAATAACCGGGAAGATCTGCGGATCGCACGTAAACAGAATCCGAGTACCCGTTTTCTTACTCTTGCCGATTTCCTTGACCTTGCCCTGCGGCTTACCGCGCTCGTAGGTCTGTTCGTAAATAGCGCCATCGCGCTGAATCGTGGCCACCAGCTTTGAAGAAAGTGCGTTGACGACCGAGGCGCCGACTCCGTGCAGACCGCCGGAAACTTTGTAACCCTCGCCGCCAAACTTACCTCCGGCGTGGAGAACCGTCAGCACTGTTTCAAGTGTCGACTTCTTGGTCTGCTTGTGAACCTCAACCGGAATACCACGGCCATCGTCAAAAATTGAGATAGTATCATCCGACAAAATCTCGACGGTGATGTTTTTAGCATACCCGGCCATTGCCTCGTCGATACCGTTGTCCACGATTTCCCACACCATGTGGTGCACACCGGCGGTATCAGTAGTACCAATGTACATTCCGGGACGCTTACGTACAGGCTCTAAACCCTCAAGAACGGTAATGTCCTGCGCTCCATAACTTGACTTCTTTTCTTCTTTTTTGTCTGCCATAAATGGTCAAAAATAAATAAAGTTCCTAACGGGAATTAGAGTAAGTATAGCAAAAAATTGGACTAAAAACAAGCCATGGAGTAAGTTAAAAATACCCGCAACAAGGAGGTGTGTATGTGTCCTCGCGGTGGAAAGAACGCGACCTTCCGAGTCGTCGAAGAGTCGCGTGAAGTCGTTGCCGGTGCCGTTGTGCACCGGTGCAGCATCCCGGCCGAAGAACGGGCAGTGGTGGCGAGAAGCCTGATGCGTCTCGCCGAAGTCGTGAGGCAAGACGATCACCAGTTCATGGGCTTCACGCTCCGGCAGAACACCCGAACTGGCGGGATCGAGGTCATCACGGTCTCCTTCTGCCCTCGAGTCGGATGCGCTGCTTCCAAGCAGCATTGAGCAACGAGTTCGGGAAGAGCCTCGACGGGCGGCGCGAACACCACGCGCCGCCCGCTCGCTATTTAAAAACCCAAAAAGACTTGATTGTACCATTCGCGCGAATAGTACAATCAAGAAAAATCAACGGATTTCAAAATCCGAAGCGTTGCTACTTGTATCAACCCACTGCTTACGAGCTAAGACCTGCCCGACAGTCGGGTTGGTGCTAAACGGAGAGGACTCAACTAAAGCATTGCTCGCCTGCCCCCAACCAACTGCATCGATAATGACTCCGGTATCCTCGCTGCCTTGTCGGAGCGCAACCGCGTTGTCATCAGCGATACTCCCACTTGTGCGCACGTCCGCACTCCCTGGGTATCCGGTATTGGCCCAGCGATATCTTCCCCCGCTTGGGATGAAAGCATCGTCTGTCCAGGATTTGAGCGAGGTATCGCTCGTGCCAACCTTCGTGCGCTTCACCAAACGAGAACCTTTTAAATTAAATTGCGTTGCCAGCGGATTGTAGAGCTCGACAAAGTCTTCGGTGGTATGCCCCAAACCGCCGGTCGTTTGCACGCTACTAATCACGATGTGATCCAAGCCCGTCACGCTCTGCCCTGCACCCGTATCAGTACCGGAGTCTGACTCCGGTGCGTCCGGAATGATGACGTTTGCCGCGCTCGCTAATTCTGCAGTACTTGTCGTACTCGAAGAGGTGGCTTCGGCGATTGCCGGGGTCGAGATTACAACTGGCGGCGGGAAATACTGCCCCGCGGCCGTATTTGGCGCAGTATTCTTTGCCTTTGGCGTGCCAAAAATTGCATTCACGGCTTCGCCCTGGTAGCTGTACCACCGCCAATCACCCCCGCGCTCCATGCTACGTTTCTGCGAGGTAGCGCCGGCAGGCCACTTCGGTTCAGCGAGCGCCTGGTCAACGAGCGTGCAGGTTGGATCATACACGCGGACCCCCTCGTTACTATTACTTAACCCGCCTGTATATATAAAATCAGCCGTTGATGACGGCACCGCGTCATCGCCGCGTTCCAGTAAATAAAATTCACCCGGACCGAGCACCTTCTCTGGCAGATGCGCCTTAATCTGTTCTGCTTTATCAATCACCCAGTATCCGCCGACATTTATTGCAGTATCGCTAGCATTGCGCAGCTCAATCCATTCGTTGGTTGTCACACAAAACTTCGGGACTTTTATCACTAGCTTCTATTCGAGCAACGAATTGTGGAACAACTTCTTTCAATGGAAGATTAACCTCAATCTCTGCCTCCTGATCATTCAGAACGATATTTTCAACTAGAACCTTAATAATATTCGCCTGCTGTTCATAAGTCGCTGTTGCTAATCGTTCTCTAAGTTTACGATAGATCGCTTTTGCGGAAACTACTCTATTGCGCTTCTCTGCTTCGTTAATTGCTAGATTCTCTATCCGCCTTTTCTCGTTATCAAATTCTTGCCGCTGTTCCTTTATCTCTGCTTTCTTTTTCCTGTAAATCTCTAAATCAAGCTCACCGCTAAGATGAAGGTTCAACAGTCTCTCTTCGCGCATCTTGAATCCAACTTCTCTTTTTTCGTAGCTGACAATAAGCTCCCCTAAATTTGATGTTCCCTCTTTTTGAGACCTACCTTCCAAAATCAGATTTATGACAAGCTCTGGACTTGAAAGTAGCTTGACTATGCTATTCCAAATCGGCTCTCGCAAATTGTTCTCATTGTATCTTACGCAATGTTCACATCTTTTATTCGTGTATCCACCACAATGCCAAGATCCTATGTAGTAGTTGTAATCCTCTTTTCTTGTCCCGTCTTTCCGTATTTTAGGCCTAGCGTAATCAGACTGAAGACGACGATGGCAAAAACCACACTCAAGTTTCTTACCGAAAAGATAAACCCTAGAAGTTCGTCTTGGTGAATCTCGCTTATTGCGCTTAAGCAGTTTTTGAGCCGCATCAAAAATCTCTCGACTTACAATCGCTGGCACCGAAACTGGAATCCACTCTGACTGAGGTCGCATATTGGATTCCGTCATGGCCTTGCTCCGAGAATCGTATTGCCTGAAAACATGAGTGCCTGCATACATCTCTCTGGTCAGTATTCGGTCTATCGTTCTCTTTGCCCAGAAAAACTTGTCATTCCTAGTTTTCTGCTGATAACGACGACCGTGCTTAGTTTTCTTTTCAGCAAGGTTGTCTAGCTTCGACGGTATGCTGGAAGCATTAATGCGAACCTGCAATCTGTGTAATGTCATTCTCTCGTTAACAAACCACTGGAAAAACTTCCTTACCCAGCGTGCCTCATGCTCATTGATAATGAGCTTTTTAGTCTCTGCGTCAACATCATAGCCATAAGGCGCAATGCCAGCCCATTTGCCGTCTTTCATGGCCCTGACCTTGCCTCCCTGAGTCCTCTCCTTAATGGTCGCGTGTTCCATCTCTGCTCCAGCTGCAAGCATCGTAAATACATAACGGCTTCTCGGGTCTGAGTTATCACAATGTGGCTCTAAAATCGACTTGACGCTGACATCGTACTTAAGTAGTTCGTCGACTAAGCCAAGGATAAGCTTCGTATTTCTGTAGAGCCGGTCAATCTTCCAAACATATATGACATCAATCTGTTTTTTCTTGGCTTGCTCAATCATCTTCTGCAAAGCAGGCCTGTTGTCGGTGGTGCCAGTATACCCATCGTCGACGAAAACATTTTTGCTGTCTAAGCTTAGACTGTCTTTTTCAATGACCTCAGTAATCTGATCTTGCTGAGTAGACAAACTGTATCCTCTAACCTGCTCATCGCTAGAAACACGGCAATAGATTGCGGCTCGTTTTTGTTGACTTCGTTCATTCGTCTTTAATGATTTTTTCATGATGACCTTGATATGTCTTACCTCGATAATTAAGCAGCCCTTTGTAAATCGGATTATTCAACATCTTCTTAACCGTGGCACTGTGCCACTTTGCATCTTTCTTTTTAGTTGGAATGCCCTCACTGTTTAGCACCCTAGCAATCCCCGTATGACTCATTCGTTTGCTTTTACGGAGATAGAACATTTTTTTCACTGTGTCGGCCTCTTTCTGGTTGATTATGAGCTTGCCTTTTTTGCCGTGCCGATAACCGTAAACCCAGCCTCCATGCCAACCTCCTAGCTCAACTCTTTTTGCTCTACCGTTTTTAAGTCTCCAACTAATCAGTGATTTCTCGTATTCGTCAAAAGCACTTAGAATCGTCCTGACGAGCTTTCTCTGAAAGTCTCCGTCTTCTTCGTAATAGCTTGGCTGTGCAACCGAGACAAGGGTAATGCCGTTTTTTCTCAAATCACGATAGATAATTTCTGCAAGCATTGAATCTCTTGCAAGACGGCTTGAGTGAGCCAGCAGTATCAGGTTTACACCGTTGCTCTTTGCCTGAATAATCAGACTCTGAAGACCCGGACGATCAGCATCGGCACCTGAAAAGCCCGGATCTTCAAAAATCTTTATTAACTCAATGCCTTTGTCTTTGCAGTATTTCTCAATCTGACTTTGCTGAACATCTAAGCCCAAACCACTCTCGCTTTGCTCTGATGTGCTGACACGAATATAGCCGTAGGCCTGCCTTTGTATCTCCTGAGAGAGATTTTTCATATTTCGTTTAATAATAAGAGATACGAAAGAACCTCTAAAGGACGACTGTTAACAACGGTGTTAGCTCATCTCTGCAATACGCTTTCGTGTTCTTGCCTCTTCAATTTCGGACTGCTGCTCTTCAGATAGATTCTCGTGCTGATGATAAATCCTATTCTCCTTATACGCAGGTATGGACCTATAAACACCGTTCAAGCCCCAGTCGTGCAACTTCTTCTCTTCAAAATACAGTGAGCAGTCATAAATGAGTCCATATGCCCTTATTAAATCGCCTCTTGCCCACTCGATGATCTGTTTAGCAACCCTGACATTCTGGGCAAACGGCGGCTTCCAATTAAGGGTCTTTCGAAAATCCTTAACGAGGAAAAAGAACTCTACGACTTTTTGCACATCTGACTGAGCTTTGTATTTCTTTAGATGTTCTTTCCTGAATTGATCCAGCTTCTCCTTAAAATCTCGATTTTGCATATTAACGAAGTTAATAAGTTATTTACTTTTATTAATTAACTACTTGTTTCTTAATTGGCTTGCCCGCTTGGCTTGCTGGGTAGGAGCCGACTTGGCATGCTGCTTGATGCGCAACTTGATCCGCAGGGCCTTACTTGGGAAAATCTTATAAGTTGTTGCTCGTGCCGCCTTACCATTACGATATCCCGGATTGAATTCAATCAACTTTTTCAATTCCAATTGTTTACGGCATCTGCTGATAGTTCGCTTACTGATTCCGAACTTTTTTGAGATTCTTTCGTCTGAGCAATAGAATTCATCAGAATACCTATGCGCCAACATCAACAGCGCCATAAAAAAGCAAAACTCTGGATACTCCATTTTCTTCATATAGCCCTCAATCAGCTCACTGGGAACCATAAGAAAATTACCTGTGGGTATGAGTTTCATATTTTTCTGTTCGGAGGTGCTCGACCTTTACTTGTCTCCCTCCGCCCCATACCAAATCCGGCAATGCCTAAAACGCCCAACAGCTGGTCGATGATTTCAGACTGAACGCTGGGGCTGATATCAGGATTGAACTTCAGTCCGCGTACCGCAATTTTGCCTATCCGCTTCTTGTTCAAGAAACAAAATAGCCCTCGGAAAACCCAAACCTTAACTCAAAAAGAGTTAGTTTGGATCTACCGAAGGCCTTCTTGTTGTTCACAAGCTAGGTACTTCCACTCCGTGGAATCACTAGCACCTCCCGACAGCTCCTCAAGCACTTATTTAATTACCGACAGTGTCATGATAGCGCAATTTATTAAAAAGTCAATCGCTCTCTTGATATAAAATCCTTGTCAGGAATTTCGCACCACAGAAATTACAGTTCAACGGGGTGTCGTCTCCTAGATAAGATAGCCCTCCGATGGATTGACCGACTTCAATACGACCCATCAGCGGACAGCTCAAGACAGGAAGCAAATTCTGATTCAGCTGCGTCCAACGCCGACCCTCTTTCTCTGGACCGATTACAAGCTCGAATTCAAATTGGCCGTTGATTCCTTTCTGACCTTCATCGGGCCTTCCGACACTGCTCATGTTAAGAGAGAAAGTCACAGAACACCTTTGACAATCAAAGTAACGAGGTTCTCCATGATCACTAAGGACACCGTCTTCGAGAAGAAGCAAGTGACAGTTTGGACAGCAAATATCGAAGGGTACTTTCATACTTCGTTTTAACCGAGTTTAGACCTCTAATACGAAACTGTCAAAAACAGCAGGTATTACCTGCCTTAATACCTGTTTTGATCAAAAACGAGCTTAAAATGACGCATAACGCTCTCTACCCTGAAACCAATGATAACCTGCTATCAAGCAGGCAAAGATACCAATTTGAGCTGATTACGCTCTGCTACGGAGCTGTTTATCCTCTCTCGTAATACGGCTATTCCGCATCCATTCGGCTGATAATCTCAACTAATGAATCCGCCAATGCAGGCATCTCAACAGTTTGAGTTGGTGCTCCAACTGCTTGGCTCATTAAGTACGAAGATGCCTTGGGATCTGGCTCTGTCGTAACCATCTTGAAAATATCTTTCTGGTTACCATTCAAAAGTTGCAGTGCTTCCTCCGGATCAGTAATCATGACCCATTTGCCAGTTCTGCTCTTTCTGCCTGTTTTCGTATCTGTTTCAAATTGACGAGCAAGCAGTATCTGATATCCCTTTGCAAGAGACAGCTGCGCTTGATACAACTCTGGCATGTCTTTCTCTAGGTGCTTCATCAGCCACTCGCGCATCTTCCGCTGAGCCAATGTTGCATTTGATGGCTTTGCTCCTTTACCGTACTTGTTTCCTTTTTGAAATGCCATGTTCGATTAACACGATGACATGAATGCTACCTCTTAATTTTAAGAGATAAGCATGCTGGTTGAAAAGGTTAGCCAAGCGCTAGAACAATTTTGAAAGCAAAAGAGATATGCCGCTGAAAGCAACTACCACAGTTGCAATTCTCGTAATCCATTTCACAAGCTTCGGATACTCCTTACCTGTGATTTTCTTGAAGTGCTGATTTTGTAGAACAAGTCCTATCGCCATCAAGCCAAATCCGAGACCTACAACCCAATTCAATACAGCCGAATTCTTCTCAATCAAATCTCCGAAGAGAAAGAACGGTGCAATAATTAGCAGCAGCAATGACTTAAACAACGACCATACTGCTGACCAGAAGCCCGCCATGTATAGCAGCACTACCACTACGACAAGAAGTAACCAAGCTATCTTACGAGCATACTGATTATTCATGTTTCTTAGTTTTATGCGCTAAGTAAAAGAGTACTACGGCAATAAGTAGGTTAACGACTAAACCGAGCTGAATGCCCATGCTGTTCATGATGAACAGAAAGCCAATCCAGATCGCAAGAGCAATTAATGATCTCTTGTTATCCCCCCACGAAGTTTTTATTTTCATAAATTGTTAATGAGCCAGCCAGAAATCACAAAGCTCCCAGCCAGCGATGAAACCCTTTCGGGCCACCCATATCCGTTTCCAGATATGACCAATCACGGTTGCTCTGACTAGGAGCTTTCTGCCGTGATTGGTTTTAAGACCGTGCCATTCGATTGCTCGAATGGGTTAGGTCAATTAAATTGTACCTTAACTATAGGATAGAGATGCTCCTTTGTAAATTTAAGGACTTGATTCAGGGACAAAAACTATTCAGCTAATTTCACATCTAGTTTAGAACGAAAGTTCTGAACACTATCATCACGGATACTTTGAAAGTAACCGCCGAAATCAGAAGGGGTCAGAAAATTAAACTTGTACCTAACAGAAGCTTTCTTCTTAGCAAGAAAGGCATTGATCCTCTCGAAATGCTGTTGAGCATATTCACTTTTTTTGCGATTCTCTTCAGACGGATCATTCAATTCTAAATCATCTTTGATTTCAGCTACCAAGACTAACTTTTTAGTCAACACAAAAAAGTCTGGGTTGAACTTCCCTCTCTTCGGATGCTCGCCTTTTTTCCATGCATAATCAATTTCATAAAACCCCATTGATGTAGACTTAATCCAGCTTACTATATGCGGAGTATTCTCGGTATTAATCAACTCCTTGATAAAACGACGTTCATTCTCATGATCGGCGATTACTGCATTTAACGGACTTCTAAAATCATGATAATTCGAAATAGGGTAACACTTAAATCCGCTGCCCGGCTCAGTAGCTTCTCCATAGAACTCCTTAGACTCATCAGGAAGCGTCTCGACTGTCTTGGCAGTAAAGAATAAAGTCTTATTCGAACTTCTTAAATCAGCAGCACTCACGCTCTCGTCAGATCGATCTTGAGTAGCAACAGGAAAGTACTTCTGCACTTCGAACTTATAACGAACAACCTGAGCCTCCTTACGCTGTAAAGTTCCTAAAGATTGAAGAAACTTTTGCCTGATTCCGTCTGTGATATCTTTAACGCCAGCCATCTTAAGAGACTCCTTAATGATTTCTTCGAGTTTAGATCTAGGAAACTGACTTGTATAATGCTCACTGTCTTTGGAATTAGGATTTATCAAATGATCAGCATCCTCTAAGCGCTGATGCATCACTTCTACAACCTCCTTGACTGAATGAGTCTTGTGCTTAATCTTCGTTTTCCAATTTGTTCTTAGCCCTGAGCCAGCATCTACAAATTCAATACTGACATCTTCGACAGGTTTTTCTGTTGCTAAATCGATATATCCTTTGGTAAAGATACGATAAGGACGCTCCATCGGATAAGTTGTAGTATATGGCTTAGGATCGTACTCAATATTAAGTAATTCAAAATTTAGAGAAGAATTCTTGATAGGGAAAGTCGGTATTCTTTTCTCTGACTCTGTTATCTCGTCAACCAACTTCTTAATTCTCGAAGCCCATGCATCATGGTTGAAAACTGTAATTTGCGGCTGCTCGCCCTGCCAGCCCTCTGGCTTGCGCAAACCTCGACCTAACACTTGTGCTATAAGCAATTTACTATTAAATGCTCTCTCCTCATGAGGAACAATTTGGAAAACTCTTTTTACATCCCACCCCTCATTCAACATTGAGACAGACAGAATCCACTCTACTTTACTTTTATTTGAGTCTACAGAAGAAAGCCTTAAAACATCAGGCGCATTATTGTATACAACCAATACCTGTTCATCAATCTGCTCACGAGTTTTCCCAGACTGATCCATGAGAAATGCCTTTAGCTCCTCGGCAACATCTTTGCACCTCTCGATAGTCTGAGTAACGACAATCGTCAAAGGACGAATTTTGCGTACCTTTAATTTCTTACCGATCTCATTATGTCGGTTCAAAACCAACTGCCACTTAACATCAGGACTTGATGTCGTCGGCATCTCTGCCACATAATGCACTTTTTTCACAAAACCTTCGTCCATCGCTTGCCGCAATGAGTAACGGAAAATGACATCCGTAAAATATTCATTGCTGATATAGCATGTGCCCGATACGCCGATAATATACTTAAAATTAAATTTCTTATCAGTTAAAAATTCTTTCCACTTTCCAACCTTAGCAGTACTCTCATTAGCTACATGATGAGCTTCATCATTTAGAATTAATGTTCTTTCGCCTTTACCCTCCAAGCTTTCTCTGATTGAAGAACGCACATGCTCTAAAATTGCATGATAATTCTCAATACAAATACTGCCACTGGTTATGCTTTCACGGGCATCTATAATCTTTGGAGATTTCAATTTAACATCGGCAGGTAAAAGATTTCTTAGATCGGCCTGAGCTGCTAAATTCTTAAATTTTTCCACGAGCCCCGTTTCGATTGTAGTAGAAGGACAAAGTATCAAGACTCGATCTACTGCACCTTCAGCAAGCATGATCGCAGCAATTCCATACATCACATAACTTTTCCCTGTGCCCGTTGCTAAATCAAGCGAGGCAGAAAGCTGTTTGGGTAATTGCAAATTCCTCTCCATATTAGCCCATGACCCATATCTTTTAGGGAGCATTTCGTTCTGCTCAAAATTAGAATGAGCCAATTCTTTAAGATCAGAATATTCTTGTCCAAGCAAATATCTCAATGCAGTCTGGATCGCTTTTTTCTGAAATTCACGAGAACCACAAAGTTCATCCAAAAAAGCCTCATACCGATCCTCATCCCATCGTCTCCGATCAACAGCAGGACTGACCTTGAGTACGAGGTCTTCATTTTGGAAACTCTCCTGATTTGAATTTGTTCTAGGCATGTTTTTTCCTAACAGCTACTTTCCGAGGCGCTCTCAAGGGTATTCCCTTTCGCAAAAGAATTCTAGCTTCATTACCATAAATGTCCAGAAATACCGCCATAATGTCTCCCCGACCAGTTGGCAACTTCATCCGCCATTTCGCAACTTCAATGTCATGGGCAAAATATACCTGATCCAGATCAAAAACCTTGCCATCATAATTTGAATCAATCATAAGCATCGAAAATGTTTCAAGCCCACCCCTCTGATCGCTCCCGCGGACTCTTGCCCGACTTTCAAATTTTTTAATTTTCAAATAAGTAAATTCTCCCACTTGCTGGAGCTGGTAATCCACGGCGGGCGCTTGGATAAAATCAAACCCTACTGCCTCAACAGTTTCATTAACAGCAGTCTCATCATTTGGCTGAGTAAGGGCAGAGAATTGTCGCGCATGAAGATCGTTGATAAATGAGTAAGGAATACGAAGCGCATAATATCTCACGCTGTCTAGCTCTAAATAATCTTCTTGAAACAAAAAGGCACCTCGAGGAGCTATGATGAAGCATTTATTGCCGATTTGTTTCCCGATGTGTGCATGCAGCTCTTCAATCGTCTCCCTACTAATAACCCCATTCTGAAAATGATTGAAAACTAAGACGCTGTAACCTTGCTTCTTGCCATCTAGATGAAACCCCTTAATCTTGTGCGTTTCGTCTTTGCAGCCGAAAAGCTGTAAAGCAAAAAATCTCCAACTTTCCCACGGCAGTTTCCGTAAAGAATCAAAATCATATAATCCTGCATTATAGAGCGTAAAATGTTTTGGTTTTATTAGATCGCCCGTATTACCAATTTCTGAACGAAGGTTCAGCAAGCGCTTTTGGATTGTATAGATAGATAACTTACCGCAATCAATTCCAATCCAACGCCGTCCTAGCTTTTCCGCTACGGCGCATGTCGTTCCCGAACCAGCGAAGGCATCAAGCACGATATCTCCTTTGTTAGAAGAAGCATTTATAATCCTCGCCAACAAAGCTTCTGGCTTTTGAGTTGGATATCCTACGCTCTCGGTCCCTGTATATGCATAGGTTCCAACTGGATAATCATTGAATTCATAAGCGAGTTCTCTTTTGCCCATCCAAACACTCCATGCTTGTTGAGGCCTATATTCATTGGCAAATTCGATTGCTTGTTCTTTGCTCAATTTCGAATCTAAGCAAATGTAAGATTTAAGATAACTTGATCCTCCGCTGCTCTCTTTGCCTCGTGTATAGAACCATCCATTTTTGTCTTTTTGCAAAGCCTTGGTGATCCTTTGAGAAAGACCGATTCTCGGAGGAGGGTTAAATGGTGCCCTTGGTGACTTGTAGCAATAAATATTTTCATGAGCTTTCGGATAGTATTTGCCTGAACCCATTAAACCGCAAACCCATGCGATTTCAGCAAACTCGAAACCGCTAAAAATCTCATCCATAATCGTCTTGATATAATGACCCTTTCTAGAATCGAGATGCACATAAATTGTGCCGCCTTCAGCAATGAGCTGCCTTAAAAAAACTAATCTCTTTCTGAGAAATTCTAAAAATTCAGCACCAACAATCTTATCCTGATACGCCTCTTGATCTCTAGTGCCATGAAAATCTCTTTTAGTCGCAAAAGGAGGATCGATATAAATCAAACGAACCCCAGAAGTTCCGTCTGCATTAACCAGCTCACCTCTTTCTTTCATCTCCACCAACTTTTTCATAGCCTGAAGATTATCTCCAAAAATCAACTTGTTATCCCACTCTCCGTTATCCTCCCCAAAGTTGCTAACTGGCTGCAATGGAACCGACATCGTGTCAGCAAGAATATTTTCTTCTGACTCTTTGCCATGATAAACAAGCTCATACTCTCTCCTCTCAGGTGGGAAAAATTCTTTAGCCCAATCAACAGGCAATTCTTCTCCAGCCCCTATAAGAGCTAGTCCTTTCTTCAATAGTTCGTAAATTCGTGATTGGCGCTTTTTATCCATTGTTCCAGTATGTCAAAGAAAGATAATTCAGACAACGGCAGAAGTATGCTCTTTCTTACAAAGATCGACCTTTAGATATATCGGTAATCCTTTTGCGGGACAGGCCATTCGTTGCCGCTGTCCTCCGGCGTGCCCATCCAGGCGATTTCGTTTAAAACTAAATTTTCGTAATTTGGGAACTGATTCGTCTGAAATTTACAGTCATCCGCAACAGGCAAAGAAATTTCCGATGTCCTGGCCGCGAAAACTATCGTCGAAGTTGTGGTTGTAGCCGGCGTTGTCGTTGCGGCTACGACGCTACGGGCAGAAAAAACGGCCTGTGCCGCGGCGACAAATCCTGATTTTTTAGTGGCAGGCTTGGCAGCGTCTGCAGTGCTCACGATTGAACTGCTTGTCTGGCGCGGCACTTCGGCGAGCAAACGAAAACCATTCGCCTGCTGAACAAGTTTTGAAGTAGAAAAATCAACTCTTCCGAGCAAAACACCCACTCCGACAAGTAGCACCCCTGCAGCAGCAAACCCGAGTAGTTTTGCGGCAGAGAGGTTTTGCATATTACTTACCGGTATCTACTTTTTGAATCACGATTGCCGACCGGTTGCTTTGATTTGCGCTGATGTAGCCCAGCGCGAAACTAATGGTGCTGACCAGGAAAAATAAAATAAAGATAACCACCTCCTTGCGCCGATCGTTCAGAAATAATTTTGCCTGCGCGATCATATCTTAAAAACTCAAATACTCCTCCCACTTTTTGTACAGCTCGCTGGTCGCAAACAAATCGCCGGCGTTGTACCTCGCGATGTCCAGATACTTCTTTTCTTTAAATAATCGCCCGACATCGTCGCCCTCAATACCGCTTGCCTTCGGGCTCTTAATCCCAAACGCTCGGGTGTACAAATGCAGCGTACCCTTTTTACGCACCGCGCCGTAATATGAAAGCTGATCAAGTAAATCAATATGCACCGCATCCGGCGACTGCTGATACAAATAACGGGCGCGCGTTAAATCCTTAGTCGGTCGTACACCATTAACCGCGCTGCGCAGGGCCAAAAACGGCGCGTCAAACTGTCGCCCGTTAAAGGTAATAAAATGCTGATACTTAAGTGCACCCTTCCAAAAGGCATCCAGCATCGCGCCCTCGGTCATTGGCTTATACGTAATGTTGCCCTCCGTCACCTCCTCCAGCTTCGCGTCCGGCGCCTGGTAGTAAACCACGCCCTGCTGCTTGTGATGATCTAAGACGCCGATAGCGACAATCTCGCCCGTCAGCGGCGAAAACCCTAGCCCATCCTTCAAGTTTTGTAGTGCAATTTCGTACTCCTCGTCACTCTCACTCTCCTGCTTGATCCAACGGGTTAAGTTTTCTTGTGTCGCCTTATCAAATGAGTCAAAATCGTGGCCGATGGTCTCGATGTCAATAACAAGTTTTTGAGGGCTAGACATATAGACTATTCTACAGTATAATCGCTAAATCTGAAATTCGCCTACGGAATACTCACCGAGGGCGGGAATCAGGCTGATAATATTTAGACTTATATGGCACATACAAAATCGCTAGGTTCTACAAAGCTTGGTCGCGACTCCGAAAGTAAGCGCCTTGGTATTAAAATCAACCACGGTCAGCTCGCTAAACCGGGTGAAATTGTCGTCCGCCAGCGCGGCAACAATGTTTTGACCGGTAAGGGTATCACTCGCGGTGGAGATGACACTCTTTACGCCGCAGTCGCCGGTACCGTCCAGTTCAAGGCTACGAAAAAGACGAACTTCGATGGCACCCGCCGCTACGCAAAGATCGTCTCGGTAATCCCAGCCAAGTAATCAACAAAAAACCCGCCGATCGGCGGGTTTTTTGTTTTAAACAGCTTTGACGACAACCTTCGCAACTCCCTTCACTCCTTTGCCGAAATTCACTTCGACTTTGTGCTCACCGGTTGATTTGATTGGGTGATCTAAAACTAATTCACCTTCACTAATCCCCTTCGCACGCAAAGCAGTTTCTAGGTCGCGGCGAGAAACGGAACCGAAGACCTCCTTGTGCTCTCCAGTTTTGATTTCAAACTCAAAGGTTGTACTGGCCAGCTTCGCCACGAAAGCCTGCAACCGATTAAGCTCGGCCTGCTCTTTGGCATCTGCAACTGCTTTTACCCCCATACCCTTTTGGTCCGCGGCAACGCCTAATTTACGCGCAATAATAAAGTTACGCGCGTAGCCATCTGCTACATCTTTGATCTCATTCTTTCGGCCAACGCCCTTAACGTCGGCAAGCAAAATAACCTTCATATAGTTTTTACCTTACCTTATTGATACTCGAATCGCAATGGCCGCTATCTAGCAAAGCGGAGAAAAGATACTGCTAAGATAGTGCCTGTTACTTCGTCGCGGCAACGGCAGGCGGAAGCGGAGTCCCGTTAATCTGCGCGCGGAGAATCTCCAGCGCCTTTTCAAGCTGCACGTCTTTCTTATTCTTTATATCATCATCTGTCGGAAGTACAACGTAGTCCGGGTCGATACCATTGTGGTCCAAAATCTTGCCCTTCGGCATCACCCAGTGCGCGATCGTGACTTTCAAGCTGCTGCCATCCTTTAAGTCCATAACCTCTTGCACCGTTCCTTTGCCATAACTCTTTTCGCCGACGATTTTAGCATCACGCGTGTCGCGCAAAGCACCAGCAAGAATTTCGGAGGCCGAAGCCGAACCTCGGTTCATCAAAATAACAACCGGTAACTTTTTGAGCGCACCATTGCCGGTAGCGAGCAAAGTCTCGTCGGGCCCATTCTTTCTGCGCTCGGAGACAACGAGCGTGCCGCGGTCAACGAACCACCCGGCAATGTCGTGTGCTACATCCAAAAATCCTCCCGGATCGTTGCGTAGGTCCAAAATAATCCCTTTCGTACCTTTGAGCAACATATCAGTCGCTGCCTGGTAAAACTTGACCGGCGCGTTGGCGTTAAAGGCGTAGAGCTGCAAATCAGCAATCTTATTCTTATCGTAGTACGTCGTATCAAGTGTCGGCAGCTCAATGCGGTCACGAACGATAGTAATGTCGCGCGGCTGGATCCACTTTTCTTTGCGGAAGACATTCAGAATGACTTTGGTTCCGATTTCGCCGCGAATCATATTGACCGCGTGATTAACGTCCAGATTTTCGGTGCTCGTTGCGCCGATCTTTAAGATTATGTCACCCGCAAGAATACCGGCCTTCTCAGCTGGACTGCCTTTAAGTGGAGCAACGACACTGATGAGTCCGTCTTTCTCGCCGATTTCAGCTCCGATGCCGCCGAAACTACCGTTAACCTGCTCGGCAAAGCTCTTGCCATCTTCGGGCGGGAAAAACACAGTGTGCGGGTCACCCAGGGCCTGTGTAAGGCCGGCGATCGAACCATACATAAAGTCTTTGTCGGTTTTCTTAGCGGCATCGATGTGATTATCTTTCAAAACTTTCCAAGCTTGCCAATACACGCTGTAATCTGCCTGCGCCGCGGCACCTTCGGTCGTCGCAGTTGTCGTAGAACTCACGGCCCCTCGTTTATATCCAATGTAATATCCACCAACAGTAAGGGCGACAAAAATTAAAATCGCGCTGATCGCAACCGGGAGATTGTCTCTTAAAAATGACTTCATTTTAGGCATACGAATGAGTATACCATACAGAGTAGTTTCTACGATTTGCTTTTCGTCACGAAGTCGGACTAAGTCTCGCAACGCAAAACTACTACAGTTGCTGTTTTGGTATTATTTCTCTAAGATAGATGCCATGGAAGCAGTCAGCGGTAGCGGGTACCTTAAAACCCTTCAAAAGCGAGCCTCGAAGAGCAATATCAGCCAGGAATTCCAACTAATTGGCTTGGAGGTGGCCGCAATTTTACACGACATACCGCACAAGGCATTGTATATTAAATATGTGAAGGAGTACGGCCCGGACCGCATCCTTTCAATCGCCAAGGATATCGCAGAGCGCAAAGATGTCCAAAATCTGGGAGCTTACTTTATGAGCGTCGTCCGGAACCTCCGCGAAGAAAACAAAATGATTAAAATCAGAAAGTAATGGAACTACACACTATCCACAACCCGGAGCACGAAAAGTTATTGCACAAAAAGTGCAAGCCTTTTGATTTTACGAAACACACCAAAACCGAAATCAGCGCCATGATTAAGGAGATGCGCGTCAAAATGCACGAGTGGCACGGCATCGGGCTTGCTTCAACACAGATTGGCAGCAACGAGGCATTTTTCGTCGCGCAGCCGCCGGAGGGTGGTAAGTTTTATGCCATCTTTAATCCAAAGATTACTAAAACAGAGGGCGACCCAGTTTTAATGGAAGAAGGCTGCCTCTCAATACCCGGCCAGTACGGCGACGTCCCCCGTTACGAAAAATTAGTGATTGAAGGCCAGGACAAAAATGGCAAGAAAATAAAAATAAAAGCCTGGGGCATTTTGGCGCACATCTTCCAGCATGAGACTGATCACACAAATGGCATTTTGTACGCCGACAAAGCAAAGAAAACTCGCGCCATAGCCGTGACCGAACGTCTCCAGGGAAAAGTAGACAGTAGTAAGTAGACAGTAGTAAGCAACTCGAAATCCCATGCCCTATCTACTATCTACTAACTACTAACTACTATGAACTTTGTATACTTCGGCAGCTTCCACGTTTCGGCTGATATTTTAAATCGGCTCGTTGAAAGTGGCTTTATGCCCGCCGCCATTGTCTGCAGCCCTGATCGCCCGGCCGGCCGCAAAAAGATACTGACTCCTCCGGCCGTCAAGCAACTGATTACTGAAAAAGGCTGGCCCATCAAGATTTTGCAACCTGAAAAAGCCTCGGATATCATACCGGAACTTCAAAAACTGAATGCTGATTTTTTTATAGTTATGGGCTACCCGCAGATTATCGGCCAAGGCCTTTTAGACCTCCCGCGCCTAGGCACTATCGGCGTTCACCCGTCACTCCTGCCAAAATACCGAGGCGCTAGCCCAATGCAGTCTGTGCTACTTGCTGACGAAAAAGAAACCGGCGTGGCCTTATACCTGATGGACGTTAAGATGGACCACGGGGAAATAATTGCGGATTGCAAAGTGCAAATTGCAGATAACGAGACAAACACCTCGCTCGAAAAAAAGTGCGCCGCGGCTGCCGGAGCGCTCCTCACCGAAACACTGCCGAAATTTATCTCCGGCGAGATAACGCCGCGCGAACAGGACCACTCCCGGGCAACCTTTACTCGTAAATTCACGACCGCTGAAGGCGAGGTGGATATGGTCAAAAACGACCCAAAAACTATCTACAATAAAATCCGCGCCTTTAACCCGGAGCCCTCTGTCTGGACTATGAATCTCCCTGGCTTTGAGGGCAAGCGAGTCAAACTGCTTGCTGCGAACCTTAAAGACGGCAAGCTCGTGCTCACCGAAATCCAGCCGGACGGCAAGAAGCCGATGCAGCTCTAATTACTGCGCGCTATTCTGCGCACGCTCCTTGCCGTATCGAGCAGTAAGTCCGTATTCAGCGACGATTTCTCCCGCAAACTTCCAGTCTAAATTCTGGAAAAAGGTATCTATGTACGCCTTGCGGCTGATGCCGTAATCAATAAAGTAGGCGTGTTCGTAGACATCTAAGACAATGACGGGTACCGCGCCCCAGACTGCGCCGACGTTGTGTCCGTCGCTGCCATACACGTGCAGCCGATTGTCGCGATAATCAAAGGCGGTAATCGACCACCCGCGGGCGCTCATACCGGTTGCCAGCATCTCCTCCTTCCAGGCGTCCACGGAACCGAAATCTTTCTCAATCATTGCCGCTAACTCCGGTGCCTTTGATATGTCGCCGTCGCCCTGTAAGTGGCCGAAGTACACCTCGTGTAGTTTCATGCCGTTAACCGCGAAGGTCTCCTGGCGCTTCAGTTCACCAATAAAGCTGTACACACCATTCGCCTCGCTCTTGTCCGCCGAATCAACCTTCGTCTGAATCTCATTACTCTTCTTCACGTATCCCTCATACAGCTTAAAGTGCTGCTCGAGCATCTTTTGCGAGAGCCCCGGCAAATCCTTAGTAAAGAGGTTCTTGTCGGATATGTAGTCTTTGCGATTTTTCATCCTGTTAGAAATCTAAAATGTTAATACTATTTTCGATACTATAGCACTCCTAAATAATAATCACAGGCAGCGCCTTACTAAAACATCCCCATTTCTAACGAGATTCGCTCCCGAGTGTATGCCGTTTAATGAAAGATCTTATTACCAAAATAATAGCATAGCAAAGTGAGCTCAGAAACAAAAAAGCCCCGAACGGGGGCTTTTTTGTGAAAGACGTGTTAACGAGTCACCGAGATATCTTCGGTAAGCGGCTGCTCGGTGTCTGGAGCGGAAACCGTGATGCGACCGGTCGTTGCGTCTTTGATGACAGCGTAACCGGCGCTGTAGCTTGAGGTGCTCGTGAAAGTTCCGGTCGTCGGGTCAATCGGCAAGATTGAGATATAGGTCGGGACGATACAGTCTACGATATCGTACTTACCTGCACCGGTTCCGAGAACCGTCGTCGAAGTCGGCAAAGCACCGGCAGCACACGTCCACAAACCTCGGTTATCAACCATATTCTGGCCGATAGCGTTAAGAATTGCGTTAACGTTTGAGCTGCGCTGCGTGTTACGAGCTTGAGCGAACTGACGAGCCGGGTTCAAGGCAACGATGACCACGGAGGCCAAAATGGCGATAATACCGATAACGACTAATAATTCGATGAGTGTGAAACCGCTGTTTTTCTTCATATATATAAAGTTATAATAGTGCATTCAGTATACTCCCAATACTCCAAAACACAAAAGGCCCGCAAGGGCCTTTTGTGTTGATAACAATACTTGCGATTAGCGAGTAACTGCAATCGGGGTCGTAAGCGGCTGTTCCGTTGCCGGAGCAGAAACCGTTACGCGTCCCTGCGAGTCCTGCGCCACCGAGTAACCGGTGTTGTAGGTCGAATCATTGGTGTAAGTACCGGTCGTAGGATCAATCGGCATTACAGAAATGTAGGTCGGGACAATGCAAGCCAAGATGTTGTAACCGCCTGACGACGCCATGTTGGTCGTCGAAGTCGGCAAAGCACCGGCAGCACACGTCCAGTTACCTCGGTTATCAGCCATGTTCTGGCCGATAGCGTTCAAGATAGCGTTGACGTTTGAGCTGCGCTGCGTGTTACGAGCTTGAGCGAACTGACGAGCCGGGTTCAAGGCAACGATGACCACGGAGGCCAAAATGGCGATAATACCGATGACTACGAGCAATTCGATAAGCGTGAAACCTTTCTGGTTTTTCATTGAATGTAAATTAACTATAGGAAGGCCTCGACCTTTCTTGTATGAGATAAGTATAGCAAAGTAGAAGAAAATAGGCGTGTGAATAACTATCTAGGCCAATTCTTGGCTCCTCCTACAGTGAATAAAAAGCCGGTAAAACCGGCCACCTCCCGCGCTGCGCCACCTTTCGGGAGCTGCTGCCTGAAACCTATGCTGTCCGGCACATCCGCTTGCGGTGGGCCCATGCCGGCCGCATAGGTTTCAGGCATCTGCGACTACTGCACCTCTTCCCACGAAATAATATCGTACTGGCTCGCGGTAATCGGGAAACTCGGCGGCGGACCATAGAGCAGGTTACCGTCATACGTAATCGTTCTGGTTTGATACCCGGTCCCGTCGGTGTACGCCCAACCATAGCGCTGGTTAGTGGCGATCATTCCATAGAGGTTTACGGCATTGCGGATGTAGTTGCTGCCGCACGCAGAGGCGTAATAGTAGCGACCGACTCGCCCGTTTTGCGCAACGAGCGCAGCATCAACATTGAGCGTGTTATTACTATTAAAACCAACGTTCACGTGATTTTGTGCAATGAGCGCAAGCACATCTTGTCCGTCATAATTTGTGTAGCGCAGATCGGCGTTAGTCGTGATGCTCGCATAAGTTGAAGCATTGACCGGGAATCGGGCGGCGGCGATTGTCAGTCGGGCTGTATCAATTTGTCCACGTACCCAGAGGTCATCTTCGATAAAGATGATGCCGTTCGACGGAAAAGGCACGTTGCTCGCGAGCAATGTTTCAGAATTAATTGACCAGGAACCCCAGAAACTATCGGCATGCGAACTGTTGCTAACGCAGGTACTGGAAAGCGAAACGACGGAATTGACGCGGTAAATATCAAAGGTATCGTTTGTTTTCAAAACGATATCGTATCCTTTGTTAGTACCCCCGGACGGGCCCTTGTAATACCCGCTCGTCGAGGTTGCAAGCGACTTCAAATTGGCGAGATCCTGCGTGATGCCGTTAAAATCGAGCGCCGGCACCGGGAATTGTCTTCCCGCCTTGAACACGTCGGTGCGAACCGGCACCGTCGTCGGCGGTATCGGGTCAACCGGTGCAACATGAGTGTGCACACCGAATTCGCTGGAGCCGCTGTGGTCCGGGTCATCATACGTCGACTTCGCGCTGGTAACTTTGTTGTAAGCGGTGCCGTCAAAACGGATGCCGCCATTACTGTGCAGCTCGCCATAAACAACCGTACCGGAGCCAAAACGAATATCGGCATTACTCGCCGCGGAAAAACGTGCGAGTGACGGCAAACCCATTTTAATCTTAATGATTTTTTTAATCGTCGAATCCGCGTCTACCTTGCCGGTCGATTGGATAACGACTATAGTCGAGCCCGTGGCCGGCTTCGTAATTACAAGCTCGAACTGTCCGAGACGATTACCGTTTTTGTCGTAATATGGATGCACGTACGGCTGCGTCGTAGAAGCGCTCTGACCATCAGTAAAATCAAGTGGCGAATGCGCCAGGTGCCAGCGATAGTATTCGATACCTGCCTCGGCGATAGTAAACGCCTGGGCTTTCATCCCCCCGCGCCCGACGTTTGTTACAAATCCCTGTGCCCAGAGTACAAACCCGGCAATGAGCACCGTTGCTATGGAACCGAGGATGAGCACCTGCAACGAAAGTTGCCCGCGCTGTCCGCGTAACGTTGAACGTGCAACGTGCAACGTAGAAGGGGCATTTCTTATTTGATTCTCTTTTTGTTTTTTCATATGTTGCACGTTACACGTTACACATTTTACGTTTGTGTTCATTTGTATCGGAGGTTACGGATAGTGGCGGAGGTCTCGGAACCAACGAGCGACGGATGCCCCGGCGTACCCTGATCAGCAACGATAGTAATCTTGATCGTCTTAACTTTGAGAACATCGATAGGGCTCGGCAGCGCCGTCGAAGCAGAACTTGTCGCTCCGGAGTCATAGTAAGCAAACACCTGGCTACCGGAAATGAGCCCGGAGACCTCGTCATAGAAAACCTCGCTACTCGTTGCGTAGCCCGCCGGACTGCCGCTCGGCCGAATAACGCCTTTACGCAAAATGGTGCTGCTCGCGATGAAATACTGAACTTTTTCAATCTTGCCGTCGCCGTCGATGTCGCTATAGAACTGAAACGTGCTTGTCGTCGCCTGCGCAACGGGATAGGCTCCGTCAATCCCCTGCGAGATACTCCTGATCTCCGGCACAATCAGCTGAAGTGTCTGCTCTATTTGCTGCTGCGTTAATAATTGGTTGTTGAACCGGACAGTCGAATCAGTCGTGTCGCGCGCGAGACGAACAAAGAGAATCGCGATAAACATAGTAATCGCCATCGAAATGACAAGCTCAAGAATCGTGAAACCCCGAGAGGCGTGGAGCGTAGAACGCGCAACGTGTAACGTCGGAGAGTTCTTTTCTTGTTGATTCTGTTTTTTCATACGTTACAAGTTATACGTTTTACGGTAAAACGACCTTCGCCTCCTGCCAGCCGGAACCGACGGAAATGGTGCTGGTCGCCGTTGTGTAGCCGGATTTACTGACCGTTGCGCTGTAGGCTCCTGTGGGTATGCCTGCCCAAAATGCCTGCCCCTCCGGTATGCAGTCAGATTCAAAAGTAATATTGATATCCGCCAGTGTCGGCGTCGCCGTTTGGTCGATAGTATTTAAGAATACCTTGTAGCGTAGATATCTCTGTCCGTTATTAACCGCATTAATCGGTGCATTCACGGTGTAATACGTCGAGGCTGTACCATTCGGACCGACGTAGGTCCAGGGCCCGGCCGTACTGTTGCTTGTCGCGATTTGGATCTGCAGCGTTGTATTATTTGGCTGCGCGGCCGGATTAAACGAGAGCTGATGCAGTGTCACGTTAGCGGTACCAAAGTCCAGCGTATTAGAGACGAGCCAACTGTTGGTACTTGTCGGATACGTGCTACCTCCAATTTGCACGATAGAGAGTTGCCCAGGCGTATTGGCATCAACGGTTCCGTCTTGATTAGTATATGTACCACCAACCCAAGTCGTCTCACCAAAAGTCCTCTCCCCTGTCTGCTTCGTATCATTAAAACCTGACTTAGTTAGATTAACGGTCGCCCCCAAGATCGGAGTACTAGAAGCATCGGTAACCGTAACCAGCAAACTCGATGAAGCTTTCGGCTCCATCAAGAAGCTCAAGCTGGTCGTCGTGTTGGCCGGCAAAGAAATCGGCAGCAGTGGAATGCTTCCGGCGACGTCATAGCTCGTGTCGGTGTTACTAAACGAATAGTTGTCCCACTCCAGCCCGGTCCGATTCGCGACTCCGCTGCTGTTTGTCGTAAATGCCTGGCTATACTTCAAAACATCCGGCGAGGCACCGATGAGCTTCCCGCCGTTTTGCGTAAAATCGATTGACCCGACGGCGGCACAGTATTGGTCACGCGTAGTGACATCAATTTCGGACACCTTGTCGATACCAAAACTAATCGCCGTAATCTGCTGACTGGCGATAGTCGCGTGCGGCTGCACCGGATTAGTATTGCCTGCTCCGCCCGGTGGGTATGTCTTCGCCGAAGAGTAATTCGGTTTTGTTATGGTAATTTGATAGGCGTTGGTGCTGGTTGGGATGTCAACAAGCTGGAGCGTACCGCTATTGTTGGTTGTGTCGGTGATGGTAATCGTCGGGGTTGTGCTCGTGTTCTTTACCAGCACGTTAGCACCGGAAACAGGGTTCCCGTTAGAATCAAATACGTTAATAAACAGCGAACCATTCTTTGTGCTGCTCTCAAGATTCTGCGGCGCGGCCCAGGTCGTCATTGTTTGCGTTACGAAGTTATAACAGGACGGACAACTCACCTGCAATTCGACTAAGCGATAATCCGCCGGGGCTGTGTCGTTTGGGCTACCACCAAGCGTGCCATCGAAAGAGTCGTCAATATTACGGACGTAAGCTGCAATCGTAAACTGCTGACCCTCATAATTAACAGTCTTTGTTTGCGGTATAACCCCTGCCGGCGCGCCACCGATGATACCGACGTCGTCATACTTCAAATTGCGGACATACTCAATTTCTTTGGTAAGCAACGAAACCGCCAGAGTACGCAGATGTGTTTTCCCAATGACCTCCAAAATATTGGCATAGGTTGCATAAATACCACCCGAGAGAATCAGGAAGATCGCGATAGTGATAACAATCTCGATGAGGCTGAAGCCCTTCGCTGCGTAGAGCGTAGAACGTAGAGCGTAGAACGTAGGATCCTGTTTTTTCACACTTTTTTTATTCATGCGTTACAAGTTGCACGTTTTACGTTCAACGAGTTAGCGTCTGACTAATTTGGTAAATCGGAGTAATGACCGAAAGCGCCATAAACCCGACGAGGAGTCCCATGAAAAGCAGCAGCACCGGCTCGATAATGCTGTTGAGGTTTTTTAAGAAGTTGTCGACATCCTCTTCGTAGTACGAAGCGAGATACGCTAGGTTTTCGCTTAAGTTGCCGGTATTTTCGCCAACCTGAATCATGTTGGTAAAAATCGGCGGAAAGAGCATGGTATTTTTCGCGAGGTGCACAGAGAAAAACTCACCGCGTCGCAGCGTCTCCCCTGCGACTTTCAGCTCGTACCGGTAAAACCGGTTGTCGAGCGCGTCGGCGGTAATGTTAACCGCTTCAATAATCTGCACGCCACTCTTAAGCAGCAAACCGAGGACACGGGTAATGTTGACGAGGTTCACCTTCATGGCGATAGAACTCAAAATCGGCAACCGAAGCAGCGCGTGATCGAAAAAGTTTTTAAACCATTCCTGACGCGAGAGCAATATGAAAGTGATAATCAAAGCAACGAGGCCGAGGCCGATCCAAAGCGTGTAAGTCGTCAAAATGTGCGTCGTCGCAATCAAAATACGGGTCGTAAGCGGGAGCTTGATATTCAAACTCGTAAACACCGGCAAAATCTTTGGAAATACGCCGACAATGAGGGTAACGACGATACCAATCGTCGCGACCATGATGACCGCCGGGTAAATTAAAGCGCCGCGCACCCGCGAAACAAGCTCCTGCTTTTTCTTGAGTTCTTCTGCGAGATAGTTTAAGTTTTCGATAAGCGTACCGGTCTGCTCACCGACACGGACGATGTTGATAAAGAGCTGACCGAAGATATTTTTGTAATTTTCTAAACTCGCCGATAAATACATACCGTTAGCCGTATCGTGAACGATTGCACTCAAAATCTTCTTCATTGACGGCGACTTTGTCTGGGAACGCAGCAGCATTAAGCTGTCTTGCATCGAGAGCCCGGCCTTAACACCAACAGAAAGCTGGCGGGCAAAGAGTACGCGCTCCTCCAGGCTCACGTGCAAATAATTCAGCTTTGCCATGAAAGAGTTGCTCGCGTTTTCAACATTGAAATTCAAATTGAGCGCAGCCTTTTTCTTAGTCGCCGGCGGTGGCTCGGCTACAATAGCCGGTGCTGCTTTTTGGGTAGGATTTTGCCCGCGAAGCTCGTCAGCCGGCAACTGAATACGCAAATCACTAGGGATATTGGAGTCGGGCGCTTTTGTGTCTAGTACAGAGTGTGCGTCCGCTGCGGACTCGGGCTTCGGCGCGTCAAAGGCAGAGGTATAGGTTTGTGGTGCCTGCGCGGGCTGCCCGGCGACATCAGTCATAACCTCCGGAGACTGCAACGATGCCGGTGCTGCGGTAGCCGGTGCGGGCTCTTCCACCGACGGCGAACTGACGGGCTCTATGTGAATTTCCGGCAGTACAGAGCTGTCTTTCGCGCCAGCCGGAATAACCGGATCAACGACCGGTTTGACCGCCGGCGTAGTTGCCGGCATGACTGATTGACCTCCTGCAGAGGCTTGCTCTTCCATATACTAAGTATACCCCCTCAAAGAGCCGACTACTCGTGGAACACACGCAGAATCTCGTCGAGTGTCGTAATCCCCTGTACCGCCTTATAAAATCCGTCTACCGTCATCGTAATCATTCCGTTTTTAATTGCAGTTGCACGTACCTCGTCGGCATTAGCGCGTCGCATAACCAACTGACGAATCACCTCGTCGACTTCTAAGACTTCATGAATACCGACACGCCCGCGGTAGCCGCTGCCCGAGCAACGGTTGCAGCCCTCGCCACGATAAAAGATTTTGTTGTTTGCCAAAAGCTCCGCCGGAAAGGCTTCTTTAAGTCCCTCTATTTCCTCCTCGGTTAATTCTTTTTTAACTTTGCAATCAGAACAAATAGTACGCACCAGACGCTGACCGATAGCGATGTTGACGGTGGACGCAATCAAAAACGGCTCAACGCCCAAGTCGAGTAAACGCGGAATAGTCGTCGGTGCGTCGTTGGTGTGCAATGTGGAAAGCACTAAGTGACCGGTCATAGCGGCGTTGACGGCGATGCTCGCCGTCTCACCGTCACGAATTTCACCGACCATTACGACATTAGGGTCCTGACGCAAGATTGAACGCAGACCGTTAGCAAACGTTAAACCGGTCTTGGCATTGACCTGAATCTGGTCCACGCCGGGCAGCGAGTATTCGATTGGGTCTTCGATGGTAATAATCGAAACCTCCGGACGATTAATTTCTTTAAGCACCATGTACAGTGTCGTCGTCTTACCGCTACCGGTCGGACCGGTCGCCAGCATCAGTCCATACGGCTTTTTAATTGCCCGCGCGATGATAGCCAGGTTGTGCGGCGAGAAGCCCAAGTTTTTAAGCGTAAAGTCATCAGCGTGCGCGATGAGCAGACGCATAACGCAGTTTTCTCCGAAGTAGGTCGGCGTAATTGAAACACGGACGTCTACCGGCGGATTCTCCGGAATCAAAATGCGCATACGGCCGTCCTGCGCCGCCTGGTGTTCATCGGTACGTAATGCCGAGAGCACTTTAATACGCGTGATGATTTCCTGGTGCAGCTCTTTCGGGAAGGCGTAGACGTCGTGCAGCACGCCGTCGATACGGAACCGGACACGCAGCCGCTTCTCCTCCGGATCAAGGTGCACATCGGATGAGCGAGCAAAAAACGCCTGCGCAATAAAGGCGTCCACGATTTTGATGATGGAGCGAAACGGAGGTTTTTTATTAACCTCCGCGTCGATAACCGACATGTCTATTTTTGCGTCTCCGTCAGCCATCGGGATAGTAGATAGTAGTTAGTAGAAAGCAGGCAGCGGGAAAACCGCCAAAACCGGAACTTACTTCAGTATATCACGAGAAAAGTTGCAAAATAAGCTAAATTGAGGCAAAATAACTGGACCGTTTCTACCGCCTGGGAGATCGTCTAATGGTAGGACCGCGCCCTCTGGAGGCGTGTATCTAGGTTCGAATCCTAGTCTCCCAACAAATACATTTTCCTATGCAGTTCAATCCAAAAAATACCTCATTGCTCATCCTTGGCATAACAGCTGTTGTGTTCTCTAGAACAATGTTCTGGTTGTTTAATGACCCTGAAGGTCCAAATCTTCTCGTGGTCATGGGGATGGCAGTGATTGTATACTTTTTGTCTTTGGCGATATATCGGTTATTCCAGCACCTCTCCCTAGTATCATTCACCAACCTCAAGAAGCTTTCGTTGGTGATTTTTATCCAAATACTACTAACTAGTATTTTCTATATTTGCTTAAAATAAGTTCCAACTTCGTCCCATATCCGCAACTCTCAACAGAAGACGCCCACAAAGGCGTTTTTTGTTATCCCAATTTCAAGCTGTACCGCCGCAGAGCGGCTCGGGCCTTTTTCGGGTGCGGAATAGCACGGGCAACCAGCGCCCAAAACCGCGGTGAGTGATTGAGCTCTTGCAGGTGGCAGAGCTCGTGCACGATGACGTAATCAGCCAGCTCCGGCGGCAAAAGCAGCAAACGATAGTTAAAACTCAAGTTGCCCCGCTTTGAGCAACTCCCCCAGCGAGACCTCTGATTGCGAATTGTGATTGATTGAAACGTAAACCCGTACTGCGCGTTAAGCACGACGATTCGTTCGCGGACAAACTTGAGCGCCGCAGCGCGATTGGCCTTATAGTGTCCGCGTGGCAGCTTAACCGGTGTGGCCACCTTTTTCATCCGAGCGACAGCACCGGCGATCCAAGCCGCCTTGCGCGCCAAAAATCGGTCGAGTACCGCCCGACTCACCCCGCGCGGCAGCGTCGCCACGACCTCCCCACCCGGACGAATTGTAATGCGCACCCGCCGGGCTCGTGTACTAGTAACAATCTGCATAAAGATGCCTCCAGTGTAGCAGAAAAGAGGCCGGAAATTCTCACGGCTCAACGAGCTGTCGCTCCGCCTTGAGAAATTTTACCGAATTCCGCTGTCGCAGCTGATATCAAGAGCCTGCAGCTCACCTGTTTTGAGCGCAATCGTTTTTGTCTCGCACCGCGGCAGCTGGTTATTAGCTGGCGAAACTGCGGTCACGACATAAGAGCCTGCCGGCAGGGCAACGCGAATGTGCCCCTGCTCTGTACTATCAACCCGAGCTGCAACTGCCCCTCCAACTTTCGTAAACACAACCTCAATATTCGCCGCCGGCTTGTCGGCACATTTCGGATCCGGAGGATTTTTTCCAACCGGGCAGGTCGGCCCGACATGAACATATCCGACAACCCCACTCCCGCCTTTCCCCTGGGCCGCAACGTCTGCAATGATAGTCGCGCTCGTCTCAGTCGCTTCAACTAATGTAAACGAATAGGTATCGTAATAAACAACCTTATGATCAAGCGTGCCAAGCTGAACATCTTTCAGCGGCGATGGCGTCGCTCCGTTTCGCGTAACCCATAAAAGCGGCGATAATTCTCCCGCCCAAATACACTGGACACCAGGCTTGCAGCGTGAGTCTGTAATTTCAGCTAATTTCACCTCTAAGTCATCCGGCAAAAACACAGTATCACCCGTCGTTAGAGTAAATTTCTGGCCAAACTTCACAACTCCCGACTCACCAAACTGCACCGGAATTCGGAGCTCCTTACTCTTAGCCGGATCGCCGGACGGATTGTCGTTTTGTAAAACTAACACACCGGTCTTCGTCGTTGGCGTTTTGAAGTTGAGCGAGGCTTTAAATGGGACAAACTCCTCCGTCATCCACTCCCCCTGGGCCTGCGCCGGCACCTGCGCTAAAACGGCGCCGTTTGCATCCAAGAGTTTTACGGGAAAGCTGGCTTCGAAGTAAAAGTTGCCGCGCGCCTGCCCGGTGACAGTCAGCGGACTAGCGACCGGCGCATTTGGCTGCGGATAACTAACTTGAATCAAGTTTTGCATGTCATTACTAATGTCGCGCACAAAACTACGCCCATCCGGCGTGGCACACTGCTCCGGGTAGCTCTCCATCACTGGGTAAAGCTGTGCACACTGCTCAAAGGTCGTGATGCTCGTCCAGGTCGCGTTGTGCCGCGTGCCATACCACCAGGCCCCGGCAATTGCGATGACTAATACAACCAGCGTCGCCACGTTCAAAAATTTAATTTTCATACGATAAATTACTTTGGTTACTACCTTACTCTACCGTATTAGACGTGCGACATTCAACTTTATAACAAAGCTCTAGTAACATCCGGCCTCGCTGCTCGTCTTATACTTAACAGGCACCTATGCGTAAACTTCTTCTCATAACCGGCCTTCTGCTCGCTATGACCCTGCCGGCCCACGCCGCGACGGTGGACCTCGTCACGCCGACCGTGCAGCAGGGGCAGACCCTCATCGTCGCCTTCGACGAGCAGCCGACCAAAGTCACGCTGGGCAAAAATGCACTTACCCCATTCCCGTATCAAAACGGCTGGCGACTGGTCGTCCCGTTTTCACTCGGCGCCTATACCGGCTCAGTCAAACTCGTAACGCAGTTTAAAACCCTAAGGAGTACCACGGGCGAGCCTCTCAGCGTCACCAAAACGTTTCGCATCACCCGCTTCACGCCAAACGTCATCAATCTCCCCGTGCCGCCCAAGCTCAACCAAACGCCCAAGCAGCTGGTCCAAAATCTCGCCGTCACTAACTCCAGCATCAACAGCTTCGTAAAAACCATAACCGGGACGACGCTCTTTGGCGCGCCCTTCGCCCTTCCTCTGACTGATAACAAAATCTCCAGCCGCTTCGGCGAGACTCGCAAAACAGGAACAGAAAAAATCACCCACCTCGGCACCGACTTCGATCTACCCAAAGGCACACCGGTCGCGGCAATTAATGACGGCCTCGTCGCCAAAGCCTACCTCGACTCGGTCTACGGCAACTCTGTGATTATTAATCACGGCCGAGGCATCTACAGCCTCTACCTCCACCTCGACACGCTACGAGTCGCAACCGGCGAAACGGTTTCCAAAGGCGCCATAGTTGGCACGCTCGGCGAAACCGGCCTGGCCAGCGCCCCGCACCTGCACCTCTCGATAAAAATAAACGGCGTCTCGGTGGACCCGTTGCAGTTTGTCAGTAGCTTTCGGTAACCGCCCGTCGCTTTAAAATCCTCTACCGCACCAACCGCAAGTAATGATCTGCTGACTCACAGGGCATGATGTAGCCATTCGCGTTCACGCTTCCCCGTACCTCATACTGCTCACCGGTTTTAATCTGGGAAACATCAGCAACTGAATTGCTTTGATTGGCAACGCACATCGTAAACCCGCGCGCCGGGACAGCGACGGTATACTTTTTACTTTTCGCAGATTCTAAGGTGATCAGATACGGCCCGTCCACCATCGCCTGCTCAAGATTAATAGCAACCACTTTGCCGGCGACGATAACCGTATCACCGTCGATACTATCCGCTTGATTGACCTCCGTACACTCCCATGCGACGGCCGCCGTCCCCTGTGCCTCGCTCACAACACAGGCAGGCGTACAACTGGGCCGCGTCGCATTTAAATTCGCACTATACCGCCAGGTTTTTGTAACCGCATTATATTGGCCCGCCTCGAGCGCCGCTCCGCCTTTGATACAGGAGTTCTCGGCGATGACTCGCGCCTGTGCTTCAGTCAAAGAACCGCCCGGCTGTGGCACTACCGGCTGGGCAAAATAAAGATACGCTCCACCAAGGACGATAACGACCGCGGCAATGGTAAAAAATCGTTTCATACTTTTAGAGTAACACACTGATTAAACAACAGCCCTGGGAGCCGCCCCGCTCACCTGCCCGTCGAAACTTTCTTTGTCCGCCTGCGCGGCGGCTTTTGATTGGTGCACGACGCCGTCGCGATGATGCGGCGGAGCGTAAATGGTATACATCTTAAGTGGTTCAGTCGCAGAGGCATTCGTAACGTTGTGCCGCGCCCCCGCGGGAACCACGACGGCCTCACCGGCGGCAACGGTGTACTCGTGACCGTTGATTACGACGCGCCCATCCCCCGACTCAAAGCGAAAAAACTGATCCCCCGTCTTATGAATTTCAAATCCGATATCCTCACTGGGTGCGAGTGACATTAAAACAATTTGGCAGTGCGCCGCGGTATAAATAACCCGGCGAAAATCTTTATTTTCCAGGGTCATCTTTTCGATCTCGCCCTTAAACCCATATTTGGTACTAAGTAGCATCCCCATACCCATAAGCCGTATGAGAATGGAAAGGATAACAAGGAAAAGAAAACCAAAGACCGGAAGGCAGGAGTTGGCCCCCAAGTCCATTTACCTATTCGCGCGAATTAGAGAATAGAAAAAACTCACTACTCCTACTAAAAATGGTGTTGAATAGCGAAAGTTTGACTCGCTTAGAATTAACGGGCCGCAATCGGAGTGATCTTGTCGATGTTAACAGAGACGATGCAGCGCATTGGTTGCGTATAATAAGAACAGTCGTTTTCTTCGCGCGTACCGGTAATTTTAAAAAGCGCTCCGGCGTTGTCAGCAATAAAGTTTACCCAGCGATCAGTCGCCGCTTCATCAAACGGAACGTCTTTAGGCAAAGCAAAGAACCAGTCATTCGAATTGCGCCAGCGAAACCGCATATCCCCACTCCCAGAAAACCGCGCCAACGTCGCGTAGTAGGTCACCCGCGAACCCACATAGCGCGGCAGAGAGCTCGCGGCCGCATCAGCACGCTGCACAAAACCGGCCGTTCCGATTACAACGAGCACGCTGACGAAAGCAATTAAAAACACTTTCTGCATATGCCGTAATACTATCATACCCCCACCTCGCCACATTACTTATTGGAGCCATTTACCTATTCGCGCGAATTAGAGAATAAGACAGCGCGAGTTGGGTTGGTAAAAAATGAAAAACTAGAGAACTCGAGGCCTAGAGAATTTCGATCGCGGCTTTTGCGGTTGGCGGCAACGTACCGGCAAGTCGGTATCGCATATTCAAATTCACCTGTTCCCGCTCGACGAGGCCGACCGCCGAAAGAATAATCATGTGCTTGGAGGTCGATTTAAATGAAAGCGAAATTGCCTCCGCCAAACTGCCGACGGTCGCGCCCGGGCGCCGCTTCAAATGCTTTAAGATCGCGAGGCGGCGCCGGTTTGCAAGTGCTTTGTGTATCTTTTCGAGATCCTTGAGGTCCATATCTTTCGCTTTTTTTGCTTTCACTTTAACTTTAATTCTAGTATACCCTATTTACCTATTCGCGCGAATTAGAGAATAGGACGGTAGAGAATTAATAAGCGGAGATGGTGGGCCGGGTTACTTTCTGAGCAACAAACCAATCGGCTCCTCCATCAGTATCCCCGTCACATCTTTCCCTTGGCGCTGATCATCTTCCAACCATTTTGCCCGTGACCGATCAATATCTTGCTTGTCTAAAGGTATATCTTCACTGCTCGTGAAACCGACTTCCGCCGCGAGCTCTTTGACCATTTTTGCGGTTACGAACTCATTAAACGGTATTCTGTTGTTAACCGTCATCTCCCCCTTCGACGATATAGAGCAGGTGTATCCGAAAGTGCTGATAATCAGGAACCCTTTGGGCTTCAAGGTGCGATACACCTCCTGCAAAAAATTCTTAACCGACTCCTTGGCCTTCTTTTCGAAAGAATTAATGTAATTGACGGAGATTGCGCCCTCTACTGAAGCAGCTTTGAATGGAAGCGCATTCGCATCTGCTTGTACAGGCATGGCTCGAGTCTCACCAAATGGTTCAGTTTCGCCACGCATCGGCTTCCACGTATGGATCGGCAAAGTGCGACGCTCAACCGGGATCACAGTTGCGCCTCTGTCTTCAAGGGCCTCTAAATACGTACCGGCACCACCGCGCACTTGTACTAACGGCATAGCGCCCGCACCAATGTCCAGCATTTTAGTACCGTGTACTGGCAGCCGATCGAAAAGACGCTCATACGTTGCCTTCGAAATGAAATCGGCGCAATAGCCAATTCTTCCCTTTATCACCGACTCCACAAAGATATTCGCCGGATCAAGCTCCTGGTCAGTAAAATCCTTGTGCGAATCAAATTTCTCTTTCATAACACTATTATCCCTCGCCCGAATGCGCTATGCAAGTTATGGGGCACTTCCAGTCCTTTTTCCCGGTCCAAAACCTTCAACGGCTCAACGGCGTCCCGTTGAGCCGTTGAGGCCTTAAATCCTCTCGTAGTATACGTTTTGGCCGGTTGGGCCTACCTGCTTCACTTTGCCCTCCTTTTCGAGCTCATCCATATACCTCGTCGCGGTTGCATCACTAACCCCAAGCAGCTTTTGGACCTCGTCGTTGGTCAGTTGGCCCTTTCCGGCAAAGGCAGCGATGATGGCCTGCTTGTGCGCGGCCTTCTCGCCCTGCTGCCGGGCGATGAGCCCGGTCTTGCTACGCCGCAACCACAAAAGAAGCACCACCCCACCCACCACCAGTCCGAGTATGAAGTATGTAATTGGAGTCATGAAGATTATTTTTCGAATTCGTTTAGTAATTTCAAATATGCGAGTTGGCGGTCTTTATTAACCCAATTCTCCGATAATTCGTGGATACTCCCTTCTCGAAGAATATCCTGCGCCATTCCGCAATAAAATCTCTGTGGAGTTGCGATAAAAAGCCACGGATATTCCCAGCGCCCGCGCAATTTCGCCGCGCATTCTTTCACTTTTTCTATATCGAAATTCTTTTGATATTTAACTTCTACCAAGTAGATCTTCGTTTTATCCTCAGACACCAAAGCAAAGTCCGGCGCATCTGCAATGTTGTCGATGATTTTAGGAACTTCAGCTATGGCACGATACTGCGATAAAGTCGGCATCGTGTGCTCATACCCAAATGGAATCACAGTATATCGCTCCTCTTCCCGGATCATTTGCTCAAAAATAACTTCAGCGATTCTGCCTTTGATCAATTTCCGTGAAAAATCAATATTCATAAAATTAAAGTTTTTTGACTTTTTCTAGAACCTCATCAACGTTCTTGCTGTGAACCAAGAAAAAGTGAAGCTTGCCTTTACCCAACTTGGCCCAATTCTCAGCAATCTCTGTTTTGTAAAGCGTATCTGGATTGTCTAATCTATCTTCGCCTTTCCATTCTAAGGCAATAATGGCTCCTTTGTTAGTAACCGCAATAAAATCGGGGTAAAATTTACCTCGCTTCCATCCTTGGATATAAAAGGGGTCAACTTTTTCACGGTTGCGAACCCAGAAATCAATGTTCTCGAGAGCGCCCAAATCAATTCGCTCAACAAAGCCACGTTCCTCTCCATTGATAGCATCAACTCGCTCATATAGGTTTTTATTGAATACCTTGGGAACAGGAGACTTGAGCGCGATAGTAGACGGGAATTCCTCGAAAGTCGCGACGATTAATTTCTTTTCCGCAAGAAGGCCGGCGCATGCTTTCTTAGTAAAGCTCTCCAGTAAATTATTGATTACATCTGAAAGACGTTCGGCAAATAAATAGCGATTAACAGACAGCTTAGGGAGTGAAAGTTGGCGCTTCTGGATTTGGCTATCGACAGCTTTGGCAATAAAAGTAATCTTATCTCCCGGTTTCAACATCGGAAAACGCAGCTTCTTATCAAGCCACATCACGAGTTCGTCGACCGAATGATTGCCTTCGAGGTATTGATACGGGAGCGAGAGCTGCTTGTCCCGTAGCCATTCATTATCCTCGCTAATGTCAATCGTAGCTTGGCCGTCAAGGTCGTAATGGAACCGAAAATCAAAATCGGGATTCTGCTTTGCGAGCTCAAAATCCTCTCCGAGAAGATCTTCGAATGAAAGCTTGTTTTTGCCAATTGCCATCAGGGGCACCGCGAGTTTCTTCTTGATTGCCTTCTTTGTCTCAAACGGATCAGTATATTCTTGTTCTTTGTCTGCGCCAATAAAATCACTGCGGCTATATCCGTTATCCTCAAGCCCCTTAATTACTTTACTGGCGGCGTCATTAAAATTCGCAGCAGAAGCAAACACGTAGCTACGGTTCAGAGCTTCGTCCGCCTTGCGCTTCGCGTTCGGCATACGGATAACGCGCCCAATGATTTGCTCAACGGCAACTTTAGCACCAAGATTGGCAACGGAGATAAGGACATAAGCAAAAGAGCAGTCCCAGCCCTCAGCAAGGGCATTTACGGTCAAAATATAGCGCACCTCACACTTCTTATCGAAGAGATCCATCCCCTCGAGTTCGTCGAGCTCCGACGTTTTAATCTTGATTTGCTCCTCAGGAATCTTTTTATCAAGAAGCATCTGCTTGAGCGCCTCCACGGTAACCGTTGCCTTTGTCTTGCTCTTCGGTTGGGCCTGTAGCAATGCGATGGGGCGAATGCGCTCTCCTTTGAGCTTACTAGCGCGCTTTTCTAGCTCAGCTCGCTTAGCAATACCGTCTGCGACAACCTGCTCCCACTGCGTGCGGCTTTCAAGTACGATCGGGATCTTAACCATCTCTTCGATTTTTAGTTCGGAGGCGTTCGTATGCACCAGGATATTACTGCCTTCCCGCGGCGTCGCCGTGAATTCAATAATGAATGATGGTTTTAAGTCGCCCAAAAACTGCACTGATAGTTCGGTTTGGGTGTGATGACCCTCATCGATAACGATCAGCGGAGTGTTCTTGCGGATAACGTTCGCGAGAGAGTTGATGACAGTACCCTCAGAATCTTTTTCGAGCGATGAATCATCCTTAAGATTCTGGAAATGATCCATTAATGCACCATTCTCTTTGTACACCTTATACTTGTTTTGGATCTTGGCCTCCTTCCGGAAAGCATCAAGACTAGCAACTATAATGCAAAGATTGTTCCGCACATCCTCGCGCGTCATCGAAAGAGCGTCTTCATTAGAAAATACCTTAAACTTAGACTCGAATGCCTCATTGATCATTTCGTAGTGCCAATCATTGGAGTCTCGGAGTTTTTTAAGCGTCTGCGTCTTAATGGAATCTGAAGGCACGAACCAAATAACGATGCCTGTATCCATCTTGTGTTGCAGGATAGTGGACATAATCCGCTCGACTGATTTACAAGCCACAAGGGTTTTACCAGCACCAGTCGGCATTTGCATACAGACAAACGGCACATCGCCAAACCATTCATGGTTGTAATGCTCGTTGGTTACCTCGGTGAAAGCATAGCGAGGCTTCAATTTCTTAAGCTGCACCAAAAACTGGTCAAGCGTATCTATAGCGTTTTGCTGATAGTTCTTTAGCTTCATATCTATTAATTACCCTTCTTAGAAAGAGCGGTACTTGAATTTTCGAATTCAGCCGTCAACCTACAAAGTAACCCCATCGGATTTTTATTATTTTTATCGAAACGAACCTGCTCATCTTCTAGGTCAAGAAATAGCTGGGCATAATCGGTTTTTTCCTGCTTTCCTTTTATTTTTTCTCCTATGAAAATGACGGCTTGTCTTTTGCCATTTTTTTCTAATATCCGCGCCCGCAGCCAAAAATGCTCATCCTCGGCACCAGCAGCTACTTTTGTAGGAATTAAATCTAATGAAATTATTTCATGACGCTGCCGAATAAAGCCTTCGTATTTTTTCTGGATTGATTGGACGAATGATTGATAGTCATTGCCGGGACACTCATATTCTTTTTTGCAATTTGAACAAAGCCAACCGCTTATATATTGACCTGTCTTATTAGTCCCAAGATAAGCTTGATCTAAAGGCACACGACATGAATCGTTGGAGCAAAATGGCTCCGAATAAACATAATCGTATCCGGCCGTGTTCTCCCGAATCTCCCATAAAAGGCTTGGATTCGTGGTTTTATATAATTTTTGCAACATGAAATTAATAAACTTTTATCTCGTATGGGATTTGCTTGAAGATAACTCCTTTCGCCTTAAGTTCGTCCTCGTCAATAAGGCAGCGATCAGCATATACGACAGCCTGCCCCTTGAGTTTAAGTTTCGTAAGCGCACTGCGAGTAAGATCATTTTTGCCCTTTTCGGCAAAAAGAAGGTAGTAGAAAACCCCCTGGCTTTCACCGATTAATGGCTTCTTGATATTTTTCTTCTCAGTATTTGTTTGAGTTTCGGCGAAATAAATATAGGTCGCCAGATCATCATACGAGCAATTCTCATTGATTTGCCCTTGCGCATCGAATAGAGGCTTAGCGAGTTCGCAGAACTCAAAACCTGCTTTGTATTCGTACTTTTTAATTGCCCTTTTAATTCTTTCAGCTGTGACACTTTTTGCAATCCTATCTTCCATCTCCACCAAGATAAACTGCCTATTCCCTCCGTCCTCCTTATTGAGCCCCAAAACTGCTTGGCCGGTCGTACCAGAACCAGCAAAAGAATCAAGTATGATATCGTTCGGCAATGTGCCTATCTCAAGAATCCGCCTTAGCAAACCTAAGGGTTTCGGCGTCTCAAACGGCGACTCCTGCTCAAGGATCTCTTTTACCTCTCGCTTCGCATCTTGATTATGCCCGACCTCTTGATAAGTCCAAACTGTCATTGGAGTTACGCCCGGCTTGACTTCTGAGAGAAATTTCTTAATTGAAGGAACGGCATTGCCGTTTGCCCCAAACCAGATACGCTTGTCGTTCAAAAATTCCTGAAATCTCTTTTTATTCAACACCCAACTCCTGCCCTTGGGAGGCAAAATACTCCGCCCTTTTGGGGTAAGGATTTCATAAATATTTTCTTTTACTGCTGGACCCACAGAAAGATCTGTTGATTTCCAAGGCCCCCTTGAGTCATTGTCAGGATTCTTGTATCTTTGGATCGCTTCTTCGCTCCGACTCAGTTGATTAAGTTTTAAGCTAGAAATATTCTTCGCATAAACTATGATGAAATCATGGTTAGGAGAAAAATTCTTACGTAGATTGACTGGCGAATAAGATTTTTGCCAGACAATATTAGTGACAAAATTCTTTGCTTGGAAAATTTCATCCATTACGAGCTTCAAGTTAGAATGCTCGTTGTCGTCAATTGATATGAATATCACCCCGTCTTCAGCCAAAAGATCTCGAAGAAGCTTGAGACGAGGATACATCATACAAAGCCATTTATCGTGTCGTGTAAGATCTTCGCCTTCTCGTCCTACAACTTTTTTTATCCATTCGTGGATTTTCGGAGAATTGACTTTATCGTTGTAGACCCATTCCTCGCTCCCGGTGTTGTATGGAGGATCAATATAAATGCACTTAATCTTGTCTTTGTAAAAAGGCATCAACGCCTTGAGCGCCTCAAGGTTGTCCCCGTGGATGATCAGATTCTTAGACTCTTTACCAACGGAATTACCCGGTATCTTTTGAATAAGCTTAAAAGGCACTTCCTTATCATGATTTACAACGGCATCTTTCCCGATCCAATTCAGTGTAGCCATATTTGTGCATGACCATCATCTCACTTTTAGGCCCTTTTTTCAATCAACGGCTCAACGGTAGCCCGTTGAGCCGTTGAGGTTATTTCTCCCAACTTAGGCCCCGCTTCCCGAAGTGGCCGTAAGCTGCCGTTTGGCGAAAGACGGGCTTTCTTAGGCCGAGCTTGTCTATAATCGCCTTCGGTTTGAAGTCGAAGTTCTTTTTGACCACTGACGCGAGCGACCTGCCTTTTTCGTTGATCGCCTCGATCATCAGCGGTTCGGCGCGGCCAATGGCGTACGATACCGAAACGAGAGCCTGTTTGGCATACCCCTTTTTGACCAGCCACTTGGCGACGTGGCGACACATATACGCCGCACTGCGGTCTACCTTGGTCGCGTCCTTGCCGGAGAAGGCTCCGCCACCGTGCGGGGCTAAGCCGCAATACGTGTCCACCATAATCTTGCGCCCTGTGAGCCCCGTGTCCGCCGAAAAGCCGCCCTGGACAAACAGCCCGGTCGGATTGGTCAGCACCTCGATGCCAGCGAGGTCCCCGATTATCGGCGTAATCAAATGCTTAAGTAAATCCGCGCGCAGCTGCTCCTGCGAGACGGCGGCATCATGCTGGGTGCTTACGAGTACCGAAGTAATCTTGCCGTTGTGGACAGAAATCTGCGTCTTGCCGTCGGGCTTTAACCACTTCAATTTTTTACTCGTGCGCAGCTTTTCGAGGCCCTGGGCCAGCTTGTGTACCAGCACGACGGCGCGCGGGAGTAACTCCGGCGTCTCATTTGTCGCGTAGCCGTACATAATCCCCTGGTCGCCGGCACCACCGGTATCTACGCCCATGGCGATATCCGGCGACTGCTGCACGACGTGGACGATGACTTTGAGTGCCTTGTCGTCGTAACCAATCTCGCGGTAGACGCTGCGGGCGATTTTTTCGTAATTCACTTTGGCCCGGGTCGTGACCTCGCCGCCAATGACTAAGAGGTCGTGCCCGCCAAAGGTCTCGACGGCGACGCGGCTTAAAGGATCCTGGGTAAGCAGCGCGTCTAAAATTGCATCGCTGATTTGATCGCAGACTTTGTCTGGGTGGCCGTTTGTAACGCTTTCGACGGTGTAGGTTTGGGGTTGATACATGGGGGGGTAGTTAATCGGTTAATTAGTTAATCAGTTAATCGGTAAGAACGGAGGCGGGAAGTTATTAATTAGTGATAAGCACTGAATACCCCGGAGAGACAGCGAGCTTGTGCTCACGTCTCACGGGGTGATTTTTGCCGAGCAAAAATCAAAACAAAAACGCCTTCCGAGTGGGAAGGTGTTTAATATGAAACGGTTATCTTCCCCCGGGAGTCGCCGTCGCAGAATGCTTTGGCGGACCGAAGCCGAATTAGCACCTTGCTTTCGCAGGTTGCTGGTGGGTCGTTGCGCCGGTTGCGCTCGCCACGCTCTTGATACTTATTTAGTTGTGCAAGCAGTATACCAAACCACGCTGTAATCCGGCAACTGCGGGTGTGCATATCCCCGCTTCCGCGCCGTGGGGCGCGGAAGCGGGGCACAAAAAACCCAAAACCCGCTTGCACGCGGGTTTTGGAAAAAGATCTGGTCTTTTGCTGACTATTTGCCGGTCTCGACAAACTTTACGCACTGACCCTGGTTTTTAAAGACCGGGTTGTTGAAGGTCTGCCAACCGTCCTTCTTGCACTGATTCTTATCCGTCGGCGTCAAAAGCACCGGACCGGACTGCAAAGAAAGGTTGTCTACTAAGAAGCCGTTGCCCGAGAGCGCCGGGTAGTTTGTCCCACCACCGGTGCGGAAGAGCAGCGTCTTAATGATGCGCGGGCTCTGCTCGGCGGCTGCCTCGCTGTCGTAGCGGTAGTAATCCTCCCAGCTCGTGCCGGTAATCTTCAGGACTCCATCGATGTATACCTTTACGACGTCGTTAGACGGACCATTTACCATATCCATCACAAACTTCACGACGTGTGGCGTACTGCGGTTAAGCGTGGCAATGTCAGTTTCATTGAACTGATCGCTGTTTGGCGTCTGGGTACTGGTTACGTCATCAAAGAAGGCGTGGATGCCGTCCGGCTGATCTTCGAAGCGGAGGTAGCTCATACGCGAGCCGTCGCCTCGATCCGGAGAGACTGACAAGTACAAGTCCGGCTGCTGTGCGCCCGGTACGGCGGAGGCAAGCGCGAACTCACTCTCGAAATGGCTCGCAAGTGTGCCGACGGAAAAAGCTCCGGCTGTTGCCGCAGCCTCACCGACCGCGTTAGTAAGCGGCTTGGCAAACGTCTGGTCGCCAAAGCAACCGCTCACAACCGCGTTTGAGATACGCAGACTCTGACCGCCGAAGCCCGGCGTGCTCAAGCTGCTATTAACCGCGTGATCATAGACTGCGCAACCAAGTCCGGCCGCACCCAAGCTGCTCCAACCGTCCTGCGCGTTAATCACACCAAGGGTGTAGGTCGGCGTTTCAAAGTTCACGCTGATCGTCTCCGCGGAAGCGAGAGCCGGGAAGAAACTAAGGACTGAAAGCGTTGCAACTGCGGCTGCGAAATATCGAAAACTACTTTTTTGCATAGGTATTTTTATATAGTAATGCTGGATTATATTTTTTTAACTGTCGCGCGACCTTTGAGATTACGCTTTTTACCGCGTGGGTATCTAAGCCGTTTTAAAAAGCATACCATTACACCGCAAGATAATCATCTGGGGAATCGTAATACTTTGCGAAGGTCTGCGTCTTAATCTATACACCCCTGGCCTGCCGGGCCGGAAAACTTTATACTTTGTCATTATGAACAAAAAAATCCTGTACGCAGTCGGGGCCATTATCATAGTCGTCATCGCCTTCCTTATTTTTAACAACAGTACTACCGTCAAAGAGCAGACGGCAACGACCAGCGAAAAGGATGCGACTTACATAATCGCCGGCACTCCGGTCAAGCTTACGGGCGGCGTTTCTTCAGTCGAGGCGGCTCCGGGCTCGGCTTCAAAAATTACAACACGCTACTTTGGTAACGCGGTGCAGCACGACTTTAACGGCGACGGGCGTCAGGATGTCGCCTTCCTGCTTACACAAGAAACCGGCGGCACCGGCGTATACTACTACGTCGTCGCAGCGCTGAATACTATTAATGGCTACGTCGGCTCGGACGCCGTCTTACTCGGTGACCGTATAGCCCCGCAGACGACCGAGATGGGCAAAGGTAACATCGTCATCGTCAACTACGCGGACCGCAAAACCGGCGAGAGCTTTAGTGTGCAACCGTCCGTCGGCAAAAGCATCTGGCTTCTCCTCGATATCCCGACGATGAAGTTTGGCGAGGTGGCACAAAACTTCGAGGGCGAGGCTGATCCAAGCCGCATGACTCTCACGATGAAACCCTGGACCTGGATCAGCGCGACCTACAGCGATGGCAAGGTGCTCGCACCGGTCAAAATCGATGCCTTTAAGCTGACATTCCGCACCAACAACCAGTTCGATATGGCCACTGACTGTAATAACGGCGGCGGAACATATACCGTAAACGGAACGAACCTGACGTTTAGCGATATCATGTCCACGCAGATGTTTTGTCAGGGCTCGCAGGAGTCCGACTTCGCCAAACTGCTTAACCAGACCAAGAGCTTCCACTTTACCTCGAAGGGTGAACTTATTTTTGACCTCAAGCTTGATAGCGGGACGGTGATGTTTAAGTAAAACTACTCTCGCATATTCTCACGGCTCAACGGCGGCTCGTTGAGCCGTTGCAACCAAAAACCCGCCTGTTTGGCGGGTTTTTGTAAGATTCTTAGTGTCCTCCCATTGGCTGGCTCGGCGGCATCGGCTGTCCCGGCTGCGGCTTACCCGAGCCTCCTACTAATGCTTTGACTGTGTCCATAATTTTAGATTTGTGAGTCTTGCGCGCACTACTGGTATTGAGTAACGCGGTTAATTATCGACGGTAAGTCTCTGATCAGGAGACTAAGAACTTTCGCGAAGTTCTCCTTAAGTATACCGTCCAAAAAGGGCCCCAAAATGCTGGACAAAAAGATAAAAAAGTATCCCGCTATGCGGGAATTTGACTACAGTCCACATCTTATGCACAGAGGGTGGGTGGTGGAGGTCGAGCTTCGGGCAAGACCTCCACCGAGCGACACGGCGACCGGGGGACCTATGACTATCCGCCGGTTGGAACAGTCCGTGCGATGCGCGTCAGTCGGGTATAAGCCGAACTGATTCGTAGGGTCTACTTAGCCCTACGTTGGCTGGATCACCTCCTTCCGGGCCGCTAGTCACCTTCTGGGCGACTGATACGGCCAACGCGCGCGGAACCAACGATGGCTCCTTCGCAAGAGGCTTCCTCCTGGTACCCTCTCCCGCCTGACAATCGGGAGCTACACTTTCAGCATAGAGACATTACTAAAAAAAAGAAAGTGCATAACAAACCGGGCGCGCCAGTAGGCGCGCCCGGAGCAAACTGCCTTAGCAGCTGCAACCTCCCTTTGTTCCGTCCATAATAGTCGAATAGTAGATTACCGTTCGCCAGGTCCGACAAAGTCCGGCGCTCAACAATCAGCGCAGAACTAACCTGGTCCGTCCATTATACCAACCGTGTCAAGAGCCGGATTGCGCCGTGCTAAAGTGCCCAAAATTTAGTATTATTACACGTAATGAACAGCGGAAAGGCGCCACGCATCCTACCGACGATTCTTACCTCTGCATTTTTACGTCATCCGGACCGAATCCTTTTTGTCGAGCGCAAAAAATACCGCAACAAGCCCTGGACCTACCGCAAAACCGCCGAGACAGTCCGAGCTATTGAAAAGCTGCTCATTAGTCGGGGCCTGCAAAAGGGTGACCGCGTCGCACTCTGCTCCTACAATCACCCGCTCTGGGCGGCAATCTTTTTTGCCTGTGCGCAGCAAGGCATCGTACTCGTTCCACTCGACTTTAATTCAACGGACGAATTCATCCGAGCGATTATTGCAAAAACGGAGGCAAAACTTTTGTTTACCTCCTTTTACAAACCGCTCGCTGCAAACATCGGTTGCCCGACCGTCCTTGTCGAAAATCTGGAACAGGAACTAAGCACGCTACGCGGCCACCAGCCGGAACGCCCGCAGATAACCGAAGAGGACCTGCTCGAAATTGTTTTCACCTCCGGCAGCACCGGTACGCCCAAGGGCGTGATGATTAAGCACAGAAACCTGATCGCCAACGCGCAGTCGCTTTGCGAAGCAGTGCAAATCGCCCCGAATCAGAAATTTCTTTCGATAGTCCCGCTAAGCCACCTGCTCGAGCAGACCGTCGGCCTCTGCGTGCCAATCATGCTCGACTCACGAATCAGCTACCCGTATACCATCAAGCCGATTGAAATAACCCGCGCCATTCGTGAAGAAAAAATCACCTCGGTCGTCTGCACGCCAATCTTTTTGAAACTGCTGAAAGACACTATCGAACGCGGTGTCAAAAAAGCCGGCGCCGAAAAAGGCTTCGCCTCGTTGCTGAAATTCGCCGCTCCCCTGCCCGCGTTTTTAAAAAAGATTCTTTTTGCAAAGGTACGGGCCGCGGTCGGCAGAGATCTCAATAACTTTTTTGTCGGCGGCGCGCCACTGGCCGCAAACATCGAAGACTTCTGGGCTAGTATCGGTGTAACTATTTTACAGGGCTACGGATTAACCGAGGGCTCACCGCTTGTCAGCGTTAATTCGCTTAAGACGCACAAAGCCCACTCCGTCGGCAGAGCGCTCCCCGGCCAAAAGATTAAAATCACCGAAGACGGAGAGATTCTCGCGCAGGGAGACAACATCACCTCCGGCTATTACGGCGATCAGGAGGCAACACATAAAATTTTTGCGGACGGTTGGCTGAAAACCGGCGACATTGGCAAACTGGACCAGGATGGCTTTTTGTTTTTAACCGGCAGGCGGAAAAATATGCTGGTTGGTGCCGGAGGTATGAAGATTTACCCCGAAGACATTGAGGAGGTCTTAAACGCAGTGCCGGGAGTAAAAGACAGCGTCGTAATCGGTGTCCCCCGCGAAAATGCCGACATCGAGCTCACAGCTGTTTTGCTGCTGCGGGAAGAGACAAAAGAACCGAAGCAAATTATCAGCGCCGCCAACGAACACCTCGCCTCGCACCAAAAAATCCAAAACTTCTTGCTCTGGCCCGGGTCAGACTTCCCCCGAACTCCGACTCGCAAAGTGGTGCGTGACGCCGTCTACAAACAGGCACTCACCCTCCTTGCAAACGGTCCGCACGAGGCAACAGCGAGCAATAAACAAACTGACGAGCTCTGCAAGATACTCGGCGAAATCACCGGACTCCCCGCCGGCTCGATAACCGACAGCAGCGTACTAACCCTCGACCTGAAAATGGACTCCATCAAGCGCCTGGAGATGGTTTCGCGCTTCGAAGAGGATCTCGGCGCGCTGCTCGACGAAACAATCATTAACGCAAAGACCACTGTCGCGGATTTGCGAAAATATATCGCCTCTGAAGAGAAATCAAAAAAGCAGAACGCCGTAAAAAAGTGGCCACTTACCTTACCGGCTGTGGCACTGCGCCTCGTGCTACAAGCTATTCTGTTTGCCGTAATGGCGCTACGCCAAAAGCTGGTCGTTGCCGGCACAGAACATCTGCACGGCAATGGGCCCTTTGTTTTTATCGCCAACCACACCAGCCACCTGGACACCTCCACGATTCTCAAGGCTCTGCCGCTTAGAATCCGGCGCAAGGTGGTGGTCGCCGCAGCCAAAGATTATTTCTTCACAAGTCCCGGCAAAGCCTTTCTGGCCGCACTGCTTTTTAACGCCTTCCCGCTCGACCGCGACACCAACGTCCACGAAAACTTCTCACAGATCGGCAAATTCTTAGACGCCGGATGGTCGCTCATCATCTACCCGGAAGGCACACGCAGCCAGGACGGCAAACTGCACCCGTTTAAGAAAGGTATCGGCATTATCGCGCAGGAAATGGACGTGCCCATCGTGCCTATTCAGCTCCAAGGCAACTTCGAACTCCTGCCGAAGGGCGCGAGTCTCCCCCGCCACGGCGTCACGACGGCGCACATCGGTCGCCCCGTTCGATTCCCAAAGACAATCTCGTATATACAAGCCACTGAAGAGTTAGAACAAAAATTCAAAACACATGATTAAAAACCACATCGGCTGCGACATCGTCAAAATCAACCGGGTCGAGAAAATGTTGTCCGACAAAAACCTGCTCGCCAAACTTTTTCACCCGAGCGAGCTTACCGGTACAAACGCCGAACACTTATCCGGCATCTTTGCGGTTAAAGAGGCCTCTATCAAAGCGCTCGGACTTCGCAACGATCAGTGGCTGGATATCGAGGTACGACACGAAGACTCCGGTAAACCGGTGCTCATCATCAAAGACGAAAAATCCGAAGGTTTGGCACTGGAATGCAGCATCTCACACGATGGTGAGTATGCCTTTGCCGTCGTGCTGGCTTCAAAGCTCTGAATTACGAAGCTCCACGAGCAAGGAAAAAATCGCACGGAAGGAGTTCTGTAACTCAGAGCTTCAGAAAACAAATAAGAAGTAGTAGTACAGGACGATAATCACGCGGGTCAGGCTGTCGATGCGGTCCAAAACGCCGCCAAGCCCGGGCAGAAGGCTGCTGCTGTCTTTGACTTCATAGTATCGCTTGAACAGCGAATTAGTCAGTCCGCCAACCAGACCAAAGCAACCAATAAGCACCGCAACCAGCGCCCACTGCGGCAATGAGAGGTAGCCGCTTACGGCAAAATGCATGATTGCGATACCGCCGGCCGCGCCCAAAATGTGCCCGATCACACCGATGTAGGTTTTGTTCGGACTGATATTTGAAGCAATTTTAAAGGAGTCGAAAAAGTTCAGCTTATGGAACAGTTTGCCAAAAATATACGCGCCGATGTCGCTAAGCGAAACAGCGAGAATAACCAGCAGTAGCAATGACCGATTCGGGTCAATTGTGTTGTTAAGATGCGCGAGTAAAACAAAATGACTGAGCGAAAAAATAATCCAAATCGAAGTAAACAGCGAGATAGCGAAATGCATAAACCCCTCTTTGCTGTCGTTGCGCCTGATGGCGATCGCGGTAATCACGATAAAGTAAAACAGCGGCAGCGAGTAGAAATAAACGGTGTAGTAGCTGGCGACTAACAAGCTGCAGGCGGAGAGCAACAAAAGGCCGGCTTTATACGCCGTCGGCAGTTTTGCTATTCTCGATACTTCGCCAACCGCCAACCACATAAAAATCATAATGACGATAAGTCCGGGAATGCGGCCAAGGAAAATGCCGGCAAAATAAATCGGAGTCAAAATGAGCCAGCCGCGATAGATTTGGCCGAGCTTGGAGGCAAAGATGTCTTTAACGTGGAATCTGTTTGCCGCAAGAATCGCCAAAAAGCCGACTACAAAGAGCGTAACTGTCCGTAAGATGACCGGCAGAAAGACAGGATTAAGAAGCGGATTTAAAAAGTTAGGACTTGGCATGTTCTTCCGCGAGTTCGCGTTTTGTTGCCATAAAACGTTGGCACAAGGTCAGGACGGTACCGGCGAGCATAAACCAGAACAGATAATTCCAAGCAGCGGTGTATCCCCATGCGAGGACGATAATCGCCGCCAGGCCAAGATAAAACATACGATCCGCCTTACCCATGAACCCGCCGTACTGGCGCGAGGCTCCGGCGGCTTTACTTAAGATGCTCAAATAGCTGTTGAGCAGAATAACGATCACGACAATGCTCCCCAGCGTAAAATCGGCATACGGCGAGAGTGCGAGGCCGATGAAAATTGCGGCGTCGGAAATCCGGTCGATGAGCTCATTTAGAACCTCGCCAAAACGAGAAGCGACACCCAGCTCGCGAGAAACCAAACCGTCTAGAGCATTGAAAGCCGTCCGAATGAACGCAAGCACAGGGACGGCGATAAGCAGCCATTTATTTTCATACGAATAATACAAAGCGAATCCCATCAAAAGCGAAAAGATGAGCCCCCAGACATTAATGGTTGTAGGGCCGATGCGGTGGCGCACAAAAAAATCCTTAACCGGAGTCAGCACTTTCTGAAACTTCGGCTTAATAGCGTAAATTCCCATATACATCAACTATAGCCCCCAAGAAGAATCAAAACAAGCGAGGCGTGTTTAAAAAACTATGGACCCGCACAGCGGGTCCATAGAGATGAGCCGGAGACAAGAAATACTTAGAGCTGTACCTGCGGAGCAGTCTGGGCTGCCTCGACGGCCTTAAACAACTCGCGGCCCTTGAAGCCAAAGATGCCGGCAAGGATTGAAGACGGGAAGCGCTGGGTAGCAACGTTGAGTGAGGTCACGTCGTCGTTAAAGCGCTTACGCTCCACACTGATGCGGTTCTCTGTCCCCTCGAGCTGGGTCATCAAAGTCTGAACGGTTTCGGAAGACTTCAAAACCGGGTAGTTTTCCATAATGACGAGCAAGCGACCGAGCGAGGACTCAATGTCGTTGGCGGCAGCAACCTTCTGATCAATCGTCGTGGCACCGGCGTACTTCGTGCGGGCATCGGCTATCTCACCAAAGACCGTTTGCTCCTGCTTGAGCACTCCTTTCACTGAAGCAACGAGGTTCGGGATCAGATCAAAACGACGTTGATACTGAGTCTCAACCTGTGCCCACTGGTTATCAACAGAAGCGTTAAGCGTTACGAGTCGGTTATAACCGCTAATCGCCCAAATCGCAATGACGGCGACAATACCGAGCACTATCCACAAGGACTTATTTTTCATACTAAAAAATTAAAATTAATTAAGGACCTTCTTTCGTACACGAAATATAGCACCCGTGCCGACAATCGTCAAAATCAAAAAGCGGCCCTCACAGCCGCTCTTTGAATATAAACCCTTAGTGGGCAGCGTGCTCGCCTCCTGCAGTGCAGGCCGTGCACATCTTGCAGCGGCAGCCGAAGATTTTCATCACACCGGCGATACCGACAAGCAAGTAAATGATTGCTTCGACGGTCATCCAGCTTCCGAAAATCATGTGGACCACGTTCCAGTCTGCGCCGCCAAAGAGCCAGCCCAAACCGACAAGACCCCAGTTGATAGCACCGATGATTATTAAGATCTTAGCGATCTTCGATACCATACAGCATCCTCCTTTTCCTTCCATAGTAGTTTTGAGTCTTAAACAATACTACGGTCGTTCGACCAGCGACCGATAGAGTAAGTATACCTCCACACCAAAAACCGGCATAGGTGGGTAATCCACTGCCTCCTCTGTACTTGTTTATTGTTTCTTGTTTATCGTCTATGATTAGGCTATGACACACCCTACAAAACAACGGCAGCCATTTATGACGAGCTTCGGCGGCGCGATGCGCGGCTGGCTCCACGCCTCGACGGAACGCAACTTCCGCCTCTTAATTGTCGCCGGTATTATCGCGATAACCTTACTCGCCTTCTTCGCCGTCCCGGTTCCGGAGCGTATCGTTATCATCGTCCTCATCTTCGTCACGCTTGTCGCCGAAATATTTAACACCGCAATCGAGGAACTCGCCGACGCGCTCGTTCAGGAACACCACCCGGGCATCGCCAAAGTTAAAGAGCTTGCCGCCGGTGGCGTCTTACTCCTTTCGCTCTTCACCTTCTTCCTGACGCTCTACTACATCATCGGGATGTACTACTAGTATGAATGAGGTTGCTACCCCGTAGTACAAACTCGGCGTTTGCGCTAAAGCGCTGAACTTTTACTAGAAAAATAACTCATATCATATTCACTGCTATGCTATAGCATAGCGCTTGAGAGATAGCAGCCGAGTTTGACTCCTTGGGCGGGCATTCGCCTCTCACTGCGGACACAATATTCTATGAAAAACGAAAAATCAGAAATAGCAACATTTGCAGCAGGTTGTTTTTGGGGTGTCGAGGACATTCTCCGCGCGCAACCCGGCGTTATTGAAACCGAAGTCGGATACACCGGCGGGCACGTCGACAATGCAACATACAAGCAGGTCTGTTACGAAAACACCGGCCACGCCGAGGCGGTTAACGTCACCTTCAATCCCACAAAGACCTCGTTTGAAAAACTGACGCGGACGTTTTTCGATTTACACGACCCGACGACTATGAACCGTCAGGGGCCCGACGTCGGTAGTCAGTACCGTTCAGCAATTTTCTATCGCTCCCCCGAACAAAAAGCGACGGCCGAAAAAGTCATCGCCGAGTTAACTGCAGCTAAGAAATATCCCCGCCCTATCGTCACCGAGGTTACTGCCGCAACCGCGTTTTGGCGCGCCGAAGAGTACCACCAAAAGTATTTCCAAAAGAATCCCGACGACCCTCGCGTTTGCCACACGTTACCAAACGCTTAAAAATATATCATATATGATATATTCACAGAGGCCTTATTTTATAAGGCTTTTTGGCTTTTGTGCCGTGTTTCCGGGCGCGCTACTGCGCGCCCGGCTGGTCTGACGTTACACGTTACCCGTTTTACGCACTACCCTTTTCGCTCTTGAGCTTCTGTACGAGCTCGCTAAGCGGCATTGAGGCGACGCCAACAACCGTATCAGCCGCGCCGTAGTAGACAATCAGTTGGCCATTTTTGACGACGTGGCCGCAGGAAAACACGACATTGGGAACTACCCCGTAGCGCTCGTAGGGTGTTTCGGTATCTAAAATTTCATCGCGGGTACGGGCAAGCACTTTGGTCGGGTCGTTTTTGTCGAGCAGCGCCGCGCGCAGGTGGTAGTGGTGGTCCTCGCGGCGCGAAACGCCGTGATAAATCAAAACCCAACCGTCCGGAGTCTCGATAGGAACACCGGCGATACCAATCTTGCGACTGTCGTGCTGCGTGCTGCGCGGCTCCATAATGACTCGCCCATCAAGCGGCTTGTTCCAAATGCCGTAGAGCTTGTCGACGAAGTCCAGCCAGATCTTCCCGTCGATACGGTGAAAGACGGCGTACTTGCCACCAAACTTCTTTGGGAAAATCGCGGCGTCCTTGTCGTCCTGATCCAGTTTAGAAATTAAAACCGGAGTCGCCCACTTCCAGCGCTTGGCCAAGAAGTCGGAGACTAAAATGGTGGTAAGTGCGACGTGTGGCAGACTTCGGCCGTCAAAAGCTGTGTAGAGCATATAAATCACATCATCGATGATAGTGAGCCGCGGGTCCTCGCAGCCGGAGTTACCGCCGGCAACCATTTTTTGCTCAAACGGCAGGCGCGGTACGTAAACCGGATCCGGCAATCGCTCATCAATCGTAAACCCGTCTTTACTCGAAGCGTAACCGAAGACTGAGGTATTGTCGTTTGATGAGGCGCGGTACAAAAGGTGCACCTTGCCTTCGAGATACAAAGCCGCCGGATTAAAAACCGCCTTTGCCTCCCACGGATGACTCGGCTCCGGACGCAAAATCGGATTCCCGGCAAAGCGCTGCAGCTGCGCCACGCGCTGGCGCGGCTGCAGCAGGTCTTCTAAAACATCAGCGAGCGGCAGACTGGCGATACAGGTAGTGGTATCCGCGGCACCGTAATACAAAACAAGCGAACTTCCCTTAACCAGCGCGCCGGAGGGAAACGTGATATCCGGAACGTTGCCAAAGTGCTCGTACTCCTCTTTCGGCACAATCATCGGCTCGGTCGAACGACCGATAATCTTAGTCGGATTCTTTAAGTCGAGCAGTGCGGCATGCACACCAAATGTCGCCGGTGGTGAGAAGTAGTTCTCGATATAAGAATACAAAAAGAGCCACCCTTTCGTTGTTTTAATCGGCACAGCGCCAACCTCCATATGGTCACTGTGACCGCGGCGGAGCGAAACCGTATGCGCAGAAAGCGAGTTATACCAAGCGTGCCAGTAGTCCTCTGACCAGATGTCTTCGAGACGATCAAAGTAAGCCAGCGCGATAGAGGCCGGTGGCATATCGGTATGCACGGTTAAAAGCGCCGCATATTTGCCGTTTACCTTTTCCGGAAACAGTGCCATCGCCTTGGCGTTAAACGGCGTGACCAGGTGCTTGCTTAAAATCTTTTTGAAATCCTTGGTGGTGGCGACGGCGACTCTGATGCCGTCGGCGCGAAACGGATACTTACTAAGCGCGGTATAAAAAATATAAAACGTATCGCCCATTTTTGTGACGCGCGGGTCCTCGCAGCCATACATCTCCCACTCCTCCGTCGGTGTAATCAGTTGCTGGCGATCCGAAAAGTGCACGCCGTCGGTGCTTTTTGCGTAACCAATCGTCGGCAAACTCATCCGCGCACCGTGCACGTCACGGTTAACGGCGTTGGCCCGATATACTAAATGAATCGTTTTGCCGTCTTTGACCGGACATCCGTTAAAAGCCCCCTGCGCCTCCCATAAAATATCCACGCGTGGCACTAGAACCGGATTTTCATCTGAACGCTTAAACGAAATCGCCATTTTACTTTGTTTGCATAGTTAGCTTCGGGCTTCCCTTGGCAAGCAACTGCTCCAAAAACCAATCAATCGGCGCGGCGGCCACGCAAACGACCGTATCCGCTCCTCCATAGTATACAAGCAACTGACCATCTTTAATCACGGCGCCGCACGAGTAAACAACGCCGGATTTAAATCCGTGATTCTCATACCACTCATCCGGCTCTAAAATCGGTTCCTGCGCACGATACAAAATCTTCGTCGGATCTTTGAGGTCGAGCAGCATCGCGCCGAGCTTGTAACGATTCGGGTCACGAAAATCCATGGCGTGATACAAAAGCAGCCAACCGTACTTTGTCTTCATCGGTGGCGGACCGGCCCCGCGCACCCAGCTGTCCCAGGCGCCCTTGCGAGGCGTGCCGGGCCGATACGCACTTTGCACAAAATGTGCACCGTCTAAGTGATTGAGATCATCAAAATACACTATCTGTATCTCCGGCGAGATACTATGCAAGAGTGCGTACTGCCCGTTAATCTTCTCGGGGAACAAAACCCAGTTTTTGTGAATCTGCCCGGGTGGCGAGATCATCACCGGCTGTTTCCAATTCCACTTCTGCTTAATAAAATCTGCGAGACTGATAGAACTCATCGCCAGTCGCAGCGAACCCCATCCATCAAATGAGGTGTAAATAAGGTAAGCTCTACTGCCGATAATCGTCATACGCGGGTCCTCACAGCCGCCGTTTGTTCCCCCGCCGGAGCTATACGGAATCTTAATGGTGACACCGGAAGGCTGCTGCAGATTACTTCCGTATACCGGCACCGAGCTGCGGTGGTGCACGCTGAAACCGTCATCACTCGCCGCATAACCAAGTACAGATCGGTCATCCGCGCCGACGGCGCGATACAACATATGCACCTTATCATCATGCATCGCGGCAGCCGGGTTAAAGGTCGCCCGAGACTCCCAGTGTTGCTCACTTGGCGTCAAAATCGGATTCGTATGAGAACGTTGTAACCAGGATTCGGTTTTAACATAGCCGGACCCGGAAGATTTTTTCGTTGTTTTACGCGCGACAACTTTGCGGGTTGTTTTTTGTTTTACAACTCGGCGCACAGAAGGCTTGCTCGTTACTTTTTTTGCCTTTGTTTTTGCGCGCGTAGCCATAGACTTCACTCTTTTTTATTTTCCGGACGTGTCCCGACACGACCGTATTGATCTGCAACCCGGACAATGTCGCTCTCGTCAAACGTGCCCGAGGAGATCTCAAGAATGACCGCCTCCTCGCCACCGGCCTGTATCCTGTGTAGCGTTTTAACCGGAATCGTAAATTCGTCGCCGGGTTTTGCCGTAATCACCTTTTCGCCGCAAGTCACCATTGGCGAGCCGCTCACAATATGCCAAAACTCCTCACGACCCTCGTGATACTGCAAACTGAAAGCCTGACCCGGCTTTACGCGCAAAATCTTAACAGTTACGGGTTCGCCATCCGTAAAACGCCGAAAACTCCCCCAGGGCCTTTCTTCAGTAAAGGGGCGCATATACTTATTATAGTACCATGGGGTCAGCAGGTGTAACGTTAATCGTGTAGCGTACACCGTAAAACTCCCGCCATGCTCCGTCTGTTGACCTGATTGAACGCTACAAGTTACACGTTACATGTTCCATGCCCTTTAAAACCGGTTCCAAAGCACCTGATTGGTGACTTCGTGGTGGCAAATAATCTCGCCGGGCTTCACAAAAGCGCCGAGAGCCTTCGGACTTCTGTCGGCGGCAATCTGCTTATAATGGGCAAACTTCTCTTGATTGACTTCGCCAAGCATCTTTTGAATAAGGTCCCCCGTCTTAAACAGCTTAATCGCATCATTAATATTGTCCGGCAAAAAACGGAGTCGGTCACGCTTGTCAGTATCTTTTTTGAGAGGCTTTCCTTCGAGCCCGGTTCGGAATAATGAATATAAAACTAAATACGGATTCGCATCGGGAGCGACTGATCGAACCTCGATACGCGCTGACCGTTCATTGCCGACGGGAATTCTAATCATTGACCCGCGATCAATCGGCGAAACCTTTATCTGGTTTGGTGCTTCGAAATGTGGGTCCAGTCGACGATAGGCATTGACGCTGCTATTTAAAATCAAGCAGAGCTCCGGGGCGTGGTTCAAAATACGGAGTAAAAAGTCCCAAGCGAGCTTACTAAGTCCGTCCTTCCCCTTCGCGTCATGAAACAAATTCTTTCCCGCCTGCCTGCCGTCAGGCATGGCTTTCGCGAGCGAAATATTGGTATGCATACCGGAGCCGTTAATACCCGTAACCGGTTTCGGCAAAAAGGTGGCTGTCATACCAAGACTGTTGGCGACCTGGCGGCACACCAGCTTATAGAGCTGGATATTATCCGCCGCGCGCACTACGTCGGAGTAACTAAAATTCATTTCGAACTGTGACGGAGCAACTTCGGGGTGGTCCTTCTCATTACGAAAACCCATTGCCCGCTGAGCCTCCGCAGCGCGATCGATAAACTGCCGTAACCGGTCCATCGGCAAGGAATGATAATATCCGCCGGTTGAAATCAGCGAGAAACCCTTCTGCTCATACTCCTGCTCGGCATTAACGCCGTCGACTAAAAAGCCCTCGATTTCAGCCGCCGCTTGAGCAACCATCCCCTGTTTCTTAAGCAATCCCGTGAAAAGCTGCAGCTGCGCTCGAAAATCAGAAACATACGGCTTGCGGTCACGGTCTAAAACGTTTGCAAAAACAATTACCTTCCCCGGACCGAAAATGTCCGAAGGCAACCAACGAAAACTCCCCCAATCAATATCGAGACGCAGGTCGCTTTCGTGCTGCTGCGAAAATCCGCGGATAGACGAACCATCGAAAGTTAAGTTGTCGGCGCTGGCGAGCAAAAACTTCTTGTCATAATCAAGCATATGAAACCGCCCCTCGAGATCAGAGAAACAAAGCGTGAGCGCCTTGATCCGCTTCTCCTTCTTCAAATACTCGCGATACTCCGCTTCAAGCGCCTCGGGTTTCATACTCTCTGCCTTTTCCCGCGCCTTCAAATTCAGCTCCTCTAATTCATCATACGGAATTTCCAAAAACGTCCTAAGCGCTGTTACCTTTTCCATGTAATTAATTATATTAATTTTTATACTAATTATTATAATTATACTACTAATTAATATTTATAAGATGTTGATAAGTGTTAATAAGAATAAGCCGATCCCGCGACTTCGCTTAAATACCGAAAAAATCGTATACTAGAGGTATTCTTATGCAGAAACTCTTTGTCGCCGTTCAAAAGAACCTCCTCTTCGCCGTGCCGACTATTATCCTGATCATTACCCTGACCGGGGTCTTTTTGGGTCGCCCGGGCCTCTATGTCGTCTCTATCGCCATCGGACTCCTGAAGCTGATAGCTGAGTCAATCGAAAAAATCCGGGAGGGACGCTGGTCACTCGACTACATTGCTATGCTCGCAATGGGCACTGCCCTGCTTGGAGCGGACTACTACCTGGCCGGAGCGATCGTCGCCTTAATGATCACGCTTTCCGGCGCGCTGGAAGAGTTTGGCGCCACCCGCGCCGAGGCTTCACTCAAAGCGCTACTAGAGCGGTTGCCGAAAAACTGTCTTGTCAAAGACGGCCAAGGCTACAAAGAAACGCCGATTCAGAGCGTCACTGAAAAATCAATTATCTTCATCAAGACCAATGAGCTCGTACCGCTCGACGGCTTTTTGCGTTCACAGCACGCGACGGTCAACGAAGCCAACCTGACCGGTGAAAGCCTACCGGTTGAACTCGCCGTCGGAGACTTCATTAAAAGCGGAATCGTAAACACCGGACCGGCGTTTGAATTAGAAACCTCGGGGACCTTTGACACTTCGAGTTATCAAAAAATCATCAAGCTCGTCGAAGAAAGCAAAAAGCACCCGGCCAATATGGTGCGTATGGCCCAAAAGTTTAACTGGCCATTTACCGCCGTCTCGCTCGTGATTGCCGGAGCTACCTACCTTTTCACGCAGGACCTGGCACGCACGATCGCCGTCCTGGCTATCGCCACCCCCTGCCCTCTCCTTATCGCCGCACCAATCGCCTTTTTAGGCGGAATGAGTAAGGCGGCGCGCAAAACGATTATCATCAAGAAACCTTCAGTACTCGAGGTGCTTAGTGGCGCGACTACGATTTACTTAGACAAAACCGGAACCCTCACGCTCGGAGAGCCAACCTTAAAGAGCGTAAAGCTCTACAATAAAAATATCGACGAGAGCCACGTACTTGTCATCGCCGCCGCAATCGAGTTGCACTCGCTCCACCCAATAGCCCGTGCAATCACCGCCGAACGCTCCCGCCGCAGTCTGCCGGAGCTGATGGCGACAAAGGTTACAGAGACGATAGGCAAAGGTATCAGCGGCACAGTTGATGGCGCTTCGTACACAATCCTAAAAAGTTCTGAAACTGAAGAAGGTGGTATCGCCCTCGATATGCTCAAAAACGAAGTGCGCATCGCCCGCTTCGTCTTCGACGACGAGCTCAAGGCCAATGCCAAAGAGTTTTTAAAGAATCTGCTACTTAAATACAAAGTTGCAATCATTACCGGTGATTCAGAAGAAAACGCGCGCCGTCTCTTTGGCGAAGTCGGTCTGCAAATTTACGCTCGCGCCACACCGGAAACCAAATACACCATCGTCAAAGCCGCTCGCGCGGCCGGTGAACGCGTCGTGATGGTTGGTGATGGCTTAAACGACGCGCCGGCGCTCGCTCTAGCTGATGCTGGGATCGTTTTTAGCGGCACCGAGAACTCCGCTTCGATTGAGGCAGCCTCGGTGGCCATCTTGGGACACGACGTGCTGCTGGTCGCCGAGGCTCTCGCCCTCTCCCGCCGAGCCACCCAGATCGCCCTCCAAAGCATCGTGATCGGTATCGGGCTCTCCGTCATCGGCATGGGCTTTGCCGCTGCGGGCTTTATAACTCCGGTACTTGCTGCTACAATCCAGGAATTAATTGACGTCGGGGTAACCATTAACGCACTCCGCGCAGCAAAGTAATATGAAACTTTATCTAGTCCGACACGGACAAACCGAGGGCAATCTCGCTCATATCTACCAAAATGACACCGATAAAATCTCCGATAAAGGCCTGCAGGAGGCGGAATTTTTAGCGAAAAGATTTGAATCAATTGTTATTGACCAAATCATCTCAAGCCCCTACTCCCGCGCGCACGAAACCGCCGAAAAAGTCGCCGCTGTCAAAAAGATTTCTATCACGAGTGACCCTCTCTTAGTCGAAAAAAGATGGCCAAAAGAAATCGAAGGCAGATCTTCGGATGACTCTTCAATCAAAGACATCATCGCCTTACTCAAAGAAAAAGAGCTTAGCGATCCTGAGTGGCGCTACAGTGACGAAGAGAGGTTCATTGATGTTCGCGCACGCTGCGTTACATTTCTCTCGAAAATGGAGGGCATGGCAACGAGCAGTAAGGGAATTCTCATTGTAAGTCACGCGCATACCCTGAAAGTCTTGCTTGCGGTTGTTATCCACGGCAAAGACGTTTCCGCGAAACTCTTCCGAGACATTTTTTACTCCGTCTCATTGCACAACACCGGCATCACCGCACTCGAACACTCAAAAGAACGTTGGAATATTCTCACTCTCAACGATCACGCGCACCTTGGCGAATATCACCGCCAACCGCATTAGCCAGTGGTATCATTAATAGATGAAGCGCGTTAGCCTTCTTATTTTATTCCTGCTGCCTACCAGCTATTGTCTACTGACTAGTATCCCGTCCGCCCGCGCCGACAGCGTTATTTTTGAATTCGCGCCGGACCCGTGGGAATCGCAGCGTTTTGCTTTTGCGGGCGCTACCGGCCCGGTTTACGAGGTCTTCCAGGCGCCGGCCGATGCAAGCCTTACCGGGATTGATCTTTGGGTGGATAACACAGGATCGAGCGGACCGGTTACGCTCACTCTCTTTGACTCCGCACTTTCACAGCTCGGCAGCGTTACGGCCTCGGTCACCCACCTCTCGTCTATAGACGGAGGCCACAAAGTGCACTTTGATTTACAGACGGGAATTCCAATTATCCGAACACAGACCTATTACCTGCAAATTTCTTCGTCTCTTACGGGCCTTGGCCTCTACACCGCCGACCGAATTTTAATCCTCGAACACAACCGCGCCTTTACGAATGAATACGTAAACGGCACAACGAAAATTGGCCAGGACTTACAATCATTCACTTTTAAATTTGCACTCTACGCTCCGATAAGCACCGGCTCGAGCTACAACAGCGACCCCAGCAGCACCATCCAGGCGGTTTCAAACTCCACGAGCACGGTTCAGCAGCAAGAAAACAGTATCATCATCACAAACGCTCGCATCGCTACAAGTACTGCAACCACGGTAACGCTCGCCTGGACTACGAACATTGCTACCGATGCCCGTGTCGGCATCCGCACGCAACTCAACCCTGCATACGTTGTCGCCAGCAGCGCAGACGAAACTCTCGAGCTCGAACATCTGGTCACCGTAAGCGGGCTGCAGCCTTCAATCAGCTATTTTGCTGATATGTTTTCGAGTCCCGGCAATCAACTCGTTTTAACAACCTACACGATTGCCTTTAAAACAGCAGCCGGAACAGTGACGCCACCGCCGACCGCCCCACCCACAACACCCCCGACTACAACAACGAGCAGTACCACCAGCACAACAAGCACAACCGGCACGACGAGTACAACCACGAGCACTACCACAACGACAACGCCGGGCTCAACTCCTCCTCCGAGTGGTACCAGTAGTACCGGCACGTCAACGAGTTCGACCAGCGGCGCAAACCCAACCTCGTCAACCGGCACGGCAACATCCACGACAACAAACGCAACAAGTTCTACAAGTTCAAGCGGTAATTCCGGAACATCCTCGGGCTCTTCGGCTGGCGGAGCCGGCGGCATCACTGCTGATCCGGGCAACAAATCAGACACAACAAAAGTTAGTTGGCCTTCATTTGGCGGCGGTGGAGCAAGTTCGTATCGCATCGACATTTTCGACGCAGACCACAATCTTGAGCGGTCAATTAAAGTACCGGCGGGTACAAACTCAAAAGATGTCGCCGGTCTTTTAACCGGACAGCACACTATTGTCGTTTACGCCGCCAAAGATGACGGCACATTCGAAAAAGTTGCAGCACCACTCACAACCTCCGTAACGCGCGATACCGGCGTGACGCCGTATCTCATTTTCTTCGGAATCTTCGCCGGCGTCGCAGGAATCATCGCGCTGGTAGTTTGGAAATTCAAAAAAGAAAAAAGCACTCTCCCCGAAGAAGAGGGCTACGACCCTGACGCTCTCTAGTTTAAACCTTCAAGTAACGACGAGTGGCTATCCAGCTGCTTATCACGCCAAGCGCAGCACCGAAGAGCAGCATATAAATGAAAAGTGCAAAGATATTGGCGTAGAAGTACGCTTGCAGATGAACATCCGGGATTAGATGGCTGACATACGGATCAATGATATTAATCAGCGGTGCAGTAAAAATAAGCGCGGTTATGACACCAAAAAATCCGTACATAAAGCCGGTAACCAGGTATGGGCCTTTGATAAACGTGTTTGAAGCTCCGACGAGCCTCATAATGCCTATCTCATCGCGATTCGAGTAAATCGCCAGACGAATCGTGCTAAACGCAACTAAGCTCGCCGCAAAAGCGAGGAAGATGGTCGTGGCGAAACCCATCCGGTTAAGCGTATCGATGAACTTATTAAGCTTGTCTATAGCGTCCTTGTTTTGCGTATACGTGACATCTTTCACGAGTCCCGCCGGCGCGCTCTTCTCGAGGTATGCGGAAATCGCTCCGTAATCATTCGGATCATTAGCCTTGATGTTGATTGATGCCGGCAATGGGTTGCCGGAGACCTCTACGAGCGCCTGATTTATAACGTCATCGCCTACGTGCTTTGCCTTAAACTGGTCGAGAGCTTCATCGCTAGAAACATATGTCACCTGCTTTACCTGTGGCAACCGCTCCACAGACTTCTTAAGAGCCAGCATCTCGTCTTCCGCTGCCCCAATTTTAAAATAAACGGCGATATCTATTTTGTCTTGGATTGAAGAAACCGCCGTTGTCATAGTCGTGTCAAAAAGCATCAGCCCCTGCAGCGTCATTAAGGCAAGCACCATAACCAGCACTGTGGCGGCGGAAAGCCAGCCATTACGCCAAAAGCTTTGTAATCCGTATTTTAGAATTCGCAAAAAAGTAGTTGCCATGCTCGTATACTACAGTTTACATGATTATATACTTACCGTTTGGCTCGTCGCGAACAATATGGCCGTCCACCATCGAAATGACTCGGCGCTTGAGCTTATTCACAATCTCCTTATTGTGCGTCGCGAGCAAAACGGTGGTACCCAACTCGTTGATACGAAGCAGAAGCTTAATGATCTCCTCGCTGTTAATGTCGTCTAAGTTCCCTGTCGGCTCATCTGCGATGATAACCGCCGGGTGGTGAATCATAGCGCGAGCGATGGCTACGCGCTGCTTCTCACCGCCCGAAAGTTGATGCGGGAAATGATTCTTCTTACTGGCAAGCCCGACCATCTCAAGGACCTGTGGTACAAACTCCTCAATCTCCGACTGCGGTCTGCCGCCGGCTTCAAGCGCAAAGGCGACATTTTCAAAAGCTGTTTTGTTCGACAATAAGCGGAAATCTTGGAATACGATACCTATCTGGCGACGAAGCTGACTCATATCGTTGCTCCGCAGCTTATTGACCTCATAGGCGCCAAATAAAATACGCCCCTTGCTGGGCATCTCCTCCCCAATCAAAAGCTTGATGAGCGTACTCTTGCCGGCGCCCGAACGCCCCACGAGCGAGACAAACTCACCCGGCTTTATGGTAAAGCTTACGTCTTCTAGGCCGACGGCCCTATTTTCGTAAATTTTAGATACGTTGATGAATTGAATCATAGTTGCCTGCCGTTAAACGCAAAAACGCCCGATGTAGTAAGTATAGCACTACTGGTTCATTCCCAGCGTCTGCTTGACCTTAGCCACGACCTCATCAACCGTTATTTGGTCTTTTGTAAGCGTGAAAGCAGGCTCGTTAGTGGCAACCTCATGCATGATGAGATCCGAAACGCCCAAACTGGTCAATAAAATAATATTCGCCGTCTTACCCCACTCATCCTGCCGCAGGCTGCGCATCACGCTGATTCCATCCAGTTGCGGCATTGCGATATCGAGCACGATAACATCCGGATGCTGCGCAAGTGCTGTCGCAAGTCCATCTTTGCCGTTATCCGCTTCCAGGATCACAAAGCCAGCCGTCTTAAGCGCGCCTATTACTGAATCCCGCATCAGCTCATCATCTTCGACGACAAGAATTCGTTTTTGAGTATCCATGGAGTAAGTATACTCTCCCGACAAAAATGAGGCTATCCCCGCAAAGCGACGAAGAAGGTCGTACCAACATTAATCTCCGACTCAAACCAAATCTTCCCACCTTGGGCTTCCACGAGCTCTTTGACGAAATGAAGCCCGAAACCGCTGCCGGCGACATGCGCGGCAAGCGCGTTGCTGGCGCGGAAATCCCCCCTGAAAATGTTAGCCTGCTCGGCGAGCGGGATGCCAATGCCGTTATCTTTGACGGAAATAATCCTCATACCTCCTTTTGATTCGTGTCCAAGTACTATTTGCGAATCCGGCCGTGAATACTTGAGAGCATTCGTGATAACGTTTGAGAAAATACGCTTACATTTCTCTCTATCACACTCCAGCTCCAGCTTACCCGGCCACCTGGCATCAAAGCGAATTTTTATGCGATGTTCAGCTGTAACAAGCGCCAAGCTTTCGATAATATCGGCTAGTAAAACTGTCATATTAACCTGTTCGTATGCAATTTTACCGGGGTCTACATTCTCGAGCGCCGAAAGATTCATAATGTCGCCCACGGAGCTGATAACCCGGTGGCCTGTCTGCTCGATTAAGCTGACTGTTTTTGCGACCGACGGATCAAGCTGAGTGGCTCCGCGCTTCAATAAACTTTGACACGCCCAAACAATGCCTGCGACCGGAGAGCGTAACTCGTGTGAAGCAATGGAAATAAATTTTGCCTTGAGCGCTAGCGTTTCTTTCTTTTTCTCATACTGCCCGTAAAAGATGAGGACCAGCAAAAGAATGACGCCAAGGAGAAGGATCGGAATGAGTGTCTTAGTGGCGACACCCAATCGATAAACGCTTGCGTCAATATCTAGACCAATGGAAGCAACAACGCGATTCGTTTGACCGTCAACAATCGGTGCGATGCCGGAAACCCAGGTCCCCCACCTGTCAGCGAGTGGGCCCTCTAAGATTGAGCGACCCTCTGTAAAAACGCTCTTAAAAAGTGGCGTCGCTTCAGGATAACTAAGCCCCGGCGTCGCTTCACCGACTTCGTGATTATCAACAGAATCGGCGTAGAAAAATATTTCGCCATTCCGATATCCTGTCACATACACAGAAGTGACATCCGTATCAACGTGGCCGATGCGAATCAGTTTCTGTTTGATTGACGCGTACGCGGGATTTTGCAAATCGCTCTCGTCACCTCTCAGCTGCTCTATTTCTCGACTATCAAAAACCGCCGCAACGCTTTGCGCGCGGATCACCAGAGACTCCTGCTCGGACTGAACAGCGAAGTGATACACAAAAAAACCAAAAACAAGCTCGAGCGCTAAGCTACAAACGACAATCAATAAAAAAACTCGATTTTTGAAAAACCGGGGCATTAGTCCCAGTGTACCACGACGCACTACAGCTCGGCCTCGATAAACTTATCAAGACTCCCCTTCAGAACTTCTTCAGCCCGTGCTGTTTCAATCCCCGTCCGGTGATCTTTGACCATTTTGTACGGATGCAAAACATACGAACGGATCTGACTGCCAAAGTCCGGCTTGGCATGGGTACGCAAATCAGCGAGCGTCGCCTTTTGGTAGGTGTCTTGCAAATGCAGCAGCTTACTCTTAAGCATGACCATTGCCTTCTCCTTGTTCTGTAGTTGTCCGCGCTCCTCACGACAGGTTACGGCAATTCCGGTCGGCAGATGCACTATTCGAACCGCAGTCTCTCGCTTGTTCACATTCTGTCCGCCCGGCCCACCGGCGCGTGCCGTCTCAACCCGTAAGTCCTCCGGCGGAATATTTAATTTGCGCGCGAGCTCCGGCAAGATTGGCACAACTTCGATAAGCGCAAACGAGGTGTGGCGCAACTTCTTTGCATCAAACGGCGAGATGCGCACAAGCCTGTGAACTCCGGCCTCTTTTTTCAAAAGTCCGTAAGCGTACTCTCCTTTAATCTCGATGGCATTGTCATCGATCTGGCTCACGCCCCATCCCTGCCCGCCGCTAAACCGCGCATACATCGTCAGCAGCATCTGTGCCCAGTCTTTGGCGTCATCACCACCCGTGCCGGCATAGGCAATAACATGCACATTCCCTTTATCGTAAGGGCCGGTTAATTTGGGAAGTACTGGGTTGATATCCATGGAGCCGAAGGTGAGAATCGAACTCACGTCTCTACTTTACGAAAGTAGCGTTCTACCACTGAACTATATCGGCTATTTACCCGTAACCAATAATCTACCTTCTTTCGCTCTTTTACTCAAGGCCCTATTGCCCCTACCCTTCCCACGGTTAAGCCCGGCGTATGTAGAAGTAAGTGAATCGCAATTCGGACAGATAAGACGAAGGTTGCTTTCGACGTTATTGCGCCAATCTCCATCGACATGATCAGCGACTAATGGCGAGTAGCCGAGCTTGGGGTGGATTGCATCCCAACCGCACAAACAACATTTGTCGTTGAATTTTCTTCTTAAATAACGCTTTACGTATCCTGAAACGATGCCGAGACCCTGAAGTCCGCTCTCTTTGCCTTGTTTCCACCGGCGAATATAAGTCGAATATTCGTATTCATGCTGGCATGCATTGCTACAATATTTGTAACTAGCCCGATCGGGCTCTTTACCGCAAAACATACAAGGCGTCCGCAGTTTTTTATTGTTCGCCATACTTTTTATAATAACACGAAATACGACCATCTCCAATAAAAAAGATGGACGCACTTATGCTTCTTTTCTACTTCCCCAATTTAATGCCTACCAAGCAAACCTTTGGCCAAGGCGTATAGACACTGTTAAATACCTTCGTCCGAACGTGCCCGTCAGCATACGCAACCGTCGTTGTCGCAACGGCAGTCAGGCCTTTACGCGGCTGATCGTGACACTCAACGCTCCCCCATTTTGCTTCAAGGTCCGGAATGTAACGAGTCGGTGGCGGATCAATATAATCCGAAAGGACCGGCTCTGTAGTAGTCGCCTGTCGCTTATCCGAGGTTCCATAAAGCTCGGCAATCAAATTCGTTCCTTCAGTGCGCATCTGGAAGAGCACGTAGTTACCGGTGTCATTCACGAATTTTAAATCGGGATGCGGGCCATAAATTGTTGCGTCTAATCCCGGCCCATAATATCCGACAACATAGCTGTGATTCTGACGTTCGGTGATGGGCAAGCCAGCGTCAAGCACGCCGCGGAAAACTGTCGTGGCGAGCTGGCAAAGGCCCCCGCCGGCCTCCTTGATACTGCGGTCACCCTTGATGACATACTCTTTAGTAAAGCCGGTTTCCTCCGAAACCTCCCCGATTGAAGTCACGAGCGAGAACTCGCCGCCCGGCGGAATAAGTACGCCGCTTGAACGCTCCAATCCCAGCTTAATGTTTTGAATTCGATCGTTACTGCTGCCTTTAAAACTGGTCTTGGCGCTTCCGATTAAATCCGTAATTTTATACTGTGCAATCGTTGACGAGGTAATAAGCGGGTACTCCTGTCTGAATGAGATAGGGATCTCTGTTGTCGCTGCGAGCGTGACATATCTGTTCGCGGCATTAAACACGGTTGCAACGTACCGTGAGTTCAAAATGGCTTCAAGTTGTGAAGCGAGCGAGGCGACATCAACAATGGTTCCCGCCACACCGGGAGCGATCTCGACGAGCTTACCATTTTGCATTGCAAAGCGACTGTTGATCGGCGCGTCAGGCAAATCTCCGTCAATATATTGTTCGACGAACTTCTTAAGCGGCTCCTGCAAAACCTTGATGACGACTCCGGGCTGGCCCGGGTCAACTGTCAACCATGAGCCAAGCCGTTGGCCTCCTAAATAAACAATCTTGCCTCGATACAAAAGCTTAAAGAGGCCGCCGTTTGCAAGCGCAGTCGCAAAATCACGAATCGTCTCCAACTTCTCCTTTGTCACCTTAGCCGGGACCGAGGTTACTGCTGCCTGCAATCTGTTTGTCTGCAGCTGCCGAAGTGCTTTTTGTACAGCCGTAGTTGCAGCTTCAACGTCGATGGCTTCGCCCGCCTGCTCTGTCGCAATATTCATGATTAACCCGCTAACTACAAAATGAGCATCTGAAGGCTGGCGTAATAGTTCGTGAGATTCCTTCACAAGCAGTGCATGGATCGAATCATCAAAAAATGAAACTCCGTATTCTCCGACATAGTGCTTTGTTAAGCCCCTAGCCTGCTCTTTGAGACGGACAAAGATGGAGCCTGTGTGTCCAAAAGCAAAAGCTGCGTCTATCGCCTTGCGATAGTTGCCGATACTAAAATATTCGACGACGACATCCGGGGTAAGTCCGGTCGATTGTGACGGTATGATAATTACCTTATCGCCACCTCCGCTCTTAAAAAGTACCTGCATCCCGTCTTTTGCAAGCGAGTCGGCGACTTGGCTGGCACGAGCGACGACCTCCTCATATGTCAGCCCGCCTATGTTCTCGCCGCCCAAAACTGTCCCCGGCAAAAAACGATGCGCGTAATGGAACTGAAAAACGCCAATGCCCACCAGGGCACCAACAAGTAGGACAAGTAGGAAGACAAGGACCGGATGTCGAAGGTTGATAAGAATTCGCATCTTGAAGTTTCCTTATAGTAACATGAGCGGGATACGGGAATCGAACCCGTGCCTTAACTGAACCGGGCAGTGTGATGCGGATTATTTTGAGCGGACGATGAGAATCGAACTCACGCCTCAACCTTGGGAAGGTCGCGTACTGCCATTATACTACGCCCGCATCTCTACTGCCCGGCTTGGGAAGCTTGCCCGCCTTTGGCGGGTTCACGTACGTCCCAGGGCAACTTTCTATCGAGTATTTTAGCTGAAGTTTCCCGTTTTGTCCTGCTGGCCAAAACCCATGATACTAATCCCGCGATAGAATGTGCTTATAATACAGTCTCTGCGGCTGCTAAAGCAAATTCCTTAATGAGTCGCGTTATCAGTCGGCGGCACCAGGATGATCATCTGCTCGTCCGGCTTACGGTAGTTTATCTTTGACTGCAGCTCTTTTGTCGCGTTAACAGGGTTTTGATAAAACTGAATATCTTTAGCAAGCGCCTCATTTTCTTTGGCTACATCCGCTGCCTGCTTCTGCAATTCTGCCGTCCGCTGCCGGTATTCATCATGCTGCACAAATAAATGGTACCCTTGTACGCAAATAAAAACAGCGATAACGGCGAAAAAAGCAGCAATGAAGAACTTCATCCCCTTAGTATACTCGGCTTTGAGCAGGCCTGACAACAAAACAAGGCGCCCTCACGGCGCCTTGTTTTAGGAGATCTCTTAACGAATTTCGTAGGTCACTGCGACATTGACCTGAATCTCTTGCGTCCCCGGCTCAATGCTCGACGGAGTCGGCGCGGCTGCATCCATCGTCGCGCTCATTGCCTTTGCATAGTAAATTGGACCGCCCGGGTTGCTTGTTGATTCCGAGAAAGTAATCACGCGAGCAATGCGAACGTGGTTTTGCGCAGCCATACTGCGAGCCTTCGAAAAGGCATTATCAAACGCCATTTGGCGGGCAAGGGCGCGCTGCGCCTCAGGGTTTTCAATATCGTACTGGATACCACCAACCTGGTTTGCACCTGCCGGGACTAAACCGCTGGCCACGCGACCCGCTTTTTCTTTAGCCTGGTCTACGCCTCGAATCTTTACGGTGATTGTTTGACTGGCTTCAAAGCCGGTCGGGATTTGCTCGCCCGTCTTCGGGTCCCAACGGTTGGTCGGATACAAATTGTAGCCGGTCGTCTTAATGTCAGCAGCCGGAATGTCCTGGCTCTTCACAAAGGCAACGATAGAATTCATCTTCTGGGTATTTTCGGCCTGCACTTTTACCGAATCGGTCCCACGCGTTACCACCGAAGCGGTAATCGTGGCAACGTCCGGAGTAATATCAAGCTTGCCTTCTCCGTTTACCTGAATAGTGCGGCTCGGCGCGATTGCGTTGCTGTAGCGGACCATCGTACCGATACCCATCAGACCGAGCACCACGGCAACAACGATAGCGGCGTTAATAAGATACCAAAAAATTGTCTTAGATGAATAATCGTGTGTCATACATTTTATATTAATTATTAGTGATAGTATAGCAGACGAAGCTATACTAAAAAACTTACAAACCCTCGGCGATCGCAATCATCTTCTTGAACTCGCCGACTCGCAGACTTGCTCCCCCAACAAGCGCTCCGGCGAACTCCGGACAAACGAGAAAAGCGGCAAGATTGTCCTCCGTCACCGAACCGCCGTACAAAAACCTTGCCGTAACCGGCAACCCGCGGACAATTCCTTCAAGATAGCGGATAACTGTTTGTGCTTCGGCAGGCGTATCGCTGACAGGCTTTAATCCCGGCGCTTGATTAGTACTAATTGCCCAGACCGGTTCATACGTAATATATACCTCGCCCCCCGGAGCCTGCATATCTGCCGGAATGACCGAAAACGCCGCCCGTAACTGGCGATCAATCACCTCTTTCGTTCGGCCGGCGTCACGCTCCTCCCGCGTCTCTCCGATACAAAGCACAGGGATAAGTCTGACCTCAAGGGCAGCCGCCAATTTTTTAGCAATAATCACGTCGGTCTCTCCCAGCGCCCTTCGCTGCGAATGCCCTACTATCACATATGTCGCTCCGGAAGCTTTGAGCTGCGCCATTGAGACCTCCCCAGTAAATGGTCCGGTCGGCTCATAAAACCCGTCCTGCCCGCCAAGAGAGGCGTTCTTGAGAATTCTACCGACAGCCCCGACGAACAAATGCGGCGGACAAATGACGACACTTTTAGCATCGCTTGCTTTGGCAAGCGTGATAGCCTGTTCGACAGTCTCCGGATTCTCTTTCCAATTTGCGACTAGAATTTTCATTATCCTCGAATAAAATGGATTACGCCTAATGTACCGCCGAGAACTAAGGCATTCGCGATAGCCCCTCCTGTAAGTATAGCAAAAAAGGCTTTTTGTATCGGCATACCGATAAGATACCCCAAGACCGTGGCTGTCCAAACCCCATTAATCGGCGAAGGAATAGCCACAAAAATAACCAGTGTCCAAAAACCAAAATGCTCGAATTTTTTACCTTGATGGGCGCGAGTATGGTGAAAAACCTTCTCTAGGAATTTCTTAGCATACGCAGAATGCTGCATCAGCCATACAGAAAAATGCTTGAGAAAAAGCAGTAAGGTAGCAATAACAATCGCATTGCCAACGGTAACTAGCACATAGGAAAGAAGCGGCGAAAGCCCGAGTGTAATACCGAGCGGAATCGCTCCGCGTTCGGCGATGGGCACGACTGAAGTAAGCAAGGTTAAAACGACCGCCTGGGAATATATCATATATGATATAGTACCCTACTTTGAAGCCGAACACATCTTATTCCGTATCCTGCTTATTGAGCCGGTTTTCGTAGTACCAGTTCAAAACATCTTTAGCGATAGGTACGGCGTTAAGTGTACCGGTTTGCGCGTTTTCAACAAGAATTGAGACGACAATGCGCGGATCTTCGTATGGTGCATACCCGACGAAGAAAGCGTTGGTCTCGGTGTTATTTTTTATCTGCGCACTTCCTGTTTTTGCCGCCGCATGGAATGGCAAGTCATCCAGAGTATAGGAGGTACCGTATGTTTTAGCCACGCCGTCACGCAGTCCCGCCTGCACCTCGCGTAACTCCTCCTTCCAATCACTGTAATCCAGAACTACCTGCGGCTTTTCCGGAGCGCCGCCACTGAGGGAGTGAACCAGCGTCGGTTTATACATCACACCATTGTTGGCTAGTGAGGCATAAAAATTGATAAGCTGAATAGGTGAAACGAGCAGGTCTCCTTGCCCAATCGCAACGTTGAAAGTGTCACCCAGGCGCCACGGCTGATGCGTGCGAGCTTCTTTCTCTGCCGCAGTCGGCAAATTTCCGCTCGTCTCCGGATCCAGCCCAATCCCCGTCTTTTGACCCAAGCCAAACTTCTCCCAATAATGATGTAGGCGATCAAGACCCAGCCCGACGATAGTACCGAATCCGCCACCGACAGTATAAAAATAAATGTTGCTGGACTTTGCAAGTGCACTACGCACATCAACATAGCCGTACTGGTGCATATTAAATTCAACAAAGCGGCTTGGCTTGTCCGGCACGTACGGGTTTGGCACGTCGATGTACCCCGCAGAATAAATTGTCTGTGTCGGGGTTATAACCTTTTCATGAAGTGCCGCCAGCGCAACGATCGGCTTAATTGTTGAACCGGGGTTATACGCGCCTGAAACCGCCCTGTTGAAAAGCGGCTTGCGGACTTTATCGGTCAATAATTTCGATCGCTCGGCGCTCTGCCCAGGCGTCACGAAAACGTTATTGTCGTAGCTCGGCAGGCTCACGAGCGCAAGCACCTCGCCCGTCTTCGGGTCCATTGCCATACCGACACCGGAAAAAACGCCAAGCGAACGCAGGCCCTGCTGCAGGCGTTGATAAAAGAATCTTTGCAACCCCGCATCAATCGTCATTGTAATTGATTTGCCGGAGGTAGCGTCTCGACTTAGACGTTCATCAAGAACATGACCTTTCGCGTCACGGCTACTAACAAAAACACCATCTACGCCTCGCAGAAGGTCATCATAGGCGCGCTCAAGACCGGCCTTGCCGATAACAACCGGCTTATTGTCTTGCGTGCCGGTATAGCCAAGCACCGAGGAAAAAATTGGGCCGTCAATATACTCACGACGCAAATCGTTTTCGACAGAAACTGAAGCAAGATTTAAACCACGTACTGCAATCGCGACCTCAGGGCTGATGTTGCGTATGATAGGCACCTCGACGCTGTGCTCATAATCTCCCGCAGCGAGCGCCGCCTCAAGTTCTTCGACCGGTGTATCAAGTGCCGCCGAAAGCTGCGCTAACGTCGCATCAAGTTGTTGCCTGTCTTTGAGCAGCGTTGCCGCGTCGACAAAGACGCTGAATGTTTCAGTGTTTTTTGCAAGCACCTCGCCATACCGATCCATAATCGTGCCCCTCTGCGCAGGCACCGGTTTATCCATGTTTACATTGCTCGTTGCCCGAGCAGCGTAAAAACTGTGCTGCCCTAAATTCAGATACGCTAATCGACCGAAAAGCGCAACGAGGACGACAACAACTGAAATACTCGCCGCCATAAACATATTGGAGGAGAGCGGAACCTCCATGTAATCAACTTCGCTACTTGTCGAGGTTTCAGGAGTAAATTCCTCAAAGTAAAGATCTTTTCTGCGTGCCATATCAAAGTAGTACAATTAAAAAATCATTATCTTACTCATTACGCCTGCCGACAGTGAACGTAAAAACTTCGAATAAAATGATGCTCGCAACAACGTTAGCGGCTACCTCAAAAAGAAAGGCCCAGACGTGCCCGCCGATAAACCCCGGCGCAGCAATAAGATACGTAACGAGTGTACCAAGGGCTGCCAAAATCAAAACGCCGATGCGATTTGGCCAAACGATGTGTCTTTTGATTAAAAAACAAAGCACTGCCGCGACGACAATGCCGACAATGAACGGGTCAAATAACTGCGAAGTCGCGCGGCCAAGAATCGTAGCAAGTGCGAGCAACAAGGCATAAAAGGCGACATTATTCGTGAAAAATGCCGCAGCGATTAAAACTGCGAGGATTAGATTGGGCTGGATAAAGCCTACTGTAAGAATTGGCACGCGGACTAAAACCGCGGCCAGCACAAGACTGACGAGCGCGGTCCACGTAAAACGGCTTGAGGTAGTCATACGTTTACTGCCGTGGCAGCATCACAAAGACTTCATTTAAATCAGAAAAACTGTACGGTACCGCCAGCTTTGCTTCCAAAAAAACATTACTCGGATTATCCACTAAATCGCCGATTGCTCCGACTGACAACCCGTAAGGATACTGCTTCCCCGCAAGGATAATGTCGTCGCCGGGAGCAATTTGCTTCTTGCGGGAAATAATCGTTAAACGAGGCTCCAAGTCAGCCACAAGCAAGGCGTCAGTCGCATTCTTTCCGATTTTGACTGCAAGCTGCCACGGCGTGCTTGTTGCTGTCTGCGTCGCATCAAAAATTGTACGCACGAGACTCTGGTGGTCAAAAACCTGAGCGACTTCACCAATAAAGAGTCCCGGCTCTATCACAACCGGCATTCCGGCGGCGACCCCTTCTTTGATGCCGGCGCCAATAGTCAAAGTTTTTGAGCTTGTGAGCGGATAAACTGAATACACAACGGCCCGGATAAAGTTGTCTTTGCCGCTCGTAATAATCCGAGGGACTGCCTGCGCCTGTGCTAACTGTCCTCGCAAAGACTGATTCTCAACCGTTAAATCCTGGAGCTGTGTAATCAGCTTATGTTTGTTATAAAACCCGCTAAAAAATACACGTGGTGACTGCAGCGCGCTTAAAAAAGCCGAATTCATGGCAGTTTTCGGGATAAAAAAGATTTGTCCAATCAAAAAAATAACAACAAAGATTGCGAGGGCGACGATGAGACGGTTACGAGGCATGCGTAAATATGGTTAGTACCATCATTATAGCTTGATGTCTCTCGGCTTCAGCGGACTATTTAAAATATAGTCATACTTCTCCAGGTTCTCGACGGCAATGCCGGCTCCGCGCGCTGCGCACGTGAGCGGATCATCAACGACAGTCGCGGTCGTCGCGAGTTCTTTACTCATAAGCACATCGATACCACGCAGCAAACTGCCGCCGCCGCACATATACACTCCCCGCTTGAGCAGGTCGCCAGCAAGCTCCGGTGGAGCGGTCTCGATAACCTCCTTGGCAGCGTCAACGATCTGGCGAAGTGACTTGTTAATGGCGGCTCGCACGTGCATATCTTTAAGCAGCACCTCCTTCGGCAAGCCGGTCAAAAGATCGCGGCCGGAAATCGCCATCTCGAGCTTCTCGTTAACCGGAATCGCTGTGCCAAGCTCAATTTTGATCGCCTCAGCAGTCGGCTCACCAATGATCAGCTGGAACTCATCGCGTACAAACTTAACGATATCGTCGTTAAATCTATCGCCGCCCACTTTAACACTGCGAATCGTAACCGCGCCGCCCATAGAAATAATGGCGATCTCGGTCGTCCCTCCACCGATATCGATAATCATGTTGGCCACCGGTTCACCAACCGGCAAACGAGCGCCGAGCGCTGAAGCGATCGCGCTTTCTATAATATATGCCTGGCTCACGCCGGCGCCGATAACCGCGTCCTCTACCGACTTGCGCTCAACCTCGGTGAGGTCTGCAGGCACACCAACAACAGCGTTCTGATAGTACGCAAACGTTGCACCCTTCGCTAACTTTTTTAAAAACTGACGCAAAATTTCCTGCGCCATTTCGAAGTCAGAAATAACTCCGCCATTGAGCGGACGGACCACGCTCATGTGCAGTGGTGTGCGCCCGAGCATACTCTTAGCCTCATGCCCGACGGCGACAACTTTATTTGTCTTAGTATTAATGGCCACTGCAGTCGGCTCGTTGACGACAATGCCGCGACCAGAAACGTAAATAAGGGTGTTGGCAGTACCTAAATCGATACCAACATTATGTCTAAAAAATCGAAATGGGTTCTTGAGCTTCATAATCGTATAACGTAGAGCGTAGAGCGTGTAACGTCAGCAAGCCAGGAACATATTTCCTGTTTTACGTTCAACGTTACAAGATATACGATTCACGTTCCGGTATGGTAGCAGGAAACGAGAACGAAAAGCAATGCTGGACTAAAAGAACTATTCGAGGTGCTTCAAAACCGCCGAAAGGGCTATCATTTCGGTCTTGCCGCTCGCCCGGTCCGCCACCTCAACCTGCTCATTCGCCAAAGTTTTCTCACTGATAATCACGCGCGTCGGAATGCCGATCAGTTCCGCATCACCAAGCTTTGCACCCGCAGAAAGATCCCGATCGTCGAACAAAACTTCGATGCCCTGCTTCTGCAGTGTCGCATAGAGCTCATCCGCCGCCGCCTTAACCTTTTCGCCTGCTTTACCGGCGATTGAAACCAAGTGAACCGCAAATGGAGCAACGCTCTTCGGCCAAACGATTCCCTTCTCGTCTGCAAAAATTTCTACAAGTGTACCCATGAGCCTCGTAATACCGATGCCGTATGAACCTAAAATAACGGGCTTTGATTCTCCTTTTTCATTCTTGAAATAGAGCCCGAGTTGTTCTGACTTAGTACTCCCGAAACTAAAAATATTGCCGACCTCGATCGCCTTAGATTCTTCTAGCTCATCACGTTTAATGTCCAGCTGCGCAAGCACTTCATCAGTGAGAACTTCTTTGTTGACTGCGAGCTTCTTGCCCTTGTGCACGTAAATCGTGTCCTCACCGGCCGATGAGAGCGTTTGGAATTCATGGCTAAACTGCGTGAACGCACCACCAGACGCAAAGGTAAGATAGGTTATGTCGCCAAGTCCAACGCGAGCAAAAACTTGATGGTAAGCCTTAGTCGCCGCGTCATAAATGCTTTTATGCGCAGCTTCATCGGTAGTGTATGAATACATATCTTTCATCACGAACTCGCGACCGCGCATAATTCCGCTCTTTGCGCGTAATTCATTTCTCAGCTTGGTCTGGAATTGATACACACACTGAGGCAGATCGCGGTAACTGGCGATATATGACTTCATCATCTCGGTAATCGGTTCTTCGTGCGACCAGCCCAAACCGACTTCACCGCCGCTTTTCAGCTCCGACTTAAACCAGATATCAACCTTCTTGTCATCCCATCGATCGGTCTTTTCCCAAAGCTCCTTTCGCTGGAGCGCAGTCATGATCATTTCTTGCCCACCCACGGCATTCATCTCTTCGCGCACGATCTGCTTTATCTTTTCGACTACGCGCAATCCGAGCGGCAAGTAGTCATAGACTCCTGCCATTTCTTTATTGATGTACCCGGCACGAATTAAAAGCTGCGCATTTTTTGCGACCTCTTCAGAAGGAGCCTCACGGCGGGTTTTAGTAAAAAGCTGACTTTGTCTCATGCCATCTATAGTACCAGCTCCCGCCTAGAAAAGTCTAACGATATCCCTCCCCGTGATAATAATCATCAGCAGTATCAAAAGCCCAAAACTGATACCGTTTGCGATCAATTCTTTCTTCGGATGAATTGGCCGGCCGATAATCTTTTCAATAATTAAGAACAAAATCCTCCCGCCGTCTAAGGCCGGAATCGGCAGAGCATTAAGCGCGGCTAAGTTAAGCGAGATCATCGCGATAATCTGCAGAACGTAGGTAAACCCGAGTTTACTAAACTCCCCCGCCATACTGAAGATGCCAACCGGGCCAACGATGTTGTCCGGCACATGCGCGCCAGTAACAAGCTGGGCAATGAGCGTAACGAAAGCCTTAAAAATTTCCGCAACCATCCCGACGGCGTCTGCAAATCCTTTGACGAAGGCCTGGCCAAGTGGCACCCGCTCAAAGCCATAATCTGAAACCGCTGCGCCGAGCGCTCCCTCGCCCTCTTTTGGATTAGCGCGCAAGGTTACTGTTTTTGTCAGCTCCTCTCCATTGCGGAGTAACTTGAGCGTCACCTCCTTGCCGTGATTATTTTTTGCAAACTGCACAAACTCCTCCGCCTTTTTATAGCCAACCAATTCGTCACCCTCGCGCATATCAATCGCCACCGCTGGACTGCTAGGCTGAAGCTGCGTTACGACAACCCGCGGCCTGTCGCCTATACCGTACACCAGCGAGAGCAGGAGCCAGCCCGCAATAAAGTTGATTGAAATACCGGCTGCGATAACGACAAAGCGGCGCCAGATAGACTGCGTAAAAAATGCGCGCTTGTGTTCAATCGCCACTCCCGTTTCTTTAGCAATCTCTTCGGCTTTAAATTTATTTTCTCCGTAAATACGCACAAAGCCGCCGATTGGTAGCCAATTGATACTGTAAGTAGTCTCGCCGCGCTTCCAACCCTTGAGCCGTGGCGGGAAACCAAACCCGAACTCCTCAACCTTAATTCCCGCCTGCTTAGCGGCGATAAAGTGCCCAAGCTCGTGAATAAAAACTAAAAGCGAGAGTCCGAGGAAAAGAATAATACCAGTCCACATAGTAGTCAGGAGATAGAAGTTAGTAGCTAGGAGTATACCCGATTTTGCTTTTACTAACTACTGACTCCTGTCTCCGAGCTACTATTCATTGATTTCTTTAATCTTTTTCTCAACCTGTGCGTCAATCTCTTTGTTGGCCTTATCAATGACCTCCTGCACTTTTTTCTTACCGCGAAATTCCATATCTTCAGTGATTGTTTTTGCGGTTTTAGAGGCGGCGAGCTTTTTGTTGGCATCATCACGAAGTCCACGCAGACGAATCTTCGCCTGGTCGGCCATCGTCTTGGCAACCTTGATCAACTCCTCGCGGCGGTCTTGCGAGAGCGGCGGCAAGGTCACAACAACGGCATTGCCTCGAACTGAAACACCAAATCCGCGCTTTGCATCTTCCAGCGCCTTAGCAACAACGGCGAGCCCGGACGGGTCCCATAAGCTGATAACCATCTCGCGGGGTGGAACGATAGAGAGCGAGCCCAGCTGCTTAACCGGCACCCGCTGATCAAAATACTCAATCTTAATATCCTCAACGAGTGCGGCGGTTGGACGGCTCGTACGAACACCGGCAAGCTCACCACCCATAAAGGAAAGTGCTCCGGCGACTGACTTTTCTATTTCTTTAAGAATTTGGTCCATATTGGAATAAGTTCGAAATTCGAATATCGAAATCCGAAACAATATCGAAGTTTTAAATTTCTAATATTTAAACTTTGAATCCTTTGTTTCGAGCTTCGTACTTCGGATTTCGTGCTTCAATTTTTGCGTATTAACGCAAAAATTGCAATGCCGCCTCTAGCTGGAGCTTTTTGCTGGTACTAAAGTCCCCCATTGCCGTCTGCCGCTTCAAAAGCTCCTTGAGTGCAAGCGTGTTCTGTTCCGGCTTCTTAGCTAGCTCGACAATTAAAGCCCGGACAAAGGCGTCCACTATCTGCTCCCCCTTCTCGCTCTCCTTATCCTCATCAACAAGCGACTTGAGTAACTTGCTGCGCTCCGAGCCACTGGTCATCAAAAACTTTTCTAAAATCTCCTGCGCACGCTCCTCAACCGGCGACAAAGCAGCTTTCATCGTACTATCCGGAGCGACGTACACGGCCTGAAGTCGAGACTTGAGTGCCGGAAGCAGTGAGTTGACGTCCCGCATGGTCAAAATAATCAGCGCGTGACTAGGCGGCTCTTCGACAATTTTTAAAATCGCGTTCTGAGCCTGATCGGTAAAATCGGTTGCGTTATTAATCACCAGCGTCCGGCGCGAACTGACCGCCGGCTGACGATACAAAAAATCCGAAAACTCGCGCGCTACTTCTACGCCGAGCTTCTGCGAGCTGCCGTCGATAAACTTTGCGTCTAATAAAATATTGGTAGGTTTCTGCCACTCCTTAGTCTCCAAAAAGTTCGCCAGCTCTTTAGCAAACGCAAACTGCGCCGCCACAACCGGTCCGTGCAAAACATAGGCCTGGGCTAAGACATCCTTTTTTGCCAGCTGCTGGAACTGTTTTGCGAGTGTCCCGAGATTAGGCATGAGTTGCTATGCCTCCTGATTTTTTTCTTTTTTCCGGGGTATCATCGGCTTTCCATAAAGAATCAGGCTTAAGTTTTGAACTTCGTGAAATAATGTTTTGACTAATTTTGCCCCGAGTAGTTCCTTCGTCGTTGAGGAAAAATTCCCGGTCAAAATACTCAAAAGGTTGCTGCGGAGCTCGTCGCAAACTTGGATTTGGGCATTAACCGCAGCACGACGCTCGGGTTTCGCCCTGGCAATAATCTCCTCCGCTTCTTTCGGATCAACTTGATACCCCGGACGGGTTCTAATGTACTCTTCATAAGCCGGGAAAGGCAAGCTTAGCGTTCCAATAAAATCTTCTCTGCTGAAAAATTTTAAAAGCTGCCCTTCTTTTATTAGGCCGAGATGCGTTAAGATCGTCGGGAATGCATTTACATAATCAGTATCAATCCCCTCGACAAACGAGGTCTTCTCCGAGACTCGCTTTGCTTCGGGCTCCACAGATTCGGGCTTTAGCTCCTCTGGATTAGCCATATGCTCCCAGTATACAAGAAAACGCGAGTTAGCGCTTATTCAGCAGCGTCCGCTTGTAAACCTCCAGGTGATCGAGAATCAAACCCGATCCTTTGGCAACGCAAAACAGCGGCTCCTCGGCGATGTAGCAGGAAACGCCGGTCATACGCTTAAAGAACTCGTCGATATTGCGCAGCTGTCCGCCACCGCCTGAAATCATAATGCCCTTCTCCATAATGTCGGCGACGAGCTCCGGCGGGGTCGAGTTAAACACCGTCTGCACGTTAGTGGCCACATCAATCAGCAGCGGGTTAAGCGCCTCTGCGATTTCGTTACTGTTTACCGAAATATCTTTCGGCAACCCGGAGGCCACGTCGCGCCCACGGACCTTAATCGAAAGCTTGTCCTTCATCGGCAGCGCCGAACCAACCTCAATTTTTACCTGCTCGGCCGTCTGCTCACCGATGTACACCGAAAACTTCTTTTTGATGTACTCCATAATCGCGGCGTCAAACTTGTTGCCCGCGATACGCACCGAAGCCCAGCTGACAATTGAACCAAGTGAGACGACGGCCACCTCGCTGGTTCCCCCGCCGATGTTGATGATCATGTTTCCGGAATGCGAGTTGATAGGAATGTCGGCACCGAGCGCAGCCAAAATCGGCTCACGGACAATGTACACTTCTTTTGCTCCCGCTTCGCGCGTTGCGTTCATCACAGCACGGCGCTCGTTTTGCGTAATGCCGGCCGGCACAGAAATAACGACGTCGGGCTTGATGATGTTCCACTGACCGATGGCTTTGCCGATAAAGTACTTCAGCATCGCCTTCGTTATATAGTAGTCGGCGATGACGCCGTCTTTGAGCGGCTTATAAGCAACGATATCCGCCGGGGTGCGGCCGATCATATTCTTCGCCTCCTGACCGACAGCGAGCACCTGATTGTTCGGCTGTCCGAGTGCGACAATAGTCGGCTCGTTTACAACGAAGCCTTTCCCCGGCACAAACACGATGGTGTTAGCCGTACCCAAATCAATTCCTATTCGGCGAATGAACATAGTGGAGCTATAGTAGCAAAAACAAGTCTAAATGACAAAAAAATAGCAGCTGCTATACTAGATGTTAATAATTATTAATTAAATTATATGGGAAATCTTGAACAGTCGGACCTTGGAATGCATTCTGAAGAGCAGCAGTCGCCTGAGGAGAAGCTCAAAGAAACGAAAAGACTTTTAGGCCTGATGATCCTGGTTGCAGGTGGCGTAGGCGGAGCGCTTGGCTACGAAGCGGGCAAAGAGAAAGGTACTGCTGATTTGCACGAGGATAAAATTGAAAACACGAGCGCATTTCGCCTTGCTCGAGGCACGCCAGAAATGGAAAATTATCTCGCCGATATCCAAAAGAAGTGGCAACTCATTTCTCGAGAGGACGCGGTTAAAGTAGCCGACCTCGCCCGAACAAGCAGTGAAATGCATGACTTCTTCATCCGCAACCCGGGAATTTCGGAGGAGGCGGTTCGAGCAGTCGACCAGGCAAAGATAAAGCTAACTTTGTCTGAAAATCAGTAAACAAACAAAAAACCGGACTAAGTCCGGTTTTTTGTTTATGCCGCATGCTACGACCTACTCCTCCCGCAACACTTTTATCTTCGCCCCCAGTTCATTCAATCTATTCGCCAAATCCTCGTAACCACGATTGATTGAGTAGACGTTGCGCAAAATACTTGTACCCTTGGCGGCCAGCATACCGATTAAAATAATCGTCGCGGGACGCAGCGCCGGCGGACAAACCACCTGCGCGGCCCGAAGCGGTGTAGCGCCCTGGATAAATACACGGTGTGGATCCGCCAAAACGGTGTTGGCGCCGAGCTTGTCGAGCTCTGTATAATAGATAGCGCGTTTTTCGTAGACCCAGTCGTGAATCAGAGTCCTTCCTTCAGCCTGCGTGGCAATGACCGCGAAAAATGGCAGGTTGTCGATGTTTAAACCCGGATACGGGCGCGCCTCGAGCTTTTCTTCGAGCGCGACGAGCTTACTCGGCATTGTTTTAATGTCTACCAAGTTAGTGTGGCCGTTCGCCGCCTTGTACGGCTTTGAAAGCGTAAACTTCCAACCCATTTTTTCTAACTTCAAAAGCTCCAGCTCCAAAAAGTCTATCGGGCAGCGCTTGATGGTAATCGAAGAGTTCGTAACCGCAGCGGCGGCAATGAAAAACATCGATTCAATTGGGTCCTCGCTCGGAGAGTAAACAATATTTTTGTTTATCTCTTTCACTCCATGGACAACGAGGGTCGTCGTGCCGATCCCCTCGATTTTGACGCCGAGTGATTCCAAAAAGAAACACATGTCCTGCACCTGATAATTTGCCGAGGCAAACTTAATCGTCGTCGTGCCCGGAATGAGCGCGGCAGCCATCAAAACATTTTCGGTGACAGTGTCGCCGGATTCGTATAAAACAATCTCTGCCGGCTTCAGCCCCTTATGCTTCACAATATAACTATCCTTTTTTGCTTCGATAGTTACACCTAATTTCTCGAGCGCGAAAAAGTGCGGACGCACTGTGCGACTCCCAAGTTTGCATCCCCCAACCTGCGGCAACGAAAACTCTTTGAAGCGGTGAATGAGCGGACCGATAAACATAATAATGCTGCGAGTTTTAATCGCTGCTTCGATGTTCATCTTTTCGAGCTCTAATTTCTTCGGCGGATTAATTACCAGATCATTACCCACCCACTCAACTGCGACACCGATGCTCTTTAGCACCTCGATGAGGCGCTTCACCTCTTCAATCTTCGGCATATTCTTAAGCGTCGTGGCGTTTTGATTGAGCAGCGCCGCACAGAGCAAGCCAACGGCCGCGTTTTTGCTAGTTTTTGTGACGACGCTCCCGTGTAGCGCGTGTCCGCCCTCAATTTCGAAATCAACCGTGCCTTTTGAAAGCGTGACTAAGTCGCGCTTGAGAGCACTGGAGATTTTTTCCAGCGTCTCGACGGTAAAGTTTTGTTCGCCGTCCTCCATACGCGCCAAAGCGCTCTGACTGGTGCCGAGCAACTTCGCGAGCTCAGCTTGCGTTAATCCACCGCGCTCACGGAACGCCTCAATCAGTTTGCCAATTTTTGAATGAAATGCCGACAAAGGTGTTTTAGTATTTTTCATGTGGCGTGCCTGCCCTTGGAGTCAAACTCGGCTCGGACAAGTAGAAATAAATTATGTTGGTAAAAAGGTATTGCAGGAAAAATTTAATTGGCTCTGAAATGTTTAGCGCAAAGCGCAAACACCGAGTTTGTACTACGGGGAAACGGTGAAAGTGGTGTTTTTGCTTGTTTTGGCATAGTTCGTACATTATATCATATATGATATAAATCTGGTAATTCTAAGTGGATAACTGCTGATAATAGGGCTAAATCTGCTTTCTACCTCCAGGAATATATCATATATGAGATATTCTTCCTTGGCCGCCCCCTCCCTTTGACACGCGGGCGCAAGCTGTTACTCTAAAAAGAGGAGGTGTACGCATGACCGGAAAGAAGAAGCCGTCCAGCACTCGGCAACGTTCGAAGCGCTTCCGCGCGCTGAAGAAGGCGCAAGACGCGGTCAAATCGCTGCGTCCGATTGGACCGCGACTCGACCGTCACGAACGCCCTGTCGAACCCCCGCCGCAGCCAGATCAAGCCTATGACGTGTGGGCGCCCCCGACATCTTGGGAGCGACGCATCATGGGCTTGGACGAGAAGGACGAAGAGCCGAAGTTCAACGGCTGATCGTCTTCTCCGCTGGAGTGGTGTCATCTCGATGATGACGCCACTCCGCCTGTTCCCCCCGCCCCGTGTTAAACTAAACATATGCTCGTCCAACTCATCTGGAGCCTTATCGGTAACGCAATCGCCATAGCCGCGAGTGCCTATTTTATCGCCGGCTTCAATCTTAGCCTTTCGAACTTGGAGGCCTTTGCCGCTCTGGTCGGCGTTTTCACGGTTTTAAACGTCGTTATCAAGCCGCTGATCCGCTTCTTCCTTGGCCCGCTCATCCTACTGACCTTCGGTCTTTTTAACCTGGTTATTACCGGCGCCCTACTGTACATCCTTGACTTGTACAGCCAAAACCTTACTATCAATGGATTGCCGGCACTCGTAGCGGGCACACTTATTATAACTATCGTCAACGTACTTATTCATATCGTGCACCGACCGAAATCATAGGTCCTCGCACCATCCCCTTTATGCAGCAAGCTATTATCATCGCCCAGATCGTTGTTTCTGTTGCTCTTATCATCCTTATCCTCCTCCAGCAGCGCGACAGTGATGTCTCGGGCTTTTTGGGTGGCGGTGGCGGGGGTGGCGGCTTTTACCAGCAGCGCCGCGGACTTGAGCGAGCCTTTTACTGGCTGACCGTCGTCTTAATCGTTGTCTTTGCCGGACTCGCACTCGCCAGCCTCTTTTACCACCCGTCTCCGGTAGCACCGGACACTTCGGTCACGGCAACCAGCACGACCGCGACCGCGACGACGACCTTGCCGGAGCCTATCAAGGGCCAGCAGATCAACATCGTCCCCGGCACGAGCACCGTAAAACAGTAGACAGGGGCTAGTAGACAGTAGACAGGAGGGCCCGAACCCGTGGTACCCTATTTCTAAGGCCTAACTACTGACTACTGTCTACTAACTACTATGCTAAGCTACCTCATTCGCCTTTTTAAGACTTTGACCGCTACGGAGCGCGGAGTGTTTTACACCTTCGCAGTCATTGCGGCGGCAAGCGGTATCATCACCACCTGGAATCTCCTGACACTGCATACGACAATCGCTCCGGCCCGCGGCGGCGAATACACTGAAGGCCTCGTCGGACAACCGACCGCCATTAACCCGATGTATATAGGAAGCTCACCTGTCGACCGCGACCTGGTCACGGCATTGTTTGCCGACCTGGGCACGCTGACGGAGCGCTACGCCACCAGCTCGACCGGCAAGGTCTGGCTCCTGACGCTCAAGACAGACATGGTTTGGAGTGACGACAAACCGATTACCAGCGACGACGTCGTTTTCACTATTCACACCATCCAACACCCGGACGCCGGTAGCTCACTCTTCAACAGCTGGCAGGGTGTGACCGTTGAACGCGTCAGTGAACTCCAGGTTCGTTTCACGCTCAAAGCCCCGTACAGCTACTTCGCCGATGCGCTTAAAGAGTTGCGTATCGCCCCGGCACACGTTTTCGAAAACATTCCCATCAGCAACATCCGCCTCTCCGACTACAACATCAAGCCGGTTACCAGCGGCCCGTACAATTTCACTAGTTTCGAAAAAAAGAACGACGGCTACATCACGCACTACAACGTCACTGCAAACAACAACTACCCCGGCACTCGCGCGCTCATCGAAAAAATTAACTTTGCCTTCTTCTCGACCTACCAGGATGCGATTATTGCTTTCAACCAAAAGCAAATCGATGGCCTCGGAGGCATCAGCCCGGAAAGCGTCGACGAACTAAAAATCAACCACTCGCTCATCAAGCTCCCGCTCCCCCAGTACTACGGCGCCTTCTTCAATCCGACCGTCAACCCGGTGCTTAAAGACGTAACTGTGCGCACCGCGCTCACGCTCGCCACCGATCGTAACGCAATCATCAGCGAGGTCTTCAGTGATGCAGCCACGCCGATTGCCGGTCCGCTGGGAGCGCAAATGACTGACTACGCTAGCTCGACCTACGAAACCGACCACTCCTCTGCCGAGGAGGCCAAGGCGCTGCTGGCAAAACAAGGATGGCGTATCGGTGCAGACGGCGTTCAAACCCGCACCGTCGGCAAAACGACCCAGCGCCTCGACTTGCAAATCACCACGCCGAATCTTCCCTTCCTTACGCAGACCGCCGACCTTATCAAGCAACAGTGGCAGGCCATCGGCGTAAAGGTCAGTATTATCACGATTGATACTGATGAGATAGAGGCCAAGGCCGTCACACCGCGCGCGTATCAGATTTTACTCTTCGGCAACATTCTGCGCGGCAACAGCGACCTCTTCTCCTTCTGGCACAGCAGCCAGCAGTATGCGCCGGGGTTAAACCTTGCGATGTATAACAACAAAAACGTCGACAAGCTCATCGAGCTCGCCCGCTCGACCTTCGACCTGCCGGCACGCGCCGACGCGCTCGCCAAAATTCAAACACAGCTCTTTACCGACAAGCCGGCCATCTTCCTCTACTCCCCACTCTACTTGTACGCCGCGCCGACCGACCTCGGTGGCGTCGCCCGTCCGATGATCGCCACTCCGGCTGATCGCCTCGCCAATGTCTACGAGTGGTACCTCAAAACCGCCCGCGTGTTTAAGGATTCGAGCAGCACTCAACCGCAATAAAATATGGTGATGTTTTCGCCTTCGGCGCTTCTGCTCCTACTTATTGCCTGCGGGTTTATCGCACTCATCTTTATTGGTTATTTTCGAGCCTTCCCTAAGAAGCAATGGCATCTCGGCTTAGCATTTTTAGGCCTACTGTTGATTGTCTATTTTACAATTCGTTTCCTGCTGCAGTAAATCTCTAGTATTTATGCCCCTCACCCCCGATCAAAATCTCTTTAAAAAGAACCTTTTGGCGTTCCCGGAGCAGTTGACTTTGGGGCGCATAAAGACCGGAAATCTAGCCTCTTTGTGGAAGGCGGTAAAGGCCAAAAAGCCTGATTCTATAGTCTTTTTAGGCATGGGCGGCTCCGGAACGCCGGGTGGGGTCTTGCAAAATATTGCAGACTATGCTATTGTAGATATACCGGTTTTGACATGGAAGGACTCGGGACTCCCGAATCTTCCTTATAAAAATCCCCTCTTTATAGCAGTTTCTTTCTCCGGCAATACTCGCGAAACGCTTGATGGCTTCCAAAAAGCCCTTAAAGCGAAAAGGCTCGTCGCGGTTGTTGCTGGTGGCGGAACACTCTTAGAACAGGCCCGAGCGAAACAGCTAGCGCACGCAACATTTAGTGCAGCTAGTACGCTCCAGCCTCGGCAAGCATATGGGCTCACGCTCTACGCAGCACTTAGTATTCTGAAATCCGTATTCCCCCGCCTAACAATTCCCGACCTCTCCGCGCAGATTGATTCTAACTGGTTTGCGAAACGCGCCGAAAAGATAGCCGCGCGGATGTCTGGGAAAACCGTTTTAGTATATTCAACACAGCAGCTTTCTCACCTCGGGCAAATCGTAAAAATCAGTATCACCGAAACCGGCAAGGCACTCGCCTTTGCTAATACGATTCCCGAAGTTAATCACAACGAATTAAATTTAATAGAAACAAAACCGAAAAATCTTTTCGCCCTTTTTATAACCAGCGAGGCGGAATACAAGACTAAAAAACAAGAATTCGAACTCACCGCGGCAACGCTTGACGAGTACGGCATTGCATCAGAAACTATACAGGTCCCCGGAAAGACTCCTTTGGAGGTGACGGCGAATGGGATAGTGGTGGCGCAGTGGCTGGGACTTTTCACAGCAGCGCAGCACAATCGCAATCCCCTGGGACTTGAGGTAGTAAACAAGACCAAGGATCTCGCAAAGCAGAAAGGTTTGTAAGCAATGCCCGGGTGGCGAAATTGGCAGACGCATACGCTTCAGGTGCGTACGAGGCAACTCATGTGGGTTCAAGTCCCACCCCGGGCACCCCAGAACCAGAGCGCGCAAAGCGCACACGGTTCGGGGTAGACGTGAACCGTACTTGTTCTGGTTCACGTCACCCTGAACTCAATATCAACAAAGTAATTTAAAAATATTAATTAATCTAATGACTCCCAATACAAACAAACCCGCCTCGGCGGGCAAGCCCGCGCAAAATCATGGCGGGCGCAACAACAACCGTCCGCGCTTCCGTTCAATCGTCAGCCGTGGACCGGTTAAGCCGCAGCTTCCGCATTCTGTCACCAACAGCAAGCCGCTTCTTGGCAGCGATGCAGAAAATGCATTAAAAAATCCGACACAGCCCGCCCGCCACGCGAGCGAAGGCGACGCGGGCAGGCCGATTAAAACCGGGGTGTTTAAAATTCAGCCGAATCGCCGAGCCGTCCACATCGACGGTGGCCGCGTCTTTACCGATGCGGAGGCTAAGCAGCACCAGGCCCAGCGCGCACAGGAGCACGCTGCCCGACCGCAGATTGATAAGGGTGGCATCACCCCGCGCGAGCTTTCTAACAAGCCGATTAAAAACCGGACCAACCGAATGCCGCGCCAGCAGATGATCACGATGTTTAGCGAGCGCAAGTTCATTAAAAAAGAAGGTGCTTTAACCGGAGATGTCCCGCTCAAGCGCGACACGCTCTACTGGATTCCGCTCGGCGGACTCGAAGAGGTTGGACGTAACTGCTCGTTCTTTGAATACAACGACGAGATCGTTATCATCGACATGGGTATTCAGTTCCCCGAAGAGGACACACCGGGAATCGACTGGATCATCCCGAACATCAGCTACCTGGAAAAGAAAAAGAAAAACATCAAAGGCCTTATAATCACGCACGCGCACTACGACCACTTCGGCGCAGTCCCCTACGTGCTTGAGAAACTCGGTAACCCGGTTATTTACGGCACCCAGCTTATCCGTGAAATCTTGAAGAAGCGATTGGACGAAATGCCGAATGCGCCGAAAATGCGCTTTGAGGTTATCAAAAACCACACCCGCTCAAAAATCAGCGAACACTTCACCGCCGAGTTCTTTGGCGTCGCGCACACCGTACCGGATACAACTGGTGTCATGCTCGAAACCCCGGCCGGTAAAATGGTTCACTTCGCCGACTTCCGTTTGGAGTACGACCGCGCGGGCAATCCGTTTAACCTGCAGGAATACGAGTGGCTTGGCACCCAGGGCGTGCACTCACTCCTTATCGACTCAACCAACGCCCACGAAGAGGGTCACACCGTCAGCGAAGAAATTGTTATCGAGAACATCGAAAAACTTTTCCTCAAGTCCGAAGGCCGTATCATTCTTTCCACCTTCGCTTCGATGATCGAGCGTCTAGCTGAAATCATTAAGATCGCCGAAAAAATCGGGCGCAAGGTCGCCATCAACGGCCGCTCGATGAAAGACAACCTCGAAATAGCCCGTCAGCTTGGCTACTTGTCCTACAAAAACGGCTCGCTAATCCCAATCGAAGAGGTCCAGAAGTACGAAGACAACAAAGTCCTTGTGCTAACGACTGGTGCCCAGGGTCAGGAAAACGCCGGCTTGATGCGTATCATCAACGGCGAACACAAGTACGTCAAAATTAAAACTACCGACACCGTCATCTTTAGCTCCTCGGTCATTCCGGGTAACGAGCGTTCGGTGCAGGCCGTCAAAGACAACCTGGTCCGTCAGGGTGCCGAAGTACACACCAACAGCGACTTAGACATTCACTCCTCGGGTCACTGCCCAGGTCCAGACTTAGCGCTCGTCGCCAAGCTCTGTAAGCCGAAGTACATCATCCCCGTCCACGGCCACATTTATATGCGCGCCGCCAACTATCACAACATGAAGAGCGTCGGCATTCCGAAAGACCGCGTCATCGTTGTCGACAACGGACAGATTGTTGAACTTACCGAAAACGGTATTCGCCCAACCGAACAACACGTCGACTCAACGTACGTGATGGTTGACGGACTCGGTGTCGGTGATGTTGAAGCCGTCGTACTGCGCGACCGCAAACTGCTCGCACAGGAAGGCATGATCGTCGTCATCTGCACTATCGAAAAACAAACCGGTAAGCTCGTAAAAAATCCGGATATCATCAGCCGCGGCTTTATCTATCTGAAAGATCAGGGCACGCTGATGAGCGATATCCGCATGAAGGTAAAAACGCTCGTCAACCAGGTCAACCAGAGCAAGGTTCGCCAGGAGGCGGAGAGCGATTACATCAAAGGCATCATCCGCGATCAGCTTGGCTTAGCGCTCTACAACAAGACGCTCCGTCGCCCGATGATCCTTCCGGTAATAATCGAAGTCTAATTCTCCCTTTTATAAAGGGAGGGGACCGCAGCAGCGGTGAGGGATTTCGGGGATAGAGCCCCCATCCCCCGTCTGTCATTCCGAAGCCGAGGAACCTCACCTTCAAATCAAAAAGCCCCGTGAGGGGCTTTTTGATTTGAGTCTAACGACGACGCTTTGCAGTCTTTCGCTTAGCGGTCTTCTTTACAGTGCGGCGCTTTGCTACTTTCTTTGCCTTTTTCTTTTTCATAGATTCAAAAAAATTGTTGCTCCCCTTTTTGCACGACCTTTACTAAAAATAATTAGGGCTCACCTCGTAAGAATCTTTCCCCCGCGTTGCTAGTCCGTTTCGCTGTATGCGCGACGCGAGTGGCGAGACAGAAGCTTGAGCTTCGGCTCGACGCTCGTAACACTGCAGACGGCGAAACGGGCAGCAACCCGGAGGGATCTGACAAATTTGCATGATCTCTTTGTCGGGACATCCTCGAAGTGTACTACGTACACTCCTTGCGGTGTCCCTTCGTGAGCTAATACAAATTTTTCTAGATCGCGGGCAAAGATTCTTTCGAGGTAAGCCCTGGATTACAAAAAGAAATCACTAGAGCTCCTATTCATAATGACATCACTAGCGCACAACACAAGAGCACTTTGACAAAAAGAGTGAATAACTTTTTTATTTTTGAAAACCTTTCTTGTATTTTAAAAAATGATTCGCCAAAAAATACAAAGACTTTTCAACTTTCACTTTCGCAAAAAAGGAGTACGCTAAAAAAGGAATCTTGGCCGAGGGGGAAACCCCGGAAGGAGGGCGAGATGCAGAAGACGCTGGAGCTCGAAGCGATGTGGGTGGAGTACAAGCGCACCGAAGAGGTCGACTTGCGCAACCGCCTCATCGAGGCGTATCTGCCGCTCGTCGACTACCTCGCCGAGCGAATCGCGGAACGCCTGCCGCGGTGCGTGGACCTCGAAGAGGTGCGAAGCGCGGGCGTAGTCGGCCTGATGGACGCGGTTGAGGGGTTCGACCTCACGCGCAACATCAAGTTCGAGACGTACTGCTCGATCCGTATCCGCGGCAGCATCATCGATGAACTCCGCAGCAAGGACTGGGTGCCGCGCCTGGTGCGTAGCCGGGCGCAGAAGTTCGGAACTGCTGTTCGCAAGCTGCAGGCCAGACTCGGGCGGGTCCCGACCGCCGGCGAGATCATGGACCACCTCGCAATCACGGAGGAGGAGTACGAGGCGCTTCAGCGCGACGTGGCGCGTCTCGCGATCTACTCCTTGAGTGAGACGACGAGGGTTGACGAGGAGGATGGCGGACGCGAGAACGTCCGCTTCCTCTCGCTCGTGGACCAACGCCACCCGGACGCTCTCGCGCAGATGCAGAAGTACGAAGCCGTAAGCATCGTGCTCGGCACGCTGCTCGACAAGGAACGTGATGTCCTCGAACTCTACTACTTCGAGAGCCTCACGATGAAGGAAATCGGAAAGGCCCTTCGCCTTTCCGAGAGCCGAGTCTGCCAGATCCACGGTCAGGTGCTCGAGCGACTGCGAGCCGAACTGGCACCTCGGAAGGAGGCCCTCGCCGTCGTCTAGCGAGCCCGCTTCCCGCAACACGACAAGGGCCGGATAGCACTTCCTTGGGAGGCTACCGGCCCCTCCCATTTTATGCCGTATACTTACTAAAAGAACAAATTACTATTATGAAAAATAAAAATCTAGTTTGGGGTGTGCTGGTTGCCGCGCTTGTCATCATTATTATTTTCGCAATGCGTCCAAGCAGTACGCCGCAAGAGCCCGCATCGGGCCTGCCTCCTGCGCCGACAGTGAGTACGTCAACTGCTCCATTCCCGCCGGTTCCTAAGCCGGTGAACACTGCACCAACTGTCAAGAATGCTCTGGAGGTCACGAATCAAAAACCTGGGACAAAGATGACGGTAGCGGTCGCTAATCTTGAGAAAGCAGGGTTCGTTGCAATCCGCGCAGTCGCTCATGACGGAGCGAAGGAGATCCCGGGTTCAGTTGTTGCCTACAGCCCGATTCTGACCCGCGGTGCGCACAAAAATGTTGTTATTAATATTCCGCTCTCACCCGCCGGCATCTACTATGCGACTCTTTATGCGGATACAGACAGCAATAAGATATTAAATACCGGCAGCGACCAACCGCTCAAAGATGCGCAAGGGGCTATGTTCGCCGTCCGCTTTGAAGCCAACGTCCCGGTCAGCTTTGGCCAAAGCTACACGATTACTATGAAAGGCGGAATGTTTACGCCAAATGCAATCACGATTCCGAAAGGTAGCCCTGTAATATTTACAAACGACGATATCATTAGTCATGCAATTTACAGTGCCGCATTCGGCGGCGAGCACGTCCTCTCGCTCGGCGCCTCGTACATTCTCGATACTAATAAATTAAGCACTGGGAAATACTCGTATCGCGACAACTACAACACGGCCAACACCGGAACGATAACGATAGTCGAGTAACAATCAAAAAGCCCCGTAAGGGGCTTTTTGATTTAGGCGTTCTTTTGCGGCGGGGTTATCAAGAAACTGATAAGGTACCCAACTGCGCCAGCGATGATCGTTGATCCTATCCAGAAAAGCGGTGTCCAAGCCGGCAGCTTGAGCATGATTAGCATCGCCAAGTAGCCAACCCATAGAATCGCAGGAGTGGCTGCGGAAAAAATACGAACTTTAAATGTCCACGCGGTGTGGCGCATAAAAATACGCGCATAGAGTAAGTCGAGAAAGATACCGGCGAAGACCGCGCCACCGAACAATAAGAAATCATTGAATGTGCTGGCGATGAGGATACCGTGTACCGCCATCATCGCTGTGTATCCCCCAACCGGCAACGTGCGCTGATGCGCGAGCGAGATAGTCGAGCAAAGTAGCAGGAGTGAGTAAACCATCGCGTACCACGGCGAAAGAAACATCGTCGTCGCTCCACTGTGGTCGTAGTACGAAAAAGCGCCGAGGGCCAGCGTGCCCGCCAGCCACAAAGAAAGAAGCGTTAGGAAAGAGTTAAACCGCAGAGCTGCTACGATGCGTTGCATTAAAGTAGTTATTTAAGCATAGCAATCTTTGCCGCCATTACAAAATCCGCCTCGGAAAGCCCGCTTATCTTGTGCGTAAAGAGCTCCAGCTCAACTTTATTCCAATCGTAAATCCGAATATTCGGGTGATGCCCATTTTCCTCCGCCAGATCAGCAACTTTGTTGACGAACGCCGTCGCCGCGGCAAAATCATCAAACTCATAGTAGCGAACCAGCCTCCCCGCCTCCGGCTTATCGAATAAAATCTTCCACTCGGAGTCGTTAAGCGAGGCCTCGTATTTAGCAATCTCGAGCGGCACGAGCGGTGTCCCGCCAACCTCACACGGGATGCATTTCATTTTCGTAAGTTCCATCCCGTTAGAAATAAAAAATGTTAATCCTGTTTTGGTGCTTCATAAAATCTGTAATCTAATCAACATGCAATACCCGATAGTACATCCCCATTTCTAACGGGATTCCATGTGCTTAGAATAGCATATCTATTGAAACCGAAAGGCGGTAAAATAAAGAGGCTCTCTTGTGTTCTTTCCCATCAATCCCAACCACCGCCTACACGCGGAGAGGAGCTCTACCGATGAGCGACATCGCTACCTCCGCGCAAACGTTGCGGGAGGTGACCCTCGAAGACCTGAAGAAGTTGCCGCGCAACTGGACGAGCACGTCCTTCCTCTACGGCATCCATCTCATGGGTGCCCTAGGGGTCTGGCTCTACGCAACTCACCGGCTGGAACTCCCCCGGGAGACAGTCTGGCTGGCCTGGTTCATGTTCTTCGCGAGCGGATTCTCGATTACCGGTGGATACCACCGGCTGATCTCGCACTGCTCGTACGAGACAAGGCCATTGTTCCTCTCACTCTTCCTGTTCTTCGGCGCCGCGGCAATGCTGGGCCCGGCCATCGGCTGGACAGCAAAGCACCGATACCACCACAAGCACCCGAACACCGAGCTCGACGCCTATCCCTTCATAGAAGGAGCGGGGCTCATCGGGCTCTATTTCGCCCACTGGGAGCTGCCCTGTCGCATCGGCAAGGTGGAGGGCAACACGAAGAATGTTGCTGACCTGAAAAAGAAGTGGGTCTTCAGGGCGCAGGAGAAGTACTACCTGCCCCTGGCGTTCTGCTCGGCGATCCTCCTGCCCTGCGGCATCGCCTATTGGGGCTGGGGCGACGCTTGGGCGGTCTTCCCGATTTTCTTCATCCGCCTCCCGCCCTTCCTGCACCTGGTGTTTAGCACCAACAGCTTCGCCCACTGGAACGGCCCGGCGCGCAATCTGCCGGTTCTGAACTGGCTCGTGATGCTGGTGATGTTGACGGGGCTCGTACTCATCTTCGTCTACGGCATGGGTTTCGTCGGGGTGCAGCTCATTCTCGCCGGAGTCGCTGTGATTGCCTTTGGCGAAAATCACGACCACGGCGAACACCACACGTACCCTAGCCAGTACCGGTGCCGCCCGCTGACGATCGACCCGACCGGACTCATCATCTGGCTGATGTCTTTCGTCGGTCTGACGTGGAACCTCAAGGGCAAACCAAGAAAAAACTAACCAAGGAGCAAGCAACGAGTCGTGCCGCCGGTACCCACAAGGTTCCGGCGGTTTGTCCTTTTAAGGGCCTCGCCAAATGACAAAAAATATATCATATATGATATATTCCTTATCCCTAGAATTTATAAGCTTTTTACGCTAGAATCCGTATAGCTAACTACTAGCTACTGTCTACTAACTACTATCCCTATGAAACCCGTCATTATCTCCGGTATCCAGCCGTCAGGACGACTCCACATCGGCAACTACCTCGGAGCTCTCAAAAACTTTGTTGATTTGCAAAACAGCGGCGAATACGAGCCGTACTTTTTCATTGCCGACCTACACTCGCTTACCGAAGGCTACACGCCGGAGGAAAAGCGCGCGCAAATTGCTGACCTAGCCGCCAGCTACCTCGCCGCCGGACTCAACCCGCGCAAGTCTACCCTCTTTATCCAATCCGCCATTCCGGCACACAGCGAGCTTGCTTGGATTTTTAACACGATCACACCCATGGGAGAACTTGAGCGAATGACTCAATACAAAGACAAATCTGACCATATGGAGACTAACGCGGGTCTCTTTACCTACCCCGTCCTAATGGCCGCCGACATTCTTCTCTACGGCGCCGCTTTTGTGCCAGTTGGTAATGACCAGGACCAACACCTCGAACTCACGCGCACCATCGCTCGAAAGTTTAATGGCCGTTTTGGTGAAACCTTCGTCGAACCAAAGGCAAAGCACACCGAGCTCCCCCGCGTGATGTCACTCGCCGACCCGATGAAGAAGATGAGCAAGTCACAACCGAGCGGCTGCCTGTTTTTAGACGACGAACCGGAGATGATTAAAAAGAAAATTATGAGCGCCGTTACCGACTCCGGCAGCGAAATTAAGTTTGATGAGGCAAACAAACCCGGCATCAGCAACCTCCTCTTGATTACCAGCACCCTCTCGGGCAAGACCGTCGCCGCTCTTGAAACAGAGTTTGCCGGCAAAAACTACGGCCAGTTCAAAGCTGCGGTCGCCGAGGTCATCGTTAACGCTCTAGCCCCGTTTCGTAAAAAGAAAATGGAGCTAGTGAAAGACCCGAAAAAGGCCCTGAAAGTCTTCGCCTCCGGCGCCAAAAAGGCCAACAAGGTTGCCAGCGCTAAACTCAAAGAGGCCTACCAGAAAGTCGGGCTAATCGCCTAATATGTTAGAGCCTGCCAAAAATCTCGCCGACACCATTGAGCCAAAAGCGGAAACTGGCACCGACAAAGCCCTAAGTGCTAAGCCAAAATCAAGCCTAAAAGGGGTTATACGTATTTTATTAGTATTAGCACTATGTTTTTTAACCTTCACTACCGACATTCGCCCTTTCAGTCTCTTTGCCTTCCCGGAGAGTATTATTTATTCTCTAAATAATGACGCCTACGGTGGCGCAACGTACACCATCGAAAATAACAAGATAACCCGCGACGAATCAAAAGTACTAAGCGCGACGTTAATGAGAAACCCGCGGCTATTACTTTATAATATGCGCTCGAATACCTTTGAGCCGATCTCCTGGACAGAAGCACAGAACTTTACAGTAAGCGATGCCAGACAGAAACAGCCCTCTCCGAGTGGATACAAGCTAGAAAGAGGCGTTCAAACCTTTTTAGAATGTGGCCCGCTTGGTCTCGGTTGCTGGACACACGGGCCATCGCATACCGACGTAGTTAAATGGGGAATAATTCGTCGTCGGCTTGGCGGTTTTTATAATGGAGAATATAGCCAACCATTCGCATGGGTAATTGCCCCCAGCAAGTCAGAACAGGCTAAAGCAACGGAGAAATACAAGCAGCGCGTCAATGAAAACATGTTGGACGAATTGAAACGCCAGCTACCTGAGCGATATAAAGATTTTATGAGCGCGAAAGCCGTTACTCAACTGACCCTCGAAGAAGCACGACTACATGGCGTACCACCGATAGACTACGTCCGGATGTTCGATTTAAATGCTTTACAAATGATGCTCAACCGAAGCAAGCCGGTTGCACAACTCGCTGCTCTAAAAAATCTATGGGGCGGCGGTGAAACAGAAGACACACTCGACCCGATAACCGGTAAAGAATATGAGTATGTGCTTCGCTACGACGAGAAAAGGGACGCTTTCGTCTACACCCTCTGCGCGAATCTTGATAGTCGAGGTAAATACTGCGTACATAATTAACTGACCTCAACTTCAAACCCCGCTTTTGCGGGGTTTGACATTTTGCATAGCTATGGCAAATTGTTTTGGTGCCCCGAAGTGTTTCGGGGAGGGAGCAAATCTGACAGGAGGCATCGAAGCATGGGTCACACGAATTCCCCCGAAGACGGCGCAGGAGTCCCCTGGCCTGCGGAGAGCAAGAAGCCGATCAAGACGGCTGGGCTCGATCTCGGCGATCTCTCCACGACTCCCACGGGGACGCCGCACAAGGACCGGTACTTCGAACCCCTTCCGCCCCCGCCGAAGAAGAAGCCGGGCGGCTAAGGCTTCCCCTAGCGCCGACCCCGCGCCGACCAGAGGTACGAGACCCTGGCTCCGGCCGGGGTCTCACCTTTTTAAATCTTCCGCAAACCAATCCAAACCGGAGACTCCTCAACTTTTGTATCCAGCTGCACGTCCACCTTCTCCCCTTTCTTTAATTCAATCGTCTTAGCATTCACTGACTTTTTTAAGTTCACCGAGTGGCGCTGGATAAGATCACTAAACTCCTGACTGCCGGCAAGCATCAGTACAATGCTGTCGCCCATCGCGTACCCGGCTTCCGCGCGCAGACCTTGAATCGCACGAACTAACTCACGCACAGTGCCCTCCTCTTTAAGCTGCTGCGTAATTGTCGCGTTGAGCTCATTGTCCACAGCAAGAGAAGAATCAAATAATATCTCTTTAACGTTGATTTCGTCTTTTAGAATAGCTATAAGTTGCTCCTGCCCCTGCAAACTAATGTCTTTCATTTTCCAGCTGAGCAATGGCTGCCTGACCTTAATACCGACTTCGGTACGAGCAGCTAAAGCAGCTCCTGCAGCGGCGCGCACCTTGGCCATACCGCTGATCAGATCGGCGTTTGCCACCGTCGCGTCGCCCACCGGAAACTCCTCTAGGTGTACTGAATCCTGCTGCCCGCCAAGTGACTTATACAGCGCGTCGCTGAAAAACGGCATAAAGGGCGCCAAGAGCTTGGAAAGCTGCATTAGGACCTCGTGGAGCGTCGCGCTGCCCGACAAGAAGTCCGCCTCGTTGTCTCCCCCGCGGGCGTTGCTCTGGAATCGGTCGCGGCTGCGGCGGATGTACCAACGGCTCATGTCATCGGTAAACTGCTCAATCAGGAGCGCCGCCTTGCCAATCTCGTAACGGTTGAGCATGCGCGTCACCTCGGCGATGACCTCGTGCAGCCGCGCCAAAATCCACTTGTCCAAAACGTTTTCGGACTTGTAAGCGTCTTTAGCGGTGCCTCCCTTTGCATACGAGCTCCAGAACAAGAAAGAGTTATATAGAATCATGACGAAGCGACGCGTAACTTTGCCGAGGTCGGCCTCGTCGAAGTTTTTCGCATCACCGGCGTCGTTGACCGTGTAGAAGTACCAACGCAGCACATCGGCGCCGTACTTATTCATAATCATCATCGGATCGACAATGTTACCTTTACTCTTACTCATCTTCTGCCCGTTCTTGTCGCCAATGATGCCGACAGAGATGACATTTTTGTAAGCGGCCGGCAGTCCGAGCGTGGTCGAGATAGCCAGCAGGGTGTAAAACCAACCGCGGGTCTGGTCTACGCCTTCCGCGATATAATCCGCCGGAAAATCAATCTTTTTAAAGGCCTCGGCGACCGCCTTGTCGTTCTGCGCGTCCTCACGCTTTACTCCCTGGGCAAACGGGAAGTTGTGCGAAGCATACGGCATCGCGCCCGAGTCAAACCAAACATCGCCGACGTCTTTAACGCGGTGCAGCTCTTTTTTCGTCTTCGGATCGCGCAAAACAATGCGGTCGACATACGGCCGGTGCAGGTCCATCCTCCCTCCATCATCAAACGGCAATACTGGCGGTTCGAGCTCAAAGGGAGTCGCGATCTCCGGGTAAAATGCCTCTTCGACGTACTCATGGTCGGCAAAGCCGCGCATCGCTCCATCTAAAATCCAGAGCGGATCTCCATGGCTAATGATGAGAATGTTTTTATTCTTATACTTCTTGTCGAAGCTCCGCATCGCCTCAACGACACGAGCACGAACTGCATTCCAATTTTCAGCCTTCTCCGGAGCAGTCGCCCAGCGATCTTTCTTATTAGGGAACCAGGCGTAGTAAGCCTCCATTGATTGCCAGTTAAAGATGCCGGTATTAATCTCGCCAAGACGCTTGTCGTATACAACTTTCTTTTTGAGTTCCTTGGCAACGATTGCCGCTGTTTGCTGCGTGCGGTAATACGGCGAGGCAATGATGACGTCGATCTTGTTTTTCTTCAGTGCCTTTGCCGCTGCCTGCGCCTCCATAATCCCCTTCGGTGTTAGCTCTGAACGGAGCGCGGCAGTTTCTTTGCCGCCGGCGTTTTTCTTAACCAAATTGTGCGTCGCCTCTCCGTGGCGCATGCCGAAGTAACGGTTGCCGCTGTGGTGCCCGTACTTTTTAAAGTCCGCCAAACTCGAAACAACCATCGTCTGCTTGCCGTCCTTACTCTGCCAGATAGGCAGCGGGGTGCCCCAGTAGCGGTCACGGCTAATGGACCAGTCCTTAACCTCGCGGAGCCACTCACCGAATCTCCCCTCTTTAATGTGCGACGGTGTCCAGTTAATCGTGTCGTTGTTCTTAAGCAGCTGGCTGCGCAGCTTACTCATCTCGATAAACCAAGAGTCACGCGCGTAGTAAAGTACGGGCGTACCGCAGCGCCAACAGTGCGGGTACTCGTGCTTGTAAGGCTCCGTGCGCAGCAGGAAGTTTTTAGCCTTAAGGTGTTCGAAAATCTTTTCTTCAGTCGTCTTGGATTTTGCGTACGCCCCGGCGAGGCCTTTCACCTCTTTGGTAAAGTGTCCGGTTTCAGCGACGGTGTGGTGTTGCGGCAGGCCGATCTTTTTGCCCAGTGCGTAGTCATCTTCACCGTACATGACGGCGGTGTGCACCACGCCGGTACCGTCCGTCGTCGTAACGAAATCAGCCGGGTAGACGTGGTAAGACTTCTTACTCTTAAGCGACTTCACGTCAAAGAGCGAAGCGTACTCGAGACCGACGAGGTCGGATCCGTTAAGCGTAGAGCGTAGAACGTAGAGCGCCGGATCGGGAAATACGCTAGGGAAACGAGCGGATGCGAGAATCAAGAGCTCGCCGGAAACCTCAACGGCGCCGTATTCGATCTTCTCCCCAACCGCGAGCGCCAAGTTGCCCGGTAATGTCCACGGCGTGGTCGTCCAGCTTAAGATGTATGTTTTGTCGTCCGCTTTAAACGAACCTATTTTCTGTCCCTTCTTTACTTTAAACTTCACATACACCGAAGCGTCTTCCACCTCTTTATAACCCTGCGCCAACTCGTGCGAGGACAAGGCAGTACCGCAGCGGGTGCACCACGGCAGGATCTTGTGCATCTTCTTTAAGTAGCCCTGCTTGTTGATGCGGGCGTAGACCCACCAAAGTGACTCGATGAAGCTGTTTTCGTAAGTTACGTACGGGTGCTCGAGGTCGAGCCAAAAACCGAGGCGATTCGTCGCCCCTTCAAACTCGCTGCGGTACTTCCAAACAAGCTCCTTACACTTTGCATTAAACTCGGCGATACCAAACTTTTCGATATCCTGCTTACCTTTAAACCCAAGCTCCTTCTCGGCCTGCAGCTCCACCGGCAGACCGTGCGTGTCCCAACCGGCCTTACGCGGCACGTCGTAACCCTGCATCGCCTTAAAGCGCGGCATGATGTCCTTAAAACTACGCGCGAGCTGGTGGTGGATGCCCGGCATACCGTTAGCCGTCGGCGGGCCCTCAAAGAAAACGTACTTCTTTTTACCTTTATTCTTCGCGAGCGTCTGCTTAAAAATCGAGTGCTCCTGCCAAAACTTAAGCACCTGCTCCTCTATCTCCGGCAACTTGAACTCCTTTAGATTTTTTAACATAGAAATAAAATTGCCGCCCAATCAGCTGGCGGCATCTCCAAAGAGTAGCCGGCTAGCTGTATATCAGACAGCGTGACCGTTATATATAAAGAGACTATAGCAAAAAACCGAACAGGAATCAAATCCGCTCCGGCACCTTAATCCCCAACAGGTTCAAGCCGGTTTCAATCGTCTTGGCTACTGACCTAAGAAGCTCAACTCGGCCTCCACGACGACCCTGCTCTTGATCTTCAAGAATTCGGTATTTCTCATAATACTGATTACCGAGTTTCGCGAGCTCAAACAGATACTTCGCAAGATGACTTGTGTAATAAGTTGATGCGCTCAACACGACGACGTCATTGAAATCCAGGATTTTTTTCATCAACCCAAATTTTAGGTCATCATCTAACCACTCAAACCAAATTGCTTGCTTTCCGCCTTGAGATGCTCCCCACTTTTCTTCAACTTTTTTAACGATACTCATAAACCGCACCGCGGCATACTGCAAATACGGTGCAGAGTCGCCATGCAAATCCAGCATCGCCTCCCAGTTGAAAGTGATGTCCGAGTTACGATTTTCTTTTAAGTCATTGTATTTGAGCGCGCCGATGCCAACCATCTCTGCGATAGCCTTGGCCTGATCAGCGGGCATCTCCACGTTGTTGCGCGACACAACCGCCATCGCCTTCGCCGTGACCTCATCAAGCAGCTCCTCGAGCTTAATCAACTTCCCTTCGCGAGTCGCAAACTTCTTACCGTCCGGGCCAAGCACCATACCAAACTTCACGTGCTGCAATTCAGAGCCTGTGAGTCCAAGCAGCTGCGCGACGGCAAAGAGCTGTTCGAAGTGAAGTGCCTGCTGATTAGCGACGACGAGTAAAATCTTGGCCGGCTTGTATTCCTTTAAGCGATACTCAAGATTGGCGATGTCACGCGTGAGATACAAACTGGCTCCGTCCCCTTTCTGGACGAGCGCCGGCGGCAATTTAAACTTGTCTAAGTTCACGATGACCGCTCCTTCGCTCTGCTCCGAAAGCTTCTTCTCTGCAAGTTCGGCATTAACACCGGCTAGGGCCTTTTCGTAAAACGCCTCTCCGTACTCAATATCAAACTTCACGCCCAGACGGGCAAAGAGTGTGTTAAACGCAACCAGCGACTCGGCCTTAAACCACTCCAGCAGCTTGCGGTTTTCGGCGTCGCCCTCCTCCAGCTTTTTAAACTCGGCTCGCGCCTGCTCGTCTAAGGCAGGATTCTCCTTCGCCTCTGCGCTGACACGGACATAGAGCTCCAGCATTGCGCCAATCGGATCTTTTTCGATATCTTCTTTTTTACCCCAGAGCTTGTAAGCCGTTATTAACTTTCCAAACTGCGTCCCCCAGTCGCCGATGTAGTTCCAGCGGATAACGTCGTAACCCAGGTAGGCGTGAATATTCGCAAGGGCGTCGCCGATAATGGTCGAACGCAGATGGCCGACGTGCATCGGCTTAGCGATGTTGCACGAGGCGTACTCGACGATGACTTTCTCTCCCGCGTGTAGCGTTGAGCGTGAAGCGTGAAGCGTTTTTTCGAACTGCTCCTGCAAAAACTTTTCTGAAATCCAAAAATTAATAAAACCCGGCTTCACGGCTTTTACATCTGCGAACATCTCCGGAGCTGAAGCCTTCAGCTTTTGCGCAAACTCCTCGGCTAAAACAAGCGGCGGCTTTTTAGCATCTTTGGCTAAGCGCATCGCGACGTTAGTCGAGTAGTGCCCGAACTCGGCGATCTCCGGCACGGTGATACTCACCTGCTCAAGCGGCACGCCAAGCGTTTCAGCAATTTTCTTTTGGAGTAACTCCTGCATGTATCAAGTATAGCGTTTTATAGTATCCACGTATAATATGAAGGATATGGAAAAGAAGCAACTCAAAACCGGGACCTTCGCGGAAAATCGCCGCGCCAATTTTGACTTCGAGATGATGGACACCTTCGAGGCCGGTTTAGCGCTGCTCGGACCGGAAGTTAAGTCTATCCAAAACGGCCGCATCACGATTGCCGGCAGCCAAATCCTGGTCCGTGGTGGCTCTGCCTACCTCGTAGGAGCCGATATCCCGCCCTACCAGCCCGCTAATCAGCCCGATTACGACCAAAACCGCCCTCGACAGCTCCTGCTGCATAAAAACGAGATTGAGAAGATTTTAGACGGCCTGCACCAAAAGTTGACAATAGTGCCTATAAAAGTTTATAATAAAGGCAGCCGAATTAAGATATTGTTCGGTATCGCCCGCCGCCGCAAGAAGTCGGACAAACGCGAAGTTCTTAAAAAGAAAGCGGATGTCCGGGAGATGCGCGGTGAGCGCTAACGGGGTTGCCAGGCTTCGACAATCGTTCTTTGTAATAACATGCAAGCCGAGCAGGATTAACTCGTAAATCTGATCCAAAAATCATAAACTGCCAACTTTACTCGTCAGAGCAATTTTGCTTTAGCCTACGCCTAGCGTAAGCCATCAGTCCGATAACTTCCCATAGTCGGAATACTGGTGTTATATCTGGGAATAAGGATGCGCCGATTGAACTCTACGCGCATCACTAAAACTTAGAGTTCATTCGCTTCGAACTTGTTTCGATCCTAAGCTTGTAGACTGTTATTGCAGAAACTTTTGGACGGGATTTCGATATCCCCAACTCCACCTCAAATAGGTCGCAGCTGCAAGGAGCTTTGCGAAATGCTCTTTACAGCTGCGACCGCTTCGACAAGCGACTCGCAAGCAATGTCACATACTCGAGGTCTACACATGGCTATCGCAACTCTGACGCTGGTCGGCATCGGAACTCACCGAGAGAAGCGTGGCCCGATGATTGCGCTCAACAGCGTCGCCATCGATGCGCATGGCCTCGAAGGTGATCATCGGGCCCGGACCCTCAGGACCAGTCGCCAAGTGACTGTCCTCTCGGAAGAGAGCTGGCAGCAGGCGTGCCGAGAAATCGGCCACCACGACCTGAGCTGGATGACCCGCCGAGCCAATCTCCTGGTGCGCAACATCACCTTCGGCCCGGCCCACGTCGGTCGTCATCTCGAAATCGGGTCTAGGGTGGTACTCGAAATCACCGGCGAGACCAAGCCATGCGATCGGATGGAAGAACAGGTACCTGGCTTGCTCAAGGCACTGCGGCCCGACTGGCGGGCCGGTGTCACCTGCCGCGTCATCCAACCCGGCACGGTCACCATCGGGATGATCGCGCGACTGATCCCCGTGTGACACTTCTCGCACACCGCCGCTACACCGGAGAGCGCCACGCGCTCACACTACGGTGTGGCGGCTCTCTGTTTTTTATCACAAACAATTGATTTAAGGCGAATTTCCTGCTAAACTCTTCATTAAATGATTCCCGCCCACAAAATCAATCACCAAATCACCGCGCCGGAGGTACGCGTCATTGACGAACTCGATGAAAATCTGGGCGTAATGAAGCTCGGCGACGCTCTCAAGCTTGCAAAGGAAAAAGGAATGGACCTAGTCGCTATCAACGAAGTGGCTGTGCCGCCGATCACCAAAATCATCGCCTACGACAAGTTCCGCTACCAGCAGGAGAAAATGGAAAAAAAGCGCCGTGCCGCCCAACGCGCAGTTGGTGGCAGTAAGCAGATCCAAATCAGTGTGCGCGAACAGAAAAACGACTTGCAAATGAAAATCGGCCGCATCGTCGACTTTCTCGGTGAGGGTCACCCCGTTGAAATTTTAATGCAGCTGCGCGGACGCGAAAAAGGCAACATGCAATTTGCGCGCGGCAAGCTCAACGAGTTTTTAGGTATGATCACCGTCCCCTACAAGCCGATGGGTCCTATCGGCCCGGGCGGCCGTGGCGGACTGATGATTGTAATCGCAAAAAAGTAACCGCTACTCATAGCATTTGCGCTTTTTTTACGCTTCTGCTAGAATAGTACCCATTCGTTTCATATGAAAAAGTCAGTCACAAAACGCCTCCGAATCACCAAAAACGGCAAAATTGTCCGCCGTCACATGGGATCGGGCCACAATGGTACTCGTAAGGGTTCCAATCAGCAGCGCCGCATCGGTCACGACGGTGTTATTCATAAAGCCGACGTCCGTTTGATTACCCAGGAAATGTTCCGCACGCTGCACCTCAACAAGGCAGCTCGCCCTAACAAAGCTAACTAAACTACTATGTCACGCGTAAAACGAGGCTCAAGCGCAACCCAGAAGCGTAAAAAAATCCTTAAATACACCAAGGGTTTTAAGTGGGGCCGCAAAAACAAAGAGCGCGCAGCCAAAGAAGCTCTTCTCCACGCCTGGACCAACGCCTTCACCGGTCGCAAAGAGAAAAAGCGCGACTTCCGTGCTTTGTACAACACCAAAATAGGTATCGCCTCTAAGGAACAGGGTATCAGCTACAGCAAGCTCATCCACGCGCTTAGTAAGGCCAATGTAAAGCTCGACCGCAAGATTCTCGCTGACCTCGCCGAGCACCAGCCAGCAATCTTCAACCAGATTATCGCCAAAGTTAAATAGTTAAAATGCAAAAAGCCCCATAAGGGCTTTTTGCTTGTATACTTACCATATGCGCGGAGCAACCGACAAAGCCTCAATCTTAGCCCATGCCAACGTCGTTAACATCAGCGCCGGAGTCGTTTTGGAGCGCGAACGGCCTTCTGCCTCGGGCGCTTTTGATCAATTTGACTCGCATTCTGCGGCGAACCGAAGTCAAGCAGATTCAGCAAGGCCCGTAGGGCCTGGTGAATCTGTGCGACAAGGTGCAGCCCAGAAGGCGGGGCAAAGTGGCGAAACCGGCCCGGGACAGAAGACCGAGTTTTTAGTCATCAAAGAGCTCACTGACGGCAAGGCCTCCTATAACTTCCCTTCCGGTAAAGCACACCTGGACGAAATGATCGAACAGACCGCCCGCCGTGAGGTCGTCGAAGAAACCGGTTATGAGGCCGAACTTAAGCACGTCGTCAGTGTTTATTACTACCGTACTAAAAACAACAGCAACGACCGCAAAAAAGACCGTATCACCGTGCGCTTTAACTTCTCTGGCATCTTAAAAGACGTTAACCAAATCCAGCGCCCTACCAAAGAAACCGTCTCGCTCGCCTGGGTCTCCCGTGAAGAATTGCAAAAGCTCATCCAGGATGGAGCTTTCCGCAACTGGGTTGCCCGCCAACTCGCCGAAGATGCTCTCTCCAATCAGCGATTCCCTCTTGGTGTCGTCAAACAGTTTAAACGTTAGTGCCGCGGATGCGGTGGTCGACGTTGTGGATGCGCAGCGCCAGCAGCTACAGTGGCAGCTGGTTGGACAGGCATCGCCTGCGGCCCGCGCGTTAAATACGCGTAAGCCTGGTTTAAAATACGCAAATTGTCTTTGTGCCGCGCCAAAATCTTTTTCGCCTGAGAAAACGTGAACCAGCCGTACCCTTCGTGCTCCTCACTCAGCGTAATGCGGGATTGTTTTGTCTCGGCCAGATACAAAATAACGACTTTGAAAATCTTATCGGCGCCGCGCTTGAAGTAAAACTTCTCATAAGCCTTGAAGTCTCCAACAAGCTTAAGCTCATTTTGCTTGAGCCCGGTCTCCTCTCGAACCTCGCGAAAAGCCGCCTGCCAACTACGCTCGGCCACCTCAAGCTTCCCCTTCGGGAAGTTCCAGTAATCACCGCCGTGGTAGAGCACCAAAAACTTAACGCCCTCCTGCGTCTTCCGAAATACAATAATCCCTGCGGAAATAATTTTTTGCGTCCCAGCATCAGCTGGGGCGTTAATATTAGGTTGTAACTGCATTATCTATATACTACCATAAAGGACGCCTTTTATTACAGACCCTCGCTATTTGCAGATACCGCATCTCTGCCTTAGTATGACAAGACCATGGACACCAAAGGCAAGAAAATAGCGATCGAGCCCTCCTGGGAAGCCGTCTTAAGGGATGAATTTGAAACCGCGTACTTTAAACAGCTCACTGAGTTTGTGCGCAATGAATACAAACAAACTGCTGTCTTTCCTGCACCCAAAAATATTTTCCGCGCCTTTGATGTCTGCCCTTTTGAAAAGGTCCAAGTAGTCATTATCGGCCAGGATCCCTACCATGGCCCCGGCCAAGCCAACGGCCTCTGTTTTGCAGTTCCAGATAACGTAGAGCTGCCACCGTCACTGCAAAATATTTTTAAAGAAATTAAAAGTGATTTGGGTATAGAGCCGATTGCAAGCGGTGACCTCACCCGCTGGGCTAAGCAAGGCGTACTTCTTTTAAACGCAACACTGACGGTACGCGCTCATACTGCAGGCTCGCATCAAAATAAAGGATGGGAACAGTTTACGGATGCCGTCATCAAACGCCTCTCACAGCAGGAGCGGCAGCTTGTCTTTCTTCTCTGGGGCAACTATGCGCGCAAAAAAGGCGCACAGATTGACCGCTCAAAGCATCTCGTTCTTGAATCTGCCCACCCCTCCCCGCTTTCAGCCTACAACGGATTTATAGGGAATAAGCACTTCAGTAAAACAAACGATTACCTGAAAAAGCACAGCCAGAAAGAAATTGATTGGCGATAACCGCAGCTCGAGAGAGTACTGCTACGCCTAACCGAACGTAAAGGTGAAGGCCTCGAGACCCGCCTCCGGAACAATAATGTTGAGCACATGACCAGGATCACCTGCTCGCTCTTTAACGAGTTTATATAGGCGCGCCTCATTAATAGTGACTCGACTCTTGCCGTCAGCGCCGATAATCACATCTTCTCCTGCTTCATCCGCAGTGAGCGGCTTAAGATCGCGGAGAAGCTCCACGGTAAGGGGCTGCCCTGCTCGAGCCACAAAATACACCCGCTGGCCATGGTACGCATACATAATACCGCCTCGGCTCTTACTGACTGCATTCTCGGCGTTCAACATCCAGGTCCCGCTTAAATAAAGCTTGTTCTCTTTCAGATCGCCAGACTCAGCCGACGGCCAAGAAGTAAAATCAAGCGTCCCTGTTTGCCCGGGCACACCATTCCCGAGATACTCATTGCGGCTGCTACCAAAATATGTCTCCGGACTAACCGCATATGTCGGTGCCGCTTCCACGACCGGCTTGGATAGATCCTTTTGAACATCCGCCACTATATTCAGCCTATCGCTTCTTTCCGCGAGTAGCTCTTGGATTTTCATTTCTGTTTCAGCATACCCTCCCTCGCCTATATGGTCGTCGACGATATATCCATCGATATCAATAAGATAGTGATGTGGCCAGTAGCGGTTGCCATACGCATTCCATGTGCCATAGTCGTTGTCCTGAACCACGGGATATCTAATGCCATATTTTGCTATCGCCATGTCGACGTTAGTCGGATCTTTTTCGAAATCAAATTCCGGTGTGTGGACTCCGATAATCTCGAGCCCCTGATCTTTATACTTCTTATACCAATCAGTAAGATACGGTAACGTGCGCTGGCAATTAATGCAGCTGTAAGTCCAGAAATCAACTAAAATCACTTTCTTGCCCACTAAATCCTTAAGAGTTAGCGTTTTTTTATCAGGCGAAAGATTGTGATAGCTACTAATTCCCGCAAGCTCTATCCCTGGCTGATACTTCTTCGCCTTTTGAGCAGCAGTAAGATACTGCATAGAAGACTTAATTGGCTTAACCGGCGAGGTAGCAATGGTGTCAGTCGAGGTAGCAACAATGGTCTGTTTTGGTCCGCTCGTCAGGGCAGGCTTAGGCTTAAGCGACTGCAGCCAAAGTATCGAGCCGATGACTAATACGATAACGACCCCGAGGACTAGGTTTTTCTTCATGTTACTTTAAGAGAAGATTATTTAGAAAACCGAAATTAGCGATCAAAGAAAGTTGCTGCGTGAAAACGAGAACTCCAAGCGCGATGAGCAGGTAGCCGAAAACGATGCTGATATATTGCAATGCGTTCGCGTAGCGATTGATAAAAGCGCTGGCATGAGCGGCAAAAAAACCAACAACTAAAAATGGAATCCCAAGCCCGACGGCGTAGGTAAATAGTAGATAGAAGGCGCTCCCCGGTTGTGTGGCCGCAAGACCTAATATGCCGCCTAAAACAGCACCGACACAAGGCGTCCACCCCGCAGCAAATGCAGCGCCAAAAAGCAGCGAAGTAAGATGCCGAGACTGTAACTTTAATTTCATCGAGAACTTATACTCCCTCTCAAGGAATGGAATCTTGATGAGCTTGGTAAGGTACAAGCCGAAGAAAATGATAACGATGCCGCCGATACGTGACAGCCAAAGCTGCGTTCCTGCCGCTGAACTACTGAGGATTGTATTAAGCAAAACGCCTAAAACTGCAAAAACAAGGGAAAAGCCGATTACGAAGTAGATACTGTTTACGAAAACATCCCATCGCTTCTTCCCCTCACTCTCCGCCAGCGAGGAGCCGGCCAAGTAGGCCAAAAAACCCGGGATAATAGGCAAAACACATGGCGAAAGGAACGAAACAAGCCCTGCAACAAACGAAACGCCTAAAGAAAGGTTGTTTGCCATAGTTTCGCAATAATACCACGCTGTGTCCCCGTGTGGAATCGAACCACAATCATCTCCTTCGGAGGGAGATATTCTATCCGTTGAACTACGGAGACTAACAACCAAACCGCTACTTTTAACTTTGCACTTTTTCGCGCGGCAAGATACGCGAGAGCGCTAAGCCAACCACAAACCAGAACAGCAGTCTGCCCGGCTGCAAGTCCCACAAATAGTGGTCAAACATCCCGGCGATCAAAAGCCCGAGCAGGATTGCCGTAATGAGCCCCGTTTCAAGATGCGGCCCCGACCTGATCAGCTGCCAGCATACGATACCCAAAAAGGCCAGAAAACTCAACAAACCAAGCCAACCAAGCTCGGTAGCGACAAGCAAGTAGAGATTATGAACCGGTTCCCAGTCCCACACCTTCGTCATCCCGTGATCGACATATAACCCGCCACGAACTGCCGACAAGACCTGGTTACCTGCCCCAACGCCGTACGGGTGGCTTCCGAGCAGCTGTATACCTATTTCTGTGTACGCGAGCCGATCGGTTACTGCGGGTTCGGTAACGGAGACCTCGGCTCGAGGCAAAATAACCGGGGCCAAGACTAAATACGTTGCCGCGCCCGCAACCAGGAGCAGCCCAAGCAGTCGGACGCCGGCGCCAAAGGATTGGTGGAGCGCCCAAACTAAAAATATCGCCAGCCCAATAACTGCCGCTGCCCAGGCCGCCCTGGAAAAGGTCAGCGCCAATCCCAATACGACAACAAATGTTGCGGCAGCAATCAGCATCCGCTGCACAAAAAGTTTATGGCTGAAATACTTTCTCCCGGCACTTACAAACTGCGCTCTCGTCCACTCGCCTCTTTTCGCCCAAGCCTTTTTCATAGAATCGACTTTCCGCCACTGCTCGGGAAAAACTGCATTAGCGAGCTTGCGCTCCGTCTCGGTATACCAGTATGCCAAAGTGAGCAGTCCTATCACAAGAAAGGCGCCTAAAACATTAGGGTGCGGGAACGTTCCATAGGCGCGCAAGAATCTACCACTCTCGGCTTTAATCGTGCTCGCCGCACCGCTATAGCTGGTAAGCATAGGTTCGCCAAACATAGAAAGCCCGATGCTCCCCTGTTTTGCAACTTGAGAAAAACCAATGACACTTTGTACTACCGCTGCGACAGCAATAATCGCGAAAATCGTTTGCACGATCTTTTTCGACTCGGCAAACCTCGCCAAGTAGACAGCAAATAAGGCGAGAACAACGAGCCGGGCGAAAACGTAGGCACCAAGAGCAAAAGAGGGGGCCGTAAAAAGCGAGGCTAGCGTAGCGAGCAGAAAAGCGCCGAGTAGCGCCCCCACTCCTCGGCTTGCCACAACCCGCAGCCAGGACGGCTTAGTCAGCACGCTCCAGATCGAAAAAATGATGACAAAAAAATCTGTTCCATAGAAAAAGAATGCTTCATACTCATGAAAACCCGGCGTTACCCCGCCGAGCAGATGCCTCGTGCCAAGCGGCAAAAGGAAAACTAAAAGATACAACAGGATTGGCATGTCTTAATAATACCGCAAAACAGAACTACGGCTTTTTCTCCCCTTCTAAATTCAACAGCTTCCGCTCCACCCGCCAAAACACCTCGAAAATCATAAGCGAAAGTATCGTCACAAAAACCGCAATCGCATAGAGTTTGAAGCCGACCGCCATGCCAATGCCCGCAGCAACCCACAAACCGGCGGCCGTCGTTAACCCCTGCAAATGCTCCTTATTGAAAATAATAGACCCGCCGGCTAAAAACCCGATACCGACAACAATCTGGCTCGCAATCCGCGAAGGATCAAACCCGCCGATACCACCAAGCATATCGAAGGTGATATTTGAAATAACTACAAAAAGACAGGAGCCAAGCGCAACCATCGCAAAGGTCCGAAAACCTGCAAGTCTTCGAGCAAGGCTTCGTTCGATGCCCAGTAGGCTGGCTAAAAGAACGGCTAAGCCAAGCTGGCCAAAAACTTCCAAATTCTGCGAACTTAAAATTGCTTCAAAGCTCATAGTTCACGGTAAAAATATTTCGTCGCCCTCCCGAACGCGCTTCCCTACCTTGATCCCTACTTCCTGGCCCTTCTTGGCAACAGAAATCGGCTTGTGATCAAATTGCATCGAGGCAATTTTGTGATTAAAATCCGTCGTCGCACCACGCAAGGCAACTTCGGTGCCGACTTTGACTGGCTGCTTGAATTTAATAATCGCAACTTTGATTTTCGCGAAGTAGTGCGTGACCACGCCGACGGGCTTTGGCGCGGCAACTTTTTTAACCGCAGCCTTTTTTACTGCTTTTTTAGCAGCTTTCCTTTTCGCAACTACTTTTTTCTTTTTGACGGGTTTCTTTGTCATTTCTTTCTTGCTCGTTCTACGTTAAACGTTTTATGTTCTACGCCCCCTACTCGTCGTGTAACCGCGTCGGAACACGTCCGTGGCCGTAGTGGTTCTCCATCTCCGTCTGCTCGATCATATCGAGAACTTTATTGACGAGCTCCTTTGGCTTGGTATCAAAAACCGTCTTACCTAATCCGCGCTTCCCTTTAATCAAAATCTCGCGAATCATATCTGCGGCGCCGCCGCTGCCCTCAAGCACTCCTGAAGGCTTCTTGTCTTCAAATGTTGTTGTAAACTCGTGCAAAGAACCGATACGACCGCAAATCGTGATGACGCCGTCTGAAGCACGGGTCACAAGCAGGTCGCGGCCGGCGTAATCAAAACCGGTATAGATAATAATGTCGTGATAATCAACCGGCAGATGGTAGGTTTTAAGGTGCGCGGCTTCGGAAGCCGCCGGAGAAAAGCCAACGACAAACCCGCCCGCCTCTTTCGCTCCTTTGGCTGCCCAATAAGGCACTCCGCTCGTTGCGCCAGTTATGAGGATCATTCCAGCTTCAGCAATCAGTCGCCCGACCTCCTCTGCCTTAGCGATTGTGTCGGTGCTGCAGTGGCCGGTCTCCGCGGCTCCGGAAACGCAAATACTCCTCCGAAGGTGATGGCGCGGGCTTAGAGAGGCAAGGTTTTTATTAACTCCTTTTTTTGCCGCTCGCTTTTGCATACGTATTACCGTAATTATAGCACGACACTCTCCCCCGCCGACGGGACAACCGCCTCCATATGCAGCTCGCTGCGTAACTTTGCCGCTAAGACATTAGACGCCTGCCCCTCTCCCTGCACGACGAAAACTTTTTTCACCTTGCCTGTAAGCGGCTTAATCCAACTCATAAGCTGTCGCTGGTCAGCGTGCGCAGAATAAGCCCCAATCGCCTTAACTTTCGCCCGGACATGAATGTCGCTGCCCATGATAGACACGTGCTGCGCACCGTCGAGCAATCGGCGTCCGAGCGAGCCCTCTACCTGATACCCGAAGATGAGTAGCGTGCTCTTTGGGTCGGATAAATATCGAAGTTCGTGATGCAAAATACGCCCCGCATGGCTCATACCGCTCCCGGCGATAATAATCTTTGGGTTGTGAACATTGTTAATAGACTTGCTGTCCTCTGTTGTCGGTGTCATACGTAGCCCCGGTAATCGAAACATATCTCCACCGTCGAAATGATGTACCACCTCCGGGCGCAAATAATCCCGATACAGCGCGTACACCGAGGTCAGCTTAATCGCCAGCGGACTGTCAACAAACACCGGCACCTGCGGAATCTGGTGTTTCTCAAGCATCTCGTGCAACTCAAGCAACAAAATTTGCGTGCGCTCAAGCGCAAAAGCCGGAATCATCAGCGCGCCGCCGTTATGAACCGTGTCTAAGATGACACGTTCGAGTTTTGTATAGCGATTCTGCAAATCTTCATGGATACGGTCGCCATACGCCGACTCAATCAAGCAGTAATCCGCATCCGTCGGGCACTCGGCTGGACCGATAAGCGGTGCTGGCTGGTTACCGAGATCGCCGGAAAACAGAATTTTCTTACCTTCCGCTTCGATTAGAATACTAGCCGAACCCAGAATGTGCCCGGCGCTATACAGTGTCGCCTTAACGGCGCCGACCATAATAGGATCGTGATACCGAACACTCCGCCAGTGCCCCATCAGTCGGTTGATATCATCAATCTCGTAAAGAGCACCCTCGCCAATCTTCTGCCCCTCCTGTTCCAAAATGTGCTGCGAGTCGAGCAGCAACAGCTCGGCACAGTCGTGCGTCGGCGGCGTTGAGTAGACCGTCCCCTCAAATCCCTCTTTCATTAACTTTGGAAGCCTGCCCGTGTGGTCGATGTGCGCATGCGTCACAAAAACCGCGTCAATCTCGCTGGCCTTGTAAGGGAAAATATCGTAGTTGTGCCGCTCCACAAAGTGACTCCCTTGTGCAAGTCCGCAGTCCACTAGAATCCGCACGATCCCGCGCGGATGTTTTTTGTCCTCAACCTCTAAAAGATAGTTTGCCCCGGTGACCACTCCCGCTCCGCCGTAAAAGGTTAGTTTCATACATTTATTGTAAGGTACGCAGTGTTTTTTCGACAGCTGCCTTATCGCTCCACGGCAATTTTTTGCCTCCCGGGCCATACGTATACGACTGGCTGCCCATGCCGGTAATAGCCACGATGTCCTTCTCTCCTGCCCCTCGCAGCGCCTCACTAATCGCCTCGGCACGGTTAATGATCACCTCACACTTCTCCGCGCTCGAGATGCCCTTTTTTATATCATTTATGATATGTTCTGTGTTCTCGTCGTAGGAGTCGTCCGTGGTCAGATAGATTTTGTCGCAAAACTCATCGGCTAGCTTACCAAGCTCCGGACGCTTCCAGGTGTCACGGCCTCCACCAGCGCTGCCGAAGACCGCAATCAACTTCCCTCCCGGTTGCACGAGAGTTTTTAAATAGGCATACAGAACTTTTAGCGACCCCGGCGTAAGCGCGTAATCAATAACCGCTGTGCGCCCTGCGCCACGGATAAACTCGAGCCGCCCTGCCACGCCGGCGAACTCTTTAAAGGTCGCCAGAATTGACTCCTTGGTCAGCCCAAGTGCCCTGGCGATTGCAAAGACCATCGCCGCATTTTCTAAATTAAAATCACTCTGCAGCCAGCTACTGACAGACCCCACACCCGCCTCGCCTCCGCCCCGCGTTCGAGACTCATCTGCTCCAGATGCTAGGCTTGCCGAGGAGACCATATGACTAGTCATAGGCTCCGAGGCGTAACGACGCAGCTGAGCAGATGAGTCCGAACCCGAAGGGACAGCACCAGATTTGCCTACTACTTTGTCGCTTCCGTCGAGCCGCAGCCGAGCTGCTGTCTCGCCGTCACTTCGTGTATTAGACAAATCTGGCTGCTGTCGCGGGGCGGAGGCGAGGCGGGTGTGGGGTCGGCTTGTGTCGCCCTGTAATTCATTGCGCACAAAATCGGCTTTATTGTAGTACGTAACCGTACCGAAATGCCCCTTCCCTGCTTGCCCGCCGAAGCCTTGGCGAAGGTGGGTTGGATGTCGCACTGCATCTTCGAAAAATTGCGCATCGCCTCCGCCCGTCATCTCGGAGTTAATAAAAAACTTTTTGTCTTGCTTTCTACTTAGACGCGCGGTGTCGCGAAAAAAGGTTGCCTTGGCTTCCCGGTACTGCTCATATCCTCCATGGCTCTCGATGTGCTCCGGATGCAAACAGGTCACCGCCGCCACATTAAAATCAATAAAGCGGTGGCGGTGCTGCACCACGCCCTGGCTCGTTACCTCAAACACCGCGTATTCGCACCCCTTGCTGACGGCCTGACGCATAAACTTCTGGATAAAAAATCTGCCCGGCATCGTGTTGCCGGTACGGCTTTGCGACTCATTGTCAAAGGCGATATTGGCCGAAGAAAGCATCGCTGTTTTCCGTCCGGAGGCTTGTAAAACTGCCCGGAGAAGCTCGACGCTGGTCGTCTTTCCTTTTGTCCCGGTAATACCGATAACGATAAGCTCGCGCGATGGATTGCGATAGATAACTGCACCCAACCACGCTAGAAAAAGGTGGTAGATATTTTTAAGCTTCGTGATCATTATTTTTTATACTCCTTTAAGATTGCCCGCAGTCGCTCGTGGAAGTCGGTAAGTTTTGGGTCAAGCTTTGCAATCGCTGTTTTCGCCTGCGCCTTACTGTAGCCAAGCCCGACCAGCGTCTCCTCGAGCTCGCTGTCTGACTCCATCTTACCGATTGTCGCAGTATTGTCGCCAAACGAGAGCTTGCCCTTCAAATCTAAAATAGCCCGCTCGGCCGTCTTCTTGCCTACCCCGGAGGCCTTAGACAAAAGATCGACGCGGCCCTCGTTAATTGCCGCGATAAGCTCGTTAACCGGTGCCACACCCATAATGCCCATCGCCGACTTCGGCCCGATACCATTAACTGAAATGAGCGACTGAAAAAGCGAAAGCTCCTCATCTTTTAAGAAGCCGTATAAGTCATTGGCGTCCTCGCGCACGTGGTGGTGCGTGACGAGCGAAACCGGCTCACCGGTCGCGGGCAGGCGGGACATCACAAACAGCGGCAGTGTCACCTTGTAGCCAATTCCGGCGACCTCGACGACCGCCCAGGTGTCCTGCTTACGTTTTAAAATGCCGGAAAGGGAGTAAATCATTACCTTCAGTATAAAGCCCGCAGGCAGTAAGCACAAAGGGCTGCTCTCTTGCATTTTCTGTCAAGAACTGGTAATCTACACCCACTAACTTTCCTAGCCTCTACTTGGAAATTAAGGATTACAAATCGTAAATTACTGAATTCATGCCAGTTACACGTACAGCCAAAAAGGCGCTTCGTCAAAACCGCCGCCGCTACGAGAAAAACGCCGCTCAAAAGGTGGAGCTTAAGAAGGTCATCAAGTCCTACAAGAAGCTCGTCGAGGGTAAGAAGATTGAAGAGGCCAAGAAGGAACTCGCGCTCGTCTACCAAAAACTCGACAAAGCCGCCAAGGTGGGCGTCATCAAAAAGAACACCGCCAACCGCCTCAAGGGCCGTCTCGCAGTCAAAGTGAAAAGTAGCTAGGAGACAGTAGTCCGAAGCTAGCAGCAAAAAGACCCGAAAGGGTCTTTTTGCGTATGCCTTCTCTTAGCTAACTCCTGACTCCTAACTACTAGCTCCTAATACAAAGTCCAGTAGGACTTCGGGGTATTCCAGCTTCCCTGTTTTAACCGCCAGGTCGTAGTCGGCCATTTTTATCTTCGCGCTACCGTAAACGAATGCGCCCAGGAGATTAAAAACTTTAGCCGGCTCATCGTAGTCAGTCAGGAGCGTGAGCGCCCGCAGCAAGGCCGGCAAATTTCTGCCCGCCGAGAGTGTGCGCAGGAGGCCCATGAAGTCCACGACGATGGTGTGCTGCTCGATAGCGCCGCCGGCGGCCACTCGCTCAATCTCGGTCATCGCCGCCCAGGTATCGCCGTCGTAAGCCTCGCCTATCGCCTTAAGCTGCACGTCCGTCACAGCGAGTTCGAGCGTCTTTGCCTCCGCTTTAATAAACTTAAGAAAATCCAAACCGGAGAGCGGCTCGAACTCTTTTTCTTTACCATTCATCAAAAATGCAAACTCCTTCGTCAGTTTTTTGTCGGCCACGACAATAACCGTCGTTGCCGTAGACTCCCCGACCTCTTTCAAAAATTTTACAAACTCCTTCTCCCCCTCCTCGGGATGATACACAACGGCCAGCGCTGTTTTCGCAAAAAGTCCGGTGCCGCCACTAAAACTCTGCAGCTTTGCGACCGCATCCTCCTCGAGCAAATCAAAAACGCCGACGCTCCCGTCCGGGTACTTCTTGTGATACGGAGCCAGAAGCTGCTCGCGCAGATACCGACCCCGGCGATACGTGTCTGGTCCGTAGAGGTAGGCAAACATAATTAGACTCGCTCTTGCTTAGTAGTTGCAACCCAAAAAATTTGCTTCATTTTCTTCTGAAATTCATTCAAAAATGTCCCGCCGTCCCGAACCGCATAGCCAAGTCGCCGTAGCCCTGCGCTTTCCCCTCTAGCATTTTCCTCGCTGCAGCTATACATAATCTCATCATTCCCATACTCTTTTAGCTTCGCAAGGGACCATTCGGTCATTTTAATAACCGGTAAATCCGTCCACTTCGCCTGATTTTTGCCGCCTCTCGCTTCCGGCCGCACCTCAATACTCAACTGCCCTCCTGCCTTTCGTCGAGCATCAGTGAGCTTACCCCAAACATTTACATAACCAATATACTTGCCTTCCTGATCAACCGCCCAAAAGATAACCTTTCTGCCTTCATCGTCAACCTTAGCCTTCAGAGAATCAACGAATGCGCTAAAGTGGGCTTCTAGCTGGTCTGGATCGTTTGCGTCAAGCTCAACGCCATCAAGCGTTATCTTATTTACCCACGCGCGGTCAATTTTCTGTTCCCCTTTTTTAAGATACGGCACGCGCAAACTGCGCAAGGCAGCAAGAAATGATTCTTTGTATGCATCGCTTGGCTCAACCATCGCGCCAAAATCCATCTGCTCGGGATTTTTCTTGGCCGCCTCTGGTTGCGCTGGAGCTCCGAAAGATTCTTCTGGTTTAGCCATAACAAAATCGTAGCAGTTTTACATCATAAAAACAAAGCGGCTCCCGAAGGCGGGAGCCGCCCGGGAGCCGATACGAACGCTAGCAGAACTCCGCCGGCATGCCGAACTGGTCCACCTCCTTGCCCGTTCGCTCGCGATGGTGAGGAGCCAAGCCCTTCTTGTGCTCCGGCCGGCACTTCTTGCAGCGGCAGGGCCGCTTGCGCAGGAGGACGTAGTCGTTGATCGTCACATCGTTGCCGACCCACGACCCTCCACGAAACCAAGCACCCTTGTCGCCGTGGTCGAACTCCATCGTCTTGATCACCGTGCCCCCGATCTGAAGGCATCGGTAATTGCCGCGGCCGATGATGCGGGCACGAAGCTTCGCCCAGCCATCCACCACCTCCTTCTGGTTGGGCGGCAGAGCTCCGCCGAGGACCGCTGCGGTGAGCCGCTTGAGTTCCCGCGCGTCCACCATGCGATGCCGCGTCGGCTGACCCAGCTCACTGAGAGCGACGTCGATTCGCCGTCCGACTGATTCGCTGAGCCTGTGCAGCTCCAGCTTGGTCACGTCGGGCAGGCGCCCGCCGGCACGCTTCACGAAAGCCTTCTTTCCTTTCATCGGACCCTCCCCGCATCCCGGCGAAACCTGAAACACTCAGGTGTTTCCGAGTATTGCGAACCTTAACTTACAAAAATAGACTACAATATTTAAAGCTTCCTGTCAATCGCCGCTTTGACGAGACCAGCAAAGAGCGGGTGCGGGCGAAGTGGGCGCGAGATAAGTTCCGGGTGCGCCTGGGTACCGACAAAGTACGGGTGCTTGTCCTTCGGCAGTTCAGCAAATTCCATCAACTTACGGCTTGGCGAGGTGCCGGAGAATACGAGGCCCATCTTTTCAATTTGCTCGATGTACTCCGGGTTGACCTCAAAGCGGTGGCGGTGGCGCTCAATAACCTCCTCCTTGCCGTAGGCGTCGTAAACGATCGTTCCCTTCTTGAGTGTGGCCGGGTAGTTACCAAGACGCATCGAGGCGCCGTACTGTTTTTTGGCGAGCAGCTCCTTCTGCTCCGGCAAAATATCGATGACCGGGTACTTAGTGTTCGGATCAACCTCCGTCGTGTGTGCACCCTGCAGTCCACCGATGTTACGCGCATGCTCAACCACCATCAGCTGCATACCGTAGCAAAGGCCGAGGTACGGGATCTTGTTCTCGCGGCAGTACTTGATGACAGCGATTTTACCTTCTACGCCGCGATCACCAAATCCGCCCGGGACGATGACGCCACCGTACTGATCAAGGCGCTTAAGCTGGCTCGGGTCCTTTTCGAAGTCCTCAACGTTAACCCACTCGATGTCCGGCTTGTGCCCGGCCTGGTATGCGGCGTGACCGATAGCCTGAATAACCGAGATATACGAATCAGTTAGCACAAACTCACCTGTCGCGAAGTACTTACCGGCGATAGCAATCTTAACCGGCTTAGTCGCGCTGCGGATTTTATCAACGAGTCCGCGCCACTCCTTCATATCGCGGTCGCGCCCGCCCACGCCGAGCTTCTTGGCGAGCAGTTCGCCGAGACCCTGGTCTTCAAACGTTACCGGCACTTCGTAAATACTCTTCGCGTTCGGTGCGGAAATAATTTCTTCGATATGCAAACTACAATTAAAGGCAATCTTTTCTTTGCGCTTGTCATCAATCGGACTCTCAGAACGAGCGATGATGACGTCCGGCTGAATGCCGGTCGCGTTAACCGAACGGACCGCATACTGCGTCGGCTTGCTCTTTATCTCGCCATTTAAAACCGGCAAATAACTAACTAAAACAAAAGCGCAGTCCTCCGGGTGGCGGAACTTCAAAATACGGTACGCCTCCAGGAACAAGATATTTTGATACTCACCCACAGTGCCACCAACCTCAACAACTGCAACGTCGCTGCCGGTTGCCGCCACGGCCGCATCAATTTTGTCGATAACCTCATTCGGAATGTGCGGAACCACCTCGACATTCTTGCCGCCGTACTCTAAATTGCGCTCCTTCGTAATGACAGAAAGATAGACGCTGCCGGTCGTCATGTAGTTGAGCCTCGTCAGGTCGGTGTCTAGAAAGCGTTCGTAGTTACCCATGTCCTGGTCACACTCCATACCGTCAGCAAGGACGAAGACCTCGCCGTGCTCTGTCGGTGTCATCGTGCCCGCGTCTACGTTTACATACGGATCAATTTTAAGCGCGGTGACTTTAAGTCCGCGCGCCTGCATAATTTTGGCAATAGAAGAGGCGGTGATGCCTTTGCCAATCGCAGACATTACACCGCCAGCAACGAAAATATATTTAGTTTCCTTTTTTGAGCCGAACATAGCAGTGATAAAAAACGATAAACAAAAAATCAAAAACAATTAATAGCCAACGGATTCAGAATACTACCGAGCGCGAATTAGCGCAACTTCTGACAAGCCGGACAAAAGTGCGCGCTGCGTCCGCCAATGACCATTCGCTCAATCGGCGTCTTGCAACGGCCGCAGGGCTCGCCTGTGCGCTGATAAACCAGTCGGTGTCCGGTGTAACCGCCCTCTTTGCCGGCCGTATCGCGAAAATCACTCGTCGAGGTCCCCCGCAACTTCACGGCGAGCGTCAAAACCTCCCGCATAGCCTTATAAATCGCCCGCAGTTCCACCGGCGACAGCTTGGCGGCGCTCACTTTCGGATGCGCCTGCGCCCGCCACAAAATATCATCAGAATAAATATTGCCGATTCCGGCAATGACGAAAGGATCCATTAATACCTGCTTGATTGGCCTTTTCTCGCGGCTCATAATCGCCGCGAATGTACGCGAGTCGAGCCGCTCGTCAAGCGCATCCGGCCCAAGGTGCGCGAGCTCCGGTAGCGCTTCAATCTGCTTGGCAGTGCCAAAAATAACCTTGGCGAATTTACGCACGTCCGAAAGCCCCAGCTGCCGGCCGTCATCAAGTGTAAAAATTAAATGCACGTATCCATTGTAGGAATCCTCGATGATCTCGCGCGGCGCAACGGCGACGCTCCCCTTTGGCCCCATCTTCCACTGCCCAAGCAGAAAATGCCCCGTCATTTTTTGATGCACCAGCATCAAGTGTCCGCCTGATAAATAAATTAAAATATTTTTTGCTCGCCGAGCCACGCGCTCAATCTTTTTACCGACAATATGTTTTTTAAAATGCGCGACGGCTTTTGTCGAAACCGTAAGCCGGCTCTGCGCCTCGTAATCCTTAATCAGTTTCGGCCAATCAAACCAGACCGCAGTGATAGTGCGGCCGGCGACCTTCTTCTGTAGGTCTCTGACGACTGTTTCTACTTCAGGTAATTCAGGCATGGCAAAGAGTAGTCAGTAGATAGTAGACAGTAGTCAGCAAAAATTCAAACCCCGCCCCCCTATCTACTACCTCGTCGTGGGAAGCGTAAAGTGAAACGTCGTTCCTTTGCCATGGATTGATTCGAGCCAGATCGTCCCGCCGTGCTGCTCGATAATCGTTTTGGTTAAGTGGAGTCCGAGTCCGGAACCGGCCTCGTTAACCCGCTGCGCCTGTGCACCACGGAAGTATCGCTCAAAAATCCTCCCCTGTTCGTTTGGCGGGATGCCCATACCGGTGTCGCGTACCATCACCTCAATCTGACTCCCGCCGTGAACCTTGCGTGCACCAACTGCGACCATTCCTCCTCGGTGATTGTACTTAATCGCATTGTTAATCAGATTCGAAAAAACCATCTCCAGATTTACCGGATTGGCACGCACCCAAAGCTCCTCGCACGGCCCTTCAAAGTGGACGGCAACGCCGTACTGCTTTCCGACAGGCTCTGCAGCCTCAACAGACTTCTCGATCTCTTCGCACATATCAATATTCGCCATGCGCTCCTCGGTCGCACCCTCATCAACGCGAGCCATGGCCGAAAACGCATCAATAATGTTGTTGAGCTTTGTAACCGCGACATCCCCGACCCGAGCTAAATCTTTGCGCTCCTCGGGCTTGTTGTCATTCTTACCCATCTCCGACAAAATCCATTTAACCGCAGTCAGCGGCGAACGCATTTGGTGTGCCGAAACGCTCAAAAAGGCCCGCTCCCGTTCCGCCAGCTTTGCGTGCATATAGACCGAATAAATCATCTGATACGTAATAATCCCGAACATGCCGAGCAAAACGACATCCATAAAGGGCTGCTGCTCTACCGGAATATAGATTCTGGTAACAATAAAAACCGCAATTAGCGGGATAAGCGAAATCAAGAAAAATTGCACCTCCGGCTTTTTTAGTAAACCAACAAGGCGCGAGGATGCGCGAGCATTCATAGAATTAGTATACCACCAGAATTTCGCCAGAAACTCTAGCTTTCTCCGCGCAGCCGCCGAATCAGCGAGACAAACCCAAGCTTTTCAAAATACGAAATCAGCTCCGGTCGGTCGAGCGGCAATGCTTTTAAGTCCTCGAGTGAGTCCAAGAAAATCGGCACGTTACGCTCCAGCGTGGCGAGCTTTTTACACTTCAGCGCGATCTCCTCGTGCCCCCGGAACTTTTTGGCCACCTTCTCCGGCACAATCACGAGATTTTCAAACACCCCCTCGACGGTTCCGAACTCTTTGAGTAGCGGCGTAGCCGTTTTCTCGCCGACGCCGTGAATTCCCGGAATATTGTCGGAGGGGTCACCGATGAGGCCCTTCAGGTCGACAATTTGCAGCGGATTGAGGCCGTACTTCTCAATGACCGCCGCCTCGTTCATATGTATCGTCTCACCTCCCCCGTTTTTAAACAGCTCAACGACGACGTGATCAGCGTGCACCAGCTGCAGCAAATCGCGGTCGCCGGTTAAAATCGAAACTTGTAAATCTTTTTCGTTATGAAGTTTCGTCGCGAGCGTCGCAATCAAATCGTCCGCCTCGAATCCCGGTAGCTCAAACATTTTTATTTTAAATTGCGCAAACACCTCGCGGGCTTTGATAATTTGCGAAATCAAATCGCTCGGCGTCGCCTCGCGATGTGCCTTATACTCCGCAAACATCTCTTTACGAAACGTCGGCTCCGGACGATCGAAACAGGCGGCAACATAATCTGGCTTTACCGTTTCGGTAATCATGCGCATCAAAAGCTGCGACAAGCCGTAGATGGCACCAATCGGCTCCCCATCTGGCGTCGTAAGTGGTGCCATCGCGTGATACATACGGTGGATGAGGGCGTGGCTGTCGATGAGTAGGAGCTTTTTCATTGTTTTATTCTCCTTTTCCTAAAGGGAGTACCGCCTGCGGCGGGGAGGGATTTTGCTTGCCTTTATTCTACGCCAGGAGTATAAAAAGGGCTACAGGAGGTACACCGATGCACAGGTACCGAGCCGACATGTATCACGAAGCAGGCGGCGGCAAAGTGGCGACACCTCAAGGATTCCTGGCCGCGTCCGACAACGACGCGAGCGAGAAGTTCCGGAAGCGCTACCACTCTGACTCCACGATCAAGGAGGCCGCGCTCGTCAGGGTACGCGGAGGCGGTGCGATCATCGAGCACTACCAGCCCTACATGTAGGGCGCCGCAATCTGAGGTCCGCCGACCGCCCACGAGGAGGTCGCCCGCGGACCTCTCTCGTTTTTGCTCCCCCTCTCCCTGCCCTACGCTTTGCTATTTGCGATTTGCACTTTGCGGGTACTCCCACTCTCCGGGTGCTCAATCGCAATTCGAACAATCTCTCTTGGCAGCAACTCACTGACAATCTCCGGCCACTCAATCAAAACAATATTCGCCGGATTTTCTAAAATTTCTTTAAAACCCAAAGCGGCCAACTCCTGCGGTTTTTGTAGCCGGTAGCAATCGATATGAAACGCACGGGCGTACTCATCGGCCTTCAAATCGTAAGGTCGAATTATTAAAAATGTCGGAGAGATGATGCGGCGACGGACACCGAGCTCACGCAAAAATCCCTGCGTAAAGGTCGTCTTACCGGCACCCAGATTGCCGGTAAGAGAAATCACCTTCGCATGTTTGCCAAGCGGCTGCGCGATAAGTTCACGCGCCATTTCCGCCGCGAACTTCTGCATCGCGACTGCATTTTTGATTTGAATTTTCTTCCCGCCCTTCATTGTTTTTTGTTTCATGCTAACTACTGCCTACTAGCTACTGACTACTGGAATCCTTTTGCTTTGCGAAAGGATTCCTTATGATTTCGTCATAGCGCACCTGTTTTAAAACATACACCGAAAGCCCGGCTAGGATAACAGCACAGGCAATCCCGAGCAAGAGCGTCGAAGTGGCGGGAGTGGCTTGCCCTCCTAAATTTCCTTCAGAAATTTGGGAGGGTGAAGTCGTCGCAATCTCATCGAAAAGCTGCGACTTTAGCTCCGGCGTCAAAAACGCTGCCGGCTGAAGCGCCTGCCCATCAGCCGCAGTTGTATAGGTAAACGAATCAACTACCTGCCCGGCTGGCCCAACTAAACTCAATGTGTCGCCGGTGTTTTTAAGCGCGACGCTGCCGGTCATCACCTTCAGCTCCCCGCCCGCCGGCACAACGCCGGTGACTTTAATCGCCTTGCCGCCGGCCGTCTTAATACTGTAACCCGAGACGGTAATCGGCGCAGCCTCAGTATTACGAATCACAACGTACTCCGCATTTTTATCGGTGCCACTTGGGTTGGCAAGAACTTCAGAAATCTTAAGCATGGCTAGCTAAGCTTTGGTTGATTGCCATCTAACTTACCCAGGTGGTCATAGGCCTTCTCGGTTGCGCGTCGTCCTGACGGTGTGCGAACGAGGAGTCCGATGCTCATCAGGTACGGCTCGTACACATCCTCAATAGTCCCCTTGTCCTCGTTAAATGCCGCGGCCAGCGTCGAGAGCCCGACCGGTCCACCGTGGAACTTGTCGATGAGTACTTCTAAAATTCTGCGGTCGTGCGGCTCAAGCCCCAGGTTATCAATCTCCAACATCTCGAGCGTCTTCTGCGCAGCATCAGCGTCAATCAACTCCTTGTAATGTACCTGCGCGTAGTCGCGCACGCGGCGCAGCAATCTGTTGGCCGTACGCGGCGTGAAGCGCGAGGCCTCGGCGATAATCTGAAGTGCCTCCGGGCTAATATTTAAATCAAACATCTTCGCGCTGCGTTTTACGATGAGCTCGATGTCCGGCTGCTCGTAATAATCAAGTTTAAAGGTCGCGCCAAAACGCGAACGTAGCGGCGCAGAAATTAAGTTTGGCCGTGTCGTCGCCGCAATTAAAGTAAACGGTGGCAGGTCGAGCGTGACTGTCCGCGCGCCTGGGCCCTTACCAACAATCAGGTGGAGTTTACGACTCTCCATCGCCGGATACAAAACCTCTTCGATGAGTCGGTTCAGGCGGTGGATCTCGTCGATAAATAATACGTCCCCTTTCGAAAGGTTGGTCAGCACAGCGGCGAGGTCACCCATTTTTTCAATCGCCGGACCGGAGGTCGTTTTTAAATTTGCGCCAAGTTCGCGCGCGACCAAGTTGGCCAGCGTCGTTTTGCCAAGTCCGGCCTGACCAAAAAACAACAGATGGTCGCAGCTCTCACCGCGCTGCATAGCAGCCTGCAAAATGACGCGCAGGTTCTTTTTGACCTTCTCCTGCCCGACGTACTCGTCCCAGCTACTTGGGCGCAAAATAACGTCTATGGCGCGGTCATCAATGGGCTCCCCGTTGTCTTGCTTAAGCTTCTTTTCAGCCATATTCGTAACTTGAGTATATAGCTTCTCTCCCAAAAGCACCAAATATAAAAAGCCGCCAAAGGCGGCTACCTTCCGCGCTGCGCCGATAGCGCAATCGCAGAACCGCTACGACTTCGGTTTTGCATTTGCGCAAAAATCGAAGATGCCCGAATTTCTCATAGACGGCAGTAAAAGGTTCCCCTGCCGTTCTTGAGAAATTCGAGCATCTCTGCGAAGGCCCTCGCAAATGCAAAACCGCATAGTAGTGGGCAAAATCAGCACCTGGGGAGGAAACTGATAAAAAGTTCTTTCTTAGAAAATCTAAAAAGAAACCAAGAATAAAGTTGAGGAGCGCCCCAGCCGGAGCCAAGTCGTCCAATTCAACGGGTCATTCCATTTTGCCCACTACTATGCGGTTTTAAAAGAACAAAGTAGTAAGGGTACGTAGCGCACCCCTTCTAAGATACAGTATAGCACCAATCTACCTATTTGTCAAGCCCCCCTACCTCTATAATGGTAGAGGTCATCAAAACGTGAAATTAGTATATCACGCGGAAAATATGTCAAAGCACCACACTGGATAACCTGTGGATAGCTTATAGAGCGCCCGAAATGCCTTTGCCTTGCTGCTACTTCTCCTGCCTCCTAACTCCTAATTGTTGTTTCTATTTGTAGGGAGGCCGCACAGAGGTTAATCCGCGCGGCTTTTTATATTCTATTAAAAAATTCTAGCTCTCTGAACTGCGGAGCTCCCGCTCCGGTCTTCAGGGCTTCATAGAACATCAGAAGAGCACCAGACTCGACGCCTGGAGGCATCTTTCGCTACTCCCTAGGAAAAAAGCCGAGCTACCTTTTATTTCATTACAAAAACTCTCCTGCTTTTTATCAGCTTGCCCCCGCCCCATGCTGTCTACTATCTACTGTCTACTAACTACTCCCAGCTGATCGGCCCGGTAACATTTTCAACCTCTTCGAAGCTGGTGATACCGGAGAGGGTTTTCAAGATGCCGTCTTCTTGGAGGAGTACTATCCCTTGCTGTTTACTGAATCGCCCGATTTCGGCCTCACCGGCGTGCTTGCTGATCAGCTCCTCGAACTGATCGCCAATGCGCAGCAATTCATAAATGCCGCAGCGTCCTCGATAGCCAGTGCCGTGGCAGTTGTCACAGCCACCATCCTTGGCCACGTAAATCTTATTCACGTTCTCGTACGGCTTTTTATCAACCCTCTCCGGCAACCCTTTCAGGAATCCGGCGATTTGCGATTTGCGATTTGCGTCGAGCCCCTGCTCAACCTTACACTTTTCGCAGAGCTTACGGACAAGACGTTGAGCAATAACGAGGTTGAGCGCCGGACCGATAGAAACCGGCTGCGCGCCAAGGTCGAGGAGTCGTGGGATAACACCTGCCGAGGAGTTGGTGTGCAGCGTCGAAAAGACTTGGTGCCCGGTAAGCGCCGCTTGCAGAGCGATGTCGGCCGTCTCCTTGTCGCGGATTTCACCGACGAGGATAATATCCGGGTCCTGACGCATCATCGAACGCAAACCATTAGCAAAGGTGTATCCCTGCTTGTCGTTGGTCTGCGTCTGCTCGATGCCGGCCAAGTGGTACTCGATTGGGTCTTCGATGGTAATAATCTTCACGTCCGGTTTAGCCAGTGTACGCAAGAAGGCGTAGAGCGTCGTCGTTTTACCGCTACCGGTTGGACCAGTGTTTAAAATCATGCCGTTTGGCGCCTTGAGCTCTTCGGCGATAATCGCCATGTCGTCAGCGCGAAATCCGAGCTGCTCGGTTGTGATTTGAATCGCCCGCGGGTCTAAGATACGCATCACAATCGCCTCGCCAAACTCACTCGGCGCAACAGCGACACGCAACTCGATTTGCAAAGCGCCTAAGTTAATACCAAAAGCGCCGTCCTGTGCGATTGTCGAAATATTCAGCCGCATATTACACAACAACTTAATGCGCAGCAGTACTAGGTGGTAGACATCTTTGGCGATTCGCTCGGTAACAGTCTGCAGCTCGCCATCGATACGGTACCGCAGCCGCGCGTCGCCCCCCTCCATCGTTTCAAAGTGAATGTCGCTGGCACGATTAGTAAGCGCTCCGGCGAGCACGACGTTGAGCATCTCCCCTGTTTGCGGCTCGCCGACAAGCAACGCCTGCAGTGCGCCGTCAACCTTCTCGAGCGTGGTTAGTTCTTTTTCCAGGCTGGCAACTTTTTCCGGGCTGACATCAATCGCGGCGTTAACATCGCTGCGGTCCTTCGGAAGTTTTTTATACACCTCTACGCCGAAATCAAAGCTCTCTTGGGAGATTTCGAACATGTTCACCGTCATCTCCTTGAGCGCGAGCTCCTTCACGAAAGCCTGGACCTTCGGGTCGCTCGGCTTAAGGGCGGCAATGGCGGCGCGCTGGCCTTTGTGCTCAAAAACAAGTGCCCCAATTTCGCGCGCGCGACTTTCCGGCAAAAGCTTAAAAGCTTCAATCTGTATCGGTGAGTGCATCAAGTCTAAATATGCAACCTGTTGTTTTGAGGCGGTCGCTTGCGCCATGCGCTCCTGGCTCTGCTGCCAAATCTTGGCCAGCTGGCTCTTTAGTTTTGGATCGTCGTTGGGAATCATCTGATTACTCTAATAATAGCAGAGAAACTCAGCATCATTGACTTTGGCCCCAGCTACGAAATAATGAACCTATGGCAATCGAAAGAGAGTTCCGCAAACCTGAGCGCGTCAGCGGCGTGGCGGAAGTTATTAAGACAAAGATTCTTCTGAAGTTGCGGGAGGGCAAGTCCGCAGGCTTTGCCATTTCAAGAACTGATGCCGGCGAGCCTGAGACACTGACCTTTAAAAACGGCCCAAGCTCAGTCTCTGTCCCGCTTCATGAAATGTACGCTGCGCTCGGAGTCGTCGCACCGGAACGAAGCAGCAGCGCGCCAGAGTATCTTTACGACGAAGCGGCAGAAAGTATTTTAGACAAGGTGGACCAACTCAAGCTTCGAATGGATACGCTGCCGGACGGCCTCATCCGCGTCCGTCGCCTCGCTCCTCTCGCAGAAGCGATCACCGTTGGCTCGCACTCACTCGCTGCGTACGTCATAGAGGTCTGTTATCGCGACGGCAAGGAGCTTGTCCCCCACAAAAAGATAGTTTTATTTACAACCTCATGAGCGGGCATAATAAGTGGAGTCAAATAAAACATCAAAAAGGAGCCAAAGACGCTAAAAAGAGCGCGATTTTTACGAAAGTTCTTGGCGCAATTTCTATCGCCGCCAAGGCCGACCCGAGTCCCGAAACCAATCCCCGCCTGCGCACGCTGATTGAAACCGCCAAGGCCTCTTCGGTCCCGAATGAAAATATCCAGCGCGCCATCAGCCGCGCCAAAGAACAAAAAGATTTAAAAGAATTTGTATTCGAGTGTATCGGCCCGGAGGGCTCGCTGATGATCGTCGAGGGTATCACTGACAGTAGCAACCGCACGCTGCAGCAGATGCGCACCCTCGCCGAGGAGCTCGGCGCGAAGTCGGCGGACCCGGGCAGCACGCTTTGGGGATTTGAGTTTGTCGAAGGTCCAATCAATGGTGTACCAACTCGCCACTACAAGCCGAAGTTCCCGCAAGAAATTTCTGCGGAGGCAAAAGAACTGCTCGCAACCATCATCGCCGGCCTCGAAGAACACGACGACGTCCAACGTGTCGCGACTAACGCGCTCTAACGTATGCGCATTTTAGGAATTGATCCCGGCTCGACCTCGATGGGCTACGCGGTTATTGAAGCGGAGGGTAGCTCACTCAAATCGATCATCTACGGCACGACAAAAATCAAAGCCAAGGACCTGCTGGGCAAATTAGCTCTCATTCAAAAAGAAACGCAGGCCATTGTCAAAAAGTACAAACCGGATCTCTGCGGCGTGGAGAAATTATTTTTTGCGGCGAACAAAAAAACGGCGCTTGAGGTCGCTCAGGCCCGCGGCGTCATCATCGTAACCCTGCTCGAACAGAGACTTCCCATCATGGAGTTCACTCCGGCGGAGGTCAAAGTTGCGATTACCAACTACGGCGCGGCCGACAAAGAAATGATCCGCAAAATGGTGCTGCGCCTACTCAACCTCAGCGATATTGATGGTGACGACAACGCCGTCGACGCTCTGGCGATTGCGATAACGACCTCAAACCAGGTCAAACTTGCCGGCCTTGGGAGATAGTTAAAATAGTTTTCCACACGCCCATCGCCTTTCGTGGGTTGACACATGGGTCTTGATTACTATAATGGTGGTATTCAAATTCACTATTATCAAAAAGACTATGAAAGCATTAGCAGCTGACTTAGACCTCATCAAGAAAGCCAACCTCGCAGTAGCAGCCGGCAATAACGATGACGATGAGGATGACCTCGTCGACGATGATGACGATTCGGAGGACTTGGATGGCTTCAGTATTGAGGGTGATGATGACGATGACGAAGACGACAAATTGAGTGACGACGATAGCGAAGTCGAGTCAGAGTAAACTCTTTAGAGCCTCATATAAAGCCCCTACCGAGGGGCTTTATAATTTGCCGGTTTTGTTGTAGAATACGGTGATTATGCACCGCCTCAAACGCCTTCGTTTTAAGCACATTTTCTGGACCCTTTTCGCCGCAGCCGTCCTTTGCGCAATAGCCGGGGCGCTTTTTGTCGCCAGCGCCTTTTCGCAGCTCCCCTCGCTCACGCTACTCCAAAACCGAGAGGTCAGCCAGTCGACCAAGATCTACGACCGCACCGGGACTAAGTTGCTGTACGAAATCTACGGAGAAGAAAAGCGCACCGTCGTACCATTTGAAGAAATCCCGGCCAGCGTCAAGCAGGCCACTATCGCCCTTGAAGACGGTGAGTTTTATAAACACTCCGCGCTCGACTTTAATGCGCTGCTGCGCGCCGTCCTTATCAACCTAAGAAGCGGCAGCCTCTCACAGGGCGGTTCGACCATTACCCAGCAGCTCGCCAAGAAAGCTTTCTTGTCGGACGAGCGCACCTTCACCCGCAAACTAAAAGAACTTTTGATCGCCTACAAGCTTGAGCAGGCCTTTACGAAGGACCAGATCCTCGAGCTGTATCTTAACCAAATCCCTTATGGCAGCAACGCCTACGGCATTGAATCAGCCGCGCAAACCTACTTTCAGAAATCCGCCAAAGATTTAACCCTCGCCGAGTCCGCCCTTCTTGCGGCAGTCCCAAACGCACCGAGCTACTACTCCCCGTTTGGCAACCATGTGAAGGAGCTGCTGGCACGCAAAGACCTGGCGCTCACGCGCATGGAGCAGCAGGGCTACATCACGCTCGAACAGATGCAGACGGCCCAGAAAGCTAAGCTACAGTTCACGCAGCTTAGCAACCTCGGCATCGCCCCGCACTTTGTTTTCGGCATCAAAGATCAACTCGAGGCGACCTACGGCGAGGACTTTGTCCGCCGTGCCGGACTTAAGGTAATCACCACGCTCGACGTCGACCTGCAGACTGCGGCAGAAAAAGCCGTCGCTGCCGGAGCTGCGCGCAACACGGAACTCTACAAAGGTACTAACGCCGCGATGGTCGTCGAGGACCCAAAGACTGGACAAATCCTGGCGATGGTTGGCAGTCGCAACTACTTCGACAAACAAATTGACGGTCAGTTTAACGTCGCGACGCAGGGCGCTCGTCAACCGGGTTCAGCCCTCAAGCCCTTCGTCTACCTCGCCGCCCTCGAGCTTGGCTATCCAGAGTCAACCGTACTTTTTGACGTTGATACGGAGTTCAACACAACCAACGACCCGACTAAGAGCTACCGCCCGCAGGACTACGAGGGCTCATTTAACGGACCGATTAATTTCCGTGACTCGCTCGCTCAGTCAATCAACATCTCGGCCGTTAAGACGCTCTACCTCGTCGGCATCAACAACTTCTTAGACCAACTCCAGTCCTACGGTATCACCACGCTGAATGACCGCAGCCGCTTTGGTCTCTCGCTCGTCCTCGGAGGTGGCGAGGTCCACCTCGACGAGCTCGTCGGTGCCTACAGTATTTTGGCGCAGGACGGCGTGAAACACGAGGCGCAAACAATCCTTTCGGTGACCGACCAAAAGGGCCGGGTACTCGAAAGTTACCAGGACAAGGCCGAGCCGATAGTCGACTCAGAGCCCGTCCGCACCATCAACGACATTCTCGCTGACGCCAAGGCCCGTTCTCCGCTCTTCCAGGCCAGTCTCAATTTAACGACCTTCGAAGGCTACGACGTCGCGCTCAAAACCGGTACGACTAATGACTACCGTGACGCCTGGTCCATCGGCTACACTCCGAACCTCGTCGCCGGTGTCTGGGCGGGCAACAACGACAATGTGCCGATGGAGCGCAAAGGTGGCAGTATCTTGGCCGCTGTGCCAATTTTAAGCGCCTTCCTGCGCGATGCTCTGCCGCTTCGCCCGAGCGAGAGCTTTAACCCGCCGGCGCCGGTCGTGGTCAGTAAGCCGATGCTTAACGGGAACCACCTCGCCTTCTACCAGCTTGGCTCGCAGCTCTACCCCCAGCTCCACGATATTTTGTACTACGTCGACAAACGCAACCCGCTTGGCCCGCTCCCCGCGCATCCGGAAAATGACCCACAGTTTAACAACTGGGAAACGGGCGTGCTGGCGTGGGCAGCTTCTTCGATTCCGGGTTTCCAGCCTGGCGTTACCGCTAACGCTCCTATCCCGCCGGGCGCCACGCTTGTCGACACCACGCAGCTTACCGACGCAACCTCAACGCCAAACGGCCAGATCGGTAGCGGCATCATTGTTATCTCCGCGCCAAAAGCTGGCGACTTCCTGCGCGGCTCGCAGCTTCCTATCGACGCCATCCTCTCCTCTGACCGCGGCGTTGCGAAACTCGAAGTGTACTTTAATAACGCCCTCATCGACACGCGCGTCGGCACTCTCGGCAACTCCTACCACTATCAGGCCTCTCTCGCAGTCAGCAATGCGCAGCCACAAAACACCGTAAGGCTCGTCGCCACGGAAACGACCGGTGGCCTCATCCAAAGCGAGGTGATTATGTACCGCTAAGCCCTTAAGCTTGTATCGGCATCACCACGTAGAAAATCGAATCGTCGCCGCCGGACTTAATCACTACCGGGCGGGTCTCCCCTGTCATACCAATGGTAATGGTCGGATCCGGCATCGCCTTAACGGCGTCGAGTAGATACTTCCAGTTAAACGTCGCCTTGCTAATACCCTCAAGCTTCTTTTTCTTAATAGGAACCTGGTAGGCGTTTTCGCCGAGTAGTTGGCTGGAGGCAAAAATCTCCAGTGACTTAGCTTCGTCATTAATCTTGGCGACGATGTCGCTCGTTTTGCCGGAAAAGTTACTCACGAGCTTAATCGCATTGGCAAGTTGGTCGCGCTCGATAGAAAGTTCGGTTGTGAGCGTCTTCGGAATAATCGCGGCGTACTCCGGATAGTTGCCGTCGATGAGGCGGCTGATAAGGGCGGTGTCTTTGGCCTTTAAAAGGACCTGGTTCGCGTCGAACGCGATTGAGAGCTGTTCGCCCGCTGGGAAGATTCTCATCACCTCCTGGACCGTTTTAAGAGGGATAAGTGCCTTCACTTCGTCGTGGATTGTCGTGCCGAAAGCATTAGTCGAAAATGTCTTCTCGGCTAGGCGGAATCCGTCAGTCGCTACAAGCTTTAAAACACCGGCAGAAAGATGTAAAAGAACCGCATTTAGCTCTGGCTTGAAGTCGTTGGTGGCGGCGGCACTAATAATCTGCATCAGTGCAGTCTTAAATGAATCAGTTGAAACCTCGATACTATTAGACTCGTCTTGAAGCTTCGGAATGATCGGAAACTCATCCGCAGACATCCCCTGAATCTTCGCCTGATAGTTATCCGTCGCGACAGTGAGCGTGTTTTCGGTTGATTCGAGCACGATACGATCGCTCGTGCTGTTAGTAATAATGCTATAGAGCGGCGCAAACGGCACCGACAAGCTACCCTGTTCAGTAATTTTTGCACTTGTGACCGCCGTAATCCCAATCTCTAAGTTCGTCGCCTGAATCGTCAGTCGAGTATCAACTCGTAAAACAACATGCTTTAAAACCGGTAGTGTCGGGTTGTCGGTAGCCACTCTTTCCACAGACGAGAGTACTTCTTTCAGGTTGCTCCTAAGTATTATTAATTTCATAAATAAAGAAACAGTAGTAATAGAAGAGGCTGTGGAATTGGTGGATAAGTTTTACTGAGAGTTCTTCTTACTTGATTATACGGCGCTTCTTAGGATTCTCACAAGGGAAATTTTCTGTGGAGAGAGAAGTGAACTACGTGAGTAATAATGTGGATGAATTCTACTTTTCTTTTTACTCCCCTTTTCTATCCACAGGCGAGACCTACTTATTAACACTTATTCTTTAGTTATTAACTCCTTGATTGTTAATATCTTTTGGTTGAGCGCTTGGTTCTTATTTATCTCCTGCGCAATCTTTTCGTAGGCGTACAAAGCCGTGGTGTGGTCGCGTTTACCCATGCGGTCACCGATATTTGGGTATGAAAGATCCAGCATGTCGCGGAGCAAAAACATCGCAATCTGGCGCGGACCAACTAATTCCCGCTTGCGGGAAGCGCCGGTTATTTCGACGATTGAGATTTCGAACGAGTCCGCTACGGCCTTGATGACAACGTTCGGGTTGATGCTGCGGACAGGCTCCTGGAGGATCTCAGCCAGGATCTCTTCGACAACAGCAGGGTTTATCTCAACCTGTTTCACCCGCTGGTGGAATTGGATCTTGTTTAAGATGCCCTCTAGTTCGCGCAGGCTGCGCTGAATCTTGTTGGCGAGCAGGTCGAAGACGTTGTCCGGGAGGTTCAAGTTGCGCTCCTGGGCCTTGGTCTTGAGAACCGCGTAGCGGAGTTCGTAGTCTGGATAACTAATATCCACAATCATGCCCCCTTCGAAGCGGGAGCGTAGGCGCTCGGTCAGATCCGGCATAAATTTCGGCGGGCGGTCTGACGAGATGATGATTTGCTTGTTGTTTTCGTGCAGCGCGTTAAACGTGTGGAAGAACTCCTCTTCGGTCGCCTGTTTGCCGGCGATGAACTGGATATCATCGAGAATCAACACGTCGATAAGGCGGTACTTCTCCTTAATCGTGTCCATCCGCTTGTTTTTAATTGCCCAGATGACGTCGTTGGTGAACTTTTCCGCCGGGGTGTACTTCACACGGACCTTGTTGTTGTACTTCGCAGCGATTTCGTTACCGAGCGCCTGCATCAAGTGGGTCTTGCCGAGGCCGACGCCGCCATAAATAAAGAGCGGATTGTATTTCTTGCCGATGTCTTCGACGATGGCCGTTGCTGCAGCGTAGGCGAGCTCGTTGGATTTGCCGACGACGTAGGATTTAAATGAGTAGCGCGGGTTAAGTCCCGTTTCCGGGTCGATACGGAACTCCGGGAAGGCCATCTGGCTCTCCTCTGCGCGCGGCATAGCCGGGCGGGCCTTAACCGGCGCCCCCTTGCTTCCGACGACGACGAACTCAACCTTCATAATGCTCTGCTCCAGGTTGCGCAAAGCCCCAAGGACTACTTTCGAATACTTGTTTTCAATCCATTCTTTCGCAAAGGTGTTCGGTAGTCCGACGCAAGCCAGGTTCCCCTTTTTCTGCAGGAAGCGGCTGTTTTTAAACCAGGTTACAAAGTTGGGTCGTGAAACCTGAATCTCAATCTCTCCAAGAGCCGACAGCCACAAGCGTTCGAGCGATGCATCGTCCATCGGTTCTTCGTTGTGCGAAGAAACAGTTGCTTGTACGAGTGCGTCGTCGTTGTAATTCATAAGAAATAGAGGAGCGAATTTATTTAAACTTAATTCTAGTTGCACTGCGGGTCCCGTCAAACTCCCTTTCTTGCATAATCTGTGGACGAGGTGTGCATAACTATAGTCGAGTTGTTTTTTTATAACAAGCCCTTGCAATTTTATTTTTTTTCTTGTACCATAGAACGAAACAAATATATGAGTAAAACCTACCAGCCTAAAAAGAAGAAGCGCGCACGAACCCATGGCTTCTTAAAGCGCAGTCGTACGATCTATGGAAAGCGCGTTCTCAAGGCTCGCCGCCGTAAGGGTCGCAAGAAGCTTACCGTCTAGTCTGCGATTTATCACATGCTTGCAAAGAAATACCGGCTTAACGTTCAGTCAGTGCTGCGAGTAAGGGGCACGCTGATGCGAGGCCGGTATTTTACTATCAAAGTTTTACCGGCGAAGTACTCATATAGCCGGTTTGCGGTCGTTATTGGAGCCTCCGCTATCAAGCTTGCCACCAAGCGCAACGCGCTACGCCGCCTCTTGTATACGGCCCTCAAACAGCGTATTCTAACCCAACCTGCAGTTGATGTTGTTATTACGGTTCAAGGGGCTGCGCGCGACGCAGCCGCTCATGGTATCCTTGAGGAATTACGCTCCCTTTTACGCATCCCCTCCTAATATATGTTCCATACACTCATCACCCAGCCGCTGTTTAATCTCCTCGTTCTTTCTTATAAGTATGTTAGCTTCGGCGATCTTGGAATCGCAATTATCGCCCTGACGCTTGCGATTCGTTTCATCCTGTATCCAATTTTTTATAAAGGACTCAAGAGCCAGATGTTGATGCAGCAGATGCAGCCGGAGATGCAGCGCATCCAAAAGGACTATAAAGATGACAAGGCCAAGCAGGCGGAGATGATGATGGCGATGTATAAGAAGTACGGGACAAACCCGTTCTCTTCCATTTTCTTTAACTTCGCGCAGCTGCCAATCCTTTTCGCGGTGTACAGGATTTTCTTAACAGGCATCACCGCAGCGGCGCTTGTAGACCTTTACTCGTTCATCACTCCCCCAGCGACCATCAACCCGATGTTCCTTGGCCTCGTCGATGTTACTAAAATGAACTATGTGATTATCGCAATCACCGTTATTTTTAGCTTTCTCCAGAGCTACATGATGGTGAAGCAGACGAGTTCGCGCGGCGGCAAGCAAAATGCCAGTACGAAGTATATGGCCTACCTGGCCCCCGTGATGACCGCGTACGTGATGTTTCAGTTCAAGCTGCCTGCGGCTATCGGGTTGTACTTGACGACAACCGCGATTTTCTCTATCTTCCAACAGATGAGCATTACCAAGCAGTTCGCCGCAAATAAAACAACTTCCTAATATGTCAGAAACCCTTCCGGAGAAACTTAAGAAAATAGTCGGCTACCTCGGCCTCCGCAACGCCGTCGTTGAGATTGATGAGGCCGGCCGCCGCATGAGCGTAACCGCCGACGAAGACGAGTGGTTCGCCAAGCTCGTCCCCGACCTCGTGAAGGACTTGAAGTACCTCTCCTCAATCCTTGCCCGTAAGACTGATGAGCCGATGTATGTCATCGACATCAACAACTACCGCAAAGAGCGCGAAAAGCTGATCCTCGAGATTGCTCGAGCAGCCGCCCAGAAGGTCATTGCAACCAAGGCAGAGGTTCGCCTGCCGGCCATGAATGCTTACGAGCGCCGTTTAGTGCACACCGAGCTCTCGATGCGCCCAGACGTGAAGACCGAGAGCGCCGGTGAAGGCAAAGACCGCTGCGTCGTCATCAAACCGATTTAAAAACATAAAACCGCCGGAAGGCGGTTTTATGTTTTGCTTACTTGATCGGGCCGAACGAGTAAAGCCTGTTGTCGTATCTATTGATGAAATAAAGAGTATCTCCTATTTGTTTTAGATTAGTTGCATCAAAAGGCTCACCTTTCGCCTGGCTGTCCCATAGTAATTTACTTTCGCCGGAGCGCGAGAATGCGACAAGTGAGTCTATCGAGTAGGCAGCTTTCTGTAAGTAGCTGTCCGGCATGCCTTTTGGGACGGTTCTCATGACAGCGCAATAATAGGCTGCTTCATATTTACCGAAGGCGCACTTGTCCGGCAGGCTTGCGGATGTGAGCGTTATCGCTGTTCCTTTTGCGCTGATAGCACGAACGCCTACCGTCGGAACATAAGCCAGGGCGTCAAAAGGAGCAAAACTACTCCAACTGGCCATAAAACCAGCCTGTGGTGTAGTGATTAGCGAAAGAGTTTTCTTAGTGAGGTCAAAACTCCAGGCGGAGCTTGGGGCGAGCAGGCTTGGCGGCTCCACTAAGGCAATCGAGTTTTGATTTTGCGTAAATAGTTTCACGTCGCCAAGCGAGAGAGCCCCTAGCAGCGAAGAGGTGCCTTTCGCAAGATTAAAAAGGTAAAGCCCGGCAGGGTTCTTTGCGTCAGAGTCACGCAAAAAAACAATATCGCGTCCATTCGGGTGCCAGGTTGCGCTCCGGGCAGTGAACGGCAGAAAAGTCCGTTTGCGCGTGATCACATTGATAACTGCCAAGGTGGGGTTTGATGGAGAGCCGGTTATTAGAATTACCTCATCTCCTTTCGCCGAAGGTACCGCGGAGACAAACGGCTTGCCATCCCCTTCATAGACGACCTCTTCTGTCCCCTGATATGGAGCTTCAGTGATGGCCCCGGCGCTTGAAATGGTAAATAGGCTTAGGTCAGACGGGTCAAGCCAGTAGAAAGCGACAAAACCTTCCGAGACCCGCTGGAGCATTGCGCCAGAAGCAGTATCCGTCTTCGTTGTACCTCCAGAAGTATTCGCGTCAGGAAGATAGACAGAAGGATTTTGTGAGTCCGTAGTGTCGGCAGCAGGAGGCGGACTTACAGTTTTCTCCGAGGAGTACCAAAGCCAGATACCCCCACTAACAAGCACGAGGAGGGAGATAGGAATTATAAATTTTAACCCCTTTTTCGTATTCATAGTTTTTAGAATGAAGCTTGCATCTGCCCGTCACTATGATTACCATTGCTATTCCCGGATGGCGGGGTCTGCGGGAGTTTTTCATCTTTTATGCCTGCTCTAGCATTCCAATCCGTCTCAGACTTCAGTTTTTGGGCCTTAATCGCCGGAACATCCTGGTTGCTGAGCGCATCGGTGACTTTGCTATACGCAGTAGCCTTCCGACGGGCGACTTCATCTAAAACCTCCCGGTCAGTCGGTGGCGGGAAGCCGCTCTTGGTTCTTAGCGCGGTCATCGCCGTTTTAATTTTTTGGGCGTATGCAGGGTCACTATAATATGTGTCAAAATATTTATTGATTTCTGCGATATTTTGATTGTACTGGTCGGTTTGCAGGAGAGGGTCGGCCTTCGCTGCTTTTTCGGAAGCGGCGAGTTTTGCGCCGATACTACTGGCGACAGTTTCATCATCGAGCTGAACTTGGTAATCGCCATAAGCATCCTTTGTGTTAAAACTTTTGCTTAAAGAAGAAAACTCTGCCTGAAGGTTTTTGAGATCACCTTCCGTGAGGATATCCGGCGGATTTAATGTTAGATCAGTTAGGTTGGGGTTCACAACGGAAAGGATAACCGTTGCTCCAACTAGGACAAGTAAACCCAGAATTGCCGACTTTATCCGCTCTTTAGCCGCTGAGTCTTCTGCGAAGGAGCCCGCCGCAAGGACATATTGCGCACCTCCAAACACTAGCATTAGCACAGCCAGAAGGGCCGCGATGCCTATTCCCCAAGTATAAACAGCTTTGACATATTCACCAGGAGAAATATCAATTTTTGTCATGCCTGCTATCGGAACTATGAAATCTTTATCTAAAAGGGCCTCGTCTCGCGCGAAAGCAGCTGGCTGCGGGAGCATAAAGGATACCGCCAAAATAGCAAGGGCCAGGAAGCACTTTAATTTACTTTTTCCCATGCTAGTTGATGGAGATATGAGTAATGGCATCGAAAGAGGCGGTTGAGGCGCCCTTTATTTGCATCCGCACTGCGACAGGGACATCTAATGCCGCGGCATCGAAAGAGGCGCTTAATAGCGGACCAAAAATTTGCGATTGCGGCATTTTAATATCGTTAATTGACCAAGCGAAAGTTGAAGGGGCAGTATCTATAGTACTAAAAAAGTACATCAGAGCTTCAAGGATTGCGTCATTCCGAGGAAGCGTCCTGTCTGCGTAAGGAATATTGATAACGAGCTTTGGTGGGGCTATAGGTATCAACGTATTTCCGCTGGCGACTTCGATAGCATTCTCTACTACTTTTGCGGTCACCGTGTATTTGGCGGCAGCATATTTGCCTGCTATGAAAGAGAAGGCGGTTTTACCTACAGCGCTCATTTGCTGGGTGCCATCGATAAACCAGGCTATTGTATGACTGCTCAGATCAACATTCTTGCCGTTCAGGAGTCCTTGAGCGGAAAGATATATTTTGCTGTTTTTTGTTGGCAAAACTCTCCCCTGGTACCAGGTTGGCACCTGGCTTTCTGACCGCCAGGTTATTAGAAGGTCGAATTGTTTTTCTGGTTTTTTTCCTGCAAGCCCTGTACTCAGATCTGCGCCGTAAGCGAAAGAGACCGTAGCAAGAGTGCTGCTAAGGATGATGAGGGCTAATAAGCGTCGAGCCGTAATCATACCCTCTTAGTATACCGCATTATTAATATGCCTTTTGGTAGTGAACCTACTTCTCTTGTGCAAGAAGTTCTTCGGGGTTGGTCGTAATCAGTTGGTTTTCCGGGTAGCTGGCTACGATTTGGATGGCAACGTGATTGGCGCCTGCAAAGAAGAGCCCCTGACCGACATCCGCTTCAATGAGTAGCTGGCGCTCCCCTTCAGAGAGATTAAAGGTCTTTGAGATGGTGTCCATCATTGCGGGGGCCTGCTTGAGCAAGAGCTGCAGGCTGGAGTTGGTCAAAATCGGGCGACCGTACGGAGAAAGAAGGAAGTCTTCAACGTCCTGGGTAATAGTAGTGATACCGAGGAAATATTTACGGGCACGCTTAACCAGGCCGAATAAAAACGTGGCGCTGTCGCGGTTTTTCATCAGAATCCAGGCCTCATCGATCATCACGACTCGCTTTTTAAAGTTGCCGCGGATAAGGCTCCAGATGAAGTTTAGCACGATGTACATCGCAATCGGCCGAAGCTCCTCTTCAAGGTCGCGGATTGAGAAGACGATTAAGCGGTTACGGAGGTCGATGTTGGTCGGCTTGTTGGTAAAGCCGGAGAAGCTGCCCTCGGTGAAGCGGTACAGGCGCTCGGCGAGCGAGGCGCCACCTTCCATATTGCGCAAGACAGTCTCCAGGTCTTTGAGGACGGGAGCTGTAGCATTTGAAAAGTCTTTGCCCGGGATGATTTCGCGAGAGGCGTAGGTTTCATTGAGTGCACGGTCGATGACCGTATCCTCCTCGGGGTTAGTCTCTCCCACCATTAATTTGATGAGGCCGGTCAGCGTGACAATGTGGCTACGCAGCACCTCGCCTGGGTCCTCGTCCTTCGGAATAATCGGAATTTCAAAAGGATTAATGTGATATTCAGAGGCGAGGCTGATTTTAAAGTAGCTACCGCCAACTGCCGTCGAAAGCTTTTCGTACTCGTTTTCCGGGTCGATGATCATGACGTCGGTGCCGGTCATCAAAAGACGCAGTGCTTCAAGTTTTGCGGCATACGATTTTCCGGAACCGGATTTAGCGAAGATGACCATATTGGCATTCTCCAGGCTGAAGCGGTCGAAGATAATGAGCGTGTTGTTGTGGCGGTTAATACCATACAAAATACCGCTGTCTGAGGTCATATTCAGGCTGATGAATGGGAAGAAGGATGAAACCGGCCCGGAGTTGAGCTGGGTTGTAACGTTGATTTTGTCGCGACCAATCGGGAAGACAGAGTTAATTGCCTCCATTTGCTGGAAGGTCGTTGGCTTTGCGTAGATGAGGCGTGTCTCCAGCATGTTTGTGATCTTCGCCTCAAGTTTCTCGAGGTTTTCAAGCGAGTCGGCGTACATTGTGATGTAAAGGCCGACTGCAAAGATGTTTTCCCGGGCCTGTTGCAATCCATCGCGCAGCGATTCGATGTCTTGCTGCGCGGTTTCTAGGATTGGATCGCGGATAATCCCCTTTTCTTGCTTGTCGATGAGCTGCGCTTCGATTTGCGTCGCCTTTCGTCGTAGCTGCTTAAGTGCCATCGCAGAATCAATCGGGTTGATGAAAATGCTAATATCTAAAAGTTCGGGGCAGTTTACAATTGGCGAGAACCAGCCTGTCGAAAGGTAGCGAGGGTAGGTAAAAATGAAGAGCGTGCGAGCGAACTTCTCGCCAATTTTAATGTTGTTCTGCGAGATTTCGACGCCGGCCGGGGCGATGATATTTTTAATCTGATCATTCATATTAGCGCGGTTGTTGCGGCGTTTGTGACAATTCCAGGCCCTTGCGCTCAGCTGTCCCCGGGTTGTAAAGATTGTAGAGCAAGTCAATCGCCTCCTGGTCGCCAAGAGGCAGCGCCTTAAGGCCGATCTGCCTAAGTCCAGAGATTACCTGGTCGACGCGCTGCGCGAGCTGGCCCATCGTCCGCGCTCGGTCTTCGCTCTCCTCAGCTTTGGCAAGCTCCGCGTTTGCATCCTTCTTCTTTAAAAATCCGAAGAGCCCATTGGCCGAAGAGTGTCCGCCGATTTCTACGACATCGTAAGGCACGACGACGTAGAAAGACTTGTGCATGATGGCGTTTTCTGCGACAAAAGACTTAATAAATTCGCGGTACTCGCCTACCTGCGCTTTGAGGAGCGGATTAGTTTCGGCCGCCTCTACGCCCTTAAGCCCTTCAACGTATTGGTCGATGTTTACTTTGCGCGAATGGACGAAGATTTGCAGCGTGAAATTAAGCGAATTTATGAAGTTTTGGTAAGCAAAGGTGATGGCATTTTGCTCGTCTTCGGTTTTAAGATCAAAGTTGAGGCCGCTCACTGCGATGAGCTGGCGGAGGCTTCCGCCGCGAAGAATAAGCACGCCGTTTTCGACAGCGTCAACGTCAACAAATTGCTGCGTCGGCAGTGCTTCATCTTTACGCGCCATATCTTTTAGTATATCACGCACTCACCGGCGCGATTTTTGTTACAGCTTTGCAAGCAAATTTTTGAGCGCCGATCCCCTCTCCATCTGCTCGCTACCGTGCAGGACCGGCATTTGCTGTGCCGGCGAAGAATACTGCCACAGGTAAAGTTTCGGTTGCCAGGCAAACTTAAGCGCCGAAAGAAGCATATAGATAATCGGGCGGCCATTAAATTTGCCGAATGCAAGCGCGGTTGCCAAAAGAGCCATTAAGAATGTTATCGCCGCCCAGAGCCAAGTCTGTAGCGCAAAAAAAAGTATGAAGCTTAAGCCGCCTGCGCCGGCAAAGTAAAGAAACTGCTTAAGCGTAAGCGGGCCAAAGATAGTGTCTTGGACATCTAAGAATTGAGGGACTTGGAACTGCATAGTAGCCGTTGGTTAGTTCGTCGTTAGTTAGTTGGCTTGATGCTTTTGATAAACGCGTTAAGACTGCGCGCCAAAAGGTCGTATTCACCCTCTAACTTAGTATAGTCTATTGTTGAGAGGTATTTTAGTCTATGGGCTAGCGAGAGGTGGCTACGTGCTTCCATAATCGAGCCACGCGCAAACATAAGGAATTGTATTTTGTCCTTTGTTCCCCATCTGCCAGAGGCCTCAGCAATATTGGCACCGACCGAATTAGCTGCTCTACGAGTTTGGTCAATGAGAGAGAATGTTTCTTCTTTTGGAAACTTCTTCGTTAACTCATAAACTGTAACAGTCAGAGACTCCGCCTGCTGCCATATCTTCAGACTTTTAAAGTTTTCAGCCATAGGCTAACTAACCAACGACCAGCTAACTAGCTAACTCTTCGGGTCCAAGGGATGCTCGTCTTTGTATGGCACGACATCGTTCGGCGCTTGCTCCGGCTGTCCGGGAGCTTGTTGCGCCACGGAGGGTTGCGCAGCCTGATGTTGTGCTGGCTGCGCAGGCGGCTTCGCTGTCTGCATCGCGGTTGCCGGTGGAGCGAGCGACTCCTCTTTGAAGCCTGGAGGCGGAGTCGGCATTACTTCGACAAAGCCAAATTGTGTATTGATTTCCCCCTTTTTCGCAGTATTTGTCGGCGCCACTGGTTTTGCCTGTGGCATCGCTGCTTGCGGTTTCGCGACCTGCTCCGGCTTGCGAATGTCGGCTACAAATGGTTTGGCGAGTTTAGTGATCTGGGCGGCTGGACCGGCGACCGGAGCTGCAAGAGGGCCCGTCGTTATTTTTTCGATATCTATACCTAATTTGGCGCGCATGAGCGGCTTTATAGGCAGAAAAATCTTTTGTTGTATTTCTTTGGCGACGATCTGCGCCTGCGCGGGCTCTAAACCAAAGCTTGCTATTAATTCATTAGCTGTGTCTTCCGGCGCGACTGCGTCGATAGCGATCCACGTGATGAGCGTTGCCACAGCACGAGCTTTTCCTCCTTCAAGCATGCATTCGCGGTTAATCCTGCTGACCAATTCAGTGGCATCATCGGAGATGAGCCACTTTTTGATTTCAGCGGGCAGTAACTCGAAAGGATATTTTATTTCATCAGCCATAATAATTAGCTAGTAGATTAATGGCCACCTCCGCCCCCGCCAAAATAGTTTTTAGCATGAGCATGCTCCTTTTTCGGTTTCTTCTCTTGCGAAACAACGGAGCCGATATTATTCGCCAAACTGTCGATGCCCTTAAGTGAATCGCGCAGGGCGGTGTTCGTTTTCATCACCGGGTCGTTAAGGTCCATGTCAGAGATGATCCTGCTCTGTTTATCGCGAGCGTCGCTGATTTGTTTTTGAATAATATCCATCGAGTTTGCAAATTTTTTAGCAACCACCGTATCGCCACGCGCTAGAGCAGCCTTAAGTTCTTCTTTCGCATCTTCAAGGGAGCCGTAGTAGCCCGTTTTATCTTTAGCTGATCCTAGACTGCCAGCCAGAGCTGCAAGTTCGGCTCCAGCCGATTTGATTTTCGGAATATTATTGATGCTACGTTCAATTTTATTGATTTCTCTTTGAAGTTCTTTCTCGAGCTCTTTATTTCCTGCAGTCACTGCCGCAGCCATTTCAAGTTTTTTTGCAGCCACCTCGTTTTTCAGCGCCACTACCTCAGGGCTTGTGTCATTAAGGGCAGCCATCTCTTTTGCGGCAACGGCGTTGAGCCCATCGCTAATGAGCTGCTCACGCTCGCCAGAGCCCCTAGCCGCAGTTGCCAGCTGGCTTGGGGTTAGGCCATTAATAACCTTCTCATCCGAGAGAGCATCTTTTTTCATAGACTGTAAGGCCTTGGCATCCATACCGCCAAGAACGGCTTCGGTGGTCTGTCCCGTGATAAGGGCGGCATGCGGAGGGTCATACTGCGCAAGGGCCTTAAGAGTTTTGCTCTTCGTGAGGTCTTTAGCGGCCTTCGGATCAAACATCTTTGCCGTTGCGACGATACGTGCGCGAGTTGCGTCATCGCTCATCCAGGCGTCCAGGTGGTCAATATCGCCTTCTTCGACGGCATGCTCCACTGCAGCATAGAATTCAGTATCATCTTTCGGAGCATGTTTCGCGTCATGATACATGTCGTTAAGTTGATCTTCTCCAAGGTCGTGCAGTGAAGCTTTGGCGGCCTCCAGAGCGCTTTCCCTGTCTTTGCTAAATTCAGTTAGTTGACCTGCAATTTGCTTCGATGCTCCACCGGTAGCTACTGCGCGACCACCTTGAATTAAGCCGCGGAGGCCTTTCTTAAGTTTGCCATCACCCTGAGGCCCCTGCCATGTTAAAGCATTGCTTCCGGCGCCAGCTAGCTTTTTAACCCCAGCCTCGATGCTCTTGCCATTTCTCTGGTAGCTGTAAACTTTGCTGCCGACACCTCTTGCATATTTTTCCGCAAAGCCAGCTACTTTATTCGCCATTTTAAGGCCGAATCCAGTTCCCGCCCCTCCCAGTTTGCTGGCGACTATCAGTGATGCGACCAGGAAGCCTGTTGGGATGATCATCTGCATGATAAGCTGGGGAGCGAACGGAAGGTTGCTGTAGGAAGTGGTTGTGTTTGCGAGGTCGGTTGAGAATCCGTCATGTGATGACTGCAGGGAAAGCGCTAATCTCATCGAAAGGTATATAAAGAACGTGGCGGCGGGCAAGTAAAGAACCTGCTGTGTAAACTTGCTCCACCATTTACTGCTCATTTCGCTCATCCCCGGGATCAGAGGTAGAGACCAGGCAAGAGGCATTAGGATGATGAGTACCGCTAAGTAGATATATCGGACGAGGAACATTATGGCGATTGAAAGCATGACGATAGCGGCAATCCAGGTAAAAATAGAGCCCATAACTGCTCCAAGCACCATTTGTAACCATTCAGAGGAAAAGACCGTAGTTGATAGGTTCGCGATGTCTGGCGTCACCAAGAATTTCTGTGGCTGCAAGATAGCGCCGATGCTTTCGCCGAACTTTGCCCCGACATTAGCCACTCCCCCACCGGATATAAAGAACATCGTGAGTACGTGGCTCATATCAAGAAAGACGCCGACAATTAAATAGCTGAAGTTAACGAGGACTGCAGTTACGATGAGTTTTCCAAGAAGCTTTTTCGCAGAATATTCCTGGACATTCAAGATGGTTGCAAAAGCAATAATGATGAGTGCGATGACAAAGATGAGGTTTGCGATGCCCAAGCAAATGCGAAACCCATTTTCTATCATATGGAACTTGTCGGGCAGTATCTCGGTGTTGAGGGTAAAGAAATAGCTGGTTAAGAGGCTCGCCAATGTAAGGATCGAGCCGCCAACTAAGCCGAAAATGTAAGGAATTCCAAGCAGCGCGGCATTGATGAACATTGAAAAGCTACCCGTAACCCAGTCGATTGGGTTGTACCAAGCAGCATTTGCCGAGTGGGAAGGTAGCAAAAGCACCACTGCAGCTATTGTCAATACAAAGCCGCTACAGATGAGCCATTTTAGCAACTTTGTCTTTTTAAGAAATGCAGCCATAAGAGTTTATTGTGGCGCGTAGTCGTCCGAGGACGTTGCATTATCAATCGTTTCGGTTTGATTTTGTATGTCAGCGTCGGTTTCCCAGGGGAAGCCGGGGTTTCGTGCCGGCTTCCCGATTGATTCATCTCCTGGGTCGTTCGCCGTCCATCCAACCACAACTCCATTATCGAGATCATTTTCGTCGCGAGGCTTCAAGCACTTCGAGAGACGATCCGCGTAGGCGGTTGCAACTTTAAAGACCTTCTCGATGTCGTTGTCGATTTTTTGCATCGCATTTTTGAATTGGCGCGCATTATTGACTGCGCTGTCTCCAAGTACGTTGTTCAAGTCCCCGAGGCGAGCTTGAGTACTCGTGGTGTTCTCGAGAAGTTGATAATCTAATTCATACTGCACCTCTTTTAATATTGCTAGCTGATCAATGTTGTGTTCTTCCGAAGGATCGACATCTGCTGGGCCAAGTCCGAGGCTGTCTACAGAAGCATCCGCGATTTGCTCCAAGAAAGCATCGTTGTCATTCCCGGTAGAAAATCTAGTCGTCGTAGCGATAACAACAAATTCTGGGTCAAGTTCCGGGTAGTCATCGTGGGCAATCGCAAGAGTATCAAGAGCTTCGCTTGCTAAAGCGATTCGTTTTTGGATACCCGGCAGTGCGGTGTTGTCGATAGAGGCCAAATTTTTAACTGGCGAACAGAGGCTCGGCACTCCATTAGGCCAGGTTTTTATTTGCGACCGCTTGATTACCTTGCTTAGCTCATTATAGGTGTAGGTAAGAACCTGGCGCGCTGTAGATATTTGGTCAATCGCGTCCTGGATTATGTCATCTGGATTATGAGTAAACTTTAGCCACGTGGTTGAGGCACTTGTGACGAAGGCCTGCGCCGTAAGGCGGTCCTGGATTGAGTCCCGCACAGAGACCTTCATTCGCTGACTCTCATTACGGAAGCGTTGCGCGGCTGAACGAGTGACGCTCGCAACATTGACATAACTGTTGATGTCTGGCGGGTCTGAGCTTGCCGCCTTGGCTACCAAGCCGAGACCTTCATCCAAGATGCGGCCGACCATGGCATTGGCAATCGCAGCGATATAAGGACCAATGTCAGTCCCAGTCAGACTATTAATGTAGCCATAATCAGCCCCCATCGCCTGGGTCACTGCGCCACTTACAACGGCTCCCGGTGTTACAATAGAGCAGGTCGCGGGGTCATCATTCGGCCCATTTTCTCCGTCGATATCCGGGCCGGGCAACTCCCCTTTCGATGAATCTGGCTCCGGTAGCTTACCTGTGCAGACTTTTTTGCTCAAGAAGCCCTGCCCGGAAACAGCCTCGCTAAGCGAAGTTTCTTTGGCGGCAATGACATCAGCTGATTGGGCGAGCGAGGCAGTCAAGAAAACTCCATAACCGTTATTGTTTGACTCCCACGATTTACTATATGCCAGCCATTTCCCGTGTTGAAAGTCGCTTTGGAAGTCTTGAATATTCTCGCCGATTTGGTCGAAGGTACAAGTTATTTTGTCACCAAATTCTTGCACTGGCGGAAGATTGAAAGCTAATTTGAGTTGAGCGCTGAATGGAGCGCAAATATCTACGCCTACCACTCGTTGACCGAAAATCTGTAGTTGCGTCGCGACTACGCCCGAAAGGTACGACTGCCAATCACCAATAAAACCACCATCTTTTGCGCCCTTTATGTAATTGATGACTCGGTTTACTAAGTAATCAAGCAGGGCTTTTTTGATGCTCTGGATAAGGGTCGTTTGGGCCCACTCAAAAAGTTTTTGCCCAAGGTTCGCGATGTTCGCTGATGCATCAAGACCGACTGCGATGGAAGTTTCAGCGGACGTTATCGCAGTTGCGTTGGTTGCGATAGAAGTTTCCGCTTCTGGCACAAGGACCAGCGGGTTGTCTTCTGTGACTGGTATAACTGCCGATGCCGGCTGTGGAAACACAATCATGCTCCCAATTATTGTGAGAAGCACGACGCTTGTTATAGTTTTTGAGAACCAGCTTCGCATATTTTAAGAAGAGTGCTGTGCTATATAAGCCTTAATTGTTCGGCTTAGCGTTGCAAGGTCTTCGTTAACCTTTTGTATGAGAGAGATTGAAACAGAGGCGGCGACGGGGTCAGTGTCGCGGTTCAGAATGTTGTCGAAAATAGCGAATTGAGCCTTCAAAAGACGCACCTGCTCGCTGTGGATTGAGATGAGGCTTGGTGGAACCTGCAATGCGTTCATTGCTCCCAGCGTTGATCGGATTGTGTCGCGCATTACTGTCAGGGTTGCGTCTGTAAATTTTTTACCTTGATAAGGAGCTAGTCGTAACTGAGCCGCTTTTATAATTTCGCCCCTGTTCTTTAAGTATTCGGCCGGTGAAGCCGAAGAACTTTGATTTATTTCTTCTGATTTCGGCGCCCCCGCAAAAATAGCAGTCGTCGCTTTCTGTACGTCTTCTTCAAGAATTTTGCTTGCGACGAGTTTAGGGTCAAGAGCGGTTATGCTGCTTACCCCGGCTAGGTTTTTGGACGGTTGCGGGCCCTGTGGATTGCGGTTAAGAATGTCTTGCGCGATAGATTGGGCAACTTGGTTGGTCACTGTCGGCAGAGTCGCTCGGATCGTTTGAGGGTCAGGGGCCTTCAAAATATCTTGTTTCGCGATAGCCCCTTCCGGGGCTTTAAATACTTGTTCGGAGTTTTTCGTAAATAAAACTAACCCTGCCACTGTAGATGCAAGCAAAAGGACGCCAACTGATACGATTTTATAGTTCATCGTCAGGTAGACCCGAGATAGACGAGTCCTACAAAAAGTATACCACGGGATAAGGTGTGAATAAGCTGTTAATCTGCGTAAAATTAACCGAGCCTAGGCGAGCGTAGCCGCCAGTCTCTGAATCTGCTCAAGAGAGAGGTCTTGAGGGCGAGTTTTTTCGGGTAATTTGAGAGATTCGAGGAGCTCGCAAGCCTCTTCCCTGCTGACTTTTTCGCTCAAATTGTTCAGGAGCGTTTTTCTCGGTTGCTTAAAAATGACATGCAGCGCGTCATAATACTTTTTCGCTGCCTCCAGTGTCGGTTGAGATTTTTTTTGCGTGAGTCTAATAACCGCAGACCAAACCTGCGGCGGCGGGTCGAAGTCTTTCGGTGGCAATTTAAAAAGGAGTTCTGCATCTGCCCAAATCTGGGTCGCAGCGGCGAGCAGATTGTTTGCTCCAGCTTCTGCGGTAAGGCGCTCCGCCACTTCTTTTTGGATCATGAGCACTGTAACCGCCGGCTTGTGCTCGAGCTCCCCTATCGTGCGCAGCAAGTGCCCGGTGATGTAGTACGGGATATTGCCGACTACTTTATAGTTAGCTAGTTGCTTGGTTAGTTGGTTAGTTAGCTTCGGAAGTTCAATAAGAGCATCTCCGCTGATTATTTCTACGTTTTGCGAACTAACAAATTCACTAGCTAACGAATTAACTAATTCAGGATCTTTTTCGATACACTGCAGTTTACAGTTTAATTGAGCGCAGAGTTCGGCGAGCGGCTTCGTGAGTGCTCCCGCGCCTGGGCCAATTTCAATAACGCCCTCCCCTTTTTGCAGTTGGAGTCCAGCAATAATTTTTGTTATCGCCCCAGTGTTAATTAAAAAATGTTGGCCAAGCTTTTCTCCCATAGCAATAATTAGTTTTCGATCCACATCTCATCCTCATCTCGCAGCTTGTCGCTTAAGCCATCGCAGCTGATGAATTCGCAAATATCTCGCGGGATTTCATACACGAAACGGCTGGCAAAGGCGTGAAAGAGCACGTAGAGCCGCTTGCGGGCTCGAGTCATCGCGACGTACATCAAGCGGCGCTCCTCCTCTACCTGGTCGAGCTTATCCATCGAGCGCTCATGCGGCAGCATACCTTCATTAACGCCGATGATGAAGACGTAGTCAAACTCCAGACCTTTGGCGATATGAATCGTCATCAGGTTAACCGGGTTTGCATTACTTCCCTGCGCATCGCTGGGTGTATCAGCGGATTGTAGCAGCGAGGCACGTTCCAGAAACTCCGCGAGGCTCTCGAACTCCCCGGCAAAACGCACAAGCTCCATGATGTTTTCTGTGCGTTCCTGGGCGTTGGTAAACTTTTCTTCCAAAAATGATAAGTAGTTGGCAGAGCGCATAAAGGTATCGATGATCACGGCGATCCCTTTTTTCTCTGCGCTGTCTCCTGTCTCCTGGCCCCTGTCTCCTGCCGCTTGCATGGCGGTGATAACCGGTGCGCTCGCGCGTTTGCCGAGTGAGGCCTGGAGTCGCTCGGCGCTCATAGTATCGAGCGGGTTGTTGGCCAAACGAAGTCCGGCGAGGACGTCTTTGATTTCTTTGCGGTCGTAAAACTTTAGCCCGCCAAAGATTTTGTAAGGAAGATTGGCCGAAAGCAGCGATTGCTCAATCGCGCGCGACTGCGCATTAGTGCGATATAAAATTGCGATCTCGGCATCCGGGTTTTGTCGGCGCAGATTCCAAATCTCACCCGCTATCCAGGCGGCTTCTGAATCGCCGTCGTTTGCTGCTACAATGCGAACCTTGTCCCCCGCCGGATTCTCGGTCCACAAATCTTTTGGTGTCTGGACGGTGTTGTTTTTAATGACGGCATTGGCGGCCTCGATGATATTGGCGCTTGAGCGGTAGTTCTGCTCGAGCTTAATGAGCGTGGCATTTGGCCAGTCCTTCGTAAAATTTAAAAAGTTACGGAAGTCGGCACCGCGAAATGCATAGATTGATTGGAAGTCATCGCCGACCACGCTGATATTTTTATGCTCACGCGCGAGGAGTCGCACGAGTTGGTACTGCGAGGTGTTGATGTCCTGGTACTCGTCGACCAGGATGTGGCTAAAAAGCTTTTGATATTTTTGCAGTATCTCCGGGTGCGAGTGAAACAGCGTCACCGGTTTGGCGATCAGGTCATCGAAGTCGAAGGCATTATTTGCTTTAAGAGCCTGTTCGTAACGCGTAAAAATCTCGGCGAAAATTTGGTCACGGTTGTCCGGGGACTCGTAGAGTTCGGAGATGCCCTTGAGTTCGCTCTTTAGCGAGCTGATGCGGCCAGCCAGCACTTTTGGCTTAAAGAGCTCTTTGCTCAAATCCATCGCCTTGAGAATTTGTTTGATGATGCCCGCCGAGTCATCATCATCAAAAATCGAAAAAGCCGGCGTTCGTCCGAGCAGCGCAGCCTCATTCTTAAGAAGTTTGGCGCCAAACGAGTGGAAGGTACCGATGAAAGGTTCCCCGTAAACAGGAAAATAAGGCGTCCACTTCATCTCGGCTCGCTCTTTACCAAAAACGCGCTCGCGCATCTCTTTGGCGGCTTTGTTAGTGAAGGTAATCGACACGATTTCGTGCGGCGGTATTCCCCGGGCAATAAGCGCCTTTAAACGGCTCGTCAAAGCCCTGGTTTTGCCCGATCCGGCACCAGCCGCCATCAAAAGTGGGCCTCCTGGATGGTTTACGGCACGATCTTGGTCTGGGTTGAGTGAGGTCATAAATTAGTTCAGCAATTCTAGCATAGGTTCTTAAAAAGGAGGTCATTTCTGGGTAATTTTCGTGATAGTTTCTACTCGTTTTTTCGCCGTCTGTCTAGCTCGACAGACTGTTCGATTTCTGGTAGTATTAGACCTTATTGCCCAGAGCGAAACATTGCCAATCGGCGGTGAATATGACAGAGCTGGGCAACAAAAATATGAAAGAAAAATTGATGAGCGGTATCTGGCTGCAAGCGGCGGCAACCCGCACAAAATATACGTTAAAGGCTTCTCTTGCTATGAGCAAGCGACTAACCTCGGTGTTGCCGAGGACTGTTGGGGTTGCTCTCGTTTTCGCCTTTATCGCCCTCTTTGCGGAGGTCGCCTTTTCAGTCTCACCGAAGCCTTCGACGGAGCTCATTTACGGTGGTCCAGAGGCTCGGAGGGAAGAAAGCCAGCATGCTCTCTTCGAGCAAGGAGTCGCCTATGCTGCTACGGGCGTTTTTGATGAAGGAATTGATGATAGCGCCACTCTCCTGCCAGTCGCCCAGGTTTCAAGCGGGGCCGCCGGAGGCGAGGGCGCCCTTTTGTTTAATGGCACAAAGGTGACGCAATCCGGCAGTCTCATTTATAGCGTTGGCCCAGGCGACACAACTTTTTCCGTCGCGCAGAAGAATCATGTCAATGAAAAAGAACTAATTAAGCTGAATAAGCTTGCGGATGGTCCGCTCATCGTTGGCGATCAGCTACTTTTGCCGCTCCCAACGCTAGATCAAGCTCGTCCTGCATCAAAAATTGCCTTTAACGGCGATATGCCCAAGGCATTTAAATATCCTGTGCAGGCTCCGGTCGGGCCGGCGCACGGCGATGGTAAGTATTGGCAGACCGCCCACGACTTACCGGTTCCGGTAGGAACTCCGGTTGCTGCCTCCGCAGACGGTATAGTCTTAAAAGCTTTTAACGGCTGGAATGGCGGTTATGGTAACTATGTTGTTATCGAGCACCCTGATTTCGTGATGGACTCCGGCTTTGCCATCCAGACGCTTTATGCGCACTTAAGCGATTTGCTAGTCGTTCCGGGTGACAAGGTTAAGAAGGGGCAAGTTATTGGTCTTAGCGGTTCAACTGGTCACTCTACGGGTCCGCACGTGCACTTCGAGATACGAACTTGGGAGTAATGGGTTACTTCGAAATACGAACTTTTACGAAATAAAGACCCGTTCGTACTTTCGTAAGGCACCTTTCGTATTTCGTAGCGTTTTTACGTTATACTGTAAGCATGGCTTTAGACACAGCGGTTAAAAGTGCCGCCCCAAAAACCTCTCAACTATCCTCTGGGTCCACTCGGCCGAAATATCCCACAGAGACTATGCCTAATGGCGTCGGTGCTGATGGTGCAATGTATAGAGATCAAATGCCGGGCGGCGTTGGAGGCGACGGAGAAATGGGCCCAGAAGAGAATGGGGGCACGGATAGTGAGGGGTCTCAGCAAGCCAGTGCAGGCGAAGGTCCGTCAACAGCAATTTGGGTTTTGTTGGCGATACCCGCAGTTTTTATTGATGCGATATGTATCGCGCTCGATTTTTTGCTTGGCGCCGGTTTCATCCTCGATTCTTTGATTAAGCCGCCGGCCGTATTTCTTTTTAAGTTAATTCTTAAGGCCGCCGGAGTCGGTAAGGGAGACGAAGAGGCGCTTAAGAAGTTTAATAAAATAGCAAACATTCTAGGTTTCTCCGGCTTCTTCCCTTTTATCTCTTCGTTGCCGCAGTGCACCGCTATCCTGGTAACTGCTTACGTTATTCATAGCGGGAAGAAAGCATTAGCTACAGTCGCGCCGGTGGCACGAGGTGTCCAAAAAGTTGCCGGAGTTGCTAAGTACGCCGTCCCAGAAGCTGCAGTGGTAGAAGGCGCCGCCGGTGGCGTTGCGAGGACCGCCGAAGGGCTTCAACGGGGCGAATCAATCAGTCAGGCTGGAGCGGCAGGCGCCACAGAAGGTATCCAAAATTTAGCTGGAGGGATTGAGGGAGGAGGCTTACCCGGCGAAGCTGAAGCAGCAGGCGGCACCAACAAAGCCACTGGCGTTGGTGAGCAGTATGGTGTGGGTAAAATTGCTACCGAGAAAAAGACGTCTCCGGTTAAAGCGCAAGCTCCGCAAGGCGGAGAGGGCGGCGGTGATGAAAGTGGAGATATTGAGGCCGAGGTTGCGCGACGCGCAGAGCTAGATAGTCCTTACGCAGATCTGCCGGAGGAGATGACGGAAGGTCCGATTAGTAGCTCGGGCGAGAATGGTTCCGGCGAGAATAGATTTGGCGGCAAGGTTATCTCTGCGGCTGATTATCTTGCGCGACAGAAAAAGAAAGACGAAGAGCAGAAAAGACGCAGGCTTGCGGCCTAATAGCTCTGTGAGGTAAACTTACACATATGGATATAAAACTTGTCGGATACTTCAAGAAGCAGCTCGTTTCTCTCAAAACAATGCTTATGGGCCAAATCACGAAGCTGCGCAAGCCGGTTGATATGGGTGACGATATTGATTCTTTCGAAGAAGAGGCAGATGAAGCAACTGAAATGGCTGCGCAAGCCGGAATGGTGGAGACGCTCAAGCGTCGTGCGCATCGCGTTGATGATGCACTGCAAAAGATGGAACAGGGCAAATATGGTTTTTGCGAGAAGTGCAAAAAAGAGATTGAAGTTGAGCTTTTGAAAGTTGACCCGGAGAGCCGCTACTGCAAGGCCTGCAAAGCAGCGATGCGTTAAGCCTAGCTCGTATGGCTACAAAACGTTCATTATCTAAAGTCTACTCCGCAGAGTTAGACGGTATTGAAGCGCGGCTCATTGAAGTCGAAACAGACGTACACACTGGTCTACATTCATTTACTATCGTCGGACTTGCCGACAAAGCGTTAGCTGAATCAAAAGAACGTCTTAATGCAGCGCTTAAAAACGTCGGCGTCAAAGCTCCGAGTCAGGAAAACCGAAAGGTTGTGGTCAATCTTGCGCCGGCGGACGTGAAAAAGACCGGGAGCCAGTACGACCTCGCGATTGCGGTCGGATTTCTAGTCGCGAGTAGTCAGGTCCGCGCCTTTAAAACCGAGGAATTTATTTTTGCCGGTGAGCTCGCTCTCGACGGCGGCTTGCGGCCGGTTGCCGGCGTGATGAACATCGCCCGCCTAGCCGTTAGCCGGAAGATGAAGTATTTGGTAGTTTCTGCCGCGAACGCCAGCGAGGCAGCGATGATTTCCGGAGTTACCGTTTTTGGCGCACAGACGCTACTGGATGTTATTGGCCATCTTGAAGGGCGCACGCTCATGAGTGCGCAGCCGCAGACGCTACCAGAGCCGACGATCGCAGAGGTTGCAAGTATTTTAGATATCAAGGGCCAGGAGGCGGCCAAGCGCGCGCTGATGGTCGCCGCAGCCGGTGGGCACAATTTACTCATGGTTGGCCCGCCGGGCACCGGGAAAACGATGCTGGCGCAGGCAATTTTGTCGCTGCTTCCGCACCCGGACGTGGCGGAGATTATTGAGGTCACGCAGATTTATAGCGCCGCCGGACTTCTTGGCAGTGCGCCGTATATTGGCAGTCGGCCGTTTCGTTCTCCGCATCAAACCTCCTCCCCTGTCTCAGTCGTGGGCGGTGGTGCGCACCCGAAACCCGGAGAGATTAGTTTGGCGCACCGCGGTGTTTTGTTTCTCGACGAACTGCCGGAGTTTCGGCGAGATTTGCTCGAGGCGCTTCGTCAGCCGCTTGAAAGCGGCAAAGCAATCGTAACGCGAGTACACGGCACATTAACATTCCCAGCCCAGTTTATGCTGGTCGCGGCTATGAATCCCTGCCCCTGCGGTTACTACGGCGACGAACAAAAAGCCTGCTCCTGTAACCCCTATGAAGTCGTTAGGTATCAAAAAAAGGTTTCCGGTCCTTTGCTCGACCGCATTGATTTACAAATAAGTGTGCCTCGCATCGCCATCAATGATTTACGAAAGAAGAGTGATACTAATCAAGAATTACTTACGCAGATGCGCGCAAAAGTTGCCGGGGCCAGAGCGCGACAGGCCAAGCGGCTTGGCAAAGGCAGTGGCGGCGCCTTCCGCTTAAATAATGAAATGAGCTCGAAAGAAGTCGACCAGTTTATCGAGCTCGATCCGGCGGCCGAAACATTTGTCCGCGCGGTTACCACCAAGCACCTCCTCTCTCCTCGCGGACTGTATCGTGTCTTAAAAACAGCGCAGACGATCGCGGATCTTGAGGGCCGCGACGCTGTATTGCAGCGCGATATCGCTGAAGCCTTCACCTATCGCCTACGCGAAGCAGTTTAGCCCGTAACCGGCGAGGTCAAGTTTTTGTAGAGTAAGTAGCCTGCCCCGCCAAGCGCGGCTAAGGCAAAAATAACTACAACTATCGTCAGCGCTGCGCCGTGTTTTTTGGGCGCCGGAGCCTCACCTGCAACGTTTGTGGGCGCAGCGGTTTCATCAATATGAACAGCAATATTCATCGGTGCCGGCGTTGCACTTCGGGCTATCGCAGCTGTATCGCTCGCGAGCGTTCGCAACGCAATCTCTTTTGTCGTTTCTGGCATAATGGGCGCTTGGTTCGTTAGTTGCTTTGTTGCTTAGCTGGGAACTAAGATCCCCCCAAGTAACCAACTAACCAAGTAACTAAGTAACTAATTTAGTGTCCGAGGAGACGCAATCCATCGCGCATACCGGCGTACGAGGTGCTGATAACTATAACTTGATTTTCCGGGAGGATGAGGTAGCCAAGAGAAGCGCCTTTGGTCGCCGCGGTTGCGTAGCGGTCCGGATAGGTGTTGTTTATGACGCCATTTTTGAATGCCTGGAAAGTTCCCGGCGCGGCAATAAAGAAGTTTTTCTTTTCGCTCGTCTTCTCAAGCGCAGCGAACCAGCTTTTAATTTCTTCCGGAGTTGAGCTCGCGTTTACTTTTGCAATATAACCCGGCCAGTTACCGCTCTCGTCAGAGTAGACGTAACTTGTAACCATGCCGGTAAAAAGCGGAGCAGTTTTTGCTTTCAGAGACGGGGCGAGAGCACCAATTATCTCCTCGAAGCTCAAACTTGTTTGAGAATCTTTCATGAGTAAGACCTCTGCGGAGCCTGCAGCAGCTGCTTCCGTCTTCAGCGTTGAGTTGATAACAGAACTCGTAAGCGGTGTGGAGGTGGGCAGCACAACAGTACTACGTTTAACCGGGTCAACCGTAAAAAGCGAATTAAAGGCGGGCTTCGGCGGTGGTACCGGCTGCGAAGGAGCAACTGCCGTTACCGGAGTTGACGGTGTCGGAGTTACAACTTCAGCCGGCTGCATGAGTTTCGGGTATAAGTACCAGCCTGCTCCGCCAAGAACAATGAGCCCAAGGACGCCGCCAATGATCATCCCCATTTTCTTCTTCCCTTGCTGCCTCGCAATCAAGGCGTCGACAGAGGCGCCGCCATTGATCGGTTGGACCGGAGTGCTCGAGAAAGAAGTCGCGAGTGGCGCGGCCTTCCCTGTTGGCGGGACGACGGTGTTTGGCGTGAAAACCGGCTCATCTGAATCAAAAAGCGGTTTGACCGGAACTTGTACCGCCGGAACCGGCGGGATATTCAGCTTTGGTTCAGCTGGCTTAGCAGCCTGCGGAGGAACAGCTGCCATCGGAATCGGCTGCGCGGGCTTGCCCGCCGAAGCTTCAGCGAAGGTGGGAGCTGCCGGTTTCGGTGCCGGTGCGCCAAGATCGCCGCGCATCATACGGATCTGCTGTTCGCCAAGCGAGGAGGGCTGCCCGGCGGTTGACGGCGGAGTCGGAATTGACTGGTTTGGTTGCGAGCTTTGCCCCGGATTCGTTAAAGGATTGATTGGATCGGCCATATATTAAAGTATCTAAAAATAATGATAACGTAGACGACACTACGTCGTATTACTTTTTATAATACCACACGTCGCTTATCCACTGTCCATTAGCGTCCTGAGAATTCCATGTAATACTTATAAGCAATACAATAATATCAAAATTAATTAATTTATGGACCTTTCAAGCGAAGAGAAAAAAAGTCAGAATGGATTAAGTAATAGCCTAAGAGGGGCCGCCAATCGTGACGTAAAAGCAGCGTTTGCCTGGATGACGCTCGCAGTTGTTGGTGGCATTGCAATTATGGTTTCGTATGTTTCTACGAAAGTGACTCAGTATACTGCGAGTAGCGTGGCGGTTATCCCCGTAACAGAGCCTTTCCCTGATATTCCTGCTCCTCCGCCCCGCCCCGAACCCTCGGACGTAAAATACGGTCCGAACTTGGCCGCGACGGAATCGCCCAACAGCGAGCCAGGAACTTCCGCGGCAGCATTTAGGCAGGCAGTTTCTGCAAATCAAAAGTTGCGCTCCAGTGCGATAGGGCAGCGACTCTTCCAGGTGAGTGGTGATGCGCAGAGCATCAGTGATCTGAAGGTTATGAAAGCAACTTTTGGGAAGCCTACTAAGGGAGGGTATCAGTTGATTACCTATACGCCGGTTGCTGGAGTTGCCAAGGACGGTCTTGCGAAGACCCTTACAGCAATAACAAACGGCATAACCGGATCTTCGGTTTTAAAAATTATGGGTAACGCGGTTGGCAACGGAACTTTCGAATATATGCTTGCTCCGCGCACTGCGAATCTGCCGCCTTCAATTAGGGGCTCGTCGATCGTCAAGTACAATGACGCCAATCGTTTATCGGCTACATACCTTTTGACCGACGAAGGAGCTGTGCCTGCGCCGGACGGAGATAAGCTTTGCTGGTGCTCAGCGCATCAAAGCTTTATCTTCGAGTGCTCGAGCGGCAAGTACTTAACCTTTGACTATAACTCAAACGGAAAACAACAGCCGACTACCACAGAGAAACAAGGAGAGGCTTACGTCTTCGGCGTAGGGGTACCAGGCGATTCCAAGCAGGTTGGGCAGGATACAACGCAGAAGTGCCCAGTTGAGGCGACGGATGCGGCATGCAAGCCCGATCCTTGTGTAATCGCGATCGCCAACACTGGCATTAACGGCACTCATCTTTGCGCAGCTGCGCTTGGAGGGGTGGCAGAGAAAAGTGTGAGCGTTAAGATTATTGCACAACCCATCACAGCTGGGGCTGCCTGTAAAAACGACCAAATTACCGAGAAGCCAGTCTCGACTAAGTAAAAGCAAAAAGCGCCCTTTCGGGCGCTTTTTGCTTTTACGATGGCACCTTACTCCTTCGGCATCGCTTTCAAAGAAAGTCCGATTTTGCCGTTTGGCTCAACCTTCATAATCTTCACTTTGACGTGGTCGCCTATCTTGACGACGTCTTCAACGCGCTTCACGAACCCGTCCTTGAGCTCGGAGACGTGGATCATGCCGTCGTGGTTTGCGTCCAGCTCGACAATCGCACCAAACTCCAGAATCTTTACGATAGGACCCTCGACGATCTCCCCTACTTTGTATTCTTTAACAATCGCCATAACTTCGTTGTAGGCGGCCATCGTCGTGGCCTTGTCCTTACCTGAGACGTAGACCAAGCCGTCGTCATCGATGTCGATAGCGAGCGCGCCGGTTTTTTCGATAATGCCATTGATGGTCTTACCACCCGAACCGATAACCATACCGATTTGTGACGGCAAAATCTTGATGCTCATGATGAGCGGAGCAAGCGGCGAGATCTCCTTGCGCGGCTCCGGCAAGGTAGCGGTCAAAACACCAAGGATCTGCATACGGGCTTTCTGGGCCTGCTCAAGCGTCGTCTTAATCATCTCCATTGTGAGACCTTTAATCTTTACGTCGAGCTGGATAGCGGTGATGCCGTCTTTCGTACCGGCGACCTTAAAGTCCATATCACCGTAGTGGTCCTCTGCTCCCTGCAAGTCAGTAAGAACCTTGAACTCCTGCTCGTTGTTGGCGCTCATAAGACCCATAGCGATACCGGCAACCGGCTTTTTCATCGGGACTCCGGCATCCATCAAGGCGAGCGTACAGGCGCAAACAGTGGCCATCGAAGATGAACCGTTTGATGAGGTAATTTCTGAAACGACGCGGACGGCGTACGGGAACTCCTCTTTGGCCGGGATCATGTTCTTAAGCGCCTTTTCAGCAAGCGCACCGTGACCGATTTCGCGGCGACCGGCACCGCGGAACGGACCGGTTTCACCGACGGAGTACTGCGGGAAGTTGTAGTGCAGCATGAAGCGCTTCTTACCCGAGAAGCTCATCGTTTCAATCGTCTGCTCCTGACCCGGGGTGCCGATAGTGGCGACCGAGAGTGACTGGGTGTTGCCGCGGATAAACAGAGCCGAACCATGCGTGCGCTTCAAAAGGCCAACCTGTGCGTGCAGTTCGCGGACGTCCTCGATGCCACGACCGTCCGGGCGCTTGCCGGCGGTAATCGCATTTTTGTGGACGATATCGCTGATCATCTCCTCCATCACGTCATTAGCCGCCTTGATCATTTTCTCGTCCACGCCCTCACTGCGGAGCTGCGCAACTAAGTCGGCATTGAGCTTTGCCAAGCCAGCCTCGTGGGCCATCTTTGTTGCAGCGTAAATTGCCGGCTCAAGCTTCCCCGCCAAAAAGGCGTTAACTTTTTCTTTGAGCGTGCTGTCTAATTCAGCGAGTTGGACAGTCTGCTTCGGCTTGCCGATTTTGCCGACGATCATCTGCTGGAAGTCGATGAGTGCATTGATTTCTTTTTGCGCCATCACGAATCCTTCGAGCGCATCCGCCTCGCTGGCCTCGATACCCTCGGCTTCAATCATGTTGATGCGGTCTGCCGGTCCGGCGGCAAAGACCTGGTAGGTCGTGTCGGTGCCGATCTCCGAGTTCTTTGGGTTGATGAGCAGCTTGCCTGCCTTGCGGACGATTTTGACACCCGAGACCGGTCCGGCCCACGGGATATCTGAAATAGCCAGCGCAGTTGAAGCGGTGTTTAGAGCTAAGAAGTCTAAATCATCATCTTCATCGTACGACAAAATTGTAACGACAACCTGCACATCGCGGCGCATACGGCCGTCAAAGAGCGGGCGGATAGTGCGGTCGATGACGCGGCCAGAAAGCACCGCCTCTTCTGACGACTTACCTTCGCGGCGGATAAAGCGGCTACCCAAAATCTTTCCAACGGCGTAAAACTTCTCTTCGTAATCAACTGTCAGAGGAAAGTAGCTGCTCTCCTTATCTTTTTTACCCATCACGACCGTGGCGAGTACGGTTGAGTCGCCGTAGCTACCAAGCACAGCGGCACTCGCCTGTTCGGCAAGACGGCTGACCTCCATCGTTAATTTGCGGCCTGCGTAATCCAATTCGAAAACCTGTTTCTTTAAATCCATGTTTTTGTAATTGCCACATGGAACGAATCCGGTACGAAAGTGTGAGCTTTCGTAGTTCGTTCGTACCACGTAGCGTTATTTTTTAATACGACGTTTAATTTTTACTCCTCCATCGGCGGTGCGTATGAAGGCTTGTTGGAACGGGGCGATCGGCGCTGCCCTCCTGTCTGTTTCATATTCATGATAACGCGCGGAAGTTCATCGATGGCGATAAAGGTGTCAGCCGCTTCTTTCAGCTTGCCGCTGCTGCTGCGCGAAAACGCCGCAACCTCAACAATTTTACCGCGACCGGATCGCAGGTACTCAATAAGCGGGATAAAGTCGCCGTCACCGGTAACTAGCACGATTACGTCCAGGCTCTCCGCCATTCGTACTGCGTCGATAGCCATACCGACGTCCCAGTCCGCTTTCTTGGCGCCACCGTGGAAGATTTGGATGTCTTTGATGCGTAACTCGACACCGCTCTGGCGCAGGGCTTCAAAAAAGCTCGCCTCGCTCTTGGTCGTCTTTTCGCGCTGTTCGATAATCCCCGCTTCGATGCGGGCGTGCTGTTCGGCCGTAACCGCCGACTCCGCCTTAATCACGTACCCCAAAGCTCGCACCAACTTGCGGCCTGCCACAAGGTGCTTAACCAATTCTTTATAATTGATGCGCGCGCCGTACAGATTCTTTGACGAGTGGTACAGGTTCTGTACATCGATAAAGATTCCGACGCGTTGCTCTGGGTGTTTCATGATTTTTCTTAGTTAGACAACAGGCCGACCAGCTGGTCGGCCGTTATCTTTATTTTAACCCAAGTTTCTTGAGGAGTGACTTGTGGGCCTTCGCATCCTTCTTCTCGAGGTACGAGAGAAGGCGGCGGCGCTTACCAACCATCATCAGAAGTCCGCGGCGGCTGTGGTTATCCTTCGGGTGCTTCTTGAGGTGCTTGGTGAGCTCGTCGATCTGGCGAGTGAGAACGCCGACCTGGACCGGAACCGAACCGGTATCCTTATCGGTCGTAGCGTGCTCTTTGATGATCTTCTTTTTAAGTGTCAGGGTAAGCATACGTGTAGTGTTATATGTCGCGTGGTTTGCAGCGTCCCTTCCGCCGCGTGCCCGCCATTAGTTTTATTTTACAATCTTCAGGATGATGCGCTTCTCTGCCGGCTTGAGTGAGCCAATCGTAAACTTATACTGTTTACCGAGCTCAATCTTCGCCTTCATCTCGTCGACGCCACCGAACTCGGTAACGTGGACAAGACCTTGAATCTCCGGATCAAGAGCAACGAATGCTCCGAACGGGTTAAAGCGGGTGATGGTGCCGGTAACGGCGTCGCCCTCTTTAAACTTAGTACCGACCGACTCCCAAGGGTTTGGTTTGAGAGCTTTGAGTGAGAGACTGACGCGGCCGTCTTTGATTTCGACAACCTTCGCCTTCACTGAATCATTGACCTTCACCACCTCCTTCGGGTGCTCAATCAACTTGTGGTCGAGCTCCGAGATGTGGATGAGTCCTTCGATAGAAGGCTGATCAATGAAGCGTACAAAGGCTCCGAAGTCCGCCACACCCGAGATGATACCCTCGACAGTGTCGCCGACTTTGTACTTGTTAAGGAGCTCTTTGACGTTTTCGTTAGCCACCTCACGCTCTGAAACAATCAACTTGTTCATGCTCTGCGTGTTGGTGATAATCTTGACGCGCAGTTCAGTGCCAACCATCTTCTTGAGTTCGTCCAAAATCTTTTCCTTGCTACCATCCGGAACACGCGGATAGTGCTCGTTTGAAAGCTGTGAAACCGGGAGGAAGGCCTTCATGCCACCAACCTCGGTCATCAGTCCTCCGGTGTTAGCCGCGAGAATCTTGACCATAATCGGCTCGTCCTTGTCCTTCATCTCCTTGATCTCGGCCCAGACCTTCTGCTTACCTGCCTCGGCGAGTGAGATTTCGACAAAGCCGTCGTCGTTCTCCTGATCAATGACTTTGCCGGAAACTTTGTCTCCGACATTTAAAGCCTTGATGATATCGGCCGCGTTCATGTACTCCGCGCCATAAATAACGCCGGTACCGAGCGGACCCAGGTCGATGTAGCAAACCTTCTGACCTTTCTTGATAAGTGAACCCTCTACAAACTCTGCGAGCTTGAGAGATTTGATGGCGCCGTGCTCATTTTTGAGCAGGGCTGTCATCGTGCCGTCGCTAACCTTTTTCATAATACAAATGTAATACCAATCTACGAATGCATGCGAATGCTACGAATCTTACGAATGAGCAAAGGCAGAATTCGGAATCGATACGGGCATCGGAATCGATAAATTATAAGGATTTTGGCGGATTCCTCCCGGTTTCCCAGGCGTCAAAATGTGGTGAAATCTTAGCAAAAAAAGCGATTTTCGTCAAATCCAATGGAAACACCCTTTCCGCTTGTGCATACACAAGCGCCGGGTGTGCGCCTTGCTACTCAATTATAAAAGCGCCCTCCGGAGGCGGGCAAGCCTGACGCGGCGCTTGAGGTTGTAGCAAGGGCAAAAATGCGAACGGCCACGACTCCCGAGAGGAAGCCGTGGACCGTTACGCGCGGTGCCCGACCGAAGTCGGAGCGCTATCCCGCAGTCGGGATTCCGTAGTACTTGTGCATCTTGTCGAGGAAGCGGTTCAGCATGGAACGGACTTCCTGCTTCGGCCTGCCGTTGCTGTGCAGGATTCCGCGGATGCGGTCGCTGATCTCGACTGCGGTGTCGGACGAGAACTCCCGGTCGAGCAGTCGGTTCAGGGTCGCCCCCAACCTCTTCAGCTCACCGGCCCTCACTTCGTCGTTCACCTCCACGATGATCGTTTCGATCTCGCCATCGGACAGGCTGCCATCAGCCTCACACGCGGCAACATCGTCAGTCATATACCCCCCGTGTCGCGCTTCGCGTGCCTGGGACCTCCCCAAACCTCGCGAAAACGCAAAGTGTATTATAGCACCAAACGCCACTCTTGTCAATAGCATATATTTGTGGTCCCGCTATGGTATACTTTTTGTAAATTCATTTTAAAAATCATGATTTCCCTCAAAAAAGCCCTCTCTCAAGCAAAAAAAGACAAAGTCGCTATCGCCCACTTCAATATCTCCGAGCTCACTACCTTTAAAGCCATCTGGGACGCGGCGAATGAGCTTAGCGCAAAGCGCAAAGCGCAAAGCGAGGATCCCGCATCCGCTTCTACGCTAGGCGCTAAGCGATTTGCGCTTGGCGGTTACAAGATCCCAATAATCATCGGTGTCAGCGAGGGCGAGCAGGCCTTTTTGACTACCCCGGCCATCGCCTCTCTTATAAAAGGAATGCGCAAGGAGTTCGACTACCCTCTTTTCCTTAACGCTGATCACCACAAGTCACTAGAAAGCTGCAAAGAGGCCATCGACGCCGGTTTTGACGCCGTCATCATTGATGCTGCCGACAAGCCGTATGCCGAAAATGTTGCATTAACGAAGGCCGTCGTGGACTACGCCCGCGCCAGTAAAAACAAGAAGGTATTAATAGAAGGTGAAATTGGTTTCATCGGCAGCGGCTCGGAGGTGAAGGACAAATTACCGGATGGCGTCGCGATAACTGAAGACACGATTACCAAAGCCGAAGAGGCGGCGAAGTTTGTCGAGGCAACGGGTATTGATATGCTCGCCCCGTCAGTCGGCAACGTTCACGGAATGTTTAAGGCCTCGAGCGGTTTTGAGAAGCACTTGTTTGTAAAACGCGTCGGCGAGATTCGCCGCACGGCCAAAGTGCCACTCGTTTTGCACGGCGGCTCCGGTACGCCGGACGAGGACTTTGTAAAAGCGATTGAAAAAGGAGTCCGCATCGTGCACATCAGTACCGAACTGCGCCGCGCCTGGCGCGCCGGCATGGAAAAAGCCCTCCCCGCTCACCCAAACGAGGTTGCGCCGTATAAGTTGCTCGAAGACTCCTACGCCAGCGTCAAAGAAGTCGTGACGAACCGATTGAAGCTGTTTAGCCGAATTAGTTGAATTCTCGCATTTTAAATATCGCGAGAAATACAATAAAAGCTATATAAATGTCAAAAATTGACCTATTTTATTAGGTTTTTAGTGATTATTTTAAATTTAAATATTTCCTGGGGAGTATTTAAATATTGCCTAATTGATACGTCTAAGCTATCATTAAGAGAGTATTAAATTATAAAGGCATGCGCATATCGAATATCAAGATAAAGGATTTTAGAAACATCGTAAGAGCCGATATTAATCCGGCAAAAATTAATATCTTAACTGGTAAGAATTCGAGCGGTAAATCAAATTTTTTGCTTGCTCTTAGTCACGCCCTGAGCAAAGAAAGGGATTATTCTGAACATTTTTCAAATAACGTCGTTACGTACCATCCTGGTAAGGATTACGCGTCTATGTCTACGACAGTGGGGGATGTAAAAAATAATGTTTGTTACATTCATGAAGATGAAAAATTTTTCTGTATAAATCCTACAGAATTTCGATTCGAAAAAGACATTGATACTAAAGCATCGTCTAAAACACACAGGCTTTTTTTTACAGGGTCTTATTTTGATAGTGCTAAAGAGGCAAGCGTCACTTGGGAGGATTTTTCTAAAAAACAGGAGAAAGATAAGTTGTTTACTGAATTAAAAAATGAAATTGTTTACGAAGAAAGTTTTAATGAAGAGATCGAGAGAGGTGCTACAAAAGTTGTTCAACTTTCAAAAAAAACGTTTCCCCATCAGGAAGAATATCTAAGTTTTTTTTCAGATCTTAATCGGTCTCTTGTAAGCTGGGTTGAGAAGAGTGACGACATTCATAAATTTGTTACAGAAAGAGGAACCAGAGAAATATACGATCAAGTGATCGAAAGGTTAAAGCCCAGAAAAAATGAAGGGGGTTTCGTTCCAAGCAATGTTCTTTTCGAGAAATCAAAATTTATCTTTTTATTAGCTGATCTGCAACGTGATGAAAAGCAGCAGGCTAATTTTAAGAATGATTTAAAAATTTACACAAAGGGCATTGTGACTGACATTGCTATAAGTACGAAAGGGACGAATAAGGGCGAGATTAATATTGATTCTCCTAATGGGCCACGTGATATTTGGACTATTTCTCATGGCACTTCCGTACTTTTATTCTTTATTTTACTTTTGAATTGGGTTCGTTTGCCAGAGAGAGAAAAGAGTTTTAAATCGCCGAATATTTTGATCCTCGATGAGATAGACTCTTTGATCCATCCCACGTTGATGGACGAATTCACTGAAGTATTAAGATCTCTCTCAGAAAAGGTGCAGCTTTTTATGTCGAGCCACTCCCCTTATTTCATTGACGGTTTTGAGAAAAGTGAGCTTTTTCTTTTAAAAGATACCCCCTCTCAGGCGGGTAATAGAAAGTTGGCAAATCGCTGTAATATTTACGATTATCAGGAAATAATTTCTCTTCTACCTGAAAAAGATCGAGCAATATTTTCTGAAAAGAAAAATTCTGAATTATTTGTCGACGGTTTAATCGACGAAATTTTCCCGAATAAGTTGCATGATTAGACTCTGCATTCTAATCGGAGAGGGCCTGAGCGAAAGACATTTTCTGCCTAGTTTGCTTGAGTCTCAGATGGGCTTCCTTCCCCTTTCAGAGAAAAATCCTTCTTTTTTGAAAAAAAATGATGAACTTTTTTGGTTCTTCCCCTTCCCTCCTAAAACAACAACTCCTAGTGGAGGGAAGGCTCGTTTAATGAGAACAGAAACTTATAGAATAGCTGATAGTATTATCCAGAACAATATTTCTTTATTCAATGAGCAGCCAGAAATACATTATCGCGTTATGGTCGATCATGCTTTCAGTGATCCAGAAGGTCAAGAAAGGAGAAGAAGGGAGATTGAAGAAGCCATAAAAAAGTCAGGCATATCTTATTCTAGTTCTGATGTCGTAATTGTAGAAAATGAAATTGAATGTTGGTATTTTGCTGGTATCAAAGAAGACTTCCCTTACCTTTCAGATAGGACTCTTTTGAAACAACTCCAAGCCCTAGGTTCTACAAGGATACCCGATCCAAAGGGTCACATTAAAAAAGTTTTATCTACAGAAATGCACGGAGCCATCAAAAGAGCAAACGCTGTCGGTAAGCATTTTGATATATCAAAAGCCCTCAAGGAATCCGCCAGTTTCTCAAGATTTTTCTCTCGTCTTACTGCCGATAAGCTTATTTAATTTTTTTATAAACCGCAAACGAATACCCTTCGTGCGGGTCTTCGCTGATTTTGTGCCACTTTTTTGGGTCAATCTCCGGGAAGTGCGTGTCGCCTTCTACCTCCTTATCAATGTGCGTAATATAGAGCGTGTCGGCTAAATCAATGGTTTGGCGGTAAATCTCGCCGCCGCCGATGACGAAGATGTCCGAGCTGCCGTAGTTGCGCAGCGCATCGGGAATACTGGTTTGGATAACGACACTTTCGGCTTCGCCCGCCGTAGCTTTAGCGAAGGCGGGCACCTTGTAGTTCGCCTCGCGGGCTAAGACGACGTTGGTGCGGTTTGGCAGCGGCTTGCCGAGCATCGAGACGATGGATTCAAAGGTTTTGCTGCCCATCATCACCGTTTTACCGGCGGTCAACTCCTTAAAACGCTTAAGATCCTCCGGTAAATTCCATGGGAGACGGTTCTTGATTCCAATGACGTTATTTTTTGCCACTGCGGCTACGATTGCGAGCATTTGTAAAGATTGATTTAGGAATTACACTATACCATAATCAATGGTATGACGCAGTTCGACAAACAATATCAAAACGCGATTCTCGATATTATGAATCGCGGCTACGAGGAGCTCAATGAGCGCACCGGACACCGGACAAAAATTTTGCCGGGCGTCACCTTCCATTTAGATGCCGGTTTCCCGCTGCTCACATTACGCAAAATTCCGATCAAGCTTTTCGTCGCGGAACAAATTTGGTTCATCATGGGCAGCAACAAGCCGGACGACTTCGTAAACAAGTTCACACCGATCTGGAAAGACTTTACCGAGGCTGATGGCACTATCGCCGCCGCCTACGGTCACCGCTGGAGGAAGCACTTCGGCCGTGATCAGCTCGGCGACCTCTTGAAGCTGCTGACGAAAGAGCCAGGCAGCCGCCACGGCGTCGTAATGACCTGGGACGCGAGCGACGACGGACTCGGTACCGGCACGCCAAAGAAAAACGTCCCCTGTCCCTTCGTCTTTACCGTCAACGTCTTTGGCAACAAGCTTCATATGCACAACGTCGTGCGTAGCAACGACATGATGCTTGGCTGTCCGCACGACGTCGCCGGCTTCGCGCTGCTGCAAAACATTTTGGCCGCCAAGCTCGGCCTACAAGTTGGCACGTTCACGCATACTATCAGCAACGCCCACATCTACGACATTCACTACGACCAGGCCTGGGAGCTTATCAACCGCGAAAACGAGCACTCCGAAGTAATCTTTGACGCCCAGCCGGACTACTTCGACCGTGCGGAGAAAGGCGACGAAAATTTGGTGGCCGAGATCGCAGATCAGATCGCCAATCAATACGCCCCGCTCGAATCAATCAAGGGGATGAAGATAGTTTTATAGAGGGATTAGAGGTACTTGGTTGCTAGAGGTAATAGAAGAAGGCACATGGAAAAGAAAATTATTTCTTATAAAGATTTAATCGTTTGGCAAAAAGCCATCGATTTAGTTATTGCGGTATATGCGCTGACCGCAGACTTCCCTGCCCAAGAACAATATAGCCTTACGTCTCAGATTCGTCGGGCCTCGGTTTCAATTCCTTCGAATATAGCAGAAGGCAAAACGCGCGGGACAAGGAAAGATTTCCACCACTTCTTAACAATGGCATTTGCATCAGGGGCAGAGGTTGAGACACAATTAGTCATAGCTCGGAAGTTGGGCTATGGCAAAGCAGAGAAATTCAACCGAGTTGATGGTATATTTAACGAGGTAATTCGAATGCTGAATAGCCTGACTCGCAAAACAGATTCTTCCTAGTACCTCTATTACTTCTAATCCCTCTAGTATCTCTACCACATGGCAATACTTTCTAAGAACGAGATTTTGCAGCACATCAAAGACGGTAAGTTATCTATCGAGCCGGCAGCTGACAAGTTTCAGGTCCAGCCGAATTCTCTCGACCTGCGCATTGGTTGGACATTTTATGTCCCCGAGCAGTGGCAGATGACCGAAGAAGGCCGCGTCGCCATGCGCCCGGATTATTTAGAAAAGAAAGCAAACCAGAATCACTTTAAATTAGTTAAATTGAAGCCGGGCCAGTACTTTGAATTTTTGCCGAACGAGTTTGTCATCGCTTCGACACTCGAAAAAGTCAGCTTGAAGGCCGACAACCTTATTGCCCTCCTCTACCCGCGCAGCTCGATGATTCGCCGCGGCTTTGTCATGGAAAGTGGGCTCGTCGACATTGGTTACCAGGGTCACTTAACGATTCCTATTTTAAACGCGACACCGCAACCGCTCCGCCTCTACCCCGGTGAGCGCGCCTACCAGCTCGTATTCCACACGATGAGTAACGGCGTAGATATGGCCGAGGCCCAGATGCACGGCGCAGTCAAAGCCAAGTATCACGACTCAATGGCCCACGGCCTCGAGGCTCGCACCGACAGCGAAGAGGAGCTCTCCTTTATAAAGAGCGGCGACATCGCGAAGATCAAAGAGAAGTTTAAGGCGTAATTGCATGACAGAGCAAGCTCCCAAGAAATTAGATGAGGTTTTGCCTGAATGGGAACATACTCAAGACTTTGTCGCTGCCGATAATCCGTTTATGGCGCGAGCCCTTGCGCTCGTCGCCGAAATGAGAAAAGAGCATCCAGAAGTTGCCGTTCCCGCGGCGGCAGTTGTCGTTAAAGAAGGCATTGTTCTAGCGGCAGAAAAGAACGGAGATGCTCACACTACCTTCTGTCCTCGCAAGGCGCTCGGTAGTAAGAGCGGTACTGAATACGAATTTTGCCCCGACCATTGTCATTCGAGCAACCACGCAGAGGCCACCGTTGCGCGGGTTTTGACCGAGAAAGGAATCGATGCTCACGGCGGCGAGCTATATCTTGCTGGCCACTACTGGGCGTGTATGCCCTGCTGGGAGGCGATGAGAAGTGTTGGCATAACCAAGCTGCACCTTCTTGAAGGAGCTCAAGATGAGTTCAAAAAAAACAGAACTGCCGGCGTGCTCGAGGGCGGAAAATTTCCGCGCCCGCTCGAAATAAAGGCTACCGGAGCTGTACCCGCCGAACTCACTGCTGCGCTTGCGAAGGTAAATATTACGCTTACGCCAGGCTCCAGCGAAGGTCCCCTAACCCTTGTGGTTGGCGGCAAAAACTTCGATTATTCAAATAGTGAAGACTACCGCCAGATCCTTGTTCGTTTAAGTCGTGACCTAGAGCCGTTTGTTCATGCAAAGTAGCCCCGATTTTGAATACATTCCCACTTTTCTAGACGCCGCCCGCCGCGGCGCTGAAATTTTGAACCGGTATTTTGGCGAAATGCTGGTTACGACGCAGAAAACTACTGCGGCTGATTTTCAAACGAAGGCAGACCTCGAATCGGAGGCCGCCATTCTCGCTGTTTTAGAAAAGGCGTATCCCAATTTCAATGTTCTTTCAGAGGAGCGCGGCGAGACAAAGCGTGACTCAGAGTACACTCTTGTAATCGATCCGCTCGATGGGACGAATAATTTTGCTACCGGCATTCCCAATTTCACAATTTTAATAGCACTCATGAAAGACAAACGAGTCATCGCCTCGCTTGTGTATCATCCCGTTACTGAACTCGCCTATTACGCCGAGGAAGGCAAAGGTGCTTACTGCAACAATCGTCGAATTAATGTGAACCAAGAGTCATCGTACGAGAAAAGCAGTCTTTCATATATTCCCGGTTACGTGACGGCTCGGACGATGTGTCCCAAAATGATGGCAGGGGTTGTCAGCAAGTTGAAAATTAAGCGCTTTCACCACAACTGGTCGGGCGCTGCTGATATGTGTTTATTCGCCGCAGGCAAACTAGACCTCATTATCAACGACCGGAGCCAAATTTACGATTTTACCGCTGCGAAGCTTATCGCCCGTGAGGCAGGGGCAAAGATTTTCGATAAAAACGGCGGTCCTTCTGATGACGATACGGACAGTATGTTTTTGATGACTAATGGCGTTGTTGATCACGGCCCATTGCTAAAGATCTGGCAGGAGGTTCGGGCAGAGGTAGATAAAACATAGCCCCGGCCCGCCACGGGCGGGTGAACTTGCCATTTAAGCCCATTTCGTATAGTATCTAACGACTAGCGGCCTTTGGTCGCTGTATTCATTCAATAACCCAATTATCACAGTATGGCGATGGAATTAAGTGCGCAGCCGCGCACGAAGCTTGGTAGAGCAGTAAAAGCTCTCCGCGTTGAGGGAATGGTCCCGGCGGAACTTTATGGCCACGGCATTAAGAACGAACACGTTGCGGTCTCGATGAAAGACCTCCGCAAAGTTCTTCGTCATGCTGGTGAGACTTCTATTATTTCGTTAACTCTTTCGGGTAAGAAGTACCCTGTGTTTATCCACGACGTTGCCAGGAACCCGATTACTGACTCCATTGAGAACGTAGACTTCTACAGCGTTCGTATGGACCAGAAGATGCGCATCAAGGTGCCGCTTACCTTCATTGGTGAGGCTCCGGGTGTTAAGGAGAAGGGTGGAGTTTTGGTCCGTTCACTCTCCGAGCTCGAAGTTGAGGCTCTTCCGGCAGACATCCCGCACAACATCGAGGTCAACCTCGGTACACTCGCCGATGTCGGTAGCTCAATTCACGTCAGTGAGCTTACAATCCCGGCAGACGTTCGCGTTATGGCCAAACCGGAATTCGTCGTTGCTACTATCACCGCTCGTATGACTGAAGAGCAGGAGGCTGCCTTGTCTGCAACGGCTGATGTCAGCACGATCAAGACCGAAGGCGAAGAGAAGAAGGAGGCTAAGGCCGCCGCCGAACCTGCAGCTGAAGGAGCTGCTCCGGCTGCTGCCGCCGAGGCGGGCAAGCCTGCGAAGAAATAAGAATACAGAAAGTGCTTACAAGAACGTCCCCTACTACAGCGGGACGTTTTTGTTTTATCAAGTAATGCTCTACCCCCACACCAATCGGAGCTAACAAAAAGAGCTCAAAAACTTTTACTCTTTGATTGGTGTGGGGGTATAATGAAGACTCATCATGCGCAGTAAGCACTTTTTTCAAAAAACTATCGCTGGACTCCTGCTCTTTGGCGCCTTGTTCGGCGGCGCCTTTCGCGTGCCGGCATTTGCCCAGGATGAGGTAGTGGCGCCTACTTCCCCGTCAGGACTTTCCAGCGAAGAAAAGGCGCAACTTGAGAATCAGCTTTCAGACTTAGAAAAGCAGATTGCGGAGCACGAGGCGACTATCGCCCAATACCGAAAGCAGGGCACGAGCCTGAAAGGCGAGATTGGCAAGCTTAACGCTCAGGTGGAGAAGCTTAATCTGCAGATTAAGGCGGTTACATTGTCATTAAATCGCTTAAACGGCGAGATCCACGACAATCAGCAGCAGGTCACGGTGACCCAGCAGAAAATCGATTTAAACAAGGCGGCGGTCTCGGCGGCGCTCCAGAGCACGTATCAAAGCGACCGAATAAATTTGTTTACCGTTTTGCTTAAAAATCCGAACTTAAGCGACTTTTTTTCCGACATTAATAATCTCGTCGCTGTGCAGGACACGCTCACGCAACGCATCCAGCAAATTAACGCGCTCAAAAATAATTTGCTCGATCAGCAGGAGGACCTGGTGACAAAAAAGTCACAGGCAATCGCGCTCAAAAATTTGCAGGACCAGCAAAAGAAAACTGTTGTTTCGACAACGCAGCAAAAGAGCCAGCTCTTAACGCAAACCAAAGGACAGGAAGCCACGTATCAAGCACTTTTAAAACAAAAGCAGGCCCAGGCGGCGCAGATTCGCAATCGCCTCTTCGAACTTTTGGGTGGCGGCGAGATGACCTTTGAAGCCGCCTATGAGTTGGCGAAGACCGCAGAAAAGGCCACCAATGTCCCGGCGGCGCTTTTGCTCGCCGTGCTTGATCGCGAGTCTGCACTTGGTAAAAATGTCGGTAAGTGCAGCTACAAAACCGCGATGGCCCCCGGTCCGCCGAAAAGCAAGCGTGATGACGTAACGCCATTTCTAAAAATAACCTCCGAACTCGGGATTGATCCGGAGAAGCAACTTGTTTCGTGTGCTATTTCGCAAGACGGTGCGTTTGGTGGCGCGATGGGTCCGGCCCAGTTTATCCCGACGACCTGGATGCTTTTCCGCGACAAGATTTCGGCAATCACCGGGCACAGTCCGGCTTCACCGTGGAACAACAGCGACGCCTTCGTTGGCACAGCGCTTTATTTGCAAAACGCCCTCAGCGCTTGCAGCTCTTTAAGTGGTAACGCAAGAATTAAATGTGCAGCTGCACGCTACTACGCCGGTGGCAGTTGGAGTAAGTTTACGGGCACCTATGGAGCTGCGACGCTTGCACGCATGAACAAGTTCGAAGACGACATCGCGGCTATCAGTGCAACGTAGCTGCGCGTAAATCGTGTAACTTGAAACGTGTAGCGTAGGAAGGACAGGGTGTGTTTGTGTATTCCGGTCATATGTTATAAGTTATATGTTACACGTTATATGATTGAAGACCCGCGCAAACTTCGTGATCTTATCGCCGACCAGTGCGAGGCTAAGGAATTAAGCCATGCTGATTTGGCTAAGAAGTCCGACACTCCGCTCCAATACGTAGAGTCACTGCTTGCTGGCGAGACACGCCGACTTCCGGCCTTTCCCTACATCCGTACTCATTTAGTTCGTATCGCCCAGGTCCTTGGGCTTCCGCCGGAACTTTTAACTGCGAAATATAAGGCTGAGTTCACGGCTATGCATTCCGGCCCGGCGGATAGGTTGCCCGGCAATCGCTTCGCCCTCCCTTCGTATCAACGTGCCTACCTGGTCGCCGCCGGTGTTTTTGCGCTCCTGGTTGTCGGTTACCTCGTCAGTCGCACCGGCTTCTTCGGCCGCCCGAACCTAACGATTGATATGCCGCCGACGGATCCGAATCCGTATATCGTAACCAGCTCGTCGATCACACTTGCCGGTCGGACCGATCCGGGCGACAACTTATTCATCAACGGTCAGCACGTTGCTGTTGGCACTGACGGTACGTTTAGTAAGGAGTATCAGCTCTTACCCGAGATTAATATCATCGAGTTTGCCGCCAAGCGCTTTTTGGGTCGCCAGGTAACGGCTACTCGCCAGGTCTACTTCGATACGGCCAGCACCAGCAGTACGACCTCGACCGTCTCGCGCCCGACTCCAAAGCCGACGACGTCTACTTCTAGCCCATCCAGCAACTCTTCGAGTTCGCCGCTCTCGCCGCAGTAATCTTGCGTTTGATTCAGTGTTATGGCCTACAGGGAGGCACGGCTTTGTAGTACACTAAGGGCAATCACTTAAAAATAACTATATGGCAAAGCGCGAAAAAGAAGAGAAAAAGGAGGTAAAAGCAGAGTTTAAGAACTTAACCGAACTCGTCGAGGACTTGCAGGGTAAGTTTGGTGAGGGCTCGGTGATGACGATGGGCGGTGCCAGCAATGTTAACGTCGAGGTCATTCCGACCGGTTCGTTTAGTTTGGACGCCGCGCTTGGTGTTGGCGGATTGCCGAAGGGTCGCATCGTTGAGATCTACGGCCCGGAGAGCTCGGGCAAAACCACGCTCGCCCTTAACGTCGTCGCCCAGGCCCAGAAGATGGGTGGCCGCGCCGCCTTTATCGACGCCGAGCACGCGCTTGATCCTGATTACGCCCAGCGCCTTGGTGTCAAAGTTAAAGAGTTGCTTATCAGCCAGCCGGATAACGGTGAGGACGCGTTAAACATTCTCGAGAGCCTCGTGCGCTCCGGTATGCTTGATGTCGTCGTCGTTGACTCCGTCGCTGCGCTTACGCCACGCGCCGAAATCGAGGGCGAGATGGGTCAGCAGTACATGGGTCTTCAGGCGCGTATGATGAGCCAGGCGCTGCGCAAGCTCACGGCCATTACCGCCCGCTACAACGTGCTGATTATCTTCATCAACCAGATTCGTATGAAGATTGGCGTGATGTTTGGTAACCCGGAGACGACCCCGGGCGGCAACGCGCTCAAGTTTGCCTGTTCTGTGCGTTTAGATATTCGTCGTTTGGCCCAAATCAAGAAGGGCGAGGACATTGTCGGTAACCGCGTGAAGGCCAAGGTGGTCAAAAACAAGGTCGCTCCCCCGTTTAAGGTCGCCGAGTTCGACGTAATGTACGGTACCGGCATCAGCTACGAAAACGATGTGATTATGACCGCCGTAAAGTACGGCGTCATTACCCGCTCCGGCGCGACCTACACCTTTGAAGGTCAAAAGCTTGCTACCGGTATCGACAAGACCGTCGAGAAGCTGAAGGAAGACAAGAAGCTCCTTAAAGAAGTCGAACAGAAGACCAAGGAGATGATCAAAAACGCGATCGTTTCTCCGGAGGCCGACAGCGGCCAGGACGCGAGCGTCGAGGACTTGAAAGACGAAAAGTAAAAGAACTAAAAAGCAGGCCGAAAGGCCTGCTTTTTAGTTCTTCGGGACAACCGGTGTCGTCGGTCCGACGATTTTGACGATCTTTTTGTTGACAATGCGTTTAATCAACCACTCGATACCGAAAATACCGACGAAGAGGACGACCGCGAAGATTTCAATGCTGTGCAAAATCTTTTTGTAGCCGATGAGGTGGATAGTGAAGCCGAAGCCGTAACCGACGATGAGCATCGTAAAGGCCCAGATAAGGGTGGCGTAGGTCGTAATACGTAAAAACTTTTTCGCGTCGTAGTCGTGCCAACCCATCAGGAAGATGGTCGGCTTAGTTGTAAAGTACATAAACTTGTTAACGACGGCGTACCAGTGGTAGCGGTCGATGACCTTTTCGACGAGTTTAGCGCCGCCGAACTTCTCGTAGTGCTTGTCGAGCCAGACGCCGAGCTTCGTCCCCTTCAGCTTTTTGCCGGCTGTGTACCAAAGGACGTCACCGGTGATTGTGCCGAGGACGACAGCAATGGCGAGCCAGCCCCAGCTGATGAGTCCCTGCCAGGCAAAGACGCTAGCAAATAAAATAATACCTTCTCCTTCGATGATCACACCGACGAAGACGATAAGGTAGATAAGGGCTAAATTCGCTTGGATAAAGTGCTCAATTCCCATAATTAAATAAAAAGCACCGCCTGTAGCGATACTGTTTTATGCCCTGTATGATAGCAGATTTGACCCCAAAAAGCCAGGTATATAATTTTGGGTGCCTAACGAGGATCGAACTCGTGTAACCGCTGCCACAGAGCGGAGCTTTACCACTAAGCTATAGGCACCATCTTAGAGTGATTGGACTACTATACAGAAAAGTGAGCGAAATGTGAAGCGCAGTCCGGAAACTTGAAAATTTAGGCGTTTTTTAGTATCCTAGTTGCACTGCCGCGGTAGCTCAATGGTAGAGCATTTCCCTGAAGAGGAAGTGGTTGTCAGTTCGATTCTGACCCGCGGCACAGTTCCGGTTAATCGGTAGATCGGTTAGTCAGTTAATCAGTATAAACACGCATCAGGGATGCGGGGAGTTTGTTGGAACCGGTATTTTTTGATTTTTTGAAGCTAAAAAATTAATTTTTTGCGCGAGAAATTTTCGGCGCAAAAAATTTTGCTCCCTTTCCACTTTTATGCTGTCATTTAGCCCTTGCGTGGGCTTCAGGCGAGGGAGTAGAATGGAGGACACGCTATAAAAATATTTTTTTCTTCGCGATAGGAAAATATTTTTGCAGCGTGTCAAACGACCAGGCAAAAAATTTGTCCAAAGAATTTTTTGAGTCCGGTGTATCAATTTAAAAAAATCTCATTCTCCCCAGCATGAGCAAACGCACAGTGGCCAAAGCCGTGGTAGCCACCAAAAAATCACCGGCACTTTCTCCAAAAGAAAGAGACAAGCAGGTCAACGCATCATTTTCAGACAACGCACTGCGCATGATGAAAAAGCGCTATCTTGCCAAGCGCGATGATGGCACGCAGGAAACCCCTGCCGACCTTTTTCACCGTGTTGCCCACGGCCTTGCTAAGATAGAACACGACAAGTACGGCAAGAGCCCTGTCGAGACCGCTAAGATTGAACAGGAGTTTTTCGACATAATGGCCAACAAGGAGCACACTCCGGCCGGACGCACGCTTACCAACGTCGGCCTCGGTACTCCAATCATTGCTAACTGTATCGTCCTCCCGATTAACGACACGCTTGAAGACATTTTCCAGACGCTGAAAGAAGCGGCGCTTTTGCAGCAGGCCGGTAGTGGTCTTGGTTTTTCTTTCGGTCATCTTCGTCCGGCCGGTACGCCGACCAAGCGCACCAACGGAATGTCTAGCGGCCCGGTAGAGTTTTTGAAAATCTACAACACTGCGTTCGGCATCATCAAGCAGCAGGGTCGTCACGGTGCCAACATGGCCATCATGCCAGTTGATCACCCGGATATCTTAGACTTCATTCACTCCAAAGAAGTCGAGGGTTCAATCCGCAACTTCAACATCTCCGTCGGTATCACTGACGAGTTCATGAAGGCCGTTACCGAGAAGCCAAATGAGCCGTGGCTTGCTACCTATAATGGAAAGAAGATGAAACCGCGCCGCGTGCTTCGCGCCGGCAACGGTTCCGTCACCGGTTTTGAAGAGCTCGATATTACCGCCAAGCAGCTCTTCGACGAGCTCGTTGAGGGTGCGTGGCGTAACGGTGAGCCGGGCGTCGTCAACCTCGATGCCGCTAACCGCACCAACCCGCTCCCCCAGCTTGGACCTATCGATTCGACTAACCCGTGCGGCGAGCAGTTCCTGCACCACTACGACGTCTGCAACTTAGGCTCAATCAACCTCTCCGCCTTCGTTAAGAACGGCAAAATCGACTTCCCGCGTCTGCGTCAGGTTACCCGCACCGCCGTCCGCCTGCATGACAACGTTATCGACCTCTACTCGCACCCGGTTCAGAAGGTTACCGACCGTTCACAGGGCACCCGCCGCATCGGTCTTGGCATCATGGGTTTTGCCGACATGCTCTACAAGCTTGGCGTACAGTACAACTCCGCCGAAGGCCGTTCCTTGGCTGAAAAGGTAATGGGCTTTATCAACGAGGAGTCACACAAGATGAGTCAGGCTCTCGCGAAAGAAAAAGGCACCTTTGCCCTCTGGAAAGGTTCGACCTGGGAAAAGAAGAAGATGAAGATGCGTAACGCTGCACTGACCACCGTCGCTCCGACCGGCTCCATCTCAATGTTTACCGACTGCTCAAGTGGTATCGAGCCGAACTTCGCTTTGTACTTTACCAAGCAGGACAAAGACGGCGTGCAGTACAAGTATTTGAACCCGGTATTCGAGCAGGCGCTTAAGGATCGCAAGATTGATATCGATAAGAGTGGCGTGATGGCCGAACTTCAGAAGACCGGCTCCGTCCAGGCGCTCACTTCCCTACCGAAAGATCTCCGCGATACCTTCGTTGTTTCGATGGACATCTCGGCCGAGGACCACATCATGATGCAGGCCTCGTTCCAGAAGCACGTTGATAACTCAATCAGTAAGACCATCAACTTCCCGAACAGCGCGACGCGCGAAGAGGTTGCCGCCGGTTATGTGCTTGCATGGAAGTCGAAGTGTAAAGGTATGACCTTCTACCGCGATGGTAGCCGTGAGGTCCAGGTGCTTAACGTCGGTTCAGCCGAGAACATCAAGTCCACGACCGAGGGTTTCGGCAACAAAGAAAAGCAGGCGCAGGCTATCGAGAAGCCGCTTAACCTCGCGATTGATACCGGCAAGTTTACTCCGCGCGTTCGCCCGGACGTTGTGACCGGTAAGACCTACAAAGTGAAGACCGGTTACGGCGCACTCTTTGTAACGGTTAACGACGATGAGTATGGCGCTCCGATTGAGGTGTTTGCAACGCTCGGTAAGAGTGGCGGCTTCTTCCAAGAACAGTCCGAAGCCCTCTGCCGACTCATTTCTACTGCTTTGCGTAGTCACATCAAAGTCGAAGAAATAATTAAGCAGATGAAAGGTATCCGCGGTCCGATGCCGGTGATGACTAACCGAGGCACTATCCTCTCGCTTCCGGACGCCATTGCTCAAATTCTTGAAGAGCACGTGACGCACGGCGGCAAGGCTATCTCGGAAAACGGTGTCGCCAGTATGGTTTCTGCTCCAGTTAGTTCAACTCCCGCAGCTCCGGCAGCCACTGCTGCTCCCGAGGCTCCGGCTAAGAAACAGTCTCTCGCAAGTTACGGTATGATGCCGGGTTGCCCGGATTGTGGCGGTAATTTGACGCTCAAAGAGGGTTGTATGAGTTGTGGTAGTTGTGGCTTCTCGAGGTGCGGGTAATCTGCTTCTGTTCGACGTTACATGTTTCACGTTTCACGTTAAACGCAGCAGGCAAAATCAACAATCCTGGGGAGGAATAATAGCGAGTAAAACTAGGTGCCCGGCGCAAGCCGGGCATTTAGCTTTATGCTATTCTAGCTGTATGGAATTTAAAGGCCTTTGGTATCTTCTGCTCCTCACCTTTTTGTTCGCGATTATCTACCTCGTTTTATTTTTCGGGTTGCCGAAGTTTTTTGGCCGTCCTGGGGCCAAGCTGGATAAGCGCTCCCTCTTCTCAATCGCCCTTATCGCCCTGCTTAGTCTCGGTTTCTACTTCATCAGCTACACCATCCCCGATTTACAGCTTGCTAACCGCTTCCTACATGCCTTTGGCGGGGGTTTTCTGGCCGGTCTGACCTGTTTTCTGGCTGTGCGCGATAGCCGCCTCCAGCTGACGAAATTTCAGTGCTTCATTATAACCTTCCTGATCGTTACGGCGCTCGGCGTGGGCAACGAGCTGCTGGAGTTTTTCTTCCAGACGACGACCGGTGAGATCTTCTCCGACACGACGATTGATACCTGGCTAGACCTCACGAGCAACACTGTCGGCGCGCTGCTCTCACTCGCCTGTTTCACACCCTTTGTGAGCCGCCATAAGGCCTAAAGCAAAACCGCCCTTTCGGGCGGTTTTGCTGTTTTTACGCTACAAGTTACACGCTCTACGCTACACGGCTGCTTTCTTGTTCTTCGCAACGCGCACCTTCTTTTCTTTCTTCGGTGCGGAAGCAACTGCGGCGCGGCGCTGTTTGAACTTTTCAACCTTACCGGCGGTGTCGATAAGCTTCTCTTTACCAGTGTAAAACGGGTGGCAGTTTGAGCAGATTTCAACCTCAAGCTTCTCTACGGTTGAACCGAGAGTAAACTTTTTACCGCAACCACAGATGGCGACGGCTGATGCGAAATATGTCGGGTGAATGTCCTGTTTCATATGTTTTGTATAGTATACGGATTTTTGAAAATTGGTCAAATGGTCCTAGAAACGCGTCGCTCCCAACCGAGGTGAGCGACGGTCGGGAGCGTGTGCTGCCCGGAGGAGGGGCCGCTAGTCGCGGCCGTACTGGTCCGAGGACGGGGGGATCTTGAGGCCCTTGATCCGGCCCTTCGGCTTGGGGTGAGTCGCATCGGCGTGCTTCGCGATGCGCTCGCGGACTTCGGGGGTGACGGGGCCATCGGGGATGTTCACCGTCGTCTTCCCGCAGGGCTGCAGATCTTCGTGCGCTTCGTTGTACATCTGGCTCCTCCAGCCTGGTTTTGGCTCCTTCCCCGGAGCCGTTGGGTATATCAGTAGAATACCCTTTTTCTATTTTTTGTCAATCTGTTCCCGCAAGACGCAAAATTTAGTACACTTAGCAAAGTCGTTTTATAAATAATTTATTATCAAATCGTATGATTAAGAGAATGGCGGAGCAGTGGGGTGGAAAGTTGGCGGGCTGGGGCCCGGTTGGTCTCCGTATTGTCGCCGGCATCATCTTCGCGCTTAGCGGCTGGATGAAGTTTCAGAGCATTGATGCGACGACTGGATTTTTTGCTGGCGCGGGAATCCCGGCCGCAAACTTTTTTGTCTATCTGGTTGCGACTATTGAGCTCGTCGGCGGTATCGCTCTTATTGCCGGTCTCTGGACCCGCGTAGCAGCTAAGTTGCTCGGTATTATCATGATCGTGGCGACACTGCTTACTCTCAAGATGGGCTTCTTTACCGCAACAGGCCCTGGATTCGCCTTCCCGTTGCTCATGCTCGTTATCTGCTTCAGTTTGTTTACGACAGGTGGCGGCAAGTACTCAATGGATAAATAGCTCGAATTTCGTTAGACACGATGAAGGCCTCGCAAATGCGGGGCCTTTGTATTTGGCTGGTAATATATCATATATGATATATTAAATATTTTTAAACCCGAATTTAGCCCTATTTTAAGTTATAAACAGTAAAAATATATCATATATGATATAATTTTACTGGAGCCAAGGTGGTCTTGAGCTCAAACGTCATCCCGAAAGGAGGGAGCTGTGGCGACAAAGCAGTATCGCGTCACGCCCCTACTCTTCGGAGAGGCGTACGCAGTTGTCCGGTGTGTTGTGCGCACGCTTTCTATGATTCGGGCGGATTCGAGGAGGTCTGCTCCTCTTGTTCGCCAGGCGCAGCGTGCGCTTCGCGTCATTGTTCGGGAGCCGCTACCTGCCGAAGTCGCCAAAGGCGTCGCCGCTCACCTGGCGATGCTCGGGCGTACGGCGCAGGACGAGCGGTTGCAGCAGTCGCTTGCCACGGCAAGCGAAGCGGTTCTGGTGCGAGCCAAAGAAGAGTTGGTTGGCTCGCCATTCATATAGCGTTTCCCGGCGGCGCAGTAACTGCGCCGCCGGAGAAAGGATTGATTGCAATTTTATTTGAATACTTGTAGTTTAGTGAGGCTCACAAAGTTATCAGTTCCATCATGGAGGACGACATCATGGTTCAGAAAAAGCCGCTGTTCGAGGTTGCGCTTGGGTTCATCTCGCGAGAGGTCGGCGCTTCTCTGAAGAGCCCGAGCCAATCAGTTCGGACCGTAAAGAGCATCCAGATCGAGGCCGTACTCAAGTTGCTCTCGGATGCTGCGCTGTCCGAAGCTGAGGCCCGGCATGTCTGTCACGTTCTTCGCTCACTGGCTGACGAAGGCAACAAGGCCAGCCTACGAGTCGTAACCGATCTCGATGTTACCCGCAAGAAGCTGATCACGGAGTATCACCTCGCCGCATCTGCGTGAGCCGCAAGGGCCGGGCGCGCGCCAAAACGCGCGCCCGGAGCACCTCTTTTTTATTAAGTTGCCCCCTCTTGACTTCTTTTTATCTTCGACTATACTATGACGACATCTCGGTACCGTAGTATCTAACGGTGCTAACGAAGGAGCGAAACACCCGCGACTTCGACAATTGAAAAAAGAACAGATCAACAGTGCATCCGCCCCGCTCCCCTGCCTCTTCAAAGCCAGGGAATCGAGGTGGGTGTATTATTTTCACTTCAAAAAAGTGGAGTAGTTCACCCGTTCCAACGTACTTTGAAAAAATATTCTTGTATCGAAAGACTCAAGAACGAATAAGTCCTCTATCTGGCGATGGAGGACTGAATTGAAATAAATGATGAAGAAGAATGATTAGGAATCATGCAACTGCTACATCTTCGGATGTAGTAATCACAATAATT